>NZ_LGEG01000001.1 GCF_001280125.1 Streptomyces sp. NRRL F-6492
GGCTGCGGTTGTACGGGCGGGGGCGGGGCCATGGGGGTGTGGGCGTCGGGCCCGGGGACGTACCCCATGGCGGGCGCGGGGGGCCCGGGCGTGAAGACGGGTGCGGGGGCCGCGGACGCGGCGGCGGACGACGGGGCGCCGCGCTCCAGCCGGTCGAGGCGCGCCTGGACGGAGCGCTCGTCGTCGTAGGCGGCGGGCAGCAGGACGCGCGCGCAGATCAGCTCCAGTTGGAGCCGGGGCGAGGTGGCGCCGCGCATCTCGGTGAGACCGGCGTTCACGAGGTCGGCGGCCCGGCTGAGCTCGGCGGCGCCGAAGACGGACGCCTGCGCCTGCATGCGCTCGACCACGTCGACCGGGGCGTCGATGAGGCCCTTCTCGGCGGCGTCCGGCACGGCGGCGAGGATCACCAGGTCGCGCAGCCGCTCCAGGAGGTCGGCGACGAAACGGCGGGGGTCGTTGCCGCCCTCGACGACCCGGTCGACGACCTCGAAGGCGGCGGCGCCGTCCCCGGCGGCGAAGGAGTCGACGACGGAGTCGAGCAGCGTGCCGTCGGTGTAGCCGAGGAGGGAGGTGGCCATGGCGTAGGTCACGCCGTCCTCGGCGGCGCCGGCCAGGAGCTGGTCCATGACGGACATCGAGTCACGCACGGACCCGGCGCCGGCGCGCACGACGAGGGGCAGCACGCCGTCGTCGACGGGGATGCCCTCGCGCCCGCAGACCTCGCCGAGGTAGTCGCGGAGGGTGCCGGGCGGCACGAGCCGGAACGGGTAGTGGTGGGTCCGCGACCGGATGGTCCCGATGACCTTCTCGGGCTCGGTCGTGGCGAAGATGAACTTCAGGTGCTCCGGGGGCTCCTCGACCACCTTCAGGAGGGCGTTGAAGCCCGCCGAGGTGACCATGTGGGCCTCGTCGATGATGTAGATCTTGTACCGGCTGGAGGCGGGTCCGAAGAAGGCCTTCTCCCGCAGGTCACGGGCATCGTCCACACCACCGTGCGAGGCGGCGTCGATCTCGATGACGTCGATCGACCCGGGGCCGTTTCGCGCGAGGTCCTGGCAGGACTGGCACTCCCCGCAGGGGGTGGGGGTGGGCCCCTGCTCGCAGTTCAGGCACCGCGCGAGGATCCGGGCACTGGTCGTCTTGCCGCAGCCGCGGGGCCCGCTGAACAGGTACGCGTGATTGACCCGGTTGTTCCGCAGGGCCTGCTGCAACGGGTCGGTGACATGCTCCTGCCCGATGACCTCGGCGAAGGACTCGGGGCGATAGCGGCGGTAGAGCGCGAGAGACGACACGTGTACGAGGTTATAGGCGCGCACCGACAACCCGGGAAAAACGGCCGGGGGCCGTCCTCTGTGGGGGGGGCGACGCCGGATCACGCCGTCCGGCCCTGTCCGGCCCCGGGAACGCAAGCGCCCCCCACGCACCCGCCAGAGCCGACCTACCCTTGCTGCCTTCCGGCCCTGGGGGAGTTCAGTCAGATAGCGCCGCGTGAGGGGCTCCGCCCAGACTACCCGATGCCGGCGGCACCGGACCCCACACCTCCCGCCCGGACCCCCTCACCGACCCCACCTGGGATCGAGTTCGCGAGCACCCCCCTCGGTCATGTAATGTTCCCGTCGGAGGATTCGCCTAGAGGCCTAGGGCGCACGCTTGGAAAGCGTGTTGGGGGCAACCCCTCACGAGTTCGAATCTCGTATCCTCCGCCAGTGCCTCACCGGGCACGATGTCGAAGGGCCCCACCGTTCACGGTGGGGCCCTTCGACGTTTCCGGGGCCACTGAAGCGGCAAGTCCGCGCCCTCGAAGCGCCGACCGGCCCACTAGGGGCACCCCTCGTGTTGACTCGGCACCCGTCAATCCCGGTCTTTCCATTTGCCGCGAGGCTCCAGTCCTCCCTTACCCAAACACACCGGCGACCACTCTTACGGGGTGAGTGGCGGCCGAGAGGCCTTCATTCACTGGATCGAGGGGTCGTACCCGGAAGGGACGTTCCTGCGCTATTCGCAATGCAGTTATACCGCTACGTTCTGTGACGATCGGTTGGTACGTGACTGGCAGGGGTTGCTGATGAGGAAGTTTACTGCAGCGGTGCTCACCGCAGGGCTGTTCTTCGGCGGGATGGGGGCGGCCATGGCTGACCCGACATGGCACGACACAGGGCTCCTCGCAACAGGTGGAGCAGAGTTCAAAGAAGGTAAGTACAAGTGGGAGGAGCCGGGGCAGGCGCACGGCGCGTTCCACATCAAAGGAAAGCTGCGTGATGCCGGCCTCGACGACAATCACAACGTCTACTTGCAAGTGAGGGTCCACGGCTACGGATGGAACCGTTTCAACGGTACGCAGAAAAAGACCGTCTGGATCGACAAGGTCGTCTACGACGGGGCCACCCGCTACACGAATTCTGCCGAGGTGCGAGTCTGCCAGAACCGCGGCTCTCTCCGACCTGATAACTGCTCGTTCACAAAGCAGTTCGAGCGGCGCCGGTAGAGCATCCGTCCCTACGGGAGCCGCCCATCAGCGGCTCCCGCCTCATAGGAGTACGCATCACGATGGACTTCATCCTTCGCGCCGAAGGCGTGGACCTTTTTTACGGCACCCAGCAGGCTGTCATCGGTGTCGACTTCACACTCAAGCGCGGCGAAGTCGCCGCCATCATGGGCAGCAGCGGGTCGGGCAAGTCGTCCCTGCTGTACTGCCTCGCCGGCGTTCTGCCGCCCACCAACGGGGCGGTGACCTTCGACGGGGAGCGGTTGTCCTGCCTCCCCGACGGTGAACTCAGCGCGTTGCGGCGTACGCGGTTGGGCTTCGTCTTCCAGTACGGGGAGTTACTGCCGGAGCTGACCGTCGAGGAGAACGCGGCGCTTCCTCTTCGGCTCGCCGGGATCAGCAAGGACCACGCCCACGCCATGGCCGGCCAGGTGTTGAAGCGGCTCGGTATGAGTGACCTGGTCCGGCGCAGGACCTCGAAGCTGTCGGGTGGCCAGAGTCAGCGCGTGGCGGTTGCCCGGGCTCTGGTCCACCGGCCGGACGTGGTGTTCGCGGATGAGCCGACCGGGGCGCTCGACAGCGCCAATGCGGCTGCCGTGCTCGATGAGTTCCTTCAGCTGGCGCGGAGGCAGAAGACTGCGGTGGTCATCGTCACTCATGATGCTGATGTCGCCGCGAAGGCTGATACGCAGTACACGATGACGGACGGCGTTCTGGCACAGCGGGTGGCGGCGTGAACCCGTTCCTCCTCGGAATGCGCCTGCTGTGGGGTAGTGGGCGCAGGGGGCGGGTTCGTTTTCTGTTGATGTCGTTGGGGTCGGCGCTTGGAGTGGCTTGTCTTGCCGCCACCCTCACCATTCCTACGATCATTGCTGCCAATGATGCCCGCGTGACAAGCCGAGCGGTTTACCCGGGAAACAATAAAACCGCTGTCTACCAGGAATTCCTAGACCCCTACGGATCACAGCGACTGCATCGGGTTTTCATCGGACGCATGGGGGCCGGTCCCGTACCCACTCCTCCTGGGGTGAAAGAACTTCCTCACACGGGTGAAGTGGTCATTTCACCAAAGTTGGCGGAGGTTTTGACAGCCAACCCTCGCGCCGCAGGCCTTGTGCCCGGACGTGTGGTTGGCACCATCGCGCCAGCGGGGTTGAGTGGGCCTGACGACCTGTACGCCTACGTCGGCGTGCCTCCCGCTGAACTCAGCGAAGCAAGACCTCTGGGCCACTTCGGGTCGGCATACACGCAGCATGAACTCATCGACCCCTCAACTGTCGACATCCTGCGGTTCACCCTCGGTTGCATCGTGCTGCTTCCCCTCGTCATCTTTCTTTCCGTATGCGCACGCCTGTCCGGCGAGTCCCGCGCGCGCCGACTCGCCGCGCTTCGGCTTGTCGGCCTCAGCGCGAAGGACACGCTGCGAGTCAATGCCAGCGAGAGTGTGTCGGCTGTGTCCCTCGGGGCCGCCCTAGGGATTTTGGGGTATCTCGGCGTGAACGAAGCCATGGCACGCATCGGACTTCCTGGACTGCGCTGGTATCCGGCAGACGGACGACCCGAGACGACCACATTGATCGCGTGCCTGTTGGGATGTCCGATCCTCGCCGCGATCGTGAGCCGAGTTGGCGCACAGCAGGCTGCTTCGTCACCCATCAGTGCGCGGCGTACCGGAGAACGCAAGCCGCCTAAGAAATACGGGACGCTGTTTCTGGTTCCAGGCCTCGGAGTCATCGGTGGCTATTGCGTGCTCAGCGCGATGGGACGAGATCCATCGGGTGGATCTGCCAGCGCCGTACTGGTCCCTTGTGCCGTCCTGCTGACCGGCGCAGGGCTTGTGCTTGGCCTGGCGCCAATCACCGCATGGCTTTCGAAATTCCTTGCGGAAAAGTCTAAATCACTGATACTGGTGTTGGCGATGCGCCGAACGGAAGTCGACCCAGGAAGTTCGTTGCGAGTGGCTACAGGGCTCGTACTACTTGTATTCGGCGCCTCACTTACCCAGGGCATTCTCATCGAGCTGGACCAGGTAAGTCGGCGTACAGCACCTGTTCAGGAGTACAGCATCCCTCTTGCCGAACTAAACCCTCAACAACGCTCACAGGTGACCAGGTTGAGTGGAGTGGATGATTACGGGTTGTCCGTCGAGTCATGGAAAGGGAACCTCGAAGAAGACCTGCCACGGGTAGAAGCCATAGTGGCCACATGTTCCCAGCTGGCTGCTTTCACCGAGTCAATTCACGGGTGCGTCGATAACAGAGTTCTCCTGATCAAGGATCCGTCTTTCCTTTTTGACGAGGATGCTCAAAGCGGAAAGGCTTTCTCTTTCCCTTTGAGCAACGGGAAAAAGCTAGATATTTCTGTACCCGAAGACGCAATCACGGCTCACCTTTATGACCCCTCAAGAGTCGCTGGACCAAGCCTTCTGGTTCCACCTTCGCTAATCCCTCAAGGGGTCCACATCGAAGGAACCCATCTCGTCCTGGTCAGCTCTTCCGACCCCGCCACCGTCCGCTCCGTCCTGGACGGCATCGGAGCCATCGCCCCCACCGCCTCCGTAGAGCCCGTCGGCATCGTGATCGACTCGCTCGCGCAGTTGACCGTGATTCGGAGTCTGCTCGTCGTCGGGATGGTGCTCGGGCTGGTGATCGGGGTGGCCGCGTTCGTCGTGTCCGTGGCGGATCGGGCCATGGAGCGGCGGGGGCAGGTGACCGCGCTCGCGTTGTTGGGGGCGGGGGCCGGGACGTTGCGGGTGGTGCAGGTGGTTCAGGTGGTGTTGCCGTTGGTGGTGGGGCTGGGGGCGGCGATCGTGGCCGGGTGGCTTGCCGAGTCCAGTTATCTGATCACCGGGGGCGGGGCGGTGCACTGGGACTGGGAGGGGCTGCCGCTGCTGTTCGCCTGTGCGCTGGGCGTGGTGCTCGCGGCCGCGCTCGCCTCCGTGCCCATGGTGCGGCGGCACGTCGATCCCGAGCACATCCGGCGGGATTGATCCCCGGGGAGAGCGATGAGTTCGCGGTGGGGCGGGGGTCCAAGTGGTGACCGTCCGCCTCACCCCAGGAGATCATCGTGGCCGAGAACGTCGTCAAGGGTCCCGCCAGTTACTTCCCCTCCATCGAGAAGAAGTACGGCCGGCCGATCGGCGAGTGGCTGGAGATCGTGCGTTCCTCGCCGCTCGTCAAGCACATGGAGCTGGTCTCCTGGCTGAAGGCCGAGCACGGGCTCGGCCACGGTCACGCCAACGCGCTCGTGGCCCATGTCCGGGCGGAGCAGGCGCGGGTCTAGGGGTGGGGTGGCTTGTCGATCGGGCGGCCGGATCAGGGAGCGGCGTCCGGCACCGCACGTCGGCGCGGAGCCTCGGCGCGTAGCCTCGGCGCGGAGCCCCGGCGCGGAGCCCCGGCGAGTGACGAGAACGGGGCGAGGGGGGTGACGGACGCCGTGAGCCCGGCCCCCCTAAAACCTCACGCCGCCAGCGTGTGGGTCGTGCGGCGTTCGATCCTCGTCCTCAGGGCGAGGGTCGCCGCCGCCGCGGCCGTGCCCGCCGCCAGGGCCGTCCACCACAGCACCGCCGGGCCGAGGGTCGTGTAGACGGTGACGCCCAGGGTCAGGGCCGCGAAGCGGGCCACGCCCCAGGTCCAGCCGAAGGCGCCCTGGTAGCGGCCGCGGGCGTGGGCCGGGGCCAGGTTGGCGACGACGCTCGCCGCGATGCCGGCCACCATCACCTCGCCGAGGGACCAGACCACGACCGACACCGTGTAGCCGACGATCCCGTCCGCGAGCCCGGTGAGCGCCACGCCCACCGCGATCAGCGTGCCGCCCGCGCTCTGCACCGCCAGTTGCGGCAGCTTCGCCAGCCACACGGTCACGAACGGCTGGAGCGCCACCACCAGGACCGCGTTGACCGCCGCCATCGACCCGTACACCGCCGGGGAGAGGCCGCTGTCGTGGATCGCGAGCGGCAGGGCCACCTCCGTGAGCGAGTACACGAAGAGCTGCACTCCGAAGAGGGGGAGGGTGAGGAAGGCCAGGCGGTCCCCGAGGACCACGCCGTAGCCGATTCCCTTCCCTCCCCTTTCGCCCCTCGCCGGGCGCTTCGGCTCCTTCAGGCGGAACGTCACCACCACGGCGTACAGGAGCACCGAGCCCGCGTCCACCGCGAAGAGGAGCCAGTAGCCGTGGGCCGCCAGGTAGCCGCCCAGGACTCCCCCGACCGCCGTCCCGATGTTCACTCCCCAGCCGAAGAGGGCGTACGCGCGCTGGCGCCGTTCGCTGTCGACCGCGTCCGCGAGGAGCGCGTACGCGGCCGGTGAGACGGTGCTGCCCGTCGCGCTGATCAGCAGCGCGGCCGCCGCCATCGTCCAGACGCCGGGCGCGAGGAACAGCGCGCCCTGCGCCGCCGCCGTGCCGATCAGGCCGATGAGCATGGTGGGACGGCGGCCGATGCGGTCGGCGAGGACGCCGCCGACCGCGGGGCCGAGGAGGTTGCCCGCGCCCAGGGCTCCGAGGACGTACGAGGTGTCGGAGCCGGTCACTCCCCGCGAGGCGAGGAAGAACACCAGGAACGGGGTGACGAGGTAGCCGAGGCGGTTGACGATCGTGCCGGCGAAGAGGGTCCAGACGAGGGGCGGGAGATCCCGGAAGGAGGAGGGCATGGGGGGAGGTTGCTTCTTCCCCCTCCGCCTCCTCCATTGATTAAGTAGGGGCCGAATCCATTCGACGGCCGTTTGGCCACTCGGCCGCTCGACCGTTCGGCCGTTCGGCCGTTCGACCACTCGACCGTCCGGCCACTCGACCCCTCAGCCATCCCCTCGACGTCCCGGAGGCACCGTACGCATGGAAGCCTGGCTCAGTTTCTCCGCCGCCGACCTCGCCCAGACCCGCTTCGCCGTCTCCCCCCTCTGGGAGGTCGTCACCAGTTTCCGGGTCCTCGCCCAGCGGTCCGACCCCGCACCGCACCAGCGCTGGGCCGCCCAGGTCCGGCCGCGGATCGTCCGCGCCGGGCTCGACCGCGGGCGGCTCGCCGCGCTCGTGCCCGCCCACGGGTACCTCGCGGACTTCCTCAACCCCACTCCCGCCGGGCCCTTCCCCACCCTCGGCGCCGAGCTCGACGCCGTCCGCCGCACCCCCGCCGGGCAGGTGCGCGAGGACCTGCGGAAGCTGGCCGTGGAGGGAGGGGGCGGAGGGCGGCTCCAGTCCCTGCACGACGATCCCGAGGCCGTCCTGCCGAAGGTCGCCGACGAGATCGAGGCCTACTGGGAACTCGCCCTCGCCCCCTACTGGGCCCGCGTCCAGAAGGTCCTGGAGGCCGACGTCTTCCACCGGGCCCGGCAGGTCGCCGAGCACGGTTCGGCCCGGGTCCTGAGCGAACTCCACGAGACCGTACGGTGGGACGACGGCACCCTGCGCCTCGTGCGGCGCCACTGCGCGCTCACCCGCGACCAGGCCGGTTCCGGGCTGCTGCTCGTGCCCTCCGTCTTCGTCTGGCCCCGGGTGCTCACCCGCTTCGTCCACCCCGACCCGCCCCAACTCGCCTATCCGGCGCGCAGGTTCGGGAGCGTGTGGGAGGGCCGTACCACCGCCGCCACGGACGCCGTCGCCGCCGTCCTCGGCCGTTCCCGGACCCTGCTCCTGGCCGCGCTCGACACCCCGGCCTCCACCACCCAGCTCGCCACGCACTCCGGGCTCTCCGCCGCCGGCGTCTCCCAGCACCTCATCGCCCTGCGGAACGCCGGGCTCGTCACCGCCCACCGCAGCGGACGCTCCGTCCTCTACGCCCGCACATCCGTCGCCGATCAGCTGCTCGATCCCTCCTGACCGGGGGCCTCGTGACGGGCTTCCAGGCCCGGCACCCCCAGGTCGGAGAGGCCGTCGAGGACCAGGTCGACGCCGACGGCGGCGAGCAGGAGGCCGAGGAGGCGGCCCAGGAGCTCGATCGTGGCGTGGTGGGTGTGGAGCAGGACCCGGGTGAGGAGCAGGACGCAGATCAGGTCGAGGGCGATGACCGCCACGTACGCCCCGACGACCGTCGAACGCCAGCTGAAGCCGGAGCGGGCGGCCGCCTCGATGAGCACCGCCGTCAGGGCGAGCGGACTCACCACGTACGGCATGAGCAGCTCGCGCACCCCGCTGACCAGGTCCGGGGCGTCCTGGTGGGCGCTGTCGGAGCCGAGGTGCATGCCGAGGACGAGGCCGACGGCGTAGAGGAAGAAGATGAGGCCGCCCGCGAGCTGGAGGGCGGGGGTGCTGATGTGGAAGAGGTCGAGCAGCCAGGGGGCCGTGATGCCGGCGAGGATGCCCACGAGGACGGCCGCGGCGGAGGAGATGAGGGCGATGGTCCGCAGTTGGCCGGCGGGGTGGACCTGGGCGAGGCCGGCGAAGGAGAGGAGCACCTTCGGCGGGCCGACGACGGAGAAGAAGGTGATGAAGGCGGCGGAGAAGGTGAATGCGTTCACGTCTGCATCATGAAGCGGCCGGGTGATTTATCCCGTTCTACGGGTTCCCTCCCGCGTGGTGTCGGCAACGGCGGCCCGGCTCCGGCTGTGCTGCGGGGGGACAGGCGCGTGCCGAACGAGGAGGGCGTCATGAAGTACCTGGTGATGGTCCAAGGGTCGCAGGCCGACTACGAGGCGATGACGGGCCGCGGCTCCGCCGGCAGCCCCGCCTGGGACGAGGCGGGGCTCCGGGCGATGTTCGACCACATGAACGCGGTCAACGAGGAGCTCACCGCGAACGGCGAGATGCTCGACGCCCAGGGCCTCGCCGCCCCGTCCACGACCCGCTTCGTGACGGTCGACGAGGACGGGAACCAGGTCGTCACGGACGATCCGTACGCGGCGGCCGAGGGGGTCGTCGCCGGCTACTGGCTCCTGGAGTGCGCCTCCCTGGAGCGCGTGACCGAGATCGCCGCCCGGGTGGCCCGCTGCCCGGTCCCGGCCGGTTCCCCGGCGCACCCGGTGGTCATCCGTCCGGTGGACGAGGCGGGGCCGGGCCTGGACTGAACCCCCGGGGGGCCTTTCCGCTCCCGGCCGTCGGCACCGAGGCCCCGTGCCGGGGCGACCCGCGCGCGGTGGAGGTCGGGGAGAACCGGGAGTGCCCGGTCCGCCCGCCCCTCGGCGGCAGGCGGCGTGTTCCGTCGGGTGTCGGCTCCAGGTGTCATCCTTGGACGACGGAGCCCCGGGCCGGGGAGTTGACCACCCCCTGGGGTATCTGTGGAGGAGACGCGGTGGAACTCGATCTCGCGGGCGCGGAGCTCAAGGCCGTGCTGAACCGGCTGCGCCGGGCGCAGGGCCAGATCTCCGGGGTGATCCGGATGATCGAGGAGGGCCGGGACTGCGAGGAGGTCGTGACCCAGCTCGCCGCCGCCTCCCGCGCCCTCGACCGGGCCGGCTTCGCGATCATCGCGACGGGGCTCCAGCAGTGCCTGGCCGAGGTCGAGGGCGGTCGCGGGGACGGCGAGGACCGCGACGCCATGCGGGCCCGCCTGGAGAAGCTCTTCCTGTCCCTGGCGTGACCCCTCGCCTCACGCGTCCGCGAGGCCCTTCAGGCGCTTCGCGATCCTCGTGAGGCGTTCGCCCTGGTAGCGGGCGGCGGCGAGGACGTCCTCGCCGGGGGCGCCGTGGGCGCCGGGGTGGGCGGTCCCGTAGGGGTTGCCGCCCGCCGCGTACACGGACGGGTCCGTGAAGCCGGGCGAGACGATCACCGAGCCCCAGTGGTGGAAGGTGTTGTAGAGGGCGAGCAGCGTCGACTCGTTGCCGCCGTGGACGTTGTGGGCGCTGGTGAAGGCGGTCGCGGGCTTGTCCGCCATGACGCCCCGCTGCCACAGGCCGCCCGTCGTGTCGATGTACTGCTTGAGCTGCGCGGCCACGTTCCCGAAACGGGTCGGGGAGCCGAGGGCGTACGCGTCCGCCCACTCCAGGTCGTCCAACGCGGCGACCTCCACGTCGCCGGTGGCGTCCACGTGGGCGCGCCAGGCCGGGTTCGCGTCGATCGCGGCGTCCGGGGCGAGCTCGGGCACCCGGCGCAGGCGCACCTCGGCGCCCGCCTTCTCCGCGCCCTCGGCGACGGCCTGGGCGAGGCGGTGGACGGTACCCGTGGCGGAGTAGTGGATGACGGCGACCTTGACGGACATGACGGGCTCTCCTCGGCGTCTGCTCAGCGTCTGTTCGGGGTGTGCTCGGGGTGTGCTCGGTGTCGGCCCGGGCCATCCGCTCGCACCGGGCCGTCCGCCCGGCCCCGGTCGTCTGCTCGCCCCGGGTCCGGCCGAAGCGAACAAGTGGATCGTTATCCGCTTCCCTGCTCCGAGGTTAAGCGGATCACTATCCGCTTTGCAAGGGGGGCGGGTATGCTCGATCCGGGGGACAGGGACCAAGGGCAGGAGTCCGCAGAGATGAGCACCGAGAACCCGCGGGCCGGAGAGCGGGCGGCGGCGCCCGCGCTCGGCCTGCTCCCCACCCTCGACGCCCCCGCCCCCGAGCGCGCCGACGCGGCCCGCAACCGGCGCAGGATCCTCGACGCGGCCGCCCGGATCGTCGCCGAGCAGGGCCCCGACGCCGTCACCATGAACCAGGTCGCCCACGCCAGCGGCATCGGCGTCGGCACCGTCTACCGCCGCTTCGGCGACGTCTCCCAGCTCCTGTGGGCACTCCTCGACGACCGCGAGCGCCAGTTCCAGGAGGCGTACATGAGCGGCCCGCCGCCGCTCGGGCCCGGCGCCCCGACCGCCGAGCGGCTCGACGCCTTCCTCGACGCCCTCGTCGACCGGGTCGCCGAGCAGCGCGAGATCCTGCTCGCCGCGCACTCCGCCGCGCCCCGCGCCCGGTACCACAGCGGCGCGTACCGGGTGATGCACACCCACGTCGCCCTTCTCGTCGGGCGGCTCAGGCCGGGGTCGGACGGCGCGCTCCTCGCGCACCTGCTGCTCGCGCCCTTCTCCCCCGACGTCATGCACCACCTGGCCGTCGAGCAGGAACTCTCGGGCGAGCGCCTCAAGGCGGGCGTACGGGAGCTCCTCACCCTGCGGCAGGACGCCTGACGGCCCGCGCCGCCCCCCGCTCCGTCCACACCCTGGAACCCGGCTGGACCCGCGGGCCCCCGGGGCCGCACGATCCCGCCATGACGACCGAGACCGAGACCGAAACGGGGACGGCCCCCGGGGCCAGGACCTTCCTCGTCCTGCACGGCTTCCAGAACCACCGGCCGCCCGGCCACTGGCAGCACTGGCTCGCCGGACGGCTGCGGGAGCGCGGGCACGAGGTCCGTTATCCGCAGCTTCCCTCGCCGGACGCGCCCGTGCTCGCGGAGTGGCTCGACGCCCTGGAGGAGCACGGCCGGCGGCCCGCCGGGGGCGAGTTCGTGGTCCTCGCGCACAGCCTGTCCGTCCTGCTGTGGCTGCGGGCCGGGGCCCGCAGGCCGGACGCCGACCGGGTGCTGCTCGTCGCCCCGCCCTCGCCGCCGGTGACCGCCTCGATCCCCGAGATCGCCGCCTTCGCCGACGGCCTCGACCTCACGGAGACCGGCCTGGAGGCGCGGCTCGTGTACGGGGACGGCGACCCGTACTGCCCCGAGGGCGCCGACCTGCACTACGGCCGTCCGCTCGGCCTCGACCTCGACCGCGTACCGGGCGGCGAACACCTCAACCCCGCCAGCGGGTACGGGGACTGGCCCTCGCTCCTGGAGTGGTGCGAGGACCCGGCGGTGCGGGTGAAGGGTCGGTAGGGTCGGCCGGATGCGCCCGGAGACCACACCGCACGGCCAGGGCCTGCTCGACGTGGGCGACGGCAACCGCGTCCACTGGGAGGTCTCCGGCAACCCGGAGGGCAAGCCCGCGCTCGTCGTCCACGGCGGGCCGGGCTCCGGCTCCTCCCCGCGCTCCCGGCGCCTCTTCGACCCGGAGGCGTACCGGGTCGTCCTCTTCGACCCGGAGGCGTACCGGGTCGTCCTCTTCGACCCGGAGGCGTACCGGGTCGTCCTCTTCGACCAGCGCGGCTGCGGCCGCTCCGTCCCGCACGCGAGCGACCCGGCCGCCGACCTGTCCGTCAACACCACCGCGCACCTGGTCGCGGACATGGAGCGGCTGCGCGAGCACCTCGGGATCGACACGTGGCTGCTGTACGAGGGCGCCCTGATCCGCGACGCGCACCGGCTCGCCGGCGTCCCCGGCGTCCTGGTCTACGGCCGGCTCGACCTGGGCGGGCCGCTCGCCACCGCCCGGGAGCCGGCCCGCGCCTGGCCGGGCGCCGAGCTGCACGTGGTCGAGCGCGCCGGGCGCCTGGGCGGCGAGGAGACCGGCCGGCCGGTCCTCGCGGCCCTCGACCGCTTCGCGCGGACCTGACCTTCGCAAAAGCCGCGAAAGCTGCCCAGTCGTAAGGGAATTGAGAATTCCAGATTTCAATCCTGTTCGACCCGGCAGGAATTGTGGCGAATCTGTTCACAGAACGCCCCCGAGATCGCTAACTTCCCCTCAACCTCGTCCGTACCGGGAAGGACTTCTGTGAACGCATCCCAGCGCCGGGCCGCGGCAGTCATCGCCGCCGCCGCCCTCGCCGCCCCGCTGGTCCTCTCATCCCCCGCCACCGCGGGACAGGACCCCACGGCCGCACCCGCCCGTGATGCCGCCAAGCTGGCGAAGAAGCTGGTCCGCGACACCACCGCCAAGGACGCCTACAAGCACCTGCAGAAGTTCCAGGCGATAGCCGACTCGGCCGGCGGTCACCGCGCGGCCGGTTCGCTCGGGCACGACGCCTCGGCCGCGTACGTGTACACGCAGCTCAAGAAGGCCGGCTACAACGTCTGGTACCAGAAGTTCGACTTCGAGTACACGGAGACGCTCGCCGAGAAGGCCTCCGTCGTCACCCCCGCGCCCCGCGCGTTCGACATCAAGGCCATGACGTACACCAAGTCCACCCCGGTCGGCGGCGTCAGGGCCGAGCTGGTGGCCGCGCCCGTCGACGCCGACGCCACCAGCGGCTGCGAGCCGGGCGACTTCGCCGCCGGCGCCTTCACCGGCAAGATCGCGCTCATCAAGCGCGGCGGCTGCGCCTTCGCGGTGAAGCAGCAGAACGCCGCCGCGGCCGGGGCCGTCGCCGCCGTCATCTACAACAACGCCGAGGGCGTCCTCTCCGGCACCCTCGGGGACGCGGCCTCCGGGAAGATCCCCACCGGCGGCATCACCCTGGCCGAGGGCACGGCGCTCGCCGCCGACCTCGCCAAGGGCCCGGTCACCCTCTCCCTGGAGATCCGCCAGCTCCAGCAGATACGTTCCACCAACAACGTCATCGCGGAGACCAAGGCCGGCAACGCCGCCAACACCGTGGTGCTCGGCTCCCACCTCGACTCCGTCACCGCCGGCCCCGGCATCAACGACAACGGCTCCGGCTCCGCCGGCCTCCTCCAGGCCGCCCTGAAGCTGGCCGAGTCGAAGGACAAGGTCCGCAACAAGGTCCGCTTCGCCTGGTGGTCGGCGGAGGAGAACGGCCTCCTCGGCTCCGAGCACTACGTGCAGAACCTCACGGCGCTCGACAAGAAGGAGATCAAGCTCTACCTCAACTTCGACATGATCGCCTCGCCGAACTACGGACTGTTCGTGTACGACGGTGACGACTCGGACGGCGTCGGCGCCGGCGCGGGCCCCGAGGGCTCGGCGCAGCTGGAGCGCGACATCAACGAGTTCCTCGACGAGAACGGCCACCCGCACGAGGGCACCGACTTCACCGGCCGCTCCGACTACGGCCCGTTCATCGAGGTCGGCATCCCCTCCGGCGGCACCTTCACCGGCGCCGAGGGCATCAAGACCGCCGCCCAGGCGGCCAAGTTCGGCGGCCAGGCGGGCGTCGCGTACGACGTGAACTACCACGCCAAGGGCGACAACCTCAGCAACGTCAACCTGAAGGCGTTCGACGTCAACATCGACGTCATCGCCAACGCCGTGGGCACCTACGCCCACGACATCTCCTCGCTCCGCAAGCCGGTCGTCTCCGTCCCGACCACCGGCGACGCGGGCAGCGGCGGCGGCCTGCACGACGACCACCACGAGGTCACCGAGTAATCGGCGCGGACCGGCGGGCGAGGGCTCCCCGTCTCCCGCGGGGAGCCCTCGCCCCGTTCCCGGCGGACCTGCGGACCGGCGGTCGGCAGACCCACGGACCGGCGGTCGGCGGACCCGCGGACCGGCGGTCGGCGGACCGGCGCGTACGGGTGAAGGTGCCGGCCCGCGGCAGGGCTCCGGGCCGCGCGCGGGCCCGCCCGCGGACCCCGTGTCCCCGGGCCGCGGCGGCCCGTCCGGGCGCGGGACGGCACCCCGGTCCCGGTTTGCGGGGGTTCGCACCGGGATCCCGTCGGGCGCGCGTGGCTGCGCCGGGAGCCGCTCGCCCGGTAGGCTTTCCGTGTGATCTTCAAGCGCATCGGAAACGGAAAGCCGTATCCCGACCACGGCCGGGAAAGCACCCGGCAGTGGGCGGACGTCGCCCCGCGCCCGGTCCGCCTCGACCAGCTGGTCACCACCAAGGGCCAGCTGGACCTGGAGACCCTGCTCGCGGAGGACTCCACCTTCTACGGCGACCTCTTCGCGCACGTCGTGAAGTGGCAGGGCGACCTCTACCTCGAGGACGGGCTGCACCGCGCGGTCCGCGCGGCGCTCCAGCAGCGGCAGGTGCTGCACGCCCGCGTCCTCGAACTGGACTGACGACCGGCCGGGAGGACACGGCCGCTGACCCTTTCGGGGTCAGTTCCACCCCATCCGGACGCGATCACATGATCATCAAGTAGGCATCGCCGACGGGCGGCATTACGCTGCGTTCATGAGCATGCTCACTCCCCCCGGCATGGGCGGAAAGTACCGCATCACGGGGGATGTCTACCCGCGCATGCGCCGCCCCCACCGCCGGCGCAGGATCGTCCTCGCGGCCACCGCCGCCGTGGTCGTGCTCGGCGCGGCCGGCTGGGGCACGCTACAGCTCGTCGACGTGTTCTCCGGTGACGGGGGCACGAAGGCGGCGGCCGGGAAACTGGCCGACTGCAAGCCCGCCCCCGCCCCGACCGCGCCGGCCGCCACCCTGCCCAAGCCCGCGCAGATCACGGTCAACGTCTACAACGCGACCCCGCGCAGCGGACTCGCCAAGACGACGGCCGACGAACTCAAGAAGCGCGGCTTCAAGGTGGGCAAGGTCGGGAACGCGCCCGCCGCCTACGACAAGAAGGTCCCGGGCGCCGGACTGCTCCTCGGCGCGCCCACCGCCACCAAGGGCGCCTTCCCGGTCCTCGGCACCCAGCTCGCGGGCGCCACGACCAAGACGGACACCCGGGCCACGGCGGACGTGGACCTGATCATCGGGACCGCCTTCAAGAACCTGTCCCCGAAAACGACGGCGGACGCGGCCCTGGTCGCCCTGACCAAGCCCGCGCCCGCTCCGACCGGGAAGTGCTGAAGGCCCCGAACGGGCCGGGCCGACTCCGAGGTCGGCCCCGGCCGGGGGCCCTCTCCGGCCCGAAGGCCCGTGCCGAGCAGGCCTCGGGGCCTATTCGGCCGAGCCGTACATGCGGTCGCCCGCGTCGCCCAGGCCCGGGACGATGTAGCCGTTCTCGTTGAGCCGCTCGTCGACCGAGGCCGTCACGACGGTGACGGGGGTGCCCGCGAGCTCGCGCTCCATGACCTCGACGCCCTCCGGGGCGGCGAGGAGCACGACCGCGGTCACGTCGTCCGCGCCGCGCTTGATCAGCTCCTGGATCGCCGCGACCAGCGTGCCGCCGGTCGCCAGCATCGGGTCCAGGACGTACACCTGGCGACCCGAGAGGTCCTCCGGCATCCGCGTGGCGTAGGTCGACGCCTCCAGCGTCTCCTCGTTGCGGATCATGCCCAGGAAGCCGACCTCGGCGGTCGGGAGCAGCCGGACCATGCCGTCGAGCATGCCGAGACCGGCCCGCAGGATCGGGACCACCAGCGGACGCGGGTACGACAGCTTCACGCCGGTCGTCTTCGTGACCGGGGTCTCGATGTCGACCTGCTCGGTCCGCACGTCCCGGGTGGCCTCGTAGGCGAGCAGGGTGACCAGCTCGTCGGCGAGACGCCGGAAGGTCGCGGAGTCCGTGCGCTTGTCGCGCAGGGTGGTGAGCTTGTGGGCGACCAGGGGGTGGTCGACGACGTGGAGACGCATGCCTCAACAGTAGCCCGCCCCGCACTGGCGTCGATCCGCGCCACTGGGGGAAGGTGGGGGCACACGGACCCGGTGATGGGGTGGTGTGGCAGATGTCCGACCTGGAAGGACCGGTCGAAAGGGCCGCCGAGAGGGTGGCCCGGGGACCGGCGGCGGAGACCGACACGGAGCGCCGCAGGCGCCGTGCGCAGTTCCTGCGCGAGCTGCACGAGGCGAAGGCGCTGCGCGAGCGCGTGCAGCCCCGGCGCGCCCGGGCGGCCCGGATGCGGCAGGCGATGCGGATGCGGACTTTCCGCTGGTGAGGCCGGTGGGGCACGGCGGGGCCCGCCGGACGCCGCGATACGGGCGATACGGGCGGTACGGCTGGGCCGCGGTGCGGCCGGCCGCGGGGGCGCGCTGGAACGCGCACGCCCCGCCGGACGTGGTGTGACCGGCGGAAACGGGCCCGGACCAGCGGCGAACGGCCGTGGCCGACCGCGCGCCCCCCGAGTGCGCCGGGGTCGCGCGCCCGCCCGATAGCGGGGACGTTCAGACTGATGCACGACGCAAGAGCCGAAGACCTCTCCTGCGGGCGCCGTTTCTGTCACGATGCCGAGGGGGCGGGCTCAGGACCGCGCCACCGGAACGTCACACCTCTGATCAGTGGGAGAGAGTCAGGTGTACTTCGCCGCACTGCTCGCGCGCACCGAAGACGGGTGGGAAGCGGGCGACACGGAGCTCGACGACGTGGAGACCCTGTCGGATCTGGTCGAACTGGCCCGCGACGCCTCGGACGACGACACGGTGATCGTCTTCATCGAGCAGGAGGACGCGTGGTTCGGGATCGTACGGATCGACGGGGAGGAGGACCCCCGCATCTACGTCTCGGACGGGGCGGCCGCGGCCCGTTCGTCGTACGGGGAGATGCTCACCCGGGAGATCCTCGGTGACGATCTGGACGACCTGGTCGACGAGCTGGAGTCGCTGGACCTGGACGGCACGGAGGACGGGGAGCCGCTCGGCGCCGACGGGGACGAGGACGACGAGGCGGGCTCCGTGGCCGCCGAGGCCGTTCCGGCCGCCCCGGTGGGCGACCGGCTGATCCTGGCGGACCTCGGTCTGCCGCCGGCCGAGCTGCTCGCCCTGGAGACCGACGCGCTCGCGGAGATCGCGGACGCGCTGGGCGCGGCCGAGGTCCTGGAGGCCGTCCGCTAGTGGTCCCCGCGGCACCTCTTCCCGACCCCGCGACCGGCCCCGCGACCGGCCCCGTACGGGATCCCCTGCCGGATCCCGTACCGGACCCCCTGCGGGATCCCTGGCGGGACGCCATGCGGCTCGCCCTCGACGAGGCGGACGCGGCCGGGCCGGCCGGTGACGTACCGGTCGGCGCGGTCGTCCTCGGCCCGGACGGGAAGGTGCTCGCGCGGGCGCACAACGAGCGGGAGGCGGCCGGCGACCCCACCGCGCACGCCGAGGTGCTCGCCCTGCGCCGGGCGGCCGCGGTGACCGGGGAGTGGCGCCTGACGGGCTGCACGCTGGTCGTGACCCTGGAGCCGTGCGTGATGTGCGCGGGCGCCCTGGTCCAGTCCCGGGTGGAGCGGGTGGTGTTCGGGGCCCCGGACGAGAAGGCGGGCGCCGCGGGGTCCCTCTGGGACCTCGTACGGGACCGGCGGCTCAACCACCGTCCCGAGGTGGTCCACGGCGTGCTCGGCGAGGAGTGCGCCCGGCAGCTGACGGCCTTCTTCCGCACCCGCTGACGCGCCCGCAGGCCTCGTCCCGACCGTGCTCCGACCCTGCTCCGACCCCGTCCCGACCCCGCTCCGACCTGCGCCGGGATACGGATTTCATCGCAGCGGCAGTTTCGGCTAAGCTCTCTCTCGGTAGCGTGTCCGAGCGGCCGAAGGAGCTCGCCTCGAAAGCGAGTGTGGGGAAACTCACCGAGGGTTCAAATCCCTCCGCTACCGCTTCGATCGAAGGGCCCGGCGCTGATGCGCCGGGCCCTTCGGCGTGTACGGAAACCGTAGGGGGTCCCGTACGGCGTCCCGTACGGGAAAGGCCCCGGTCCGCGCTCGGGCACGGTCCGGGGCCTTCCGGCAGGGCGGCGTCGGTCGGGGGGAGCGGCATCGGGGGGACAAGCCGCTCCCCCCGGTGAGAACCGGTCCTCCGGGTCCGCGTCGCCGTCGGGGGAAGCCTCGCGGCGCGGACCCCCGCAGTGCGGGCCGGTTCCGGAGCCCTCGGATTCCTGCCAGATCCTCCGGGCTCGCTCTCCATACTGCGCGCCCGGCGCCCTTCCCGCGGACGGCAAAAGTCCTCGTTCTCCGGGCCCTTGGTCCGTAAGGGCTCGGTTAGAGTGGCGCGGTCGTACGGCGGGGGAACAGGGGAGGGCTGGAAATGGCGCAGGCGAAGAAGGTCGTGCTGTACGCGTTCGTGGTCTTTGTGCTGTACACGATCATCACGTCCCCGAAGAGGTCCGCCGATCTGGTCCAGGTAGGGTTCGAGGGCATTTCCAGCGCCGCCCAGGGTGTCGGCGAGTTCATGACCGAACTCATCAATTAGGAGCCCTCCGTGATCCGCCATCTGGTCCTCTTCAAGCTCAACGACGGCGTCGCCCGTGACGAGCCCCGCGTCGTCGAGGGCGTCGAGGCGTTCCGGGCGCTCGGCGGGCAGATTCCGGAGCTGCGGTTCTGGGAGTGCGACTGGAACATCACGGACCGGCCGATCGCGTACGACTTCGCCATCAATTCGGCCGTCGAGGACGCCGACGCCCTCCAGCGCTATCTGGAGCACCCCGCCCACCAGGCGGGTGTCGCCCAGTGGCGGGAGTTCGCCACCTGGGTGATCGCCGACTACGCGTTCTGACCCCCGGTCACGGCCGAGGCCCCCCGCCCTCACGGCGGGGGGCCTCGCTGTCTCCGGCCCCTCGGCGGGCGCCTAGGACCGGTCCCCCGGCGGTCTCCCGGCGGTCTCCCGCGGGCTCTTCGGCGGCCCCCATCCGGCCCTCTCTTCCCCCCTTCGGCACCCTCAACACGTGGTTATGGGGTGCTTGCACACAGTGGACATGTCTTGTGATGCTATGACCGCTTTTGACGGATGAGTTGACCGTAGTCGACAACAGTCGACCAGCAGGACCAGCCGAAGGGGTGGCGTGAACGTGCCGGCCAGTACAGCACCTCAAGTCCCGCCCCAGCACGAGGCGGGCAGCGGCCCGGAGACGCCGCGCCCGCGCCCCCAGAGCACCCGCGGCGCCGACACCCGCGCCCTCACCCAGGTCCTCTTCGGCCAGCTCAAGGGCCTCGAACCGGGCACTCCCGAGCACGACCGGGTGCGCGGGGCCCTCATCGAGGCCAACCTGCCGCTCGTCCGCTACGCGGCCGCCCGCTTCCGCTCCCGCAACGAGCCGATGGAGGACGTCGTCCAGGTCGGCACCATCGGCCTGATCAACGCCATCGACCGCTTCGACCCGGACCGGGGCGTGCAGTTCCCGACGTTCGCGATGCCGACCGTCGTCGGCGAGATCAAACGCTACTTCCGGGACAACGTGCGGACCGTGCACGTGCCCCGCCGGCTGCACGAGCTGTGGGTCCAGGTCAACGGCGCCACCGAGGACCTGACGACCGCTCACGGGCGCTCCCCCACCACCGCCGAGATCGCCGAGCGGCTGCGGATCGGGGAGGACGAGGTGCTCGCCTGCATCGAGGCCGGGCGGTCGTACCACGCCACCTCCCTGGAGGCCGCGCAGGAGGGCGACGGGCTGCCGGGACTGCTCGACCGGCTCGGCTACGAGGACCCCGCCCTCGCCGGGGTCGAGCACCGGGACCTGGTCCGGCACCTCCTCGTGCAACTGCCCGAACGGGAACAGCGGATCCTGATGCTGCGCTACTACAGCAACTTGACCCAGTCTCAGATCAGCCAGGAACTCGGCGTCTCCCAGATGCACGTGTCAAGACTCCTCGCGCGAAGCTTCGCACGATTGAGATCCGCAAACAGGATCGAAGCGTAACCGGAACGGGTAGACCGGTTCGGAGGAGTTCCGCACCGCACCAAATGCCGTACACCCCTTGTTTCCTGCGGATATGCGCGGGCATTGTGTCGACAAGTCACTACAGCGTGTTGCCGACATGTGACATTCTGCTGGAACCGCGTTTGCCGCAGCCCCGCCGCCGGTATTCAGGTGGTGGCTGCGTTCCTCAGATGGTCGCGGCACCGCGACCGTCCGCGACCTCAAGGGGGTGGCATGTCCACAGAACTGGACAGCTCCAAGGTGCTCACGCTCACGCCCGTTCCCGTCGTTCCCGTGCCCACGCAGACGACGGCGCCGACGGCGCCCGAGAGCGCGGAGCCCGCGCCGCCGCCGATGCCCGTCACGACCGGCGCCCTCGACACCCGGACCCTCTCCCGCTCCCTCTTCCTGCGGCTGCGCGCCCTGGACACGGAGGGCGCCGCCGCCGACAGCCCGGAGCGGACCTACGTCCGCGACACCCTCATCGAGCTCAACCTCCCCCTCGTCCGGTACGCGGCCGCCCGCTTCCGCTCCCGCAACGAGCCCATGGAGGACATCGTCCAGGTCGGCACCATCGGCCTGATCAAGGCGATCGACCGCTTCGACTGCGAACGGGGCGTGGAGTTCCCGACGTTCGCGATGCCGACCGTCGTCGGCGAGATCAAGCGCTTCTTCCGCGACACCTCGTGGTCGGTGCGGGTCCCGCGCCGGCTCCAGGAGCTGCGCCTCGCCCTCACCAAGGCCAGCGACGAGCTCGCCCAGAAGCTCGACCGCTCCCCCACCGTCCCCGAACTCGCCGCCGTGCTCGGGGTGTCGGAGGAGGACGTGGTCGACGGCCTCGCCGTCGGCAACGCGTACACCGCCTCCTCGCTCGACTCCCCCTCGCCCGAGGACGACGGCGGCGAGGGCTCCCTCGCGGACCGCCTCGGCTACGAGGACACCGCCCTGGAAGGCGTCGAGTACCGCGAGTCGCTCAAGCCGCTGCTCGCCAAACTCCCGCCCCGCGAGCGGCAGATCATCATGCTGCGCTTCTTCGCCAACATGACCCAGTCGCAGATCGGCGAGGAGGTCGGCATCTCCCAGATGCACGTCTCGCGCCTGCTCACCCGCACCCTGGCCCAGCTGCGGGACGGCCTCATCTCCGACTGACCCCTTCGGACGGCCCTCGGCCGGCCCCCTCGGACGGCGGTACGCCGACGAGGGGGCCGGCCGCTGTCCGGCGACGACCGGGAACCGCACCCCGGTCAGGCGCTCCGAGAGCTCCCACAGCCGGCGGCCCGTCTCCGGGCCGGTCGCCGCGCAGAGCCGGGGCAGCGTGCCGTGCTCCGGGCGCTGGGCGAGCAGCGGGTCGCCCAGATGCCCGAAGACCACCTTCGCCGGGCCGGACGCCTTGCCCTGGAGGCCCGTGGCGGTGTGGCCGGGGTGGGCGAGGACCCCCCGGACCGGGCTGCCGCTGCCGGTCGGACGCCGGTGCGGCTCCTGCCCGAAGACGGCGTCGGCGAACTTCGACCGCGCGTAGAAGGCCATGGGCGCGTAGCCGTGCCCGCCGTCCAGGTCGTCGAAGCCCGGGCCCTCCGGCGGTGGTCGACCGAACTGACGGTGACCACCCGGGGTTCCCGCCCGGCCGCCAGCAGGTCGAGGAACAGCCCCGCGAGGGCGAAGTGGCCGAGGTGGTCGACGGCGAACCGGAGCTCGTGGCCCCGGGGGCTGAGCGTGCGGGGCGGGGCCGAGGCCGCTGCTGGCCCCGGTGACGACGGAGACCCGGCCGGTCCGGTCCGGAACGCGGTCGGCGGTCCAGAGCTGCTCCTCGGTCGGGCGACACACGTTGCCGCTCGTGTCACTAAGTGCCAAGCATGCGTCTCGATGTCACCGGAGGCACCGCGTTACCGTGCAGGGGTGAGCACCCGCCCCGGCAGTACCGAGACCGGCCCCTTCACCCTCGCCCAGCGCAAGCGTCAGCTCGTCGCGACCGAGCTCACCGAGGCGTCCCTCAAGCTGTTCGCCCTGAAGGGCTTCGACGCGGTCACGGTGGACGAGATCGCGTCCGCCTCCGGAGTCTCCAAGCGGACCTTCTTCCGGTACTTCGCGTCCAAGGAGGACGTGGTCGTCCAGTTCCTGGCGGGGATGGGCTCCGACATCCGCGCGGCGCTCGCCGCCCGGCCCGCGGCCGAGCGCCCTTCCGAGGCGCTGCTGCACGCCGTCTCCGTACCCCTGACCACCTGCGGGGACCACGCCGAACGCGCCCTGCCGGTGGTCCGGCTGATCCTGCGGACGCCCGCGCTGCTCGCCCGCTTCCTGGAGCACCAGGCGCGGTGGCGCGAAGAACTGACGGAGGAGCTGGCCGTGCGCCTGGGGCGCGACCCCGGGACCGACCTCTACCCCCGGCTCGCCGCGGGCATGGCGCTGACCGCCTTCGACGCCGTACTGCGCCGGTGGAGCGAGGGCGGGGGTGCCGAGGAGCCGGGCGCGCTGGTCGGGCGGGCCTTCGCGGTGCTCGCCCCGTCACTGGACTCCACGGGCGCGTGAGCCCGTAGGACCGCAGGGGCCGGGACACCCCGGAAAAGGGAAGTGGGCCGGTCCGCGTGGTGCGGAGCCGGCCCACCCTGGATGTGCGGAGCGGTCAGAAGATCGCGAGCCAGGCGACGGCCGCCAGGACGACGACGGCCGCGACCACGCCCGCGATCAGGCCGACCCGGGGGCCCGAGGAGGCGGCGACGGCCTGCGGCTGCTGCCGCTGCGGGGCGCCCTCGTCGACGAAGGCGCGGAACATCTGGGTGTTTCCGGCGGGGTCGTAGGAGCCCTCGGGGCCCTGGCCCTGGCCGTACGGTGCTTGGGGGTTGTGTGCCATGGGCCAGGACCCTAGCGAAGTCGGCCGGGGGGCCCAAGCCCGGCACCCCCGGCCCGGCGCGCGGAGCCGTCCGTGGCGACCACGGCGCTCCCTTTGCCGATTCTTTAGCGCCGTTTGACCGATTTAGTTTGCCTGGAGCAACCATCCATCTCTATGGTTGCCCTAAGCAACAAGATATGTGGAGCACGCGGTGGAGTACGCGATGGACAGAGGAAATCGGTACGAGAACCTCGCCCGCCAGGTGAGCGCCATCGGAGCGGTGAAGCGCGGACTCGCGCGGACCCTGCCCGCCGAGTGCCCCGGCGGATCCGCGATCGTCCTCGCACTGCTGAACCACCACGGGGACATGCGGATGGGCCGCGTGTCCGAGCTGATGGCCGTCGACGTGTCGGTCAGCAGCCGTCACGTGGCCCACACGGTGGACCGCGGATGGGTCGAGCGCCTGCCCGACCCCGCCGACCGGCGCTCCCGCATCCTCCATCTGACCCCGGCGGGCGAGTCCATGCTCGCCGTCCTCGACCGACGGCTGACCGACATGCTCGCCCGCACCCTCGCGGAGTGGTCCGACGACGACGTCGAACTGCTCACCACCCTGCTCGCCCGCCTCCGCGATTCCTTCGGGGACTGCCGGGCCCACCACGCTTGAGAACGAAGGAAGTCCATGGCTAGCACCACACCAGAGACCGGTGTGCGCGGCGGGAGCGCCAAGGAGGGGGACCTCGCCTCCGGCGGCGCCCCGATGACGCACAAGCAGATCATGGAGGCGCTCTCCGGGCTGCTGCTCGGCATGTTCGTCGCCATCCTGTCCTCGACGATCGTCTCCAACGCCCTGCCGCAGATCATCACCGACCTGGGCGGCGGACAGTCCGCCTACACCTGGGTCGTGACCGCGGCCCTCCTGTCGATGACCGCGACCACCCCCCTCTGGGGCAAGCTCGCGGACCTCTTCTCCAAGAAGCTGCTCGTCCAGATAGCCCTGCTCATCTACGTCGCGGGCTCGGTCGTCGCCGGCCTCTCGCAGAGCACCGGCATGCTCATCGCCTGCCGCGTCGTCCAGGGCATCGGCGTCGGCGGTCTCACCGCCCTCTCCCAGATCATCCTGGCCGCGATGATCGCCCCGCGCGAGCGCGGCCGGTACAGCGGCTACCTGGGCGCGACCTTCGCCGTCGCCACCGTCGGCGGCCCGCTGCTCGGCGGCGTCATCACCGACACCGAGTGGCTCGGCTGGCGCTGGTGCTTCTACGTCGGCGTGCCCTTCGCGATCATCGCCCTGGTCGTCCTGCAGAAGACCCTGAAGCTCCCCGTCGTGAAGCGGCAGGTCAAGGTCGACTGGGCCGGCGCCCTCTTCATCAGCGCCGC
This sequence comes from Streptomyces sp. NRRL F-6492, assembly GCF_001280125.1. Classification (GTDB taxonomy): domain Bacteria; phylum Actinomycetota; class Actinomycetes; order Streptomycetales; family Streptomycetaceae; genus Streptomyces. The sequence continues at coordinate 24,816 of NZ_LGEG01000001.1, forward strand.
CGTCTCCCTGCTCCTCATCTGGGTCACCTTCGCGGGCGACAAGTACGACTGGATGTCCTGGCAGACGGCCGTCATGGTCCTCGGCGCCGTCGTCCTCGGCGCGGTCTTCGTCCTGGTCGAGTCGAGGGCGAGCGAGCCGATCATCCCGCTCCGCCTCTTCCGCAACCGCACGATCACCCTCGCCTCGCTCGCCTCGCTCTTCGTGGGCGTCGCGATGTTCGCCGGCACGGTCTTCTTCAGCCAGTACTTCCAGCTGGCGCGCAACGAGTCGCCGACGATGTCCGGCGTCCTCACCATCCCGATGATCGCGGGCCTGTTCGTCTCCTCGACCGTCTCCGGTCTGGTCATCACCAAGACCGGCCGGTGGAAGGCGTGGCTGGTCAGCGGCGGCGCCCTGGCCGCCGGCGGCCTCGGCCTGCTCGGCACGATCCGCTACGACACGGAGTACTGGCACATCGCGCTCTTCATGGCGCTGCTCGGCCTCGGCCTCGGCATGATGATGCAGAACCTGGTGCTCTGCACCCAGAACCAGGTGGCCCCCGCCGACCTCGGCGCGGCCTCCTCCGTGGTCACCTTCTTCCGCTCCCTGGGCGGTGCGATCGGCGTCTCGGCGCTCGGCGCGGTCATGGCCCACCGGGTCACGGACTACGTCAAGGAGGGCCTGGCCGAGCTCGGCCCGAAGGCCGCGGCCGCCATGGGCCAGGGCGGCACGGGCGGCGGCATCCCCGACATGGACAAGCTGCCGACCCCGATCCGCACGGTCATGGAGGACGCGTACGGCCACGGCGTCGCGGACGTCTTCCTCTACTCGGCGCCGTTCGCGCTGCTCGCCTTCGTGGTGACGCTGTTCATCAAGGAGGTCGCCCTCAAGAGCGGCCCGGTGAAGGCGGCGGAGAAGTCGGCCGCGGACGAGAAGGTCACGGCGGACGCCAGGTAGGAAAAGCTCCCGGCCGCGCTTCGAGCGGAGGCGCGGCCGGGTCGGGTACGGAGCGGCGGGCAGGGGACGGCCCGCCGCTCCGTCGTGTCCCTACTCGCCCCGCGCCACCATCACCTCGATGCCGGCGACCAGGACGTCGAGGGCGTACGCGAAGTCCCGGTCCCAGATCTCGCTGACGCTGCCGTGCGAGGCCCGCTCGTCGAGGAGCTCCGTCATCGGTCCGAGCGTCTCCTCGAACCGCGCGTCGTCGCGGAAGGCCCTGATCGACTTCCCGTAGAAGTCGTCCTGCGACATGTGGGCCTCCGCCGCCCGCCGCTGGAACTGCGACTCGATCGTCCCGTAGCCGTACACGAACTGGAAGACCGCCGACATCGCGCTCGGCCGGCGGCGCATCGGCAGTCCGGTGTCCCGGATCGCCTCGTGGATCCCGGCGCCGACGGCGACCGCGTTCGGCCCGATGTTCAGGTACTTCCCGGCACACGGCGACATCCACGGGTGGCGGACCAGCATCCTCCGGTACTCCAGGGCGAGGGTCCTGAGCCGGTCGCGCCAGTCGCCGGCGGCGGCGACCGCGGCGAGGTCGACCTCCGCGTAGACGGAGTCGACGGCGTACTCGATGATGTCGTCCTTGGTGTCCACGTACCAGTAGAGGGACATGGCGGTGACGCCGAGTTCGGTCGCGAGCTTGCGCATCGAGAGGCCGGACAGGCCCTCCTCGTCCAGCATCCGGATCGCGGCGGTGACGATCCGGTCCCGGTCGAGCCCGGCCGGACCGCTGCCGCGGCGGGGGGCCCGGTCCTCCAGCCAGACGCTGGAACGCGCCGGGTCCTTGGCCCTGTCGGCTGCCTTGACCATCGCGTTCCTCCGTCTGTCAGCGGTCCGTGACCATGCTAGGCAGCCACCGCCGGATTCGGGGCCGCCGCCCTCTCCGCACGTTCGGCCCGCGCCAGCAGGACCGCGGCGAGCAGGCCGCCCGCGAAGACGGCGACCGCGCCGACCAGTTGGCTGGTCTGGAGGCCGGAGGCGAAGGCGTCGGAAATCTGCGTCCGCTCGGCGTCGCTCCCGGCCGCCGCGAGGGCGGCGGGCAACGAGGTCGCGGTGACGGTGACGAGGGCGGCGAAGCGCGCGTTGAGCACGGCTCCGAGGACGGCGACGCCCAGGCCGTTGCCGAACTCGGCGAGGGTGCCGTTGACGCCCGCGCCCACCCCGGCCTTCTCCGGCGGGATGGCGCTCATGATGGCGTTGGCCATGGCCGGGTTGGAGACCGCGAGGCCGACGCCCATCAGGACCAGGCCCAGGAGCATCCCCCAGTAGCTGCTGTGCGCACCGCCGCCGATCAGGGCGATCGAGGCGAGACCGGCCGCGACGAGGGTCATGCCGGCGGCCACGGTGGGCGCGGTGCCGAGCTTCGTCACGATCCGCGGGCCGACGCCGGTGAGGTTGAGCGCGACCACGGTCAGCGCGAGCGGCGCCATCCGCAGACCGGCCTCCAGCGGCTCGTAGCCGAGGACGAACTGCAGGTGCTGGGTGAGCAGGAAGAGCGAGCCGCCCAGGCCGAACATGACCAGGATCGCGCCCGCGACGGCGCCGACGAACTTCTGGTCGCGGAAGAAGTGCATGTCGAGCATCGGGTGCGGGACGCGCAGCTCCCAGAGCGCGAAGGCGGTGAGGACCACGGCGCCGAGGGCCGCCGGGACCAGCACCTCGGCGGAGGTCCAGCCGTGCTCGGGGCCGGTGATGATGGCGTAGACGGCGGCGGTCATGCCGACGGTGGAGAGCAGCGCGCCGACCAGGTCGGGCCGCTCGCCCTGGGGGTTCTTGGACTCGGGGACCAGCTTGACCACGGCGACCAGGCCGACGAGCGCGACGGGGATGTTGATCAGGAAGATCATGCCCCACCAGAAGTGGTCGAGGAGGACGCCGCCGATCAGCGGTCCGGCGGCGAAGCCGAGCGAACCGACCGTGGCCCACAGCGCGATGGCCTTGACCCGCTCGGAGTCGTCGAAGATCTGCATGACGACGGCGAGGGTGGTGGTCATGAGCAGCGCGCCGCCGACGCCCATGCCCGCGCGGGCGGCGATCAGCTGGGCGGTGGAGTCCGCGAGCCCGGCGGCGAGCGAGCCGAGGCCGAAGAGCGCGAGTCCGGCGGCGAGGAGCTTCTTGCGGCCGTAGCGGTCGGCGGCGTTGCCCGCGGTCAGGAGCAGACCGGACTGGACGAGCGAGTACGCGTTGATCATCCACTGGATGTCGGCGGTGGAGGCGTGGAGTTCCGAGGTCAGCGAGGGGATGGCGACGCCGAGCACGGTGTTGTCGAGCAGCACGGTGAGCTGGGCCAGGCAGATGACGCCGAGGATCAGCCAGCGCTGCGGGTGGCCGCCGGTGGTGGCGGGCGGTTCGTTCGCGGCGGTCGTCGCCGTCATGGCAGGACTCCTTGTACGGTGTACGGGACCAGGTGTCGTACACCGTACAAGGACTCTCTTACGCTGTATAGCGATTATGTCCGGGGGGCCTGTTCGCGGCCTCCGGTCACCTCTTTCCGGTCAGGTCGTAGAAGGTGGCGCCGCCGATCGTGACCTTCTCGAAGGTCTCCGAGACCCAGGCGGAGATCTCTGAGTCGCCGCCGGGACCGCCGCCGCCCGTGCGGCCGGTGCCCTCTCCGCCGGACTCGCCGCCGCTTCCGATGAAGTAGTGGATCCTCCCCTCGGCGACGTACCGCTTGAACTGCGCGAGGGTCGGCGACGGGTCGCTGCCGTTGAAGCCGCCGATCGCCATGACCGGCTTCTCCGTGGCGAGCTGGTAGCTGGCGGCGTTCTGGGCGCCGACCGTGGCCGCGACCCAGGTGTAGGAGCCGGCGTCCTTCAGGAGCGCCGCCCTGGCCTCCGCGCCGACGTTCGCGCCGTTGAGGAGCCCGCCCATGCCGCCGCCACCGCCACCGCCGAAGCCGGGGCGCTCACCGCGGGCGGTGCCGCCCTGGGGCGCGCCTTGGGGCATTCCCTGCGGCATTCCCTGGGGCATGCCTTGGGGCGGGGTGCCACCGGGCATCTGGCCCTGGCCTTGTCCCTGGCCTTGGCCTTGTCCCTGGCCACCGGGGCCGCCGGGCATCTGACCGGTCTGGCCGGTCTGACCGGTCTGACCGCCCTGGCCCCCTTGGCCTCCCCGGCCGCCGGGGAACGCCGTTCCGTCCTCGGCCGTCCGGCCACCGAAGCCGCCCGGCATGCGGCCGCCGAAGCCCCCCGGGCCCCGGCCGCCCGCCGGACCCGCCGTCACGATGGAGCCCTGGTGGCCGGTGCCGACCGTCTCCAGGGTGTACGCGAAGGGGCCCGCGAGGCCCGCCGCCAGGCCGAGGCCCGCCGCCGCGAGCCCGAGGCGCCGGTCGACCCGGCCCGCGACCAGCAGCCCGAGGGCCGCCGCGCCGCCCGCCACCAGGACCGTCCAGCGCAGCCACGGCAGCCAGTCCGGCGTACGGCCGAGCAGCGTCCAGGCCCACCAGGCCGTCACCCCCGCCGTCACCGCGAGCGCCGCCGAGGCCGCGAACCGGGTCCGCTCCTCCCACAGCACGGCCGCGCCCATGCCGACGAGCGCCGCGACGTACGGGGCCAGGGCCACCGTGTAGTACTCGTGGAAGATGCCGGCCATGAAGCTGAACACCGCGAGGGTCATGAGCAGGGCGCCGCCCCACACCAGGAACGCCGAGCGCGCGGTGTCCGTCCGGGGCGCCCGCCGGGTGACGACGAGCCCCGCGACGAGCAGGAGCAGCGCGGCCGGGAGCAGCCAGGAGATCTGGCCGCCGACCGAGTCGTTGAACATGCGGCCGAGGCCGGTCTCGCCCCACCGGCCGCCGCCCGCGCCCCCGCCGGGACCGCCGCCGCCCACGCTGCCGGTCTCGTCGCCGTTGATCCGGCCGAGGCCGTTGTAGCCGAAGGTCAGCTCCAGGAAGCTGTTGTTCTGCGAGCCCCCGACGTACGGGCGGGAGGACGCCGGCCACAGCTCGACCAGGGCCACCCACCAGCCCGCCGAGACCAGCATCGCGAGCCCGGCGAGGGCGAGGCGGCCGAACCGGCGCCCGATCCCGCCCGGCCCGCACACCGCGTACACGAGGGCGAGCGGCGGCAGGATCAGGAAGGCCTGGAGGGTCTTCGCCAGGAACGCGAAGCCGAAGGCCGCGCCTGCCCACACGAGCCACTTCGCCGCGCCCGGCCCGTCCTCCAGGGCGCGCAGCACCCCGTACACGGCGACCGTCATGAGCAGGGCGAGCAGCGCGTCCGGGTTGTTGAAGCGGAACATCAGGGCGGCGACCGGCGTCAGCGCGAGGACCACGCCCGCGATCAGGCCGGCGCCCGCGCCGAACCGGCGCCGGACGGCCGCGTACAGGACGCCGACGGTGGCCACGCCCATGAGCACCTCGGGCACGAGGATCTGCCAGGAGCCGAGGCCGAAGAGGCGGACGGAGAGCGCCATCGGCCAGAGCGCGGCCGGCGGCTTGTCGACGGTGATGGCGTTGGCCGCGTCGAGGGAGCCGAAGAAGAAGGCCTTCCAGCTCTCCCCACCGGCCTGGACGGCCGCGGAGTAGAAGGAGTTGGCGTAGCCGGAGGCGCTCAGGTTCCACAAATAGAGCGCGCCGGTCACGACGAGCAGGCCGAGGAGGGCGGGCCGGACCCAGGGGGCGTCCTCGGCGCGCCCGCGCCGGAGGCGGGCGAGCCGGTCGCTCCCCCGGGCGGCGGGTGCCGCGGGGTTCAGGGCGGTCATCGTTCGTTCCTTGCGGTGGCCCGCTCGGGGAAGACCCAGAGCCGGAAGAGGAGGAAGCGCAGGACGGTCGCGGCGAGGTTGGCGACGATCAGGACGGCCAGCTCGGTGGAGTGCGACGGGTCTCCGGTCGCCGCGCCGAGGGCGGCGAGCGAACCGCTGGTCAGGGCCAGGCCGATGGCGAAGACCACGAGCCCCTGCGCCTGGTGGCGGACGGCCCGGTCGCGGCCCCGCACCCCGAAGGTGAGGCGCCGGTTGGCCGCCGTGTTGGCGACGGCCGAGACGAGGAGGGCGGCGGCGTTGGCGGGCTGCGGGCCCAGGCCGAGCCGGAAGGCCGAGTACAGCGCCAGGTAGAAGAGCGTGGACAGGACCCCGACCACGCAGAAGCCGACCAGCTGGCGGGCGAGACCGCCCGGCACGCCGCTGAGTTCGCGGTCCCGGGGGTCGTCCCCGAACGGCCGGGCGAGCCGGTCGAGCGGCAGCGAACCGGTCGCGAGGGCCCGCCCCACCCGCCAGACGCCCCTCAGGTCGTCCGTCGCCGTCTTCACGATGTGCACGGTCGAGTCGGGGTCGTCGATCCAGTCGACCGGCACCTCGTGGATCCGCAGCCCGGCCCGCTCGGCGAGGACCAGCATCTCGGTGTCGAAGAACCAGCCGGTGTCCTCGACCATCGGGAGCAGCCGCTCGGCGACCTCGCGCCGTATGGCCTTGAACCCGCACTGGGCGTCCGAGAACCGGGCCGCGAGCGAGGAGCGCAGGATCAGGTTGTACGCGCGGGAGACGAACTCCCGCTTCGGGCCGCGCACCACCCGCGAGGAGCGGGAGAGCCGGGAGCCGATCGCCAGGTCCGAGTGGCCCGAGATGAGCGGCGCGACCAGCGGGAGCAGCGCGTTCAGGTCGGTGGACAGGTCGACGTCCATGTAGGCGAGGACGGGCGCGTCCGACGCCGACCACACCGTGCGCAGCGCCCGCCCGCGCCCCTTCTGTTCGAGGCGTACGGAGCGCACCTCGGGCACCTCGCCGGCGAGGGCCGCGGCGACGGCGGGCGTCGTGTCGGTGGAGGCGTTGTCGGCGACGGTGATGCGGAAGCCGTACGGGAAGGTCCGGGAGAGGTGCTCGTGGAGCCGGCGGACGCACGGCTCCAGGTCCTTCTCCTCGTTGTAGACGGGGATCACCACGTCCAGGACGGGCCGTCCGGCGACGTCCACGGGCAGGTGTTCCCGGGCGGGCAGGGCACCGGGCACGGGCCGCGCGATCGTTGGGGTTCGCATGCCCCAGACACTCGCCGGGGCGGCTGTCACGGCTGTGTGCCGCGCCTGTGCCCTGCCTGTGAGTCGTCGTCCGGCGGGTTCGCGCCCGTGGGCAGGCGGACCGTGAAGACGGTCCTGCCGGGGGCGCTGGCCACCGTCACCCCGCCGCCGTGGGCGAGGACGACCGCGCGGACGATCGCGAGGCCGAGGCCGGTGGAGCCGGCGGTGCGGGAGCGGGAGGCGTCGCCGCGCGCGAACCGTTCGAAGACGGAGGGCAGGAGGGCGTCCGGGATGCCGGGCCCGTCGTCCTCGACCTCCACGAGCGCGTCCGGCCCCTCCGCGCGGACGCGGGCGGTGACCTTCGTGCCGGGCGGGGTGTGGGTACGGGCGTTGGCGAGGAGGTTGAGGAGCACCTGCCGGAGCCGGGCGCCGTCCCCCCGGACCTCCGCCTCCGTCCCGTCCCCGGGGAGTTCGAGGCTCCAGTGGTGGCCGGGTCCGGCGGCGCGGGCGTCGCTCACGGAGTCCAGGACGAGGGCGACGAGGTCGACGGGTTCGTCCGCGAGGGGGCGTCCGGCGTCGAGCCGGGCGAGCAGCAGCAGGTCCTCCACCAGGCCCGTCATCCGGGTCGCCTCCGACTCGATCCGGCCGAGCGCGTGCCGGGTGTCGGGCCCGCACTCCTCGTGGCCGCGCCGGGTCAGCTCCGCGTACCCCCGGATCGAGGCGAGCGGGGTGCGCAGCTCGTGGCTGGCGTCCGCGACGAACCGCCGGACCCGGGTCTCGCTCCGCTGGCGCGCGTCGAGGGCCGAGTGGACGTGGTCGAGCATCCGGTTGAGGGCCGCGCCGACCTGGCCGACCTCCGTGCGCGGATCGGCCTCCGTCTCCGGGACCCGCTGGTGGAGCGCCACCTCGCCGCTGTGCAGCGGGAGCCGGGCGACCTGGCGGGCGGTGGCGGCGACCCGGCGCAGCGGGCGCAGGGCCACTCCGACGAGGACGGTCCCGGCGAGCGAGGCCGCGACGAGCCCGGCACCGGTGACGCTCAGCTCGACCAGGACGAGGGTGGAGAGCGCGTCGTCGACCTCGGTGAGCGGGATGCCGGTGAGGAAGGTGCCGCGGCTGCCCTCCGCGTACGCGACCCGGTAGGAGCCGAGGCCGCCGGGCAGCTCGACGGTGTGCGGCTCGCCGTCGCGCGGGACGGCGGCGAGGGCGGCCCGCTGGCCCGCGTCCAGCTCCTTGACGGGAAACCTCGGCCCGTCCGTGCCGCTGCTCCCGGCCACCTCCGTGGAGTACCCGGCGGAGGTGACCTCGCCGTCGGTCAGGACCGCGCCGAGGGTCCCTATCGGGGCGCCCGGGCCGCCGAGGAAGGCGAACGGCTCCCTGCCCCGGCCGGGGTCGGGCACGGGCAGGACGACCGGCGGCCCGGCGGCCCGCTGGGAGAGCCCCCGGACCTGCTCGTCGGCCTGGTCGTACAGGTACGAGCGGAACGCGATCGTCGTGACCGTGCCGATGACGGCCGCGACGACCGCGATCAGCGCGACCGCCGACACGACGAGCCGGGTCCGCAGCGACCACGGCCGCCGCGCGCCCCGGAACGGCCACGGGCCCCGGAACGGCCGTGCGTCTCGGGGCGGCCGTTCGTCTCGGGTCACCGGTCGCTACTCCCCCGGCTTGATCAGATAGCCGGCCCCGCGCCGGGTGTGGATCATCGGGGAGCGCCCCGCGTCGATCTTCCGGCGCAGGTAGGAGATGTAGAGCTCGACCACATTGGCCTGGCCGCCGAAGTCGTACGACCAGACCCGGTCGAGGATCTGCGCCTTGCTGAGCACCCGGCGCGGATTGCGCATGAGGTAGCGCAGCAGCTCGAACTCGGTCGCCGTGAGGTGGATCGAGTCGCCGCCCCGGGTGACCTCATGACTGTCCTCGTCCAGGGTCAGGTCCCCGACCGCGAGCAGCGATTCGCTGCGGGCCTGCGCGGCTCCGGACCTGCGGATGAGGCCGCGCAGCCGGGCGACCACCTCCTCCAGACTGAAGGGCTTGGTCACGTAGTCGTCGCCGCCCGCCGTGAGCCCGGCGATCCGGTCCTCCACGGCGTCCTTCGCCGTCAGGAAGAGCACCGGTACGTCGGGCAGCTCGCGCCGGATCGAGCCGAGCAGGCTCAGCCCGTCGACGTCGGGCAGCATCATGTCGAGGATCACGGCGTCGGGCCGGAACTCGCGCGCGGAACGCAGGGCGGCGGCTCCGTCCCCGGCGCTCATGACCTGCCAGCCCTCGTAGCGCAGGGCCATGGAGAGCAGTTCGGTGAGCGAGGCCTCGTCGTCGACGACGAGGACCCGGACGGCGGTCCCGTCGGCGCGGAGCATGTCGGCGCGGGTGCCGGGGCGGTTGCTCGTGCGGTGCGGGGTGACGGTCATGGGTCCCACGCTGACCGCCGCCGCTGAAAGGCCCCTTTTCCTTTCCTGTGAATTCCCTGAGAAACGACCGCAGGCGTCGACCACAGGGGGTGGTTTCACGTGAAACGGAACGTCCTGGGGCTCAACGAGCCGGTTTCACGTGAAACATCGCGGCGCCGTTCTCGTACAGCACCTTCCGGAGCCAGTCGTCCCCGAGCCCGAGGCGTTCGAGGGCGTGGAGCTGATGGGCGTACGGATACGGGATGTTGGGGAAGTCCGAGCCGAGGAGGATCCGGTCGCCGAGGTCGAGCAGCCGCTTGTGCTCCTGCTCGGGGAAGGGCGCGAGCCGCTCGCTGAAGTCGGTGAACGCCATGGTGGTGTCGAGGTGGACGCCCTCGTACCGCTCGGCCAGGGAGAGGAAGTCCCCGTACTCGGGCATCCCCATGTGCGCGACGATCACCCGCAGCCGGGGGTGACGGGCGAGCAGCCGTCCCATGGGGCCGGGGCCGGTGAAGTTCCCCGGAGCGGGCCCGGAACCGCAGTGGACGACGACGGGGGTGCCGCTGTCCGCGAGGCTCCCCCAGGCGCCGTCGATCCGTTCGTCGTTCGGGTCGAATCCTCCGACCTGGAGGTGCACCTTGAAGACGCGGGCCCCGGCGGCGAGCGCCTCGCGGACGTACCCGTCGACTCCCGGCTCGGGGAAGAAGGTCGCGGTGTGCAGGCAGTCCGGGGTGCGGGCGGCGAAGTCGGCGGCCCAGGAGTTCAGCCAGGGGGCCATGCCGGGCTTGTGCGGGTAGAGCATCGCGGTGAAGGCGACCGCCCCGAATCCGCGCAGGAGGGCGATCCTGCGCTCCTCCTCCTCGCGGTAGGTGATGGGCCACTCCAGACCGGTCAGCGGACCGACGGCGTCGAAGTAGGCCCAGACCTTGTCGAGGACGTTCTGCGGCATGAAGTGCGTGTGCACGTCCACGAGTCCGGGGATCCCGAGCCGCGCGAGGAGCGCGGGAACGTCGGCGACACCGACCGCCTCGTCCGTCCCGTCATGCGCGCTCATAGCTGTAACTCCGCTCGACCCTGCCGATGTGGACGCTGTAACTGTCGTACCAGTGCTCCCGCCCGTACGCCTTGGCCTCCTGGTGCGCGGTGTGGAGGCGCCAGGCGTCGAGGGACTCCAGGTCGCGGAAGTAGGCGATGGTGATGCCGATGCCGCCGGGGGTCCGGGCGAACTCGTAACCGAGGTAGCCGGGAATCCCCTCGACGGTCTCCCGCATCCGGGAGGCGGTCTCGGCGTAGCCCTCGGGCTCGTCGGGCCGGACCGAGGTGAAGACAGCGGTGTAGTAGGGCGGTTCGATGCCCGCCACCAGTTTCGGGGTCATGCGATCACCCTCGCGGGGGCCGGGCCGGGATGTCCACGGCCCCCGTCCAAAGGGATCCAAGACTTTACGAAGCGGGTCCGGCGACCGCGAAAGCCCTTCGGGAGGGGCCTCCGGGTCCAGGAGGGGCCCGCCGGGGAAGCAGGTCGGAGGAACCCGTCGGGAAGGCCGCTTCAGAAGAGTTCCCCCTGCTCGTCGGGGTCGCTCGCGGGAGCCGCCGCCGTCACCGGCACGGTGAAGCCCTCCTCCGCGCCCGCCTTGTGAAGGGCCCATCCGCCCATGAGCCGGGTGTCGAGGGCGAGGCAGCGCCCGTCGGGGGCGAGGAGGTGCAGGTCGGGGCCGGCGGCAGCGAGCAGCCGCCCGGTGACGGTGCCGCCGTCGGTCAGCTCGGTGACCGTGCCGGCGAGCGGCGGCAGTCCGTCGAGGCGGAAGGCCCCGGCGTGGTCGCGCGGGGCGAACTCCAGCGGCTCCAGGGTCTCGGTCCAGCCGCCGACCCGCCGGGCCCGCCGGTACAGCTCCTCGACCTCCCGGGCCCGGTCGGCGACGGGCGGCAGGACGTGCCGGGCGGCCCGCTTGCGCTCGTACGCCACCCGGTCGGGCACGCCGAGCGCCTGCCGCAGGACCTCCTCGGTGCGCCGGGCGGCCATCAGCGGCCCCCGGCCGAGCCAGCTGAACGCGACGGCCCCCTGTTCCAGGAGCCGGGCCTCGCCCCGGGCCTCGGCGGTGATCCCCACCTTGGTCATGCCGGGCCCGAACCAGGCCAGGTAGACGCGGTACGGCTGGGGGTCGTCCGCGACGGTGTCGGCCGCGACCGAGTGGGCCCGGTCGAGCCGGGCGCACTCCGCGCACCGCCCTCCGGTGGCCCGGCCGGGGACGGCGGCCGTCAGGGGGCAGGGGTTGCCCCGGGCCCCCGGGCAGCGCCGTACCCCGACGGCGCGGAAGGCGAGCGGCTGCCCGTACGCGAGCGCGCTGACCTTCCCGCCCTGCCACCGCAGCCCCGGCACTCCGCCGTTCCAGGTGATCCCCCGGCACCGCCACTCCACGCCCACGCCTCCCCGATCCGCTCGGACGTCCAGTCTCCGCCACGCCCGGCCCCGACACCGCCCCGCCCGAGAACGGGGCACCGAACAGAGCCCCGCCCGGGACTCAGGGCAGGACGTAGATCCGGGTCCCGTCCGGGTCGGGCCCTCCGACCTCCCGCATGCAGCCGCGTTCGAGGAGGAGCCGTACGCAGTCGCGGACGCGCTCGCCGGAGAGGCCGGTGCGGCGGGTGACGTCCTGGTGCCGGTAGCGCACCCCGCCCCGGACGAGCCCGGGGGCCAGGAAGCTGGCGACCGTCCGCACGTCCCCGGTGATGGCCCAGGACTCGACGAGCTCCTGCGGGCTGAGCGCGACGGCGGAGCCGGTGCGCTGGCGGGGCACGGCGAGCCGTTCGAGGGAGTCGGCGACCCTGGAGAGGCTCTGCCGGGTCTCGCGGAGCAGTTCCGCGTACTCGACCCGCTCGACCGACGCGAGGGCCCCCTCGTCGAACCGCCCCTCCAGGCGCACGAGGACGTCGACGAGCTCCGGCGGCAGGAGGAACCCGCCGTGCACCGGCGAGGGTTCGAGCCCGTACCCGCCGTACCGCTGGACCGACGCCACGACCTCGGCCACCCACGCCCGGAACGGCCCGGCCTCCGGCCTCCGGCACGCCCCGACGAGCTGGACGAGCCCCTGGAGGCTCACCATCCGCGTCGACGCGCGGATCCCGCACCGGCGGAGGAACTCCTCGTCGCCGGCGATCTCCCGCGCGGACGCCAGGCACTCCTCCGGCAGCGCCACCGTCCGCAGGGCCTCCCTCGTCCCCGCGTACCCCAGCCGTTTCGCCACGTCCACCACCGGGAACCAGTGGGCCCCGTCCGACGCCGTCAGCCTCCGCAGGCGCTCCCCGGTGGCGGCGTACACCACGTCATCGATGTCGATCGCGTCCATCGATCATCACCTCCGCCTCGCAAGCTAGTCCGAAGGCATATTCAACTGACATGCAAATAAGACGGGTTCACCCAAAAGGGGAGGGTCCTCGGGGATTTCTCCCGAGGACCCTCCCCTTGCGCGCCGACTACTTGGCGACGAACTGCGTGAGGATCGCCTGCACCTCGTAGATGTCGACCCCCTTGGTGAAGGTCTTCTGCACGGGCAGCTGACTGCCCGAGATCCAGATCTTCAGCTCGGCGTCGAGGTCGAAGGTGCCGGCGGTCTCGACGGCGAAGTGGGTGATGCTCCGGTACGGGATCGAGTGGTACTCGACCTTCTTGCCGGTGATGCCCTGCTTGTCGACGAGCACGAGCCGCCGGTCGGTGAAGAAGATCGTGTCCCGTATCAGCAGGTACGCGGCGTGCACCTGCTCCCCCGGTCCGAGCAGCCGCGCGAAGTCCTGCTGCGCCTGCGCCGGATCGATCGCGTGCGCGTTCCCGAAGAGCGCCATGGTCCTACCCCCTGTGCGATGAAAGAACGATCACTCGACCTTAACCCCCACCGGCGTCGGAACCGGTTCCAACCGCTCGCTTCCGGACCTCCGGCGGCCTTCCGGCGAGCTCGACGCACGGGACGTCCCCGGGACGGCCCGGCCCGATCGACAAGGCACCCCCTAGGGGGCGACGACGGTCAACGCGTAGTCCACGCCGGTGGAGAAGTCGCCCGATCGTCCGGTGACCTTCAGGGTGTGCGCTCCGGGAGCCAGGGACGGCAGCCGCACCCAGAGGCCGCACCCGGTAGCCGTGAAGCGCCCTTCCTCCCCGGTGACCGGGTTGCCCGGGGCGCCTTCCACCAGGATCGAGTCGTCCTCGTGGCGCTCCGGTTCCACCGGCTCGCCGTCGAGGACCACGGTCCCCCGCGCGGTGCTCATGAAGTCCGCGCACGTCCGGCCGTCCCCGACCCGGTTGACGACGGGCACGACGACCGGACGGCCGCCGGGAACCTCGCACGCGCGCTTGGCCCGACCGCCGAAAGTGCCGGCCAGGAACCACACGTCGTCCGGCTGGTTGCGCGCGCACGCGCTTCCGTCCGTGTCGGCGACGGGGTTGGTCGCCTCGGGCTCCGTGGCCGCCCACGTCCACCACCGCCCCTGCATCTCCGCGGAGGGGAGGGACGCGCTCTCCGCCGCCGTCGTGGTGCTCGTCGGCGCGGCACCCTTCGATGCGGCACTCGTCGGCGCGGTGCTCGCCGACGCGGTGCTCGTCGGTGTCGACCCCACCGCGTCCTGCGCGGCCCCGTCCTTCGGAGCCCCGCACCCCGCCGACGCCGCCAGCACCACAACCGCCAGGCCCGCCACTCCGGCTCTGAACTTCACACGCCCCCCTCGACCGAACACGCCGCCCCTCCCCACGGCCGGGCAGCACGGGCGGACACTCCGCCCAACGCAAGAGGCCCGGACTCTCGTCCGGGCCTCTTGTCTGTGTGCACTCGGCAGGATTCGAACCTGCAACCTTCTGATCCGTAGTCAGATGCTCTATCCGTTAAGCTACGAGTGCTTGTTTTTCAGTTTTTGTCTTCGCTCCCCGGTCTTTCGACCCGCTCGCGGCGACAGGAAGAACATTACATGACTGCCGCCGTCATGTGAAATCCGATTGCCCCACCCCTTGTGACCTGCGAAAACGCCATGACGAGGGGGGTACGGGGCGACTCCCGGGAACGGCCGAAGCCCCGGCCTGGGGGCCGGGGCTTCGGTGTGGGGCGGAGGCGGAGGGATTTGAACCCTCGATGGGCTTTAAGACCCAAACCGCATTAGCAGTGCGGCGCCATAGACCGGACTAGGCGACGCCTCCATGCACCTCACGCATGCGCGAGTGGTGCGTGCAGATGATGACACAGGCGAACCGGCTGTCACCAATCGATTCTCACCGTACTAGCCCTCCGGGGTCCAGGGCAAAGCCCGCCGGCGCGCGTACGAGCCCGCGCGCCCGCCCGGCGCACTCCCCTCCGCCTCGCCGCCGCGCAACGCCGCCGGGTCCGGAGCGTTAGACCGGTCGGGCGCGCCGTGCGCCCGTGTCCGTCGTGTCCGTCGTGCACCCGCGCTCCTGGAGATCCGCATGCTGCGCCGTATCGCCCTCGCGACCCTCGCCACCGCCGCCGCCGGGACCGTCGGCCTCGGCCCCCTGCCGCCGCTGTCGCTGTTCCCCGCGCCGGCGCCCGACGCCCTGACCGTGGCGATCTCCCGGAGCGGCCACCCCGAGGCCGACGGCACCTTCGAGCTGACGTGCGGCGACCGGCCCGGCGGCGACCACCCGGCCGCCGCGCGCGCCTGCGAGCGCCTGGAGCGGCTCGCGGCGGCGGACGAGGACCCGTTCCTGCCGGTCCCCGAGGGCCGGCCGTGCGCACAGGTGTACGGCGGGCCCGTCCTCGCCCGGGTGACCGGCACCTGGCGGGGCCGCGAGGTCGACGCCCGGTTCTCCCGCGCGAACGGCTGCGAGATCGACCGCTGGGAGAATCTGGAGCCTGTCCTTCCCCTTGTCCGGCGGTGACCTCGGGGTGACGTTCGGGACCGGTGTCCGGGGATGACGTGCGGAGATGCCGTGTGGGGACGGCGGTCGGGGGCGACGTCCGGGAGTGTCGGCCGGAGGCTCCCTTAGACTCCCTCCAGTGACAGGCCGCGACCCGAGGGGCAAGATGGGGCCGGCCGGTCGACAGGCCAAGCGCGTGCAGTGCGTCAGGGAGGAAGCGTCGTCGTGAGCAGCAGGCCATCTCGAGGCGCTGCTCGCCTCGCAGCCATACTCGACGCCCTTCCCGACGGCCTCGTGCTCGTCAACTGCAACGGCACGGTCGTCAACGCCAACACCATCGCCCTCGGCATGTTCGAGACGCCCGGCACCGCCCTCGTCGGGCGCGGCCTCCTCGACCTGCTGCCCGACTTCGACTCGCGGCTCATCCCGGGCTCCATGCGCCGCCCGGACAACACCGACGAGCACGGCCGCACCAAGCCGACCCGGATGGTCGCCCGCCGCACCGACGGCGGCGAGTTCCCCGTCGAGGTGACCAGCGCCAGCCTGGAGGACGGCCGCGAGGCCTACGACTCGTACGGCGGCTACACCGGCGACGAGCTGCTCATGCTGGTCGTGCGGGACCTCACCGGCACCCTCGACACCGAGGCCGAACTCGCCCGCTCGCAGCGGCAGACCGAGATGATCCTGCGCGCCGCCTCCGAGGGCGTCGTCGGCACGGACACCGACGGCCGGGTCGTCCTCGTGAACCCCGCCGCCGCGCAGATCCTCGGCCACCGCGCCGGCGAGCTCGGCGGCCGGGAGCTGCACCCGCTGATCCTCGCCAAGCGGGGCGACGGCGAGCCCTTCCCGTACGAGGAGTCGCCGCTCGCGGACACCCTCAAGTCGGGCCGCAAGCACCGCGTCCGCGGCCAGGTGCTGTGGACGAAGAAGGGCGACCGCGTCCCGGTCGACCTGACGACCGCTCCGGTGCGGGACGGGGACCAGCTCGTCGGCGCGGTGATGACCTTCACCGACCGCAGGCCGTACGAGCAGCTCGCCGAGCAGCACGCCGCCGAGCTCGCCGACCGCGCCGAGCGGGCGGCGGCGGAACGGGAGGCGCAGCAGGAGCGCTACGCCTCGCTCGCCGCCCGCCACGAGCAGCTGACCGCCGTCCTCGCCGAGTCGCTGCGCGGCCCCCTGGAGGAGCTGCGCACCCAGCTGGGCACCCTCGCCGCCGACGACGCCGGGCAGCTGTGGCCCGAGGCCAACCAGGTGCTGCACCACCTCGCCGCCGGGTACGCCCGGATGACGGCGCTCGTGGACAACGTCCTGGGCTACCAGCGCCTCGACGCGGGCGCGGAGGAGCTCGACAAGCACGTCACGCTCCTCGACGGGGTCGTGTCGGCCGGCATCGACGGGGCCGTCGAGCTCATCGGCCCCGGCCGCGCGCAGTTCGCCGTGCACACCCCGCCCATCGAGGCCGAGGTGGACCCGGTCCGGCTCGCGACCGCCCTCGCGCACCTCGTCGCGGACGTCGCGGGCGTCGACGCGACCGGCAGGAACCGGGCCGCCGTCGCGGGCGCCGGGCTCGCGGACTCCACGATCGTCGTCGCGGCGGCCCAGCGCGGCGACGTCGTGCGGATCGAGGTCCGCGGCCCGTACGCGGGCGGCGACCCGGTCCACGGGCCCGTCGTGCGCGGGATCGTGGCGGCGCACGGCGGAGTCGTGCAGACCCACGAGGTGCCGGGCACGAGCGGCGGCGCGTACGTCCTCGAAGTGCCGGTCGGTACGGGCCGGGGCACGGTCCCCGCGCCCGCGCCCCGGGACGCCGGGCGGGCGGACGGCCGGGAGGCCCTCGCCCTGCCCGCGCAGGCCTCGGCACCGATCGCCGAGACCCCGGGCGCCACGGACGCGGGGCCGGACGCGGAGGCTCCCGGCGGGGGGCGGCGGCGGGCCCGGCGCGGCTCGACGGACGCCTTCCTGGAGAGCGCGGTCGCGGACGGGGGCGACGCCTCGGTCGGCGCCGGTCCCGGCGGACGGCGCCGTGCCCGTACGGGAGGGTCCGACGCGGCCGACCTGATCCCGGCCCAGCAGAACGCGCCCGCCTCCCCGGGGATCCCCGTCCCGGCCGCCCCGCCCGTCGAGCCCACCGGGCGCCGTCGGGGACGGCCCGCCGAGGGTTCCGTCGTGACCGCGGCCGAAGGGGCGCAGGGGCGTGCCGCGCTCGGCGCGGCCGTGCCGCCGCAGGGCGTCGCCGTCGACCCCTCGGGCATCCCCGGACCCGGCCCCGGGTCCGCTCCCTCCCCCGTCTCCGCCCTGGCCCTGCCGGCCGTCGCCTCCGAGGAGGCACCGGACCGGCCGAGCGGGCGCCGTCGGCGCGCGCTGGCCGCCGCGCAGGAGCGGGCGGCCGCGGCCGAGGCCGGACCCCGGACCCCGTTCGCGCTGCCGCCCGCCGACGCCGACCGCGAAGTGCCGCTGCCCGCCGCTCCCGCGGCCGGTCCGCCGCCGGTCTCCGACGAGGGACAGCACGAGGCCGTACGGGGTGTCCCGGGCGCGGACCACACGCCGCCGCAGCCCCACCCCCACGTCCCGGCCCGGGCACCGCTGCCGGCCGAGGCGCCCGACGCCTCCGTGCACGTGGCCGTGCCCGCTGCCGCATCCGCGTCCGTACCCCCGGCCGTCGAGCCGACCGGGCGGCGCCGGGCCGTCGCGCCTCCGCGGCCGGAGCAGTCCCAGCAGCCGTCGCCGCGGCCGCAGTCCGGCAACGGCGTCGGCGCGGGGACCGGCACCGGCTCCGTACCGCTGCCGCCCGAGCTGCCGATGTCGCGGGAGTCGACCCAGGGGCGGGCGTTCAGCGTCCGGACCCTCGGGCAGGGCGTCCCCTTCGTTCCCCCCGTCCCGGCACCGGCCCCGGCCGCTCCGGCTCATCCGGCGGCCCCGGCCGCGCCCGGTGTGTCCGTCGCCCCCGGTGTGCCCACCGCGTCCGGTGCGGGCACCGCGCCCTCCAACGGCTCCGGGCGGCGGCGCAGGCTCGCCACCCCGCCCGAGGTCGATCCGCCGGCCCCGGCGGCGCTCCCCGCACCGGCCGGGACCGGGGCCGAGCCGCACCCGCGGGCACAGGATCGGGCTCGGACCCGGACGGAGGCCGGGGCCGCGCCGGGGCTCGCCCCGCTCGCTCCCCCCGCCGCCCCCGCCCCGCCCGCGTCCGAGGGCCGCGCGTACGCCATAGGAGCGCCCGCCGAGGGCTCCGCGGAAGGACCCGAGCCGCTCGACGGTCCCGGCGGCGCGGTTGAGGTCGCCAACCGGCCCGCCCCGCGTCCCGTCGACGACGAGCTGCCCCCGGAGCCCCTCGACAACCCGCGCCGGCTGCTCGTCTGGCCCGCGCCCGACGTCTCCACGCAGCAGGCGCTGAGCGACCGCGGCTACCGGCCGGTGATCGTGCACTCCCGCGAGGAGGTCGACGCGCAGATCGCCGCCTTCCCGGCCGCGCTCTTCGTCGACCCGCTGACCGGCCCCATCACCCGCACCGCGCTCCAGTCGCTGCGCCAGGCGGCCGTCGCCGCCGAGGTGCCGGTGCTGCTCGCGGCCGGGCTCGGGCAGGCGACCCGCGAGGCGGCGTACGGCGCCGATCCGGCGGTGCTCCTCAAGGCGCTCGCGCCGCGCGACAGCGAGCAGCACCCGTCCCGGGTCCTGCTGATCGAGGAGAACGAGGACATCGCGGAGGCGCTCGCGGCCACCCTGGAGCGGCGCGGGATGCAGGTGGCGCGGGCGGCCACGGACTCCGAGGCGGTCACGCTCGCCGCGCAGACGCAGCCGAACCTGGTGGTGATGGACCTGATGCAGGTGCGCCGCCGCCGGGCCGGGATCATCGACTGGCTGCGGGCGAACGGGCAGCTCAACCGCACCCCGCTCGTCGTCTACACCTCGGCCGACCTCGTCGAGGAGGAGCTGCCGAAGCTGTCCTCCGGCGAGACGGTCCTCTTCCTCGCCGAGCGCGCGAACAGCGCCGAGGTCCAGGCCCGGATCGTCGACCTGCTCGCGAAGATCGGCACCAACTAGTACGAGCCGGCACGACGGAGGGGGAGGGCGCCGGGCGCCCTCCCCCTCCGTCGGTTCCCGGTCACGACAGCCGGGTCACGTCCAGCTCGCCCTGCGCGTACTGCTTGCGGATGACCTTCTTGTCGAACTTGCCGACGCTCGTCTTCGGCACCGCCGGCACGACCGCCCAGCGCTCCGGCAGCTGCCACTTGGCGATGCCGCCCTCCGTGGCGAGGAAGGCCTTCAGCGTCTCGTAGTCCGCCGTCGAGCCCTCCTTGAGGACGACGGTAGCGAGCGGGCGCTCGCCCCACCTGTCGTCGGGCACGGCGACGACGGCGGCCTCGGCGACCTCCGGGTGCGCCATGAGGGCGTTCTCCAGCTCGACGCTGGAGATCCACTCGCCGCCGGACTTGATGACGTCCTTGGCGCGGTCGGTGAGGGTGAGGAAGCCGTCGGCGCTGATCACGCCGACGTCGCCGGTCTTGAGCCAGCCGTCCTCGCTGAACTTGTCCTCGGGGCGGAGCGGTTCGCCGTCGGTGCCGCTGTAGTAAGCGCCCGCGATCCAGGTGCCGCGCACCTCCAGCTCGCCGGCCGACTCGCCGTCCCAGGGCAGGTGCTCGCCGCCGGGGCCGACGAGCCGCGCCTCGACGCCGGCGGGGAAACGTCCCTGGGTGACGCGGTAGGGCCACTCCTCGTCGGCGGTGAGGCCGGCCGGCGGGTGGGCCATCGTGCCCAGCGGGGAGGTCTCGGTCATGCCCCAGGCGTGGCAGAGGCGGACGCCGAGCTTGTCGTACGCCTCCATGAGGGAGGGCGGACAGGCCGCGCCGCCGATGGTGACCTGGGCCATGGAGGAGAGGTCGCGCGGGTTGGCGGTGACCTCGGCGAGCAGGCCCTGCCAGATGGTGGGGACGGCCGCCGCGTGGGTCGGCCTCTCGCGCTCGATCATGTCGGCGAGCGGGGCCGGCTGGAGGAAGCGGTCCGGCATGAGCATGTTGATGCCGGTCATGAAGGTGGCGTGCGGCAGGCCCCACGCGTTGACGTGGAACTGGGGCACCACGACTAGGGTCGTGTCCTTGGCGGTGAGGCCCATCGACTCGGCCATGTTCACCTGCATCGAGTGCAGGTAGATCGAGCGGTGGGAGTAGACGACGCCCTTCGGGTCGCCGGTGGTGCCGGAGGTGTAGCACATGGCCGCGGCCGAGCGCTCGTCCAGTTCCGGCCAGTCGTACGTGGTCGGGCGGCCGGCGATCAGCTCCTCGTAGTCGTGCACGCGCGGGGCCGCGCCGGCCAGGACCGAGCGGTCGCCGGGGCCCGTGACGACGACGTGCTCGATCGTCGGCAGGTGCGGGAGCAGCGGGGCGAGGAGGGGGAGCAGCGAGCCGTTGACGATCACGACCCGGTCGGCGGCGTGGTTGACGATCCACACCAGCTGCTCGGGGGGAAGGCGGAGGTTGAGGGTGTGGAGGACGGCGCCCATGGAGGGGATCGCGAAGTACGCCTCGACGTGCTCCGCGTTGTTCCACATCAGGGTGGCGACCCGCTGGTCGCCGGTGACGCCGAGTTCGTCGCGCAGGGCGCCGGCCAGCTGGTGCGCGCGGGCGCCGGTCTCAGCGAACGTGCGGCGCTGCGGCTCGGGCTCGCCCGTCCAGGTGGTGATGGTGGACTTTCCGTGGATCCTCATCCCGTGTTCGAGGATGCGGCTCACGGTCAGCTGTACGTCCTGCATGGTGCTGTACACGGGGCGTCCTCCCGGTGGGCGCTACGTGGCAGTAAGGGTGTGCAGATTCTGCGCACGTACCGCGCGGTATGTCACTACCCGGGAGTACGGAAATTGCCAGTGATCGCTGGCGACGGGAGGAGGGCGGGGCGCGTACGGGGCGGTTCCTCACCTCACCGGGGTCAGCTCCGGGTCCTCGCGGAGCTTGCCGAGCGCCCTGGACACCGCGCTCTTGACCGTGCCGACCGACACCCCGAGCACCTCGGCCGTCTGGGCCTCGCTGAGGTCCTCGTAGTACCGCAGGACCACCATCTGGCGCTGCCGCTCCGGCAGCTTGAGCACCGCGCGCCACATGGCGTCGTGCAGCGCCTGCCGCTCGGCCGGGTCGGGCGACGGGAGGCCGGCCGGCTCGGGCAGCTCCTCGCACACGAACTCGTCGACCTTGCGCTTGCGCCACTGCGACGTGCGGGTGTTCAGCAGCGCCCGGCGGACGTAACCGTCCAGGGCGCGGTGGTCCTCGATGCGCTCCCAGGCCACGAAGGTCTTGGCGAGCGCGGTCTGGAGGAGGTCCTCCGCGTCCGAGGGGTTGGCGGTCAGGGAGCGGGCGGTGCGCAGGAGTACGGGCCCACGCGCCCGTACGTACGAGGAGAAGGTCGTGTACGACGCGTACTGCGAGGCACCGGCGCAGACGGGGCCAGAGGGTGGCGGAGTCATGGCTCCACGCTAGGAGCGGCGGGGGTCCGGCGGATCGGCCCCAGGTCCCGAACCGCCGTCCGCCTCAGGTTGTAGGGGTGGGGACACCCGGACCTCCTCTGGGTGGAGGCCCCCGAGACCCGGGTCAGGGTCGGGCCGGGGCCCCCGTCGCGGCGGGGGAGGGGGTGCGGACGGAGGAGGAGGCGCCCGCGCGCGCGGTGGCGAGGCGGGCGACCGGGGCGTCCACGGCGTTGCGGTCGATCACGAGGCGGTGGCCGCCGTACGACTCGGCGACGTTGCCCGCGTACTGGTGGATCCGGGCGTGCGGCGTCCAGGCCGCCGGGGCCAGCGCGGCCTCGGTGGCCAGCGCGGGCTTCCCCAGCCAGCGCGCGAACCACATCACGGCCGGCAGGTCCGCCGTGCCGGCCTTCCGCTGCGCCTCGATGTCCCGCACGCCGGTGTCCGCGCTGCTGTAGAAGCCGGGGAGGTAGCCGAGGCGGCGTACCTCGCGGTTCCAGGCGCGAACGAAGGAGAGGGCGGTCGCGGCGCACGGCGCGTCACCGCGCCGGTAGGACTCGATGTCGAGGTAGAGCGGACTGCTCGTGCCCAGGCCCAGGGCCCGCGCGGCCCGCACCGCGTCGCCCGCCTCCCGGGTGCCCTGGCCCCAGGGGTCGGAGCCGATGGCGAAGGGCTTCTTGGCGGGGGCCTCGACGCACGGCGCCTGGGAGCCGACGAAGACGGGGAGCAGCCGCCAGCCCATGGCCTGCACCGAGGCGACCCAGTCGGGACCGAGCTCCCGCTGGCCGGGGCAGCCCCGGCCCCGCCCGGCGAAGTAGATCCCGACGGCCCCGTACGGCGAACCGCGCCAGGCCCTCATCGTCTCGACGGAGGGCGCCTCGCAGGTGTCGAAGGCCTTGCCGGTGAAGTGGACGGGGGTGGAGGCGGCGGGGGCGCCGGGGGCGGCTGCGGTACTCACGGCTTCCGCCGCCGCCGCTGTCGTGGCGGCCGGGGTCGGGGTCGGGGGCGGGACGGCGGTCGGTGCCGGGGCGTCGAGGAGGGCCGTCCCGGCCACCGCCGCCATCAGGACGGCGACCACGGCCCGCACCCCGGTGAAGGGGGACGCGGACCGCGAACGTACCGGTGCGGAGGTCGTGGTGGGCCGGGGCGGGGCGCTTGTGCTCATGACGCGAGTGAAGGGCCGCCCGCCGCGCCCGGCCACCGCTGGGGCCGCCGCCTCGGCCGTACGCACCGGGGAACGACCCGTACGTGGGAACCCCGGTCCCGCGCCCGGTGCCTCGGCGGCCCGCACGCCGGCATCGAAGTACCGCCGTGCGGGCCGTCGTTCACACTGCCGTGCAGCCCCCCGCCGGGCCGGTCTGCGCTGTCCCCGGTCACCGCCACGGGGGAAAGGCGAGCACCGGGCCGGACTGGGCGATGTGGGTGAAGCCGGCGCCGTGCGCACCGACCGTGCCGTTCGGCCGGGAGAGCACGGCGAGGGCGACGGTCGCACGGGCGGTGGGGATGCTTGCCATGTCTGTTCCTCCGGGAACCTGGATACCGAGAGCCGAGGGTCGAGAGCCGAGGGTCGAGGGTCGAGAGCTGAGAGAGGGGAACCGGGTGATGGGGACCGGGAGCTCCTGGGAGCTCCGCCGAATACGTGAAGCGTGGGGCGGGACCGAAATGTGTGTGTTTCCGGGGCAGTTGGCCCGCCGCCCCAGTCGTCGTGCTCGACGTCGCGAATGCAGAGTTGCCCACGGAATCCCCGGCGAACCGCCTCGGAGCGGACGTTCCCCCGCAAGCGTGAGGACAGCGGGATAAACCCGGTCGGCACGAGAAAGGAAGCGGCTCGCGGGAGCGGAGGAATTCACGTTTCGGCCCGGACACGGCTCCGGCCCCCCGGGAGACGTCCCCTGCGCCACCCACGCCCTACACGTCCCCCACGTCCCCCACGTCCCCCACGTCCCCCACGGCTGCCTCGAAGGCCTGGTGCGCCGTCTCGTCGAAGAGCACGAAGCGCACCTCCTCGACCTCGGTACGGGCCGCCCGCACCGTCTCCACGGCGATCCGGGCGCCGTCCGCCGTCGGCCAGCCGTAGATCCCGGTGGAGACGGCCGGGAAGGCGACCGTGCGCGCCCCCAACTCGTCGGCCACCCGCAGGGATTCGCGGTAGCAGGAGGCCAGCAGTTCCGAGCGGTCCTCGTCCCGCGACCAGACCGGCCCCACCGTGTGGATCACGTACCGGGCGGGCAGCCGCCCCGCCGTGGTCGCCACGGCCCGTCCGGTCGGCAGCCCCTTGCCGTAGTGCGAGCGGCGCAGTTCCCGGCAGGCGGCGAGGATCTCCGGCCCGCCCTTCCGGTGGACGGCCCCGTCGACCCCGCCGCCCCCGAGCAGCGAGGAGTTCGCGGCGTTGACCACCGCGTCCGCCGCCTCGGCGGTGATGTCCCCCCGGACGAGCACGATCCGCATCCCACACTCCCGTCTTCCGGAGGACTCCCGGAGGAGTCCCGAAGACCTCCGGACCCTACGCCGCCCCTCGTGGAACGGCACCGCCATTACCACCCCTCCACCCCCGAACCACCTCCGGAAGACGGCGAACGGCCCGATATGCGGAGCAATGCATACGTACGGGATGACACGGGCCGAGGCGGCGTCACACGTACGGGTGGGCGTCGGAAGCCCCCGGAACGGGTACGGGGCCGCCGTGACGACGAAGGCCGCGAATCCGGGCGAGGTCGGTCACGGCGGGTGAAATAGCCGGTGGGAAAGGTGTTTCCGGCTCTCACGGATCTGCGACGTGCGCGTGTCTAACCCCAAGCAGACGCCTAAATTGTTCAGAATGTCACTTACTGCCCCAGTTGAAACTACGAAGTTTCGTTGCCGAGGAGCGTGTCATGCAGGTTCGCAGGTGGCTCCCTGACCAGCCCACCAGCATCGGCCGCCATGACTGGCCGGACGAGGGCGGCGAGGGAACTCATCTGCGACTGCGGGCCGGCTCCATCGTCGTACTCGACCGGCAGGCCTGGCGCGTCCTGGAGATCACCGGGTACCCCGGCGACCACTGGCCGGAGGCGTACGAGAAGGCCTGGCGCGACCACGTGGAGCTGTGGTGGCACGCCAACGAGCTGCGGCGGGCCAACAACCAGGCGGTCAAACCGGCCCCGGAGCGCGCGGAGTTCTACAAGCGCCCGGTGGTCCTCGTGCTGCGCAACGACAACCTGCCCCGGTCCGCGCCGAAGCACTGGTGCGCCCCCGCCAGCCAGGACTGGCAGGTCCTCCCCGAGCACTACGCGGTCTGCCGCGCCTGCGGCGAACTGCCGCCCTGCCACCACGGGGAGTACCCGCGCGAGGAGGGGCCGCGCCGGCCGGAGCAGAGCGGCGGCATCCCGTTCCTGGTGCCGAAGGGCTGCTGCATGGGGTGCGCCGAACAGATCAAGCCCCGCATGCGGACGGTCCGTTTCCCGGGCCCCAACCTCTGGTACCCGGACCTGGGCGAGGACACGGCGGTCTTCCACGCGCGTTCCTCCTGCGAGGACCAGGTGGAGTGCTACCGCGCGCAGTGGCAGCAGGAGTACGAGCCGCCGGCCGTACGCCCCGGCACGTCGGCCTTCCCGGGGTTCGACCACTTCGTGCTCCCCCGGGCCCGCCAGTCCCCGCCGCAGCCCCCGCAGGGGCCGCAGGCCCAGCCCCAGGCCCCGCAGCCCCCGCAGTCCGTACAAGCGGCGCAGGTCGTGCACGCCGCGCAGGCTGTGCACGCCGCGCAGTCCCCTCAGCCCGTACAGGCGCACGTCCCGCACGCGCACGTCCCGCACGCCCAGGCCCCGCAGCCCCAGGCCCCGCTGCCGGCCTCGCACGCCCTCCTGCTGTCCACGGCCCCCCGCGCGGGGGAGGAGGCGCACGCCGCCCTCACGGCGGGGACGACGGGCTCCGGCACCTTCTCGCCCTCCTTCGAGGGCTACCGCCCGGACCCGGAGCCCTACTCCGACCCGTACCCGGCACTCGACGCCTACTCGGCGCCCGACCCGTACCCGACGCCCGACCCCTATCCGGTGTCCGACCCGTACCCGACACCCGACCCCTATCCGGTGTCCGACTCCTACCCGGCCCCCGCCGCGGACCCGGGTCCCGCGGGTCACGCGGTCCGGGCCGCGGAGGAGCTGAGCCGCACCCTGACCGACCGCCCGGCCTTCCACAACGCGGAGCAGGCGGCCCGCGTCATCGAGGAACTCACGGCGGCCGTGCGCAACATCGCGCTCTGCCTCAACAACCCCCCGGCCCGCAACCACTCCTGACCCCGCCCCGCCACGGCCCCCGGGACGCACGAAGGTCCCCGACCGGTTCCTCCCGGTCGGGGACCTTCGCCATCGGCGGTGGGTGTGGGATTTGAACCCACGGTGACATCGCTGCCACGACGGTTTTCAAGACCGTTCCCTTAGGCCGCTCGGGCAACCCACCCTCGCCCCGCCTCACCTGCTGCGGAGCGGCTACAGCCTACCGGCTGAGCGCCCCGGACAGGGAAGTCCGACCACAGGTCGGCCTCGGCGGTCTCGGCGCGTCCGGTCTGCGGCGGGTGCCCCGACGCATGCGCCGCCGCCGTGCGGAGGCGCTCGCGGCTCCGGCCCCCCCTAGGAGTCCAGGTCGAAATCCGCCTCCTCCCCGGAGAGCCGGTCCTCGAGCCGCTTCACCTCCTCCCCCAGCTCGACCAGCCGGGAACCGGACATCGTGACGCTCTCCACCAGCCCGCGCAGCGCGTCGCGCTTGATCGACAGGTGTACGGGGCGGCCGGGGTTGCGGAACGTGCCGGCGTAGTCGAGTGCCCGCTCGTAGTCCTGCGCCATGATGGCGAGCCGTGCCCTGAGTCCCGCTCTGATGTCGTGCTTCTGCTGCTTGTAGCTGCGGTCCAGCCGGTCCAGCGTCGCCTCGGCCTCGGCACGGCGGGAGGTGAGGATCGCGCACCAGGCGTAGTTCGCCAGGACCTCGAACGGGGGGTGGGCGGACTTCTCGACGGCCATCTTCGCGAACTCGTAGGCGGACTCGTAGGAGCCGAAGGCGTACTCGACCCGCGAAGTGCGATGGCAGACGTAGATGTCGCTCTCGATGTCGGCGAGCCGGAACAGCAGCCGCCTGGCCGTCTCCCGGTCCCGGCGCAGGCAGGCGATCTGGATCTTCAGGTCGACGAGGAACTTGTTGTCCGGCTGCTTCTCCTGCGCGATCGAGATGTGCTCGTTGGCCTTGTCCAGGTCACGGAGCCGCAGGTAGCAGTCGGCCATGTCCCGGTGGATCGCCATGCCTCCCCGGCCGTGGGCCAGGGCCTTGTCGTAGTGGCCCAGCGCCTGGCGGTGATCGCCGCGGTGGCGCTCGAGGAACCCGAGCAGGTAGAAGGCGTCGCGGACCTGGCTCCGGCGCTTGAACTCCGCGATGTGCTCCTGCGCCTCGTCGTACTCGCTCAGCTTCACCAGGGACTGGATCAGCAGGGTGCGGGCCTGGTGGAGGTCGGGGTGGCTGCTCACCACGACGCGCGCCGTCTCGGCGGCGCGCTCGTAGTCGTGGGTCTGGTGGTAGTACTGCTCGGCGAGTTTCACCCAGTCCGCGGCTATGGCGTAGGCCCGCCGCGTCGACTCCTTGCCCGCCAGGCTGAACGCCCGGAAGAGCGTGCGCTGCAGGGACAGGTAGTCGGCCTCGTTCTCGGACGTGGAGAGGAACCTGTCGAGCCGCGAGGCGACCGCGGCGTACTCGCTCGTGTCGCAGGCGCCGTACTCGCGCCCGATCGCCCCGGTCGCGGGACCCGCCACCTCGTACCAGCCGGCGTCGGTCGGGACGATCAGGGACAGGTCGATGAGGTGGACCAGCGCCGTGACGATCTCCTCCTCCGAAGCCTTGAGCACCTCCTGCAGGACGGGGAGGGGCAGTGGGCTGTTCGCGCCCACGATGCGCAGGATCTTGCGTTCGACCGCGCTGACCAGGTTGTCCCGCAGGTAGCGGACGAACGGGGCCGCGTTGAAGTCGGACAGGAGCCGGTTGCGTTCCCAGAGGTCGGGCCCGTACGCCTTGACGAGTTCGAGGGCGTACGTGACGGACGGGGGATATCCCCGCACCGCGGAGGTGACCTTCCGGACGGTGTCGTTCCGGATCTCCATGCCCCGGGACTTCGCCATCAGCGCGACCAGCCGGCTGATCTCGGAGTCGCTCAGCTCGTGGAGCTGGATGACGGGCAGGGACACGCCGCGGATGACGAGCGGTTCCCGGGCGGGCCGCCGGTTGGTGAGCAGAGCGGCCAGGATGTCCGGGTGCTTGCTCAACGACTCGATGACGTCGAGCACATAGGCCGCGATGTTGCCGTCGTTGTCCAGGAGCCCTCCGGCGTCGTTGAGGACCGGCATCTCCCGGTACCGGGCGATCTCGGCGAACTTGGCCAGGACGAGGCTCCGGGCCTCCTGGTCGTGGAGCGCGGCGATCTCGTGCACACGGGCCAGCGACCGTTCGGGCGTCTCGGGCGGATCGACCTGGGCGGAGAGCTTCACGGCCAGGTTCTGGACGGTGTCTCCCGGTTCGATGTCGATGACCACCAGGCGTTCGAGCCCCAGTGACTCACGGACCATCTTCGTCAGCGCGGACTTCTTGCCGATTCCCGTCAGGCCCGTCACGCAGACGACCTGGGCCGAGGAGGACGGTCCGGGCGTCGTGTAGGCGTCCTGCAGTTCGGCGATCTCGTTCGACCTGCCCACGAAGAGGGTGCTCTGGCTCTGCCGCACGAGGTCGTCCAGCAGCCCGTTGATCCTCCGGACCACGGGCGGGGCCGCGGTGGCGGCCATGTACTTGGAGCGGCGCAGCCATTCCGGTAAGTCGTCCGCCGTGATCCGCTGGTCCAGACAGACCACCAGGGAGTTCTTGAGGCGTCCCATCGCGGCGTGGAAACGGGCCTCCTGCGTCTCGTGCGTCACCCAGGGGGAGGCGAGGGACTCCTTGGTGAGGAAGAGGACGAAGAGCGCGGATTCCCTGAGCGCGTCGTCTATGGAGGAGAGGATGTCCGCCCCGGAGGAGAAGGACTGGTGGTCGATGGTCACGAACGGACGCCCGATGCGGCTCGCCACCTCCCGCACGAAGCCCGCGTCCTGAGTCGAGTAGGAAAAGAAAGCCTTGATCATCCCGCCTCGGCACCCCTCGTCCGAAAAGGAAAGCTCTCGAAAACACGGATCGGATCCGCGGCCACGGCCGCGTCCCCCATGGCCTCGGCCTTGCGGCTCCGGCCTTCGTCCTCACGTGACGGCATCGCGGTGAACCCTGGAAATCGTACTGACCACGGGCGGGATCAGTAAGACCCTTGCTCTCCGGTGGAATGGGGCCACGGGGGGCGGGTGGACGTCCTGGGGCGGCACCCCATGCCGAAGGGGCTGCCGATCCGCTCGGCAGCCCCTCTCACGGACGCGGTGCCGGCGGGCCGGCAGGGGCGTGAGGGACCCGGGACGCGTCCGGCGCCCGACACGCCCTAGCTGTCGCCGGTGCGCTCGCCCAGGACGACCGTGGTCTCGACGGACCTGCCGTCGCGCTCGTAGGTGACCTCCACCGAGTCGCCCGGCTTGTGGGTCCAGATCTCGCTGATGAGGGTGGGGCCGCTGTCGATCTGGTGGCCGCCGAAGCCGGTGATCACGTCGCCCGGCTTCAGGCCCGCCTTCGCCGCGGGGCCGTTCGGGGTGACCGAGGGGGTGTCCCCGGTGCCCCGCGCGGCGATCTCGGCGCCCTCGCCCTTGTCGTTCATGTTCACGGTCGCGCCGATCACCGGGTAGACCGGCTTGCCCGTCTTGATCAGCTGCTGGGCGACGTTCTTCGCCTGGTTGACCGGGATCGCGAAGCCGAGGCCGATCGAGCCCGCCTGGGACTGGCCGAAGCCGCCGCTGGTGGACTGGATGGCCGAGTTGATGCCGATCACCGCGCCGCTCGCGTCGAGCAGCGGGCCGCCGGAGTTGCCCGGGTTGATCGAGGCGTCCGTCTGCAGGGCGCTCATGTACGAGCTGCTGCCGCCGGATCCGTCGCCCGAGGCGACCGGACGGTTCTTGGCGCTGATGATGCCGGTCGTCACCGTGTTCGACAGGCCGAACGGGGCTCCGATCGCGATCGTGGAGTCCCCGACCGCCACCTTGTCCGAGTCGCCCAGCGGGAGCGGTTCGAGGCCCTTCGGGGGGTTCTTGAGCTTCAGTACCGCCACGTCGTAGCCCTCGGCCCGGCCGACGACCTCCGCGTCGTACGACTTGCCGTCGGAGAAGGTCACGGAGAGCTTGCCGCCGTCCGCCGCCGACGCCACCACGTGGTTGTTGGTGACGATGTGGCCCTCCTGGTCGTACACGAAGCCCGTGCCCGTGCCGCCCTCGCCCTGGGAGCCGCCCGACTTCGCCTGGATGGTGCCCACGCTCGGCAGCGCCTTCGCCGCGACCGCCGCGACCGTCCCCGGGTCGCGCTTGAAGGAGGCCGGGGAATCGCCCGAGGAGACGGTGGTCGACCCGATGCCGTCGTCGCCCCGCTCGGCCGCCCAGTAGCCGATGCCGCCGCCGACGCCGCCCGCGACGAGCGCCGCCACCAGGACGGCCGCCACGAGACCGCCGGTCCGCCGGCGCGGCGCGGCGGGAGCGGGGGGCACGGGCTCGTGCGGGGCGCCCCAGGAGGGGACGGTCGGCGGGGGCGGCGGCCAGCCGCCCGCCGGGTCCGCGGGGGCGGCGTGAGCCGCGTGGTGCGGGCCGGGAGCCGCGTGGGCCGCCTGGACCGTCGGGGTTTCCCGGGTCGCCGGGGCTTCCCGCGCGCTCGTGTCCGCCGGGTGCGCCGCGGCCGGCTCGGGGGACGGGACCGGGGCCGGGGCCGGGGGGGCCGACGGGGGTACGGGAGGCGTCGGAGGGACGGACGGAGCAGCCGGATCCCCCGGAACCGCCTTGCCCTCGTTCTCGGTGCTCACAGCTCGCTCTCCTCGTTGACTGCGTTAACTGCGTTGACTGCGTTGACTGCGTTGACTGGCGTGACTGGCGTGGACTGCGTGGACTTCTCGACTGTTCGACTGCTCGACCGGTCGGGCTGCTCGGACCGCGTGGACCGCTTCGGTCGCCTGCCCGCGTTCGGCCGCGGGTACCCGCGGGTACCCGACATCCGAACGACACGCGCCCGCGTATGACCGTTCCCGGCCGCGTGAGGTTGTGGTCGCTCCGGCTCCAGGGTGCTGCGACCAGCTTTTCCCACCGGACGTCAGGCCGCTGTAAGGCGGAGCTGTGCATTCGCACTCCATCCTTTATAAAGGACAGAACGGACAGCCTCGGTGTGCTCGCCACGCCCCGCCAATGGCACCATGACGCGGTGACTCACGCACGGCAGCAACCGAACCGCGCCCCCGTCCAGGTCGTCGCCCACCGCGGAGCGTCCGAGGACGTACCGGAACACACCCTGGCCGCCTATGTGAAGGCCATCGAGGACGGCGCCGACGCCCT
Organism: Streptomyces sp. NRRL F-6492; assembly: GCF_001280125.1. GTDB lineage: Bacteria > Actinomycetota > Actinomycetes > Streptomycetales > Streptomycetaceae > Streptomyces. The sequence continues at coordinate 55,872 of NZ_LGEG01000001.1, forward strand.
GGAGTGCGACGTCCGGCTCACCGCCGACGGACACCTGGTCTGTGTGCACGACCGGCGCGTCGACCGTACCTCCAACGGCCGCGGGGCCGTCTCCACCCTCGAGCTCGCCGCCCTCGCCGAGCTCGACTTCGGCACCTGGAAGGGCCGGGGCGAGTCGGCGGAGAGCCCCGACCGGCGGTCCCCCGGCTCCACCTCCGTCCTCACCCTGGAACGCCTCCTGGAGCTGGTCTCCGACACCGGGCGCCGGGTCGAGCTGGCGATCGAGACCAAGCACCCCACGCGCTGGGCGGGCCAGGTCGAGGAGCGCCTGCTCCAGCTCCTGAAGAAATTCGACCTCCACGCGCCCGCGTCCCCCGAGGACTCCCCCGTACGCGTCATGAGCTTCTCGGCCCGCTCCCTGCACCGGATCGCCGCCGCCGCGCCGACCCTGCCCACCGTCTCCCTCGCCCAGTTCGTCTCGCCCCGGCTGCGCGACGGGCGGCTCCCCGCGGGCGCGCGCATCGCGGGCCCCTCCATCCGGATCGTCCGGCACAATCCCGCGGTGATCCTGCGGCTCCAGAAGGCCGGGCACCAGGTCCACGTCTGGACGGTGGACGAGCCCGAGGACGTCGAGCTCTGCGAGCGTCTTGGCGTGGACGCGATCATCACCAACCGCCCGAAGCAGGTACTGGACCAGCTGGGCCGCGGCTGATCCCCTTCCTTTTCCTCACTTCCGCCCCATCCGTCACAGGAGACAAAGGGAGCAACACGGGTTACAGGGTGTGCACCGGCGCGTTCCGTCCGTACGCGATCGTCACGAGTGCCTCATCCCACGCCGATTGGCCGGTTTCCGGTCCAGGTCATCGGGGCATTCACACCGTGGCGTGGGGCAAAGGAGGTCTCGGGGGTGGCGTTGGTGGTGGCACAAGAGGTGCCCACGTCGTCGAGCATGGCCGTACCCCACGGCCCTGCGGGCGTGGGTGAGGCGCGGCACCGGATGCGGGACGAGCTGTACCGCAGCGGGGTCGCGGAGTCGGTCGTCGACGACGCGGTACTGATCCTTTCCGAGCTGCTCAGCAATGCCTGCCGGTACGGCAGGCCGCTGGGACGGGCGGATCGTGGCGACGGTGACGTGCGGGCGGCCTGGCGGGTCGACCCGGCGGGCGGCCTGCGGGTCGAGGTCACCGACGGCGGCGGCCCGACGCGGCCCGTCCCGTCGACGCCCTCGGTCACGGCACGGGGCGGCCGCGGGCTGAACATCATCGGTGCGCTGGCCCAGGACTGGGGCGTGCGCGACAGCGCGACCGGCGAGGTCACCGTCTGGGTGGTCGTCACCGAGGGGCACCGCCGCGAGGACTTCGCGACGCACGTCGGCGGCGGCGGTTCGAGCTTCGACTTCCTCGACGCGTACGACGATCTGGACTGATCCCCGATCCGGGTCGGTCCACGATCCGGACCGATCATCGCGGTCCGGGCCGATCATCGTGGCCCGGACCGATCCAGGCTGCCTGGATCGGTCCTTACGGGCCCGTCGAAGGGCGGCGGATCCGGTTTCTCCGGGGCGGGCCCCTCCGCCGGGCGTGCGGCCCGCCTGAGGGGCGGTGGCGGTCGGGGCGGCTAGGCTCGCGCCCGAAACAGCACCGCAGACAAGCACCGCAGACAAGCACCGCCGCGATCGGGAGAAAGCCACACCATGGCCAAGAAGCGCCCCCAGACGAAGGCCGGCAAGGCCGGCCAGGCACAGGTCACGAGCGGGGAGATCCCGGTCGTCGGCGCGCGCGAGCCGTGCCCGTGCGGTTCGGGCCGCCGCTACAAGGCGTGTCACGGCCGGGCCGCCGCGCACGCCGTGACCGAGCTCGTCCAGCGCCCCTTCGAGGGCCTGCCCGGCGAGTGCGACTGGGTCGCGCTGCGCGAGCTGGTGCCCGCCGCCACCGTGCCGCTCACCCTGAAGGGCGGGCTGCCCGAGGGCGTGCCGTCCGTGACCCTCGCGACCGTGCTGCCGATGGCGTGGCCGGCGCTCCGCCGGGACGACGGCTCCGTCCTGCTCGCCCTGCAGAACGACTCCACCTCCGGCGACCTGGCCCGCGACCTCGCCGACACCCTCCAGCGCGCCCTGGAGGCCGAGCCGGGCACCCCCGTCCCCGCGCGCCGCGTGCCGGCCGAGGGCCCGCGCCTCCAGGACCTGCTGGACGCCGACGCCGCGTTCGCCCCCGAGGTCCACACGGGCTTCGAGTTCTGGATCCCGCAGTCCGCGGACGGCGCCGACCCGGAGGTCGCCGCCTCCCTGGAGCGCGCCAACGCGGCCGCGATCCCGACCGTCCGGCTGACGGGCGTCGACTCCGCGTACTGGTGCGAGACCCCCGACAAGAACCACCTGCGCTGGGTCATGCCGTACCCGGAGGAGAAGCTCCTCGACGCGCTCGCCCGGCTCCAGGCCGCCGGCGCGACCTCCCTCGGCCCGGACACCCGGCTCGTCGGCTCCTTCCGCGCCCACGGCCTCGTGGTGCCGGTGTGGGACCTGCCGACGTCCATGACCGCCGAGGAGTGCGAGAAGCCGGCCGCCGAGTTCTTCGAGCGGCTCACCGGGGCGCTCGCCTCGGACGCTCCGCTCACCGCGGAGGAGCGGCGGGCGCGCGGCGGCCTCACGAACCGTCAGGTCACTCTCAGCTGATACCCCAGGTGGTATCGGTGACTGACAGACCGACCAGTCGGTGACTTCCACCACAACCCGGTCTTCGGACAGGTAAATCCCTGTCCGAATAACCGAGATCGAATTTGCGAACAGCAGATCTCTTGTTACCGTTCTGGAAGCCCGGTCGCTGGTGCATCCCCCGTCGCCAGCGACCGGGCGTTTCCATGTCCGCTCCCGGCCCGGCCGGAGCGTCCGACGTTCAACTTCCTTCGTCGCCCGCCGCGTTGCTGCCTGCTCGCAGCAGCAGCGGAGTGCTGCCGTCCCCGCCCGCGCCGGCGAATTCCGCGACCGCCGTATACGCCGTGACCACGCCCGCGCCGCGCTCCCGGGGCGTTTCGCAGGTGCCCGGTTCATCCTGCGCGGGAACTCCGCAGCGCACGTGCACGGTCCGTCCGCCGGGGGCCATGAGGGTCAGAAACGCGTCGAGTTCCTGCCGCGTGGCGTTGCGGTAGTACGTACGCGCCCAGACGTCGGACCCCTCGTTCAAGACACACGTCTGCGCCTCGGCGCCTCCCGGAGAGGCGAGTTCCGGCCCACAGCGCGTGATCCGCTCGGGAGCGGTGGGGGCCGGCGGGGCGGAGGGAACGGGAGGGGCGGGAGAGTCGGCGGAGATCGCGGGAACGGCCGACTCGGGCGTACGCGACCCGGGGCCGAGGCCCTGCCACGCCTCCCCGGCCCCTCCCTCGCCCCCGGCCTTCCCGTCGTCCTCGCCGCGGGCTTCGACTTCGGCGGACCGTACGGGGTCCCCCGACGGGCCAACCGGGCCCAGCTGCCCCGCCGTCGCGACGAGCGGCAGCAGGACGGCGGCCGTGACGGCGGCTCCGAGTACGACCACGCGGAGGTTCACCGGAGTCATCGGGCCCACCTGCTCCTGCTCGGCTGGAGATCATGCACGGTGGGGCGAACATAGCGGCGGGTGACGGGACCTCGGACGGCCGCGCACCCGTTTCCCGTACGCGTCGGGCCGGGACGCACCCGTTCGGGTGAACGCCCGCACTCGTCGCGCTCCGCCCCGCGCCCTCCGTCAGTACGCCAGCCGGCTTCCGCCGCCCGGCGTGCTCGTGCTCGCCTCCACCAGGGCGTCCACCACCGCCTCGACGTCCGGCAGCCACGGCCGGGCCGAGCCCGCGAGGGGTGCCCGCTCCCAGCGGACCTGTCCGGAGCCCGCGACCGAGGGCGGCAGCAACAGATAGCCGCCCTCACTGTGGAACCGCAGCGAACTGGGCACGCTGTCCTTCGCGTACAGCAGATCGCCCAGCCGCTCCAGGTCGTACGGGGCGACGAGGATCGACCACCGGGTGGAGGTGGCGACCACCGGGCCGAGGCGCATGCCCGTGGCGTCGAGCGCGGCGAGGGCCCGGGCGCCCGCCGCCGCGGGGAGGCTGACCGCGCAGGGCGCGCCGCCGCCCGTGGCGAGCAGCACCGGGGCGTCCGGGCGCCGGGTCCACCACCAGCGGACCATGCGCTCGTCCGTGGTGGCGGCGAGCAGCCCGGGGTCGTAGGGGTGCGCGCCGGGCACCACGCAGTCGGAGTCGGGACAGGAGCAGGTGGGCCCCGCGTCCGTACGGGCCGAGATCCCCAGACCCGCGGCCGTGCGGGACAGCAGCTTCAGGCCCGTGGCCGCGCGGGGCGTCGTTCTCAGGCCCGCGCCCGGCAGGACGGGCCAGTTCCATTCGACGGCGAAGGTGACCGCGGCGTCGAGCCGTGCGGTCCTCGCCTTGCGCCGGAACATGAGCCTGCGTCGCCTTCCGAGGATCTCGCGCATGAGCGCTCGTTCCTTTCCGTTGAACGCCGAATTCCCATCACACCACGTGCAGATTCATTCACCGTGCGTATCAGAGCGCGTACCGGGACTGCGGGCGCCGGACCGCGTGGGGGCGGGGCCGGCCGGGCCGGAAAAACCGTGTACAACCCGGTGGAGCCAGTGGAGCCCAGTGGAGCCAGGTCAGAGCCAGAGCGGTTCAGAACACGTTCCCCGCCAGTCGGTGGCGGGCCGCGGCCTGCGGCCTGAAAGACGCCGGGGTCCCGCATCACGTTCCGGGGCAGCTTCAACTGCCCCCGCCTGTCACCGTTTACGTACCCCGCACGCTCGTAATGACGCGCTTTCAAACGACGCCAGTCGACCGCAAAAGGTGCACACCGGGGGTAATTTTCAGCCAACTTCCCTCTTACTTCAACCCTTGCGCACGACCTCACGGACACCACTTTTCCCGTGGGGACAATGCTGGACATCGCTCCTCTTGTGCGTGTAGATGTGGGTACATCGAGCGGCGCAGGATGACATGGGGGTTTGCGATGCTATGGCGTCAAACGCACCGGTCGGAAAGCCGGCTGACATGAGTGCCCCACGTCTGCCGAAAGTGGCTGGAATCGATTCCACAGTTCCCGCGCCACCGCACACTGCAGCACCCCTCCCCGGGGTCCCCTCGGCCGCCCCTCCCTCCGACGCGGCCCTTCCCCCCGGAGTCCTGATCCAGGACCGGCTGGCCTCCTGGGTCTCCGACCTCACCACCCTCCACGAACTCACCGAGCGCCTGATCAGGATCTCGTCCCTCGACGAGGCCCTCCGCGAGGTGCTCGGCGCCGGAGCCGCCCTCGTCGGCGCCCGCCGGGGCATGGCCGTCCTCGAACCCGCCGACGGCCTCGGTCCCACCAGCACCATCGGCCTCGGCCTCGCCCACGCCGACCTCGGCACCATCGAGACCGTCCCGCGCAGCTCGGGGAGTTACGGCCGCCTCCTCGACGGCCTGCCCGAAACCGGCCCGTCCGGGTCCGGTTCGCCCGGGTCCGGCTCGCCCAGGTCCGGCCCGTCCGAGGCAGGACCGTCCGAGGCAGGACCGGCCGGAGACGGCCCCGCGGCACCCGCCCACCCCGCGCGCGTGCCCGACCCGATCGCCATCCGCGACGTGCGCACCGAGGAGGGCCTCGACCCGCGTCACCGCGAGGTCGCCGCCCGCCTCGGCTACGCCGCCAGCTACGCCCTGCCCCTCGCCACCGAGGAGGCCGGCCGGCTCGGCGCGGCCGTCTGGCTCTACGACGAGCCCGCCGAACCCGACGAACGCCGGCGCCACCTCATCGGGCTCTACGGCCGCTTCGCCACCGAGCACCTCGCCCGCCTCCTCCAGGTCGAGCGCGCCCGCGCCCGGATCGCCACCGTCGCCGAGGAACTGCTCCCGAGCCGGCTCCCCCGCGTCCCCGGCGTCCGGCTCGCCGTCCGCCACCTGACCGGCCCGCAGGGCGGCGGCGACTGGTACGACGCGCTGCCCCTGCCCGAGGGCGCCCTCGGGCTCGCCGTCGGCTCCGTCTCCGGAACCGGCCCCAGCGCGCTCGCCGCCATGGGCCGGCTGCGCGCCTCCCTCCGGGCGTACGCGGTGATGGAGGGCGAGGACCCGGTCGCCGTCCTCTCCGACCTCGAACTCCTGCTGCGGCTCACCGAGCCCGCCCGCTCCGCGACCGCGCTCTTCGCGTACGCCGAGCCCGCGCAGCGCCGGATCGTGCTCGCCGGGGCCGGGCACGCCCCGCCGCTGATCGTCGGCGACCACCGCACCGAGTTCGTCGAGACCTCGCTGTCGGCCCCGCTCGGCATGCTGACGTGCTGGGAGGCGCCGAGCGTGGAGCTGTCCCCCGCGCCGGGAGAAACGGTGCTCCTCTACACGGACGGGTTGCTGCGCCGTACCGGCGACACCACGGACCGGGCCTTCGCCCGGCTCCACGCGGCCGCCGCGAGCGTGCCGGGGGCGGACCGGTGCGACCCGGGCGCCGTCGCCGACCACGTCCTGCGGGCCCTGCTGCCCGAGGGCCTCGACCCGGCCGTCGAGGGCGAGGACGTGGTGCTGCTCGCGGCCCGCTTCGAGTGAGGACGCGCACGCGTGCCGGGTCAGCCGAGTAAGCGGACCGTGACGTTCCGGTAATGGGTCCTCCGGCCCTGGGCCCCCTTCCGTACGACCGTACGATGGTGGGGGTTCAGTGTCGTACCAGAGGAGGCAGACCCGTGGCCGAGGAGCTCACCCCGGAGACCCCGGAAGAGACCGAAGACCAGCCGATCAAGCAGCGCAAGAACGGCCTTTACCCGGGCGTGTCCGACGAGCTGGCCGAGAACATGAAGTCCGGCTGGGCCGACACCGAGCTGCACGGCCTGGAGCCGATCGCCCAGGCCGACAGGACCGCCGAGCGCCGCGCCGCGCTCTCCGCCCGCTTCCCGGGCGAGCGCCTGGTGGTCCCGGCCGGGAACCTGAAGACCCGGTCGAACGACACCGAGTACGCCTTCCGCGCCTCCACCGAGTACGCGTACCTCACCGGCGACCAGACGCAGGACGGCGTCCTCGTCCTGGAGCCGGCGGAGGACGGCCACGAGGCCACGGTCTACCTGCTGCCGCGCTCCGACCGCGAGAACGGCGAGTTCTGGCTCGACGGCCAGGGCGAGCTGTGGGTCGGCCGCCGCCACTCCCTCACCGAGGCCGAGCAGCTCCTCGGCATCCCGGCGAAGGACGTGCGCGAGCTCGCCGCCGCGCTCAAGGAGGCCACCGGCCCCGTCCGCGCCGTCCGCGGCCACGACGCCGGCATCGAGGCCGCGCTGGCCGACAAGGTCACCGCCGAGCGCGACGAAGAGCTGCGCGTGTACCTCTCCGAGGCCCGCCTCATCAAGGACTCCTTCGAGGTCTCCGAGCTGGAGAAGGCCTGCGCCGCCACCGCCCGCGGCTTCGAGGACGTCGTCAAGGTCCTCGACAAGGCCGAGGCCACCAGCGAGCGCTACATCGAGGGCACGTTCTTCCTGCGCGCCCGCGTCGAGGGCAACGACATCGGCTACGGCTCCATCTGCGCCGCCGGCCCGCACGCCACCACCCTGCACTGGGTGCGCAACGACGGCGACGTGCGCTCCGGCGACCTGCTGCTGCTCGACGCCGGCGTGGAGACGAACGAGCTCTACACCGCCGACATCACCCGCACCCTGCCGATCAACGGCCGGTACACCGACCTCCAGCGCACGATCTACGACGCCGTGTACGAGGCGCAGGAGGCCGGCATCGCCGCGGTGAAGCCCGGCGCCGCCTACCGCGACTTCCACGACGCCGCCCAGCGCGTCCTCGCCGAGAAGCTCGTCGAGTGGGGCCTGGTCGAGGGCCCGGTCGAGCGCGTCCTGGAGCTCGGCCTCCAGCGCCGCTGGACCCTGCACGGCACCGGCCACATGCTCGGCATGGACGTCCACGACTGCGCCGCCGCGCGCACCGAGGCCTACGTCGACACGACCCTCGCGCCGGGCATGTGCCTGACCGTCGAGCCGGGTCTGTACTTCCAGGCCGACGACCTGACCGTGCCGGAGGAGTACCGGGGCATCGGCGTCCGGATCGAGGACGACATCCTCGTCACCGAGGACGGCAACCGGAACCTCTCGGACGCGCTGCCGCGCCGTTCCGACGAGGTCGAGGCGTGGATGGCCTCGCTGAAAGGCTGACCTCCGCGTACGTTGGAACACGAAGGGCCTCCGCCGACCGACCGGCGGGGGCCCTTCTCCGTGACCGTGCGTTCCGTGTGTCCCGTGTGTCCCGGTGGTTCACGCCATGAGGAGGGACGGGGCGTCCTTCCACTTCAGGATCTTGTCGAAGCTGACCACCGCGCCGCCCCGGCCCGAGCGATTGCCGAACCGCACGTGGTCGGAGAGCTCCTCGATCAGCCGCATCCCGCGCCCGTGCTCGGCGTCCGAGGAGGCCGCGGGAGCCTCCGCGTACGGGAAGCCGGGGCCCGAGTCGGCCACCTCGATGCGACAGGTCTCGCCGTCCAGGTACGCCGTCACCCGGTACGCCCCCGGCGGCGCCCCGCCGGGACCGGTCTGTCCTCCGTCGGGATCCGCGCCCGCGCCGCCGTGCTCGACCGCGTTCGCGCACGCCTCGGTCAGCGCCAACGACAACTCGTACGACACGTCGGGATCGACTCCCGCCGTCTCCATCGTGCCCAGCAGAAGCCGGCGCGCGAGCGGCACGCTCGCGGCTTCGCGCCGCAGATGGAGTGACCACCAGATGCTCATGCTCCAGCCTCCCGGCATCGGCTCGGCGGACCAGTGGCCCAGCAGCACGACGTACCGATACCTATTGCCGTACGGGAGGCTCCGTAAGCGCCCCGGGGCGTCAAGAGCGCCCGTTCGGCGGATGCCCGGGGCCCGCGGGGCGGTGTATGTCACCCCGAAGAGACCCAAGAACGACCTTCCGGACCTGCCGTATGGGGACGGGGGGCGTGGTGCGATGATGGGCCCGCCATGTCTGCCCCCGCGCTCGCTCCACGGCTGCTGAGGGCCGCGGTGTTCACCGCGGTCTGCGTCGTGCTGTCCGCGCTGGGCCACGCCCTCGCGGCGTGCGCGGGCGTCGCCCCCTGGTCCCTGGTCGCCGGTTTCCTCGGCGTCTTCGGGTTCGCCGTCCTCTTCGGCGGACGCGAGCGCTCCCTCGGCTCCGTCGTCGGCGCCCTCGCGGCCGGACAGCTCGGCCTGCACGTCCTCTTCGGCCTCGGGCAGCACCGGCTCGCCCTGGGCGCCCAGGCCGACGACGCCCTCGTCCGGATGGCGGCGCGGCTGGTCTGCGGGGCGGGGGCCGCGGCCCTCACCCCCACCGACGCCACCAGGATCCTCACCGACGCCGGGCTCGACCCGGCCGCCGCGCACGCCCACGCGGGACACGGCGCGGCCGCCGCGCAGGCCGTCCCCGCCGACGGCCTGCTGCCCGGTCTGCCGATGCTCCTGGGGCACCTGCTCGCCGCCCTGGCCACGGGCTGGCTGCTGCGGCGCGGCGACCGCGCCCTCGGCCGGCTCGTCGAGCTCTCCGAGCAGGGCGCGACGGAGTTCGTGGAGCACGCCCGGGTCCGCTCGCTGCGGGCCGCGCTCCGTCTCGTACGGATCCTGCTCGCCGGGCTGCCCTCGGTGGCGCGCACCGCGCCCCGGCGGACCCTCCGCACCGCCTTCGGCTCCTCGCCGCCGCCGGTGGCCGAGGCGCTCGAGGACACGGTGATCAGGCGCGGCCCGCCGGCCGCCGACTGCGTCCTCGCAGCCTGACGCGGTCCGCTCGACAGGAGTGGGGCCGCGTTCGTCCGCGCGCCTGCCCGGGTTCCCGTTCTGGATCCGTCCTGGATTCCCGGCCCGGCCCGGCGGACCCTCTCGTCCTTCTCCGTTTCCTCTCCGAGCTGGAGTGTCCCGTCATGAGCGTTTCCCGTATCTCCACCCGCGCCGCCCTCGCCGGGGGCGTGGCCCTCTCCTCCGTCGTGCTGCTCTCCGGCACCGCCTTCGCGCACGTCAGCGTGCAGCCGCAGGGCGAGGCCGCCAAGGGCGGCTACGCGACCGTCAACATCAAGGTCCCGAACGAGCGCGACAACGCCTCCACCGTGAAGCTGGAGGTCAACTTCCCGCTCGACCACCCGCTCGCCTCCGTCATGCCGCAGCCCGTCCCCGGCTGGAAGGCCGAGGTGACGAAGAGCAAGCTCGACAAGCCGCTGGAGCTGCACGGCAAGAAGATCAACGAGGCCGTCTCCAAGGTCACCTGGACCGCCGACGGTTCGAAGATCGGCCCCGGCCAGTTCCAGCAGTTCCCGCTCTCCCTCGGGCAGCTGCCCGAGGACGTCGACCAGCTGGTCCTCAAGGCGGTCCAGACGTACGACAACAAGGAGGTCGTGCGCTGGATCGAGGAGCAGAAGGAGGGCGCGGAGGAGCCGCAGAACCCGGCCCCCGTCCTGAAGCTCTCCGCCGCGTCCGACGACCACCACGGCGGCGGTGCCGCGCCGTCCGCGACCGCCACCGCCACCGCCACCGCCTCCGCCTCCGCGGGGGAGAAGGACGGCCACGACGACAAGGCGGGCGACCACGAGGAGAAGGCCGCCGCGGAGTCCTCCGCGTCCTCCTCTTCCTCCTCCGACACCACCGCCCGCATCCTCGGCGTCATCGGCATCCTCGTCGGCGTCGCCGGTGTGGCCTTCGGCGTCCTCGCCGGCCGCCGCCGCTCGGCCTGACGGCCGCACTTCCTCCCGAAGGACACGGAAAGAAACAGCATGTCCGCACAGAAGTCCGTACAGAAGACGAACACCTCCGCGTTCGAGGGCGGTCCGGCTCGTCCGGGCCGCCCGGGCCGGCGCACCCCGCTGTTCATCGCCGCGGCCGCGATCGTCGCGGCGATCGGCATCACCGCGGCCGTCGGCCTCGGCGACGACGGCAAGACCTCCGGCGCGGGCAAGGGCACCGTCGCCGAGGTCTCCGGCGGCACCGACGCCACCAGGGCCGCCACCGTCCTGGACCGGCCGTACGACAAGCCCGCGCTCGTCCTCACCGACACCAAGGGCGAGAAGTACGACCTGCGCGAGCGCACCAAGGGCAAGCCGACCCTGGTCTACTTCGGCTACACGCACTGCCCCGACGTCTGTCCCATGACGATGAGCAACATCGCCATCGCCATGAAGCAGCTCCCCAAGGCCGACCAGGACAAGCTCCAGGTCGTCTTCGTCACCACCGACCCCGAGCGGGACACCTCCGCCGAGCTCGCCAAGTGGCTGCCCGCCGCCGGCGACCCCTCCTTCACCGGTCTCACCGGCGAGTTCCCCGCCATCCAGGCGGGGGCCCGGCAGATCGGCATCGGCATCGACCCGCCGAAGAAGCAGAAGGACGGCAAGGTCGTCTCCATGCACGGGGCCCAGGTGATCGCCTTCTCGCCCACCACCGACCAGGGCTACGTCCTGTACGGCGAGGACACGACCGTCGAGGACTACGCCAAGGACCTGCCGAAGCTCATCAAGGGGGAGAACCCGTGAACCGCCGCACCACCGCCCTGTCCGCCGCCGTGGCCCTCGCCGCCTCGCTCGCGCTGACCGGGTGCTCGTCCGATGCCCCGGCCGGGGACGGGAAGCCGGAGCTGAAGGTCAGCGGCGCGTTCATGCCCCAGCCCGTGATGGACATGGCCGGCGGTTTCCTCACCATCACCAACGACGGCGACACGGCGGACAGGCTGACCTCCGTCACCAGCCCGATCTCGGACGACGTCACGATCCACGAGACGAAGAACCAGAAGATGCAGGAGGTGAAGTTCTTCGAGATCCCCGCGAACGGGAAGCTCTCCCTGGCACGCGGCGGCAACCACATCATGTTCATGTCGCTGAAGGAGAAGCCCGAGCGGGGCGACAAGGTCAGCGTCGAGCTCCACTTCGAGAAGTCCGACCCGATCAAGGTCGACCTTCCCGTCGAGGCCGCCAACCACAACCCGAAGCAGCACTGACCGCGTTGACGGAGTTCGCACAGAACCGGTTCGCGCAGAACCGACTGACGGAGTGACCCAGAGATGACAACCACCGCCCCGCGCCTCGGTACCGCCCTGGCACGGCTGCTGATCCTCGCGGCCGCGCTCCTCGGCACGCTGCTCGCCGGCGCCGCGCCCGCCTCCGCGCACGCGGCGCTCACCGGCAGCGATCCGAAGGACGGGGCGGTGGTCGCCACCGCGCCCAAGGAGGTCAACCTCACCTTCTCCGAACAGGTCGCCATGAGCGCCGACTCCATCCGGGTCCTCGATCCGGCGGGACGGCGGGCCGACACCGGCGAGATACGCGACCTGTGCAGCGGCTCCATCGTCCGGTACGGGGTGGAGCTCCGCGCCGGACTGCCCGACGGCACGTACACCGTGGCCTGGCAGACCGTCTCGGCCGACAGCCACCCCATCGCCGGCGCCTTCACCTTCTCCATCGGCGCGCCCTCCCAGACCTCCGTCGCCCTGCCCGACCGGGAGCCCGGCGGCGGACTCGTCGGCGCCCTCTACGGCGTCGCGCGCTACCTCTCGTACGCCGGTTTCGCCGTCCTCGTCGGCGGCGGCGCCTTCGTCCTGGCCTGCTGGCCGCGCGGCGCGAGCGTCCGCCCGGTGCAGCGGACGGTGGTGCGGGCCTGGCTGACCCTCACCGGCGCCACCCTGGTGATGCTGCTGCTGCGCAATCCGTACACCGGCTCCGGCGAGCTCTCCGACGCCTTCGACCTGGCGGGTCTGAAGAGCGTCCTGGAGACGAAGACCGGGGCCGCGCTCACCTCCCGGCTGCTGCTGCTCGGCGCGGCCGCGCTGTTCGTGGCCGTCCTCTTCGGCTCCTACACCCGGCGCACCGACCCGAAGGAGAAGAAGGACCTCGTCTTCGGCCTCGGCATCGGCGGCTCCGTGGTGGCCATCGGCATCGCCGGGACCTGGGCCCTGGCCGAGCACGCCTCGACCGGCATCCAGCCGGGCATCGCCATGCCCGTGGACATCCTGCACCTCCTCGCCGTGGCCGCCTGGCTCGGCGGCCTCACCGTGCTGCTCGTCGCCCTGCACCGGGCGCCCTCCGTCGAACGCGCCGCGGTCGAACGCTTCTCCAAGGTCGCCTTCGCCTCCGTGGCCGTCCTCGCGGCCACCGGGCTCTACCAGTCCTGGCGCCAGGTCGGTTCCTGGTCCGCCCTGACCGGCACCCGCTACGGACAGCTCCTCCTCGTCAAGATCGGCCTGATGGGCGTCCTCGTCGGAATCGCCTGGATCTCCCGTCGGTGGACCCAGCGACTCGCGGACCTGCCCTCGGCGGAGAAGCAGGCGGACCATGACGCCGACGCCGATGCCGACGCCGATGCCGATGCCGATGCCGATGCTGACGCCGGTGCCGATGCTGACGCCGATGCCGATGCTGACGCCGACAAGGACTCCGGGGCCTCCCCCGCCGTCGACCCCGAGCGGGCCGCCCAGCTCGCCCGGCAGCGGGCCGCCGTCGCCACCGCCCGGCGCAAGCGCGAGCGGGACGCCGACCCCGAGCGGGCCGGGCTGCGCCGCTCGGTGCTGACCGAGGCCGCCGTCGCCGTCGTCCTCCTCGCCGTGACCACCGTCCTCACCGCGACCGAGCCCGGCCGCACCGAGGAGGAGGCCGGGCGGTCCACCGCCGCCTCCGGCCCGGCCGCCGTGCCCGACCGGCCCGTCGACATCCGGCTGCCCTTCGACACCGGCGGCGTCGACGGCAAGGGCGTCGTCCGGCTCAGCCTCGACCCCGGCCGCACCGGCGCCAACGGGCTCCACCTCTACGTCGAGCGCCCCGACGGCAAGCCGCTGGACGTCCCCGAGATCAAGGTCGCCCTCACCCTGGAGGCCAAGGACGTGGGCCCGCTGCCCGTCGCCCCGGACCGCATCCAGGCCGGACACTGGAGCGCGAGCGGCGTCCAGATCCCGATGTCCGGCGAGTGGCGGATCCAGGTGACCGTCCGTACCTCCGACATCGACCAGACCACCATCGACAAGAACGTGAAGATCGGCTGACCCCCCGTGAGCGAGAGCGACAACATCGAGCGCGACGACCCCGAGACCTCCCGGAGCAAGGCCTCCCGGAGCGAGAGCTCCCGGCTTGAGATCTCCCGGCGGCGGCTGCTCGGCACCGTCGGCGCGGCGGGTGCGGCCGGTCTGGTCGCCGGTGCGGCCGGCGGCGCCGGGATCTCGGCGGCCGTGTCCGGCGACGGCACCGCCTCCGCGAACGGCGCCGGCGGTCCGGCGGCCCTGACCAGCGTCGGCTCGACCGAGGTGATGTTTCACGGGAAACATCAGGCGGGCATCACCACGCCCCTCCAGTCCCGCGGCCATCTGATCGCCTTCGACCTCGCCCCCGGAGCCGGGCGCAAGGAGGCCGTCGCCCTGATGCGCCGCTGGTCGGCCACGGCCAAGGTGCTGATGGCGGGCGGGGCGCCGGCCCAGGACACCGGGGTCGCACTCGACGCGGGCCCCTCCTCCCTCACGGTCACCTTCGGTTTCGGCCGCACCTTCTTCGACCGCACCGGCCTCGCCTCCCGGCGTCCCGCCGAGCTGGATCCGCTGCCCGCCTTCTCCTCGGACGCCCTGGACCCCCGGCGTTCGGAGGGCGACCTGTGGGTGCAGATCGGTGCCGACGACGCTCTCGTCGCCTTCCACGCTCTGCGGGCCGTGCAGAAGGACGCGGGGGACGCGGCCCGGGTGCGCTGGCAGATGAACGGCTTCAACCGCTCGGCCGGTGCCACCGCGAGGCCGATGACCGCCCGCAACCTCATGGGCCAGGTCGACGGCACCCGCAACCCGAAGCCCGCCGACCCCGACTTCGACCGGCGGATCTTCGTGCCGGCCGGGGCCACCGGCGCCGGAGAGTGGATGGCCGGCGGTTCGTACGCGGTGGTGCGCCGGATCCGGATGCTCCTGGACGACTGGGAGAAGCTGGCCCGGGGCGAGCAGGAGAAGGTGATCGGGCGCCGGAAGTCCGACGGGGCCCCGCTCACCGGCGGCACCGAGACCACCGAGCTCGACCTGGACGCGCGCGGTCCCGACGGCGGGACGGTCATCCCCGACAACGCCCACTCCCGGATCTCCGCCCCCGAACAGAACGGCGGGGCGGCGATGCTGCGCAGGCCGTTCTCCTTCCACGACGGCATCGCCGCGGACGGGACGCCGGACGCCGGACTCCTCTTCGTCTGCTGGCAGGCGAATCCGCTCCGGGGCTTCGTCCCGGTGCAGCGCAAGCTCGACCGGGGCGACGCGCTGTCCCCGTTCATCCGCCACGAGACGAGCGGTCTCTTCGCGGTGCCGGGCGGCCCCGCCGAGGGCGAGTACGTGGGCCAGCGCCTCCTGGAGGCGTGAGGTCACCCGGGCGGCGACCGACGCGAGACGCCCGGCCGACGGCGTCCCGCCCCGCCGGCGCCCGGCCCACGGCGGCCGGAGGCGCGCGGCGGAAGGCCTTCGGCGGTCCCCGGGGACCATTAGGGTGACGGTATGTCCGCCACCCGGTACACCTATCTCGGCCCCGAAGGCACCTTCACCGAAGCGGCGCTGCGCACGCTGCCCGAGGCCGCGACACGGGAGCTCGTCCCCATGGTCTCGGTCCCGGCCGCCCTCGACGCCGTACGGAACGGGGAGGCCGCCGCCGCGCTCGTCCCGATCGAGAACTCGGTCGAGGGCGGGGTGACCGCGACCCTGGACGAACTGGCCTCCGGCGAGCCGCTGGTGATCTACCGCGAGGTGCTCCTCCCGATCGCCTTCGCGCTCCTCGTCCGGCCCGGGACCAAGCTCTCGGAGATCAAGACGGTCACGGGCCACCCGGTGGCGCAGCCGCAGGTCCGGAACTGGCTGCGGAAGCACCTGCCCGACGCGGTGTGGGAGTCGGCCGCGTCGAACGCGGACGGGGCCCGGCTGGTGCGGGAGGGCCGCTTCGACGCCGCCTTCGCGGGGGAGTTCGCGGCGGCGACGTACGGGCTGGAAGCGCTCGTCACCGAGATCCACGACGCGGAGAACGCCGAGACGCGGTTCGTGCTCGTGGGACGGCCGGCCCGGCCCGCGGCCCCGACGGGCGCGGACAAGACCTCGGTGGTGCTGTGGCTGGGTGACGATCATCCGGGTGCCCTCCTCGAACTGCTCCAGGAATTCGCGGTGCGCGGGGTGAACCTGATGCTGATTCAGTCCCGTCCCACGGGGGCGGGGATCGGGAACTACTGCTTCGCCGTGGACGCCGAGGGCCATGTCGCGGACCGGCGGGTGGGCGAGGCGCTGATGGGTCTCAAGCGGATGTGCCCCAAGGTGCGGTTCCTCGGCTCGTATCCGCGGGCGGGTGTCGCGGTCGAGGACGTGCGGGCGCTGCGGCGCGGCACCTCGGACGAGGAGTTCATGGCGGCCTCCGACTGGCTGGCGAGGGCCCAGGACGGTCGGGCCTGATCCGAGAATGACGGATCGCGTCCCGGGGCGTGCGCGGTCGTCCACAGGTACGAACCACTAGTCCTACCTGCATACTTTTCAGTTACCCACAGAGGTTATCCACAGGCATTCCACTCAACCTGGGGACAAGTCGACACCGCCCTCCGGCGAGGTCGACAAATCACCCTGGTCGCTCCCGACCCCGGGAACGTCATCCACAGCGTTCCGCCTGCCTCGCCGTCAGCATCCCCCGGCAGACCCACTCTTCAGGGTGAGTGATTCCCACCCGAATGAGCGTCTCGTTGCTGTTTGATCACCGATTTCCCAGGCGTGGGACACAAAAGGCCTGCGACCCTTTCCGTAGTCCACAGATCTTTCGCACAGCCTGTGGATAACTAAACGCGTTTGCCGACGTGCGGCATTTCCAAAAGTGGCAATTCGGATGAAACGGCACACGCCCTCTTATCCGGTGGGGTCGCGTGAACGCGCACCGGTAGCCTGGTGGGGTGATTGACCTTCGCCTGCTCCGTGAGGACCCCGACCGTGTTCGCGCCTCCCAGCGCGCCCGTGGAGAGGACGTCTCCCTCGTCGACGCCCTGCTCTCCGCCGATGAGCGGCGCAGGTCGTCCGGCGTCCGCTTCGACGAGCTCCGATCCGAGCAGAAGGCGCTCGGCAAGCTGATCCCCAGGGCCACCCCGGAGGAGCGCGCCGAGCTCCTGCAGAAGGCCGAGCAGCTCAAGACCGACGTCAAGGCCGCCGAGGCCGAGCAGAACGAGGCCGACGAGACGGCCAAGCGCCTGCTGCTCCAGCTCGGGAACATCGTCCACACGGACGTCCCGGTCGGCGGCGAGGAGGACTTCGTCGTCCTGGAGACGCACGGCACCATCCGCGACTTCGCGGCCGAGGGCTTCGAGCCCAAGGACCACCTGGAGCTGGGCGAGGCGCTCGGCGCCATCGACGTGGAGCGGGGCGCCAAGGTCTCCGGTTCGCGCTTCTACTACCTGACCGGCGTCGGCGCCCTCCTGGAGCTGGCCCTGGTCAACGCGGCGATCGCCCAGGCCACCGAGGCCGGTTTCATCCCCATGCTGACCCCCGCGCTCGTCCGCCCGCGCGCCATGGAGGGCACCGGCTTCCTCGGCCAGGCCGCGGAGAACGTGTACCACCTGGAGAAGGACGACTACTACCTCGTCGGCACCTCCGAGGTCCCCCTCGCCGCGTACCACATGGACGAGATCATCGACGCCGACAAGCTGCCGCTGCGGTACGCGGGCTTCTCGCCCTGCTTCCGCCGCGAGGCCGGCACCTACGGCAAGGACACCCGCGGCATCTTCCGCGTCCACCAGTTCGACAAGGTCGAGATGTTCTCGTACGTCGCGCCCGAGGAAGCGGAGAACGAGCACAAGCGCCTCCTGGACTGGGAGAAGCAGTGGCTGACCGGCCTGGAGCTGCCGTTCCAGGTCATCGACGTCGCCACCGGTGACCTCGGCTCCTCCGCCTCCCGCAAGTTCGACTGCGAGGCGTGGATCCCGACGCAGGGCAAGTACCGCGAGCTGACCTCGGCCTCGAACTGCGACAGCTTCCAGGCCCGTCGCCTCTCCGTCCGCATGCGCGACGAGCAGGGCGGCAAGAAGACGGTGCAGCCGCTGGCCACCCTGAACGGCACGCTGTGCGCCGTACCGCGCACGATCGTGGCGATCCTGGAGAACCACCAGCTGGCCGACGGTTCGGTGCGGGTGCCCGAGGTGCTCCGGCCGTACCTCGGCGGTCGTGAGGTCCTGGAGCCGATCGCCAAGTGAGCCCCTTCCCCTACCGCCTGGTCGCGACGGACCTCGACGGGACGCTGCTGCGGTCCGACGAGTCCGTCTCGGCCCGTACGCGGGACGCGCTCGCCGCCGCGACGGCGGCGGGCGCCGCCCACATCGTGGTCACCGGCCGGGCGGTGCCCTGGACCCGGCACATCCTCGACGACCTCGGCTACGACGGGATCGCGGTGTGCGGGCAGGGCGCGCAGGTCTACCACGCCGGTGAGCACCGGCTGCTGACCTCGCTGACCCTGGACCGGCAGCTCGCCGGGCTCGCCCTCTCGAAGATCGAGGCCGAGGTGGGCCCGCTGGCCCTCGCCGCGAGCCGCGACGGCCTGGAGGGCGAGGTCCTGATGGGCCCCGGCTACCGGGTCCACGAGGGTCCGCTGCCGTACGTGCCGTACGAGGACCCGTCGGAGCTGTGGTCGGCGCCGCTGACCAAGCTGTACATCCAGCACCCGGCGCTGACCGACGACGAGCTGACCCGGGCCGCCCGCGCCACGGTCGGCGGGCTCGTGGACATCGTCATGGCGGGGCCCGGCATCGTGGAGATCCTCCCGCTCGGCCTCAGCAAGGCGACGGGCCTCTCGCTCGCCGCGCGCCGGCTGGGCGTGAAGGCGGCGGAGACGATCGCCTTCGGCGACATGCCCAACGACATCCCGATGTTCGGCTGGGCGGCCCACGGCGTGGCCATGGGCAACGCGCACGCGGAGCTGCGGGCGGTGGCCGACGAGGTGACCGCCTCGAACGAGGAGGACGGCATCGCGGTCGTCCTGGAACGCCTGCTGGCCGCCTGAGCGGCGCCGGGGAGAGAAGGGCGGCCCGCGTGGACCGCGGTCCGCGCGCTCGAAGCGGCCGCCCTCCTCCTTCGGGAGATCCCCCGTGTCCCCCGTACGCCTAGTGTGCGCCGGGTGGCCGTCCGTGTGCGACTGGTTTTCCGCGGGTCAGCGGGTGGCAGGCGAGGCCGACGGCCAGGGCGACCGCGTGGCCCAGATCGGTGTACGTGCGGGCGGTGACGAGCGGGACGGCGAAGAACGCGGTCACGCCCACGAGGTAGAGCCGGCGCCAGGGGCGGGCGAGCCGGTGGGCGAGGACGCCCGCCGAGGCGGCGAGCCCGTAGCTGACCCCGATGTCGACGACGTGCGCCATGCTGCGCGGCACGTCGTGGAGGCGGATGGCCGCCAGGACCACCTGTTGGCTGACGAGCGTCGCCGTGACGTGCGCGGCGGCGACGGCGACGAGCCACTTCGCGGTGCCGAGCCAGCGCTCCACGGGCGCGTGCAGGAGCTCGAAGAGCGCCGCGTACAGCACGATGCCGGACGGGTCCTCGATCCAGAACGCGCTGCCGAGCAGGGCCCGCACCGGATGGTGCGCGAGCTGGTGGAGGTTGCTGCTGTTGCGGTGGAGGAAGTAGTCCTCCAGGCCGGCGGGGGCGAGCGCGATGACGAGGCTGGTGAGCGCGATGATCGCCAGCCACGCGTGCGTACCGGGTGACGAACGCACCCACGACCTGATCGGCCGGGACGGTTCGCCACCCGGAGAGGTTCCGCTCGGCGCCTTCTCGCCCGGCGCCCTTTCGCTCGGCACCTTCAGTGCCTATCACCCGGACCTGTGCGATTCCGGAAGAAACCTCCGGGCACCGGGAGGAACCTCAGAAATTGATCATGTGGCCGGCGACCCCGTGGATCGCCTCCTTCACGGCCTCGCCCAGGGTCGGGTGGGCGTGGACGTTCCGGGCGACCTCGTGGACCGTGAGGTCCCACTGCTGGGCCAGGGTCAGCTCGGGCAGCAGCTCGGTGACGTCCGGGCCGATCAGGTGGGCGCCGATGATCTCGCCGTACTTCGCGTCCGCGACGATCTTGACGAAGCCGCCGGCGTCGCCGAGGCCGTGCGCCTTGCCGTTCGCGGTGAAGGGGAACTTCGCGACCTTGACGTCGAAGCCCTTCTCGCGCGCCTGCTTCTCGGTCCAGCCGAAGCTGGCGATCTGCGGCTGGCAGAAGGTGGCGCGCGGGATCATCTGGTAGTCGAGCTCCATCGTCTCGGCGTCCGCGATGGTCTCGGAGGCGATGACGCCCATGGCCTCGGCGGTGTGCGCGAGCATCAGCTTCGCGGTGACGTCGCCGATGGCGTAGATGTGCGGCACGGAGGTGCGGCAGCGGCCGTCGACGTCGATCGCGCCGCGCTCGGTCAGGGCGACACCGGTGTTCTCCAGGCCGAAGCCGGTGACGTTCGGGGCGAAGCCGATCGCCTGGAGGACCTTGTCGGCCTCCAGGACCTTCTGGGAGCCGTCCTTGGCGGTGACGGTGACGCGGACCTGCGGGCCGGACTCGTCGATGGACTCGACGCGGGTCGAGGTCAGGACGTCGATGCCGAGCTTGCGGTACTGCTTCGCCAGCTCCTTGGAGACGTCCTCGTCCTCCAGCGGGGCGACGCGGTCGAGGAACTCGACGATCGTGACCTTGGTGCCGTAGTTGTTCAGGACGTACGCGAACTCGATGCCGATCGCGCCGGCGCCGGCGATGACGATCGACTTCGGGGCGTCCTCGGCGAGGATCTGCTCCTCGTACGTCACCACGCGGTCGGTGCGGGACGTGCCCGGCAGCAGGCGCGGGGTGGCGCCGGTGGCGATGACGCAGTTGTCGAAGGCGATCGTCTCCGAGGTGCCGTCGGACTTGGCCACCTGGAGGGTGTTCGCGTCGAGGAAGGTGCCCCGGCCGTCGAACTCGGTGATCCCGTTCTTCTTCATCAGGTAGTGGACGCCCTTGACGCGGCCGTCCGCGACCGTACGGCTGCGGCGGAACGCCTCCGTGTAGTCGAAGGAGACGGTGCCGTCGACCTTGATGCCGAAGGTCTTCGCCTCGTGGTGGAAGATGTGGGCGAGTTCGGCGTTGCGCAGCAGCGCCTTGGTGGGGATGCAGCCGACGTTCAGACAGACGCCGCCCCAGTACTTCTCCTCGACGACCGCGACCCGCTTGCCCAGCTGGGCGGCGCGGATGGCGGCGACGTAACCGCCCGGGCCGGCTCCGAGTACGACGACGTCGAAGCGGTCTGACATGACTGACTCCCGAGGGTGATGAGGGTGTGCGGTCCGCGTACGGCCCCACAGTAGTCCGGAGGACCCGGACGGGTCAGTTGTAGGATGACTGGACAACCGGGCGAATCGAGAGGTCGGAACGGCATGGCACTCAGGGCGGCGGGGCGGACCTCGCTCGTGGACTCCGCGGTGGAACAGCTCCGCGGTCAGCTCGCGGACGGGGAGTGGGCGGTCGGCGACCGCATCCCCACCGAGCACGAGCTCGCGCAGCAGCTCGGGGTGGGCCGCAACACCGTCCGCGAGGCCGTCCGGGTCCTGGTCCACGCCGGGCTCCTGGAGTCCCGCCAGGGCAACGGCACCTTCGTCCGGTCCACCGCGGACCCGGCGGCCGTCCTGCGCGGGGTCCGGCACGCGGGCGCGGCCGACGTGCTCGAACTGCGGGTCGCCCTGGAGGCCGAGGCGGCCCGGCTCGCCGCCGCCCGGCGCGACACCCACGACCTGCTGCGGTTGCGGGCCGCCCTGGCCACCCTGCGGGAGGAGGGCGACCGGGACGCCGACGCGGACCTCGCCTTCCACCTGGCGGTCGTCGGCGCGACCCACAACGCCGCCTTCGTGGAGGTGTACCGCTTCTTCTCGGCCCAGGTCCACGAGGTCCTGGTGGAGGCCCTCGGCGACCGGGAGATGCCGCCGGTCGACATCGACGCCCACGAGGCCCTGGTGGCCGCGGTCGAGGCGGGCGACCCGGAGGCGGCGGAGCGGCAGGCCCGCGAGCTGCTGCGGGTGCCGATGGAGACGGTGGCGGCGCTGACGGAGGAGACCCGATGACCGCCGGAGCGCGTACGGAGGGTTCACCGACGCCCGCGCCCGCGACCGCGCCCGTGTCTGCCCTCGCGCCCGTGTCTGCCCCCGCGCCCGTGCTTGTCGACGCCGAGGCCGAAGCCGGGACCGGGGTCCGGCTCTCGGCGGCCGGGGTGGCGGCCCGGCGCGCCCTGCTCGCGCATCCGGCGCTGCTCCTCGTCGGGATCGTGCTGGCCTCGCTCAACATGCGGGCGGCCCTGGCGAGCGTGGCCCCCCTGGTCGGCGAGATGTCCGCCGCCTTCGGGCTCTCCGCGACGGCGAGTTCGCTCGTCACCTCGGTGCCGGTGCTCTTCCTGGGCGCGGGCGCCGCGGTGGCGCCGTGGCTGGGACGCCGATTCGGCACCGAGCGCGTGCTGTTCGCGGCGCTCCTCCTGCTCGGCGCCGGCATCCTCGCGCGCGTCCTGCCGTCCGTGTACGCGCTGTACGGCGGCGGGGTCCTCGTCGGAACGGCGATAGCCCTGCTCAACGTGCTCATGCCGGGCCTGATCAAGCGTGACTTCCCGGACCGGGCCGCGGCGATGACCTCGGTCTACACGGGCGCGATGATCACGGGCGCCACGGTGGCCGCGGCGGCGGCCGTCCCCCTGGAGAAGGCCCTGGGCGGCGGCTGGGAGGCCTCCCTCGGCTCCTGGTCGCTGCTCGCCGCGGTGGCGGCGCTCGCCTGGCTGCCCCAGGTGCTGATCACCCGCGGCCGTACGGGCCGTGCGGTACGGGCCGTCCCGGCCGGGGGCGCCCGCCCGGTGAACGTCTGGCGCTCGGCGCTCGCCTGGCAGGTCACGCTCTTCATGGGCCTGCAGTCGCTCTGGACGTACGTGCTGATCGCCT
The DNA here is from genome assembly GCF_001280125.1 of Streptomyces sp. NRRL F-6492. GTDB lineage: Bacteria > Actinomycetota > Actinomycetes > Streptomycetales > Streptomycetaceae > Streptomyces. The sequence goes on from NZ_LGEG01000001.1 coordinate 78,717, forward strand.
GGATGCCGACGATCCTCGCCGACCACGGGATGGACCGCTCCACCGCCGGCGTGGTCTTCGCCTTCAACAACCTGGTGCAGGTGGCGGGCGCCTTCGTGGTGCCGCTCCTCGCCGGACGGATGCGGAGCCAGCGCCCGCTGGTCGTGCTCGTCACCACGCTGGTCGCGGCCGGCTACGCCGGTCTGATGGTGGCGCCGGTGGAGGGCGCCTGGCTCTGGTCGGCGCTCCTCGGCATCGGCCAGGGCGGTGCGGTCGGGCTCGCCCTGACCCTGATCGTGCTGCGCTCCGGGGACGCGGTGACCGCGGCCGGGCTCTCGGGCATGGCCCAGACGGTCGGCTATCTGCTCGCCGCCGCGGGCCCGCTGGCGGCCGGCGCCCTCCACCAGGCCACCGGTTCCTGGACCCCGCCGATCTGCGTGGTCCTCGTCGTCTGCGCGACGGCCCTGGCCGTGGGACTCCTCGCGGCCCGGAACCGTACGGTCTGACGTCCCGGGCCGGGCCGGGGCGGCCGGGGCGGCGACCGGAGTGGCGGGGCGGCCCCGGAAGGGCCTCCCGGCTCCGGGGGCGACGACCCTCGGAGCCGTACCGCTTCCGCGTCCGCCCCGCGGGCCTACTCCTCGCCCGCCAGGGTCAGCCGGCGGAGCTTCTGGCCGGCGAACCAGGTCGCCGCGACCGTGACCGCCACCAGGAGGACCACCGCCGTGGTGAGTCCGACCTCGGAGGTGACCAGGCCGTCGCCGGTGACCCTCTCCGCGAGGGCGAGCGCCCACTGCTGGACGCTCAGGGTGCGGGCGCCCGCGATCAGGGAGCCGAAGAGGGCCTCCCACACCAGGGCGTAGACCAGGCCGATCACCACGGCGTGCCGGCTGACCGTGCCGAGCAGCAGGAACAGGGCGCTGTACGTGATGGAGGCCACGAGCGCCGCCACCGTGTACGCCACGGCCACCTGCTGGCCGTTGCCGTTGAGGATGAACCCGGCGATCAGCGTCGGCACCGCCGAGAAGACCATGGTCACCGCGATCGCGACGATCAGCTTCGTGAAGATGATCGCGGGCCGCTTCACCGGCTTGGACAGCAGGTAGACGATCGAGCCGTCGTCGATCTCGGGGCCGATCGCGCCCGTGCCGGCGATCACGCCGATCAGCGGCACCATCGTGGCCAGGGCGAAGCCGCCGAGGACGTCGGCCGCGACCTGGTCGTCCGCTCCGTTGAACATGCGGACCGCCGCCGAGATGACCAGCAGCATGGCGGGCAGCAGGAAGAGGATCAGGGCCCTGCGGCGGCCGAGGAGGGCCCGGTAGGTGAGCCGGGCGACTGTGGGGTTGTACATCGGTCAGGCTCCTTTCAGGCCGCTACGAGGTACGAGAAGACCGATTCGAGGGACTCGTCCGAGGGCGAGACCGTCAGGAGACGGATCCCCCGCTCGCGCGCGACCTTCGGCAGCAGTTCCGTGAACCGCCCGAAGTCGACCGCCTGGATGCGCAGTCCGCCGTCCGCGTGGTCGACCTCGATGCCGGCCGTGGACGGGTCGGCGATCAGCGCGGCCGCGAGGGCCCGGTCGTCGCTGGAGCGGACCAGGTAGCGGTGCGGCCGGTCCGTCATCAGGCGGCGGATCTTGCGGAAGTCGCCGGAGGCCGCGTGCCGTCCGGCCACGATCACCTCGATGTGGGAGGCGAGCTGCTCGACCTCCTCCAGGATGTGCGAGGAGAACAGGACCGTGCGGCCGGCCGCGCCCATCCGCCGCAGCAGCTCCATCAACTGCATGCGCTGGCGCGGGTCCATGCCGTTGAACGGCTCGTCGAGCAGGAGCACGGACGGGTCGTGGACGAGGGCCGAGGCCATCTTCACGCGCTGCCGCATGCCCTTGCTGTACGTGGAGACCTTGCGGTCCTGCGCGTACTCCATCTCGACCGTGGCCAGGGCCCGCTGGGCCTCCTTGGCGCCGAGGCCCTGGAGTTCGGCGTTGGCCACGACGAACTCGCGGCCGGTGAGGAAGTCGTACATCGCCTCCCGCTCGGGCACGACGCCGATGTCGCGGTAGACCGACTCGTTCCCCCAGATCGTCCGTCCGTCGAGGGTGACGGTGCCGGTGGAGGGGTCGAGGAAGCCTCCCATCATGTTGATCAGGGTGGACTTCCCGGCGCCGTTGGGGCCCAGGAGGCCGGTGACGCCGGGGCCCACCGCCATCGTGACGTCGTTCACGGCCACGACGTTTCCGAACCAGCGGGAGACGTGGTCGATGGAGAGGGTACTCATGGGCGCAGCCCATTCCTTTGAGGGGTGGCGGCGGGCGACGGGAGGGCGGTCACAGCCCGACCTTTCGGTAGCGGCGCATCAGGATGCCGTACGAGCCGGCGATCAGCGCGAGGACGGTCAGGAGGTAGACCACGCCGACCCCGGCGCCCGGGCCTCCGAGCTCGGGGAACATGGGCGGTGCGCCCAGGAAGGCGGTCTGCACGCCGTCGATGAGGGTGATCGGCGAGAACAGGCCGAGCCACTCGATGGCGCCCGGGTTCTCCGTGGCGTACGCGATGCCCATGAGCGTGGAGACCGCGCCGTACGAGATGGTCAGGACGCCGATGACGGCGGCGACGCCGAAGCCGCGGCGCGGGGTGAGGGCCGCCATGACGAGGCCGATGCCGCCGAAGAGCAGCGAAAGCAGCGCCACGGAGACGATCCCCTGGCCGAACATCTTGGTCTGCTCGGCGAAGTCCATCTTGGCGAGCATCGAGCCGATCCACATGATCAGCAGCGGGACGGCCGTGAGGATGAAGAGCGCCGACGCCATCGCGCCGAACTTGGCGAGCACGTAGTCCGCGCGCTCGATCGGGCGGGAGAAGTACAGCGGCACGGTCCTGAACCGGAGGTCGCGGGAGACCGACTGGGGCGCCTGGGAGGCCAGGTAGATGCCGATGACGACCTGGAGGAAGATCGCGTACTGCGTGTACTCGATCGAGAGCTTGGTCTGCTTGGTGGCGACCGCGACGGCGACGATGATCAGCGCCGGGACGCACATCACGCCCGCGAGCAGCATCGGCAGCACCTTGGACTTGGCGCTGCGGCCCAGTCCGTAGGCGCCGCGCAGGGACTGCGAGAAGAGCGACCGGCGCGCGTACGCCCGGCCGAGGCGCGGGCCGTCGTAGGACCGGTAGCCGATGTTGTGGATCCGGGTCGTGTCGGGAGCGGCCTGGGAGGGCTGGGGGATCTGGGTGCTCATCGGGCCGGCACCTCCTCGTGCGGCGTGGACGCCTCGGCGGCCTGCGGGCGGAAGACCTCGGCGATGTGGTGGCGGCGCTGCTCCATGCGGACGAGCCCGAGGCCGAGGCCGGCGACGGTGTCGCGCACCAGGTCGTACGTCTCCTCGCCCGCCGCCTCCAGGAGCAGGATGTGGCCGGCGCCGGGCAGGCCCTCCTCCACCCCCGGGTGGAGGGTGACACCGGCGGCCGCGAGGGCCGTGCGGAGGGCCGCCGTGCCGTCGGGGTGCTCGTCGGAGTCGGTGACCTCGACCGCGAGGGTCGTGGTGGTCCGGGTGAAGTCGCTGGTGGAGCTGGAGCGCAGGAGGCGTCCGCCGTCGATGACGACGACGTGGTCGCAGGTGCGCTCCAGCTCGCCGAGGAGGTGGGAGGTGACGAGGACGGAGATGCCGAAGTCGGTCCAGATCCGGCGGATCAGTCCGAGCATCTCGTCCCGGCCGACCGGGTCGAGGCCGTTGGTCGGCTCGTCGAGCAGGACCAGCTTCGGGTCGTGGACCAGCGCCTGGGCGAGCTTCACCCGCTGCTTCATGCCGGTCGAGTACCCGCCGATGGGGCGGTAGCGCTCCTCGTACAGGCCGACGTGGCGCAGGGTGTCGGCCGTCCGCTCGCGGGCGGCGGTCGGGGGCAGCCCGGACATCCGCGCCATGTGGACGACGAACTCGGTGGCCGAGACGTCCGGGGGGAGGCAGTCGTGCTCGGGCATGTATCCCACGCGCTCGCGGATCTGGGCGCCGGAGGTCCGGACGTCGAGGCCCAGGACCTCCGCGCGGCCCTCCGTGGCGGGGGAGAGTCCGAGCAGGATCTTGATCATCGTGGACTTGCCGGCTCCGTTGGCACCCACCAGTCCGGTCACACCGGGCCCGATGTCCAGGGAGAGCCGGTCGAGAGCGGTCACCCGGGGGAACCGCATGCTGAGGCTTTCGGTCGCGATCACAGTCACGCTTCGAAGGTAGTGGTGCGCGCCACACGCGTCGTCAGACCAACGGCTCGATCTCTGTCCGACTACAGGAGTACAAGCCGGTGGGGGCGGAACGACAAAAGTTGTTTTCCGGGGGGCGCCGGTCGGCCTTCCGACGACTCCTTCCCGGTGGTCCCACGTGATCGTGCGCCGCGCTCCGGGGGGGGATTCCCGGGCGGACTTCCGGGTGGGCTTGTGGGCGAGCTTGTGGGCGGGATTGTGGGCGGGCTTCCGGGCGGACTTCCGGTTGGGCTTCCGGTGGGTTTTCCACAGGCCGTCGTCCGACCCCTTGACTCAGCCGCCGGGCATTGTCACATTCATCAATGTCAAGTTACGAACACGCAGCGCAGCCGGGCGCTCACGGGGGACGGCGGATGGCATGGCAACGGCAGTGGCAGGTGAACTCTCCGCGGAGCTGCGGGGCTTCAAGGAGGTGCAGCGGCTCTCCTACGCGTGTGCGGAAGCCGTCGCGGCGCAGCTCAGGCCGGGCGTGACCGAGCGCGAGGCCGCCCGGATGCAGCGGGAGTGGCTGTACGAGCGGGGGGTCAGGGACTGGTTCCACCGGCCGTTCGCCTGGTTCGGGGACCGCACGGCCTTCGTGGACTTCAAGATCCCGCTCCAGTTCTTCCCGACGAACCGGCGTCTGGAGGCGGGGATGCCGTTCATCCTCGACATGGCCCCGGTCCACCGGGGATACACGGCCGACATCGGCTACAGCGGCTGCCTCGGCCTCGACCCCCTGCACGACAGGCTGCTCGCCGACCTCGCGGCCCACCGCGAGCTGATCCTGCGCGAGGTGCGCGAGCGCCGCACGCTGCGCGAGATATACGAGGACGTGGACCGGCTGATGGTCCGCCAGGGGTACGCGAACCGGCACCGGGCCTACCCCTTCGGCGTCATCGCCCACAAGATCGACCGGGTGCGGGAGCGCCGCCGGACGCCGACGCTCTTCGGCTTCGGCACCCAGGCGCTCAAGGGCCTGGCGAGCGACGCCCTGCACGGGCACCGGGACGGCTGGTCGCCGCTCTGGTCGCCGTACAAGTTCTCCGACCACCCGCCCACACCCGGGCTGTGGGCGGTCGAGCCGCACCTCGGATTCCGGGGTACGGGCGCGAAGTTCGAGGAGATCCTGGTCGTCACCGACTCCCGGGACCCCGAGCAGAGCGCGTTCTGGCTGGACGACGATCTGCCGCACGTGCGGCGCTGGAACGAGGGAGCGGTCTGATGACGGAGCTCAAGGGAGCCCGGGAACGCCGAGTCCGTACGGGCGGGATCGAGCTGTGCGTCGCCGAGCTCGGCGAGACGGGCCGGCCGACCGTGCTGCTCGTGCACGGCTATCCGGACTCCAAGGAGGTGTGGTCGGAGGTCGCGGTCCGGCTGTCCGAGGAGTTCCACGTGGTGCTGTACGACGTCCGGGGCCACGGCCGGTCGACGGCGCCGACCCCGCTGCGCGGCGGCTTCACCCTGGAGAAGCTGACGGACGACTTCCTCGCGGTCGCCGACGCCGTCAGCCCGGACCGGCCGGTCCACCTCGTCGGCCACGACTGGGGGTCGGTGCAGGGGTGGGAGTTCGCCACCGTGCCGCGCACCGAGGGCCGGATCGCCTCCTTCACCTCGATGTCCGGCCCCTCCCTCGACCACTTCGGGCACTGGATCAAGCGGCGGATGGCACGCCCCACCCCGCGCCGGATCGGGCAGCTCCTCGGCCAGGGCGCCAAGTCCTGGTACGTCTACCTGCTGCACACGCCCGTGCTGCCGGAGCTGGCCTGGCGCGGGCCGCTCGGGAAGCGCTGGCCGGGGATCCTGGAGCGGGTGGAGAAGGTCCCGGCCGGCGACTACCCGACGTCCTCGCTGCCGAACGACGCGGCGCACGGGGCCTGGCTCTACCGGGACAACGTCCGGGCCAGGCTCTCCCGGCCGCGTCCCGACGCGTACGCGCACGTGCCCGTGCAGCTGATCGTGCCGACCGGTGACGCCTTCCTCTCCGACCGGCTCTACGACGACCTGGGCACCTGGGTGCCGGAGCTGACCCGGCGCACCCTGCCCGCCAAGCACTGGGTGCCGCGCACCCGGCCGGACCAGCTGTCCTCCTGGATCGCCGAGTTCGTCAGGACCCACGAGGGACCGGCGGCCGGGGCGGCGAAGCAGGGCGCGGCGCAGCCGGCCAAGGGCGGGGTGCGGCCGGAGTACGCGGAGCGGTTCGGCGGCCAGCTCGTCCTGGTGACCGGGGCGGCCAGCGGCATCGGGCGGGCCACCGCCTTCGCGTTCGCGGAGGCCGGCGCCCGGGTCGTGGCCGTGGACCGGGACGCCGACGGGGCGGCCCGCACGGCGGAGATGGCGCGCCTGATCGGGGCCCCGGAGGCCTGGGGCGAGGTCGTCGACGTCTCCGACGAGCAGGCGATGGAGAAGCTGGCCGCCAAGGTGGAGGACGAGTACGGAGTCGTCGACGTCCTGGTCAACAACGCGGGCATCGGGCTCGCCGGCTCCTTCTTCGAGACGTCGAGCGAGGAGTGGGGGCGGGTCCTGGACGTCAACCTGTGGGGCGTGATCCACGGGTGCCGGCACTTCGGGGCGCGGATGGTCGCGCGGGGCCAGGGCGGCCACATCGTGAACACCGCGTCCGCCGCGGCCTTCCAGCCCTCCCGGGCCCTGCCCGCGTACAGCACGTCGAAGGCGGCGGTGCTGATGCTCAGCGAGTGCCTGCGGGCCGAACTGGCCGGCCAGGGCATCGGGGTGTCCGCGATATGCCCCGGCATCGTCAACACCAACATCACGGCGACCACGCGGTTCGCCGGGGTGGCGGACGAGGCGGAGGAGAAGCGGCGGCAGAAGAAGGCGTCCCGGCTGTACGGGCTGCGGAACTACCCGCCGGAGAAGGTCGCGGACGCGATCCTGGGGGCCGTCGTGCACGACCGGGCCGTCGTGCCGGTGACCCCCGAGGCGCGGGGCGCCCGCTTCCTGTCCCGGCTGAGCCCGGGCACGCTGCGGGCCCTCGCGCGCTGGCAGCCGCCGGCGTAGGGATCGGCACCGGACGGGGAGCGGGGGGGGCGGACGGAGGGCGGCGCCGGACGAGGAGCGGGAGCGGACGGAGGGCGGCGCCGGACAAGGAGCGGGAGCGAACGGAGGGCGGGAGCGGACGGGCAGCGGGAGCGGACGGGCAGCGGAGGCGGGCGGGAGGCGAGGACGGGCGGTGGGCGGGGGCGGGCGGCTGACGGGGGCGGCGGCCGTACGATCCCTCGCAGGACGGGCCCCGCGGCGGCGGGGTGGTGGAAGCGGTCGGTGGGAGCGGGTTTGTCCGAGCAGTCAGCACAGCCGGAGTACCGGATCGAGGATCTCGCCCGTCTCAGCGGGGCCACGGTCCGGACGATCCGCGCCTACCAGGACCGCGGTCTGCTGCCCCGTCCGGAGCGGCGGGGCAGGGCGAACGTCTACGGGGACGCGCACCTCGCGCGGCTCCGGCGGATCGCCGACCTCCTCGACCGGGGCTACACCCTGGCCTCGATCAAGGAACTCATGGAGGCGTGGGACACCGGCCGGGGGCTCGGCGGGGTGCTCGGCCTGGTCGCGGAGGTCCACGGGCCGTGGACGGACGAGGAGGCGGCCCGGATATCGCGCGCGGAGCTGGACGCCCGCTTCGGCGGCACGCCGGACGAGGAGGCCATCCGGGAGGCCGTGGAGCTGGGCGTACTGGAGCGGATCCCGGACCGGGAGACGGAGGAGTACCTCGTACCGAGCCCCCAGGAGCTGGCGGTGGCGGCCGAGCTGTACGCGGCCGGGGTGCCGTTGCCGGCGATCACCGGGCACCTGAGGGAGCTGCGGGGGCAGGTCGAGCACATCGCCTCCCGTTTCCTGGAGTTCACGACCGAGTACGTCTTCGCCCGCTATCTGGGGCACCGGCCGCCGACGGACGCGGACGCGGCCGACGCGGCGGCGATGGTGCGGCGGCTCAGACCGCTCGCGCAGCAGACGGTGGACGCCGAACTGGCGCGTGCCATGCGTCTGTTCGCCACCCGGCACCTCCAGGTCCATCTGTCGCCGGACGCGCCCCCCGCGCAGGACGACGAGCCGCGCCCGGTGGCCCTGCCCGCCGGGACGGTCCGGTCCGTACAGGGCCTGGTGGGAGCGGAGGGGGTCGCGGCCTTCGTCACGGCGGCCACGGAACGAGAGGTCCACAAGAGGACATTGGACGCACTCTCCTCAAGTCACCTCATAGAGGGCAAAGTTGATCAATTGCCCTGAGTGAGCAGTCTTGTTGTCCACAGAAAGGCTCCTCATCCTGTGGATAACTCGCCTTGGCTGTGGATCAAACCTGTCCACCGGAAGTCGCCGGAAATCATTGGCCGGGGCGATCCCGGCTCCGGCATCCTGGCAGGATGACCCCACAGCCGCCCATGGACGAACGCCGCACGGTGAAGGTCTCCAAGTACCTCTCCAAGCACCTGCGGCACCAGCCCGAGCGCATCGGGCTCGTCCTCGACGCACAGGGCTGGACCGAGATCGACGCGCTGCTCCGGGCCACCGCCCAGCACGGCTTCCCGATCACCCGCGAGGAACTCGACCACGTCGTCGAGACCAACGACAAGAAGCGCTTCGCCGTCGAGGGCACCCGCATCCGCGCCAGCCAGGGCCACACCGTCCGGGTGGACCTGGACCTGCCGGCCGCCGAACCGCCCGCGTACCTCTACCACGGCACGGTCGCGGACCGGCTCCCCGCGATCCGGGCGGAGGGCCTGCGGCCCATGGCCCGCCACCACGTGCACCTCTCCCCCGACCGGGAGACCGCGACACGGGTCGGCGCCCGCCGGGGCCGGCCGGTCGTCCTGAGCGTCGACGCCGGCGCCATGCACCGGGCCGGGCACGTCTTCCACGTCAGCGCCAACGGGGTGTGGCTGGCCGACGCCGTCCCGCCGGAGTTCCTCCGCCTCCCGTCCTGACCCCACGGGCGGGAGGGGCGGAAGCCATGGGGCATGATCACCTTCCATGGCCCACCCCCACCCGCACCTCCCCAGTACCGAGGCGACCGTCACCGCGATCCGCGAGATCGCCCGGGAGTTCGGCCTGGAGATGACGGTCACCGACGACATCGGCGCGGACCGGACCTCCCGGCGCACCGCCTCGGACGCGTTCGCCGTCCTCGACCCCGACGGCTCCCTGCCGCACGAGGCCTTCGTCGAGCTGGGCGGGTCCCCCGCCGTCACCGTCCAGGTCTTCCCCGAGGACGACGCCCGGATCACCGTGGAGGGCATTGAGTTCGCGGACGTCCCCCGTGACGCCGTCCCGGCCTTCCTGCGGTCCGTCCACGGCGGCCTCGCCCATGTGAAGGGCCGGTTCTTCCCGCCCGGCTGGTGGCTGGTCGTCCCGCTGCCCGGCGACGGGACCCACAGGGAACTCGTCCCCGGCGCCTCGCTCACGGCGTGGATGAACCGGAACGTTCGCTGACGCCACCGGCCCCGACGCCGTCGGGGGCCGGCGAAAACCCCGCGTGCCGGGCGAATCCGCGGCCGGCCTCGGGGAACACTGGGCGGATGGGAGAGATCCGGGTCGGAACCTGCTCGTGGACGGACAAGGCGCTGGTGTCCAGCGGCTGGTACCCGAAGGGACGGCGCGACGCGGAGGGCAGGCTCCGGCACTACGCCACGCGGTTCCCGGTGGTGGAGGTGGACTCCACGTACTACGGGCTGCCCAGCACCCGCAACAGCCACCTGTGGGCCGAGCGCACTCCCGAGGGCTTCCGCTTCGACGTGAAGGCGTTCTCGCTGCTCACCGGGCACCCGACCCGGCCGGAAGCGCTGCCCGCCGACCTCCGCCCGGCCTTCGCCCGACAGCGGCGGGAGCAGGGCGCCGGCACCGACCCCGGGCTGCTCGACGAGGTGTGGAGCCGGTACGGCGCGGCCCTCGAACCGCTGCGCGAGGCCGGTCGCCTGGGGACGCTGGTGTTCCAGTTCCCGCACCGGCTCGTACCGGGCGGGCCGGCGGCGGAGTTCCTGCGCCGGTGCCGCGAGCGCGCCGCCGGATGGCCGGTGGCCGTGGAGTTCCGGAACCCCGGCTGGTGGCGCGAGGAGCACGCCGACGCGACGGCCGCCCTCCTCACGGACCTGGACGCGGCCGCCGTGGCCGTGGACATGACGCAGACGCTGCCCACCTCCGTACCGCCGGTCGTCCGGGTCACCTCCCCGGACCTCGCCCTGGTGCGCTTCCACGGCCGCAACACCGCCTGGGGCACCGGCACCAAGGAGGAGAGGTTCCGCCACGACTACACCCCCGGGGAACTCGCGGAGTGGACACCACGCATCCGCGAGCTGGCCGAGGGGGCGCGGGAGGTGCACGTCCTCTTCAACAACTGCTGCGGCGACGCCGCCGTCCGCGCCGCGGAGTCGATGCGGGGGCTGCTCGGCCTCTCGTAGCCCTGGTCCTCCGCAGGTCAACGGCTATACTCGCGGCCGCATTCGACATGGTGAGAGGAAGTCCCGGTGGCGTCTCCGACTGCGCTGAACTCGGTGATCGACGGCAAGGAGGTCCCCGGAAGCGGCGTCACCTACGCCTCTCTCGATCCGGCCCGGACGAGCGACGTGGTCGCCGAGGTCCGGCTCGCCGACGCGGGGCAGTTCCAGGACGCCTGCGAGGCGGCCCGGCGGGCGCAGCGCGAGTGGGCGCGGGTGCCGGCCCCCGTGCGCGGACAGGTCGTGGGCGCCTTCGGCCGCCTCGTGCAGGCCAACAAGGAGCGCCTCGCCCGGCTGGTGACCCGCGAGGTGGGCAAGACGTACGCCGAGGCCCTGGGCGAGGTCCAGGAGATCATCGACACCTGCGACTTCTTCCTCGGCGAGGGCAGGCGCCTGTACGGGCACACAGTCCCGTCCGAGATGCCCGACAAGCAGTTGTTCACCTACCGCGTGCCGGTCGGCGTGGCGGTCATCGTGACCGCGGGCAACTTCCCGGTGGCGGTCCCCTCCTGGTACCTGGCCCCGGCCCTGCTGTGCGGCAACGCGGTGGTGTGGAAGCCCGCCGAGTACGCGGCGGCGACCGCGCGCGCCCTGGCCGAACTCGCTTGGCGGGCGGGGGTCCCGGCCGGGGTCCTCAACCTCGTCCACGCCGACGGCGAGACAACGTTCGCGGGCCTGGAGGCCGCGCTGGAGCGCGGTCTGGTGGACAAGGTCGGCTTCACGGGGTCGACGGCGGTCGGCCGGCGGATCGGTGAGCTGTGCGGCCGCCACCTGCAGACGCCGTGCCTGGAGCTCGGCGGCAAGAACCCGATGGTCGTCGCGCCCGACGCGGACCTCGACCTGGCCGTGCAGGCGGCGCTGTTCTCCGGTTACGGCACGGCGGGCCAGCGCTGCACCTCGCTGGGCACGGTCGTCGTGCACGAGGACGTGCACGACGAGTTCACGCGCCGGTTCGCCGAGGCCGTGCGGACCGCGCCGGTGGGCGACCCGGCCTCCCCCGTCGTCTACGGCCCGCTGCTCGACGAGAAGTTCGCGCGCTCCTACGAGGAGACGCTGGGCTGGATCGACGCCCACCACACGGTGCTCGGTTCGAGCGCCGTCGGCAGGATCACGGCCGACTCGCCCCGCGAGGGCTTCGTCGGAGACCCGTCGGACGGCCTGTACTACCACCCGGTCCTCGTGGACGGGGTCCGGCCCACGGACCGGATCTTCCTGGAGGAGACCTTCGGGCCGATCGTCGGGATCACCACGTACCGGACGCTCGACGAGGCGATCGAGCTGGCCAACGCCCCGGGCTACGGTCTCTCCGCCGCCGTCTGGACCAGTGACCCGGCCACCGTGTTCCGCTTCCGGCAGGACGTCGGGGCCGGCATGGTCAGCGTGAACAACTCCACCTCGGGCGCGGAGGCGCACCTGCCGTTCGGCGGGAACGGCAAGTCCGGCAACGGCAGCCGCCAGTCCGGCGTGTGGGTGCTCGACCAGTTCACCCGCTGGCAGTCGATGAACTGGGACTTCTCCGGTTCGCTGCAGAAGGCCCAGATGGACGTGGCGACCGTCGAGGCCGACCTGGACTACCGCCTGCCGGAGGAGTGGACCGGGGGCGCCTGACACGAGGAACGGGGCCGGGGCCGGTGGTCGTGTCCACCGGCCCCGGCCCCGCGGCCGTACCCGGCCTCCCCGGGACCGGGGATCCTCAGGACCGGGGGTCCTCGTACGTGTGCGTGACCAGCGTCCTCGCGTGGCCCACCGTCCAGTCCGGCAGGGCCGCGAGGGCCTTCTCCGCGTCCTCCCCGGTCTTCAGGAAGACCTGGTCGACCCGGATCTCGACGGGGCCCGAGCGCTCGACGGTCACCGTGTGGCCGTCGAAGCGCCCGACGACGTCGACCACCGCCTCGTCGCCCTCGAAGGGCCGGCCGCCCACGGAGAGGCCGGGGCCCGTCACCGTGACCCTGACCAGCTCCGCGCGGTTCGCGCCGACGGTGATCCGGACGGGCGCGGTCGTCCCCTCGGTGGCGAAGGAGACGGTCCCCTCCGGCACGGTCACCTTCCGCGCGGCGAGCCCTCCTTCGCGGACCCGCAGCCCGGTGTCGCGGACGATCCCGTCGACGACGCCCAGGTCCTGGGGCGTGAGGGCGTCGCGGCCCTCCAGCACGATCCGCGCGTCCCCGCCGTCGGTCTGCTCCTGGAAGAGGCTCACCATCTTGGGGTGCGCGGTGTCGTACGGCGGGGCGAGGCCGACGACGAGGAGGCCGCAGGCGGCGTACGCCACCAGGGCGAGGCCGGACCGGCGGGGCGGACGCCCGGCGTACGCGGCGAACGGCGCGAGGACGAGGGCCAGCGGGACGGCGACCAGGACGCCGGCCACGGCGACGGCCGCGTCCATGGGGACGGCGGTCGGCAGCCGGCCCATCATCGGGACCGCCAGCTCGAACAGGTTCCGCGCGAACTGGGCGATCAGCACCAACACCACGAACGCGCCCGCCAGCGGCGGCACCGCGCGCCAGCGGCCCGGCAGCAGCAGGAGGCCGGCGATCGACACCATCAGCGGGACGGAGGCGATCCACAGCAGGTAGCCGGGGCCGACGCCGAGCCAGGCGGTGACCGCGCCGAGCAGGGCGACCGCCCAGGTGTTGGCGAGCAGGGCGGCACGGGCCGACGGCCGCCGGGCGCCGTCCGGGGCGCGGCGGCGGCGCCGGCGCTCCAGGAGCAGCTGCGGGGCCAGCGCCCCCAGGACGGTCAGGGGCAGCGGCACCAGGTACACCAGCCAGGGGTGCGCGAACCAGGCGTGCGGGCCGGCCAGCGACTGGGCGACGCCCACCAGGAGGCCCGTGAGCACGGCGGCCGGGAGGCCGAGGAGCGCGGCGCCCGCGGTGGCGGCCGTCCGGCCGGGCCGGAGGTCCCAGGCCCGGTGGGCCCACCGGGTCAGCGCGGCCAGGACGAGGAGCAGCACGAGCGTGCCGGACTTCACCAGGAGCGGGTCGAGGGTCACCCACCAGCGCGACAGCACGTCGAAGTAGTACGGGGCGGGCTTCCGGTCGGCCGGGTCGACGGCCCCGGTCCCGGTCACGTCGGAGGCGAAGCGGACGGTCAGGTCGGTGACCGCCTGCGCCGAACCGGAGCCGATGCCGACGACCCGGTCGTTCGGCGTGTGGTAGCGGTAGCCGTCCTCGAAGAGGGCGTAGTCGAGGCCCGACCAGCCCCGGGCGCGCCACACCCGGCTGTCGGTGTCGGAGTTGATGAGTCCCGCCCGGAACAGCCACTGGCCGAGGACGGAGCCGTACGGCCGCGCGGTGTCGCCCGCCAGCTCGATCAGCCGTCCGTCGTCCTCGCCCGCCTGGAACAGGATGGGCAGACCGCCCGAGCCGACGGCCTCCAGGTTCAGGAACCAGCGGACGTCCGCCGCCCACGGGTGCCGGGTGAACGCGTCCGCCCCGGTGAGGCCGACCTCCTCGCCGCCGTTGAACAGGTAGACGACCGTGCGGTGGCGGTCCTGTCCGGCGAGCTGCCGGGCGGCCTGGAGCACCGCGCCGACGTTGACGGCGTCGTCGGCGGCGCCCGGGCCCTCCATCGCGGAGTCGACGTGGACGTTCACCAGGAGGGCGTCGGCGGTGTCGCCGGGCTGGCGGGCGATCACGTTCTCGACGGCGTAGTCGACGGCGCGGTCGTGGAAGCGGTGCGAGCCGGAGGCGCGCTGCCGTTCCACCTCCAGGCCGGGGATCGCCTTCAGGTCGTCGGCGACCAGGTCCAGCGCTTCCGTGAGGCGCGGGCTCGCGGCGACGCGCGTGCCGAGGTCCTCCAGCCGCTGGGCGGTGGCGAGGGCGCCGCGGCCGGCCTCCCCGTCGGGCGCCGGGCGGGTCGCCCCGTACGCCAGCGAGAAGGAGACGGCCAGGAGCAGGCCCAGGACCGCCCAGGTGCCGGCGAACCGCCGTGCGCCGGACCGGAAGGGCGGGGTGCCCGCCGCCGGCGGTGCCGGCGGGGCGGACGACGGCGCGTCGGCCGCTCGCGGCCGGGACTTCAGCATGCTCACCGCATGACCCTTTCCATGGTTATGCCGCCGTCTCCGGCGTCTGTCGCAACTCCCGCAGCCAGGTGCGCAGTTCGTGTACGACGATGTCTCCGCGCTCCAGGGTGAGCGCGTGCGCGGCGTCGGGGACGCGGACGAGGGAGGCCCGCGGGCAGGCGCGCTCGATCTCCTCGGCCGCGGCCCGCATGCCGGTGGTGTCGGCGTCTCCGACGAGCACGCGGACCGGGACGTCGAGCTTCTCCAGCCGGCCGGCCGCGGGCTCGGCCTTCACGAAGTCCGGGGTGTCCTTCTGCTGCGTGTAGTTGAGCCGCAGCATGCCGGCGACCGCCTCCCGTACGGCGGCCCGCTCGGGCGCCGGTTCGCGGCCGGGGCCGTCGACGAACAGGCGCACCTCGTGCGCGATCAGCTCCTCGACCCTGCGGGCGGTGTCGGCCTCGTCGGCCTCGTCCCAGGCCTCCTCGGCCGCCCCGACCGCGTCGAGCAGCGGGCGCTCGTCGTCCGCGACCGGGGTGTCGAGGCCCGAGACGTCGGGGGCGAGCAGGAACAGTCCGCGCACCCGCTCCGGGTGGGCGAGGGCGAAGTCGACCGCGAGGCGCGCGCCCCTCGACTCGCCCACGAGGACGGCGGATTCGAGGCCGTAGGCGTCCAGCACGCTCGCGAGGTCGCCGATGTCGGAGAACTCTCCGTCGAGCGTCGTCGTGGACTCGCCGAAACAGCGGCAGTCGTAGGCGACGCCGAACATCTCGTCGTCCAGTTCCCGCATCAGCGGGAACCACATCTCCGCGTGGGCGATGCCGGAGTGGACGAGGAGGGCGGCCGGGCGGTCCGGCGTGCCGCTGCTGCCGGTGCGGAGCGTTCCGCCGGGGACGGTGATCGTGCGCGTTTCCATGGTCATCCTTCGATCGACTGCAAGGGGCGGCTGAGCGACTGCAGGTGGCAGTCGACCACGTACCCGGCGACTTCCCGGGCGTGGCTCAGCAGGTACATGTGTCCGCCCTGCCACAGCCTGGTCGGGCAGCCGTCCCGGCCCTGCTCGGCCCAGGCCGCGAGGGCCTCGGCGGGCACGCCGGGGTCGTCGTCGCCCCCCGCGGCGAACAACCGGGCGGAGAGCTTCTCCCCCGCCCGGTACCGGTAGCCCGTCGCCATCCGGTAGTCGGCGCGGATGCCGGGCATGACGAGCTCCAGCAGCTCGGGCTGGCGGAAGAACTCCTCCGGGGCCGCCCCGTGCGAGCGCAGGCCGTCGAGGATCTCGGCGTCCGTGGGCGCGGGCCTGGCGGACAGCGTCTGCGGCGCCGGCATCCCCGACACGACCAGGCAGCGGACCGGGAGCGCCCGCTCCTGGAACCGGCGGGCCAGTTCGAACGCGACCAGGGAGCCGAAGCTGTGCCCGAAGAGGGTGGTGGGCCGGTCGTCCCGGAGGAGTTCGCCGGCCAGGGCGCCGACGAGCTCGTCCATGTCCTCCACCGGCGGCTCCAGCGTCCGGTGCTCGCGCGCGGGCAGGTGGGGCGCCCACAGCTCCACCCCGGAGGGGAGCCACTCGGTCCAGCTCTCGTACACCGTCCCGTTGCCGCCCGCGTAGGGCAGGCAGACGATCCGGCTGTCGCCTCCGCCGGTGCTGAGCCTCTGCATCAGTGACATGACGGCGGATCAGCCCCGCACGCAGCGCGGACGCATGTCGGTCCACACGGCCTCGACGCGGTCGAGGCACTCGTCCTTGGTGCCGGCGGGGCCCTCGGCCTCCCAGCCGGCCGGGAGCGCGCGGTCGCTGCGCCAGATCGAGTACTGCTCCTCGTCGTTGACCACGACGAGGTAGGAGGGTTCTGCGGTGGTGACGGTCATGGTGTCGCCTCTTCGGGTTGCGGGGTGACGGGAAGGAGGGGTCCGTGGGCCTTCTGGATCCGGCGCAGGACGCCGCCGAAGGCGACGCTGACCGCGATGCAGGAGAGCGCGATGACGGACAGGGTCACGGAGCCGGAGGTCGCCTCCAGGGCGACGCCGGCCACCAGGACGGACAGGGGCTTCAGGCTGAACGCGGCGACCTGCGCGGTCGTGGTCACCCGGCCGAGGAGCTCGTCCGGGGTGAGCCGGGCCCGCAGGGTGCTGTAGAGGATCGCGGAGAGCGACTCCCCCGCGCCCGCCAGCAGGACGACGCCGAGGGCCAGGGGCAGCGACTCGGTGCCGCTCAGGACGAGCAGCGCGACGCTGCCGAGGACCGTGCCGGCGCACATGACGGCGGCGGAGGCCTCCTTGATCCGGGAGGCGAGCACGGCGCCGGCGATCGCCCCGACGGCGTAGACCGCGATGACCGTGCCGAGGGCGCCGGGCGACCAGCCGAGGTCCTCGCGGACGAAGTAGGTGGCGCAGATGATGATCGGCGCGGTGAAGAAGGTGACCGCCGCCCAGTAGAGCAGCGCCGCCCGCAGCAGCCGGTGCCCGGCGATGAACCGGAAGCCCTCCAGGACCTGCCGGCGCATCGGGGCGGGGGCGTGCTCCCGCGCGGTCTGCAGCGGGCGGCGGATCAGCATCAGGGCGACCGCCGACACCGCGAAGGTCAGCGCGTCGACCCCCAGGGTGGCGGCCCCGCCGATGCCCGTCACCAGCAGGCCGGCGAGGGCCGGTCCCGCGATGTAGCCGAGCGCGTTGCCGATCGAGAGCAGCGAGTTGGCCTCCCCGAGGCGGTCCCGGCCGACCAGCGAGGGCACGCAGGACAGGCAGGCCGCCTCGAAGACGGTGTACAGCACGCCGACCGGTACGGCGATGGCGTACAGCACCGGCAGCACCGGCACGTCGAGCAGCGCGGCCACCGGCACCGCGCCGACGAGCAGCGCGCGCCCGACGTCCGACCAGAGCATCATCCGCCGCCGGTCGAAGCGGTCGGCCCAGGCCCCCGCGGGGACGCCGAGCAGCATCATGGGCAGCGCCGACAGCATGGCGATCAGGCCCATGTGCAGTCCGGAGCCGGTGAGGGCCAGGACGAGGAGCGGCAGGGCGGTCTTGCTCAGCGCGTCGCCGAGCGCGGAGGCGCCCTGGCCGCCCGCGAACAGCAGGAAGTCGCGGTCCTTCATCAGGTTCCCGGCCACGGGGCCGGCCGGGCCCGCGGCCGTCGCTCCGGGACCGGCCGGGCCCGTGGCCGTGGCCGGGCCCCCGGGGGCGGCCGTGCTCGCAGATGTGCTCACCGTCAGGCCCAGTCGTCCCAGTCCTTGGCGCCGGTCACGTTGCGCAGACCGCCCTGGGACTTGAAGTACATCTGGGCCAGGTAACGCTCGGGGATGCAGGTCAGCCAGCCGAGCGCGTTGTCCTCGCCCACGATCTGGTGGCTGTACGAGATCGAGGTGTCCATCGCCTCGATGGCGTGCCAGTAGCCGCTGGGCACGTACAGCGTCTCGCCCGGGTTCAGGACGGTCTCCTCCACGACCACGTCCTTGAAGCGCGGGTGGCGCTCCAGGTCGGGGCGGCGGTAGTCGACCTGGGCCATGCCGAACTGGCGGCGGAACGGGCGCGGGTACAGCTTCTCGTGCTGGTCCGGGGAGACGAAGTAGCAGCGCTTGCGGCCGACGACCTGGCTCAGGTAGGCCGCGGTCTGCATGCCGTCGCTGTGGAAGGGGGTGACGGTGCCCTTGCTGCCGATGAACATGACGGCCGCGACCCGGGAGGAGACGGTCGCGCGCGGGGCGCCCTTGCCTCCGCCGCGGTTGAGGAAGGTCTTGGCGAGGTAGAGGCCGAGCAGCTTGGCGGGGTTGGCCGTGCCGGTCCTCCAGTCCGCCTTGAAGCGGATGTCGGCCCAGTTCGGCGCCAGGTCGGGCAGGTCGTAGTCCTCGGCGAGGCCCGGGTGGTGCTCGACCATCCGGTGGACGGGGTAGGCGCGCAGGTAGTAGGCGCGGCCCTCGTCGGTGTTGTTCTCGATCTCGTCGAGCAGCTTGGACAGCTTCATCCCGCGGAAGCCGCCGACGTTGCCCAGGATCAGTTCGTTGTCGAGCCGCTGGAGGTTGGCGTGGATGTCCAGGTCGCCGAAGTGCTCGCGGAAGTAGTCCAGGCTCCAGCGCTCCATGGCCGGCCAGGTGTCCATCAGGCCGGTGATGACGGCGGGCTTGCGCTTGTAGACGTACTCGCGCTTGAACTCCTCGGGGGAGGGCGCGTGGATCCGGTCGATCGCGTCGGTCTTCACCGTGGCCTCGGAGAAGAACGTTCCGGCGGTCTCGGCCTGCTCGGGCGGGTTGATGGTCATGACGGGTCCTGTTCCTGTGTCCTGTGGGGCGGGGGTGGTCGGGGCGGTGGGCCGGGTCACCGGGGCAGTGCCACGAGCAGGGCCTCGTGGATCAGCTCGCAGCCGTGGCGGAGCACGTCGAGTTCCATGGTCAGGGCGGGCAGCAGCTTGAGGACGGCCTTGTCGCGGCCGGTGGACTCGACGATCAGCCCGCGCTCGAAGCAGTACGCCACCACGGCGTCCGCGGCCCGGCGGCCGCCCGCGTGGGTCAGGTCGATGCCGATCGCGTGGCCCTCGGGGCGCACCTCGACGCCGGGCAGCGGGTGGTCCCGCCAGAAGGTGCGCAGCAGTTCGGCACCGTCGCGGGCCCCGTCGAGGAAGGCCGGGCTCCGCCACAGGTCGAGGGCGGCGCAGGCGGCGACGAACGCGAGCTGGTTGCCGCGGAAGGTGCCCGGGTGGTCGCCGGCCTGCCACGAGTCGAAGCCCTCGCGGATGAGCAGCAGCGACATCGGCAGGCCCATGCCGCCGATGGACTTCGAGACGGTGATGAGGTCGGGGACGATCCCGGCCTGCTCGAAGGAGAAGAAGCCGCCGGTCCGGCCGCAGCCGGCCTGGATCTCGTCGACGATCAGGACGATGTCGTACCGGTCGCAGATGTCGCGCAGGTGCCGCAGGTCGGCGTCGGGGATCCGGTAGACGCCGCCCTCCATCTGGACGACCTCCAGGATCACCGCCGCGGGCAGGTCGACGCCGGACAGGTCGTCGGAGAGGTACTGCTCCAGGAGGTCCATGGTCGGGAACGGGCCGCGCGGGCCGACCGGGAAGGGCAGGTGGGTGACGTCGCCCAGGTGCGTACCGGCCACCTTGCGCAGCGACAGGTCGGCGGTCGCGGCGAGGCTGCCGCGGCTGACGCCGTGGTAGGCGCCGGAGAAGGCGATGACCTGGGTCCGGCCGGTGTGCTTGCGGGCCAGCTTCAGCGCGGCCTCGACGGCGTCGGTGCCGGTGCTGCCGCAGAACTGGACCCGGTGGCGCAGGCCGCGCGGCTCCAGGATCTCCCGGCCGAAGCGGTCCAGGAACTCCCGCTTGGCCGCCGTGTGGAAGTCGAGCGCGTGCAGCAGGCCGTCGCCCTCCAGGTGCTCGATGACCCGGCGCTTGATGTGCTCGTGGTTGTGGCCGTAGTTGAGGGCGCCGGCGCCGGAGAAGAAGTCGACGTACTCCGTGCCGTCCTCGGTGATCAGGGTGGTGCCGCGGCCCGAGGTGAGCAGGACGGGGAACGCCCGGCAGTACGAGCGGACGGCGGACTCCCGGGCCTGGAACACCTGGGTGGAGGAGGAGGAGGAGGCGGTGGTGGTGGTGGGATCTGCCAGGACCGTCATCGGAGGTCTCCAATCGGGGGGTGGGCGAGCGGGAGCACCTGGCCGACGGTGGCGGCAGGTGTACGGGCGACGGCGGCGAGCAGCGCGAGGTAGTCGTCGAGCAGCCGCCGTGCGTCGGCGTCGGCGACGCGGTCGCCGTAGTACGAGAGGGCGATGCGGGGTTCGGCGTCGTCGGTGACGTCCAGGCGGAGCGCGTACTCGGTCTGGTTGCGGGTGCCGTCGCTCTCGGCGCCCCGCCGCACGCTCGCGGACTGCTGGGCGCGCAGCGCCGAGGACACCGGGTAGTTGGCGACGACGACGACCGAGTCGAACAGCGGCCCTTCGCCCGCGCCCATCCGCTGGAGCGCGCCGGTGGGGACCGAGGTGTGCTCGGCGCCCTCGACCCGGGCGAGCTGGAAGCGGTCGAACAGGGCGGTCAGGGGCTCGTCCCGGTCCACTCCGACCCGGACCGGCAGGGCGGCGATGAACAGGCCGACCGCGCGCTCCAGGCCTTCGACGGCGCGGTCGCGGCCCGCCGAGACCACGCCGACCGTGACGTCGGCGCGCTCCAGGCGCGAGGCGGCGAGCAGGGCCCAGCCCGCGCAGGCCAGGGTCGAGAAGGTGTGCCCGTGCTCGGTGGCCCGCTCGCGCAGCGCGTCGGCGACGGCCGGGTCGAGCCGGTCCGAGACCCGGGCGAAGCGGGACGGGCCGAGCCGGCCCGGCTCCGCGGCCAGCCGCGAGGGGAGCGCTCCGGCGAGCCGGCCGCGCCAGAAGGCCTCGTCCGCCTCGGGGTCGCCGTCCTCGGCGTCGAGCGCGGGGACCGGCGGAAGGCCGGCCGGCCTGCCCTCCAGGGCGGCGAGGTAGAGCGCGAGGAGCTCGTCGAGGAGCACCAGGTTCGACCAGCCGTCGGCCAGCAGGTAGCTCTGGATCTGGCCCAGCCACCAGCCGGACGGGCCGCGCACCAGCCACACCCGCCACAGCGGCGGCTCGGACACGTCGAAGGGCGTGGTGCGCTCGGCCTCCAGGAGGGCGATCAGCTCGTCGTCGACCGCGTCCGCGGTGCGGTCGCTCCAGTCGAGGACCTCGATCGCCGGGGCGAGCCGGTCGGCGACGACCGGGATCCAGGCGCCGTCGCCGTCGCGCCGGAAGCCGGTGCGCAGGGCGGGGTGGCGGTCGGTGAGCGCCTGCCAGGCGCCCCGGAAGCCGTCGGGGTCGACCGGGAAGGGCAGCTCCGTCGTGGACTGCATCTGGTAGAGGCCCGGCACCCAGGCGCTCTCCAGCACGTCGAGCATGTGCCGCTGACCGGCCGTCACCACCCGCCCGGCGGGGCGGGCCCGGACCACCGCGGGGGCGGCCGGGGCGGCGGCGGCCTCGTCGACCGCCTTCGCGAGGGCCTCGACCGTCTGGTGGGCGAACACCATGCGCGGCGTCATCTCGATGCCGGCCCGGCGGGCGGCGCTCACCATGCGGATGACCGCGATGGAGTTGCCGCCCAGGGTGAAGAAGCCGATGTCGACCGGGACGTCGTCGCGGCCCAGGGCCTCGCGCCACAGGGTCACCAGGGCCCGCTCGGTGCCGGTGGCCGCGGCCCGGCCCGTGAGGGCGGTGACCGTGGGCGCCGGCAGCTCGCGGCGGTTGACCTTGCCGTTGTGGGTCAGCGGGAAGGAGTCCATGCGGACGAAGGAGGCGGGCACCATGTGCTGGGGCAGTCGCGCCGACAGCCGCCGCTTGAGCTCGGCGTCGTCGGGGACCTCCCCGCCCGGGGGCGCCACCAGATAGGCCACGAGGGTCTTCGCGCCGTCGCGCGGGCCGTGCGCCGCGACCAGGCAGGAGCCGCCGCCGAGCTCCTCCCGCAGGGCGGCCTCGATCTCGCCGGTCTCGACCCGGTAGCCGTTGATCTTGATCTGGAAGTCGATGCGGCCGAGCAGTTCGAGGTTGCCGTCCGGCATCCAGCGGGCGCGGTCGCCGGTGCGGTACATCCGGGCCCCGGGCACCGCGCCGAACGGGTCGGGCAGGAAGCGCTCGCCGGTGAGCCGGGCCCGGTTGTGGTAGCCCCAGCCGACGCCGACGCCGCCGAGGTACAGCTCGCCGGGCACGCCGACGGGCAGCGGGGACAGCGACGCGTCCAGGACGTACGAGGTCTGGTTGGCCATCGGGACGCCGTACGGGATGCTGCGCTGCTCCGGCAGGACCTCGCCGATCAGGTGGATCGTCGAGTCCATGGAGACCTCGGTGGCGCCGCCCATGCTCACCAGCTGCGCCGAGGGGGCCAGCTGCGCGGCGGCCCGCTGCGGGAGCGCCAGCGGGATCCAGTCGCCGCCGAGCAGCACCAGCCGGATCGGCAGCCGCTCCCCGCCCCGGATCTCGCACTCCTCGGTCAGCAGCCCGAACAGCGCCGGAACCGAGTGCCACACGGTGACGGACTCGCGCTCGATCGTCTCGATCCAGCGGTGCGGGGAGCGCTCGTCCTCGGGCGTCGGGAACACCACGGTCGCGCCGGCCATGAGGGTGCCGAACACGTCGTACGCGCTCATGTCGAAGGCCAGGGCCGAGACGCCGAAGACCTTGTCACCGGGGCCGACCAGGAAGCGCCGGTTGAAGTCGGTGAAGTTGTTGACGCGGCCCCGGTGGTCGAGCAGCACGCCCTTGGGCAGGCCGGTCGAGCCGGACGTGTAGATCAGGTACAGCAGGTCGTCCGGGCGGACGTCGCGGCCGGGGCGGGTCGTGGGGAAGGACCCGGCGGCGGCGGGGTCGACGGCCGTGACGCCGTCGCCGACGAGCAGGTCGTCACGGGTGACGACCAGGCGGGCGCCGGAGTCCGCCAGCATCCACTGGAGGCGCTCGACCGGGTAGGCCGGGTCGAGCGGGACGTAGCCCGCGCCCGTCTTGGCGACGGCGAGCTGGGCGACGACCAGGTCGATGCCGCGCTCCAGGCAGACGCCGACGCGCTCGTGGCGGCCGCTGCCCCGTTCGAGGAGCAGGTGGGCGAGCCGGTTGGCGCGCGCGTCGAGCTCGGCGTAGCTGACCGCCTCGTCGCCGCAGGTCACGGCGGCGGCGTCCGGCTCCAGGTCCGCCCACTCCTCGAACAGGCCGTGCGCGGTGGCGTGCGCGGGGTACTCCTCGTCCGTGCGGTTCCACTCGTCGACGACCAGCTCCCACTCGGCCGGGGTGAGCAGGTCCGCGTTGTCGGCGTGGACGTCCGGGGTCTCGATCAGGCCGGTGAGCAGCCGTCGGTAGTGGCCGAGGAGGCGTTCGGCGGCGGCGGCGTCGAGCACCGACTCGTCGAACTCCAGCGACACCATGACCTCGTCGTCCGTCACCGCGCAGGACAGGTCCAGGGGGAACTTGGCCGTGCCGGAGTGGAGGTGGGTGGGGGTCAGGGACAGGTCGCGCAGCCGCATCTCGTGGCCGGGACCGTTGTTGAAGACGAACATGGCCTCGAACAGCGGGCTCTCCGCCAGCGTGCGCCGCGGCGCGACCCGGTCGACCAGGACGTCGAAGGGGATCTGGTGCTCGCGCGCCCACAGCGACTCGCGGGAGATCCCGGCGAGGACGTCGCCCAGGGTGCCGCCCCCGGCCGACAGGTCGGCCACCACGGGGACGGTGTTCGCGAAGTAGCCGACCAGGCGCTCGGTCTGCCGGTCGCGGTTGGCCATGACCGTGCCGATGGCGAACCGGGAGGTGCCCGTGTACCGGTTCAGGAGCACCGCGAACGCGGTGAGCATCACGTTGAAGACGGTCGTGCGGTGCGCCTCGGCGGTGCGCCGCAGCTCCTGGGCGAACGCCGCGTCCCACTGGTGGCGGACGCGCCGGCCGGCCCGGGCCGTGCCCCGGTCCCCGTTCGGGGAGAGGCCGAGCGGCTGGGCCCAGGCCAGCTGCTCGCGCCACTGCGCGACCAGCCAGCCGTAGTCCTCGGGCTCCCGGGCCCGCTCGTGGGCGGCCGCGTCGGCGTAGTCGATGGCGAGCTCGGGCAGCCGGGGCGACCGCCCCTCGCGGGCCGCGTCGTACAGCTCGGCGAGGTCCTCCAGGAGGACGCCCACCGACCAGGCGTCGGTCGCGATGTGGTGCACGACCAGGGCGAGCAGGTGGTCGTCGGCGGCGATCCGGAACAGCCGCCCGTGCAGGACGGGACCGGACGCCAGGTCGATCGTCCGGGCCGCCTCGCGCTGCGCGGCGGCCACGGCGGCCTCCTCGCCGGCGGCGTCCTCGACCGGCAGCTCCACCGGCCCGGCCGGCAGGACCACCTGCTCCAGGACGCCGTCCGGCCGCTGCCGGTAGACGGTGCGCAGGACGGAGTGGCGGGCGACGAGCCCGTCGAGCGCGGCCCGCAGCGCGGTGACGTCGAGCGCGCCGCGCAGCCGCACCCCGTAGGGCACGTTGTAGAGCGGCCGGCCGTCCGCGAGGGACTCGGCGACCCAGAGCTGCTCCTGGCCCCGGGAGAGCGGGCAGGGCCCGGCGGGGTCGCGGCGGCGGACGGTGCGCGACGCGGCCCGCTGCCTGCCGCGGGCGAGCAGCAGGGAGGCCATCAGCTCCCGCTTGGCCGCGGACAGCCCCTCGAAGGTCTCCCGCCCGATGACGGCTTCCCTGATCATGCGTCCCTCTCCTCGCCGGCCGCGAGCAGCTCGCGGGCCTGGTCGTCGGTCACGCCGTCGAGCAGCACCTCGAGTTCGAGGAGCTCGGCCTCGCTCAGCCCGGCCATCTGGAACTCCTCCAGGGCCTGTGCGACACCGCGCACGGTGGGCTGCTCGAAGACGGTGCGCAGCGGCAGTTCGATGTCCGTCCGCGCGGCCAGTTCGGCCACCAGACGGGTGGCGAGCAGCGAGTGGCCGCCCAGGGTGAAGAAGTCGTCCAGCGCGCCGACCGAGGGGGCGGCGAGCAGTTCCTCGTAGACCGAGGCCACGAGCCGCTCGGTCGGTCCCGACAGCTCCTCGAAGCGCCGGCGGACCCGCTCGACGGTCACGTCGTCCCGCTGGAGCGCGGCCCGGTCGACCTTGCCGTTGGGTGTGCGCGGCAACCGGTCGGCGAAGACGTAGCCGGTGGGGACCATGTAGCGCGGCAGGCGGGTGCCGAGCGCGGCGGCCAGGACGGCCGGGTCGCGTTCGGTGCCCACGACGCAGGCGACCAGGGTCGGCTCGCCGTCGCGGTCGCGCAGGACGACCGCCGCCTCCCGTACGGCCGGCAGCTCGCACAGGGCGGCCTCGACCTCGCCCGCCTCGATGCGGAAGCCGCGGATCTTGAGCTGGTCGTCCAGTCGGCCGAGGAACTCCAGCCGGCCGTCGGCGTGCAGCCTGACCCGGTCTCCGGTGCGGTACAGGCGGGCGCCGGGGACCGTCGCGTACGGGTCGGGGACGAACCGCCGCGCGGTGGCCGCCGGGTCGCCCAGGTAGCCGCGGCCCACCACCGGGCCGCCGATGGCCAGCTCGCCCGGCACGCCGAACGGCAGGCGCCGTCCCTGCGCGTCGAGGACGTGGGAGGTCACTCCGGCGACCGGGCCGCCCAGCGGGGCCGCGCGGTCGGTCGGCGGCGGGGTGGTCAGCACCGCGAGGTGGGTGTCGTCCGAGCACTCCGCGGGACCGTAGGCGTTGACCAGCGGGATCCCGGGGAAGCGGCGCAGCCAGTCCGCCGCCAGGTCCGGCGGCAGTGCCTCGCCGGTGGCGATCAGGAAGCGCAGGCTCGCCAGGTCCTCGTCCCCGGCGTGGCCGAGGAGCGCCCTGATCATGCCGGGCACGAGCTGGAGCACGGTGACGCCGCGCTCCCGCACGAGGGCGAGCAGCGCCCCGGCGTCCCGGACGGTGGCGTCGTCGCCGACCACGGTGGTCGCGCCGCGCGTCACCGCCACGAGCATCTGCCAGACGGAGATGTCGAAGGACTGCGAGGCGGTCTGCGCGATCACGTCGTCCGGCGAGAGGCCCAGCTCGTGGGCCATCAGCTCCAGGTGGTTGAGGAGTCCGGCCTGCTCGATCTCCACGCCCTTGGGCTCACCGGTCGTACCGGAGGTGAAGATGACGTACGAGCGGCGCGCCGGGTGCGGGTCGTGCGCGTCGAGCGGGCGGTCCGGCGAGGCGGAGTCGTCCAGGACGAGGCGGGTGCCGCGTCCCTCGCCGAGCAGGGCGGCGAGGCGCTCCGCCTGCTCGTCGTCGGTGACCGCGACGACCTCGCCCAGCCGGTCGAGCACCGAGGCGATCCGCCGGTCCGGCACGGACGGGGCGACCGGCACGTAGGTCGCGCCGACCGCGCCGCAGGCGAGGGCGGCGGCGATGTGCCGGGCGGAGCGTCCGGCGCAGACCACCACGGCCGGCTCGGGGCCGGTGGCCGCGTCGGCCAGGCGCCCGGCGAGCGCCGCCACCCGGTCGCGCAGTTCGCGGTAGGTCCAGACGGTGTCGCCGTCGACGACGGCGGGGGCGTCCGGGGTGTGCCGCGCCCAGTGCTCCAGCGCCTCGGAGGTGGTCCGCGGCGTGAGGGCCGGCGGGCCGGCGCTCAGGGCGTCCTGGGCCGCGGCCTCGGCGGCCGGGCGCAGTTCGAGGTCGGCCACGGTCCGCCGCGGCGCGGCGACGACGGAGCCGAGCAGGGCCTCGAAGTGGTCCAGGAGCCGTTCGCCGGCCTCGGCGTCGAACAGGTCGGCGTTGAGTTCCAGCGTGGCGTGCAGGCCGTCCTTCTCCTCGGCCAGGTCCAGGCTGAGGTCGAACTTGGCGGCGCCGGCCGGGACGTGCAGCCGTTCCAGCCTGAGGTCGCCGAGGTCGATCTCCGAGTGGGGCGCGTTGTGCAGGGTGAACATGACCTGGAACAGCGGGCTCGTGCTCAGGTCCCGGTTCGGCTGGAGCGCGTCCACCACCCGGTCGAAGGGGATGTCCTGGTTGGCGTAGGCGGCCAGGGTCGTGGACCGGACGCGTTCGAGCAGCTCGGTGAAGGACTCCTCGGCGGAGACCTCGTTGCGGAAGACGATCGTGTTCACGAAGAACCCGACCACGTCCTCGATCTCGACCGAGCGGGTCGACACCGGGGTGGCGACCGCGATGTCCCCGGCGCCGCCGTAGCGGTGGAGCTGGCAGTTGAACGCCGCGAGCAGGGTCATGAAGAGGGTCGCGTTGTGCTCGCGGCCCACCTGCCGGACCCCGCCGACGAGTTCGGCGCCGATCACCCGGCGGACCGTCAGGCCCCGGTTGGTCATCGCCGCGGGCCTCGGCCGCTGCGCGGGGAACTCGATCAGCGGCGCCGGCTCGGCCAGCGCCTCGCACCAGAAGTCGAGCTGCGCCCGGTGGTCGCCGCCCTCGACGCGGTCGCGCTGCCAGCTCGACCAGTCGGCGTACTGCACGTCCAGCTCGGGCAGCGGGGAGGCCGTGCCCCGGACCCGCGCCTGGTAGAGGGCCGCGAAGTCGCGGACCACGATCTGCAGGCCCCAGCCGTCGGCGACGACGTGGTGCACGGTGAGGACGAAGACGTGGTCCTCGGCGGAGAGCCTGATCAGGGTCGCCCGCTCCAGCGGGGCCTCGGCCAGGTCGAAGCGGTGCAGCGAGGCCTCCTCGACGATCCCGGGCCAGCGCTCCTCGGCGCTCTCCGCGGGCTCGCCGGCCAAGTCGACGTGGACCAGCGGCATGGTGATCCCGCCGGCCGGCTCGACGATCTGGCTCACCCGGCCGCCGTCCATGACCAGGCGGGTGCGCAGCACCTCGTGCCGGGCGACCAGCTCGTCCAGGGTCGCGGCCAGGGCGTCGGTGTCCAGCGGGCCGCGCATCCGCACGGCCGTGGTGCTGTTGTAGGCGCCGGTGTCGCCCTCCAGCTGGTCCAGGAACCAGAGGCGTTCCTGTCCGTACGAGGCGGGCAGCGGGCCCGTGCGGGGCAGCGCGACGACCGGTTCGGCGGCGCGGGCCCCGCCGGCGACGCCGTCGATGTGCGCGGCGAGCTCCCGTACGGTCTGCTTCTCGAACAGGGTCCGCAGCGCGATCTCGCAGCCGAAGACCCGGCGGATCCGGGACACGACCTGGGTCGCCATCAGGGAGTGGCCGCCGAGGTTGAAGAAGTTGTCCTCGGGACCCACCCGGGGCGCTCCGAGCACGTCCCGCCACAGGTCGGCCACCAGCTCCTCGGTCGGGGTCAGCGGTGTGCGCGGCCCGTCCTCGTGGAGGCCGGACGCCGCGGAGGGCTCGGGCAGCGCCGCCCGGTCGATCTTGCGGTTCGGGGTCAGCGGGAAGGCGTCCAGGGCGACGACGAACGCCGGGACCATGTAGTCCGGCAGCCGCTTGCGGACGAAGGCCTTCACCTCGTTGCCGACCGCCCGGGTGCCGGGCCGCGACACCACGTACGCGACCAGCGCGTTCTCGCCGCTCGCGTCCGGCCGGGCCAGGACCAGGGCGTCCTGGACGTCCGGCGCGGCGCAGATCGCGTGCTGCACCTCGTCGGTCTCGACGCGGTAGCCGCGGATCTTGACCTGGTTGTCGGCGCGGCCGAGCGGGGTGACGGAGCCGTCGGGCAGGTGGCGGCCGAGGTCGCCGGTGCGGTACATCCGGTCGCCCTCGTCGCCGCCGAACGGGTTGCGGACGAACTTGGCGGCGGTGAGCGCCTCGTCGTGGGCGTAGCCCAGCGAGAGGTGCGGGGAGCGGATGACGATCTCGCCCGGCTCGCCGACGCCGGCCTGCTGCCCGGACCCGTTGAGGACGAGGAGCTGGACGTCCTTCATGCCGCGGCCGAGCGGGTAGGTGACGCCCGGGTCGGTGTCGGCGGTGCCGTGGTCCGCGGGGACCACGTGGTAGCCGACCGCGCGCTGCGTCTCGGTGGAGCCGTACAGGTTGACGCAGGTCGCCGAGCCCGCCATGCGGGTGACGGCCCGCACGTCACGGCTGGTCAGCGTGTCACCGAGGAAGAACACCCGCTCCAGGAGCGGCAGCGTGCCCGGGGCGACCGAGAGCTGGTCGAACAGGCGCGCCATCGGGGGCGTCATGTGGCTGACCGAGACCTGCGCGGTGCGGAACCACTGCGCGAGGCGGCCCGGGGTCTCGACGTCGAGCCGGTCGGGCACGCAGATCGTGGCGCCCGTGACCAGCGGGGTGAACACCTCGCGGTGCAGCGGGTCGTGGCTGATGCCGGAGAGCAGGCTGTAGCGGTCGGTCTCGCGCAGCCCGAACGTCTCCACCATCCAGGGCACGAAGTGGGTGAGGGAGCCGTGCGCGCCCCGGATGCCCTTCGGCTTGCCGGTGGAGCCCGAGGTGAACGCGACGTACGCGCAGTCCCGGGGTCCGACCCGGACCGCCCCGGCCGGTTCGGTGCCCTTCGGCACCAGGTGCCGGGCGTCCTCCAGTCGGGACGGCAGCTCGAAGCGGCAGCGCAGGGAGTGTCCCTGGAGCGCGCTGTCCACCGCGAGCGGCACGGCGCCGGCGCCCTCCAGCTGGAGGAAGGCGTTCGGCCGGGCCACCGCGAGGCAGTCGGCGACGCGGTCGGCCGGGTAGCTCGGGTCGAGGATGGCGAAGGAGGCGCCGGCCCGCAGGACGGACAGGATCGCCCACACCAGGGAGGCGCTGCGCTCGCCGTAGATGGCGACCACGTCCCCCTTGGCGATCCCCTGCCGGGTCAGCAGGCCCGACATGGCCGCCGTCGCCCAGGCCAGGTCGCCGTAGGTGAGCTCCTGGCCCGGCTCGCTGATCGCGATCCGCCCGGGCTCGCGGGCGGCCCGCCGCTCGAACTGCTCGACGACCGACCCGTACCAGGTCGTGTCCAGCGGCGCGGCCGGATCGGGCAGTTCGCGGCGCGCCAGCGGGGTGTCGAGGCGCAGCGCGTCGATCGGGCCGCCGCTGTCGGCGACGGCCTGCTCGATGACCCTGATCCACTGGGCGAGCAGCTCCCGCACCGTCGCCGCGTCGAAGCGGTCGGCGGCGTACATCAGGTCGAGCGTCAGCCCCTCCCGCGCGGGGTCCACGTAGAAGGTGAGGTCGAACTTCGCGCCCAGGTCCGGGACGGCGAAGGTGTCGGCCGTGAGGCCGGGCAGCTCGGACCGGTGCGGCGGGATGTTGAGCAGGTTCAGGTAGACCTGGAACAGCGGGGTGGTGGACAGGTCGCGCTCGGGGGCGAGCTTGCCGACGAGCGTCTCGAACGGGACGTCCTGGTGCTCGTAGGCGTCGAGCGTGGTGGTGCGGACCCGGTCGAGCAGCTCGGCGAAGGTCGGGTCGCCCGACAGGTCGGCGCGCAGCACCAGCGAGTTGATGAAGAAGCCGATGAGGTCCTCCACCTCGCGGTGCCCGCGGCCCGCGATGGGCACGCCGATCGCGAAGTCGCGCTGGCCGGCGAGACGCCCCAGGGTGAGCTGGAGGGTCGCCGCGAGGACCATGAAGAGGGTCGCCCCGGACTCGGCGGCGAGCCGCTCCATCGCCTCGCGCAGCTCCGGCGTGACGGTCGCCCGCACCCGGTGGCCCTCGGAGACGGCGGGTGCGGAGCCGCCGCGCGAGGCCGGCAGGGTGAGCGGGGGCAGCTCGTCGAGCTGCTCGCACCAGTACGCGACGGAGGCGTCGAGCTCGCCGGAGTCGAGCCGGTGGCGCTGCCAGCGGGAGAACTGCTCGTAGGTGACCGGCAGCGGGGGCAGCGGGGTGTCCGGCGCGTGGCCGGTCTCCTCGGCGTAGAAGTGCGTCAGGTCCCGCTTGAGGATCTCCATCGACCAGCCGTCGCCGACGATGTGGTGGAGCGTCAGCACCAGCACGGCGTCGTCGTGGCCGAGGTCGAGGAGCCGGACCCGCAGCAGCGGGCCCGTGGCCAGGTCCATCGGCTGCGCCGCCTCGCGCTCCACGAGGGCGAGGGCCTCGGCGGCGCGCTCCTCGGCGGTCGCGCCGGTCAGGGCGGTGCGCTCCAGGGTGACGTCGGCGCCGTCCAGGACGGTCTGCGTCAGGGCCCCCTCGTGGTGGGAGACCACCGTGCGCAGCGTGGTGTGCCGGTCCACCAGGCGGGTGACGGCCCGCCGGAGGGCGGCCTCGTCGAGTGCGCCGGTGAGCCGGATCGCGCCGGCCAGGTGGTAGCGGCCGGTGTGGGCCCGGCCGCCGGCGCCGTTCTCGACGCCGTTCTCGATCTCCTCCAGGAGCCACAGGCGCTCCTGCATCACCGACAGCGGAGCGTCGCTCCCCGTGGTGGCGTGGGTGGCGATCCCGGCGGAGGCGTCCCGGGCGGAGGCCGCATCGCACAGGGCGGCGTAGTCCCGGAGCACGGGTGCCTCGAACAGGGCCCGCAGCGGGACCTCCCGGCCGAGCTCCTCCCCGACCTGGGAGGTGATCACGGTCGCGAGCAGGGAGTGGCCGCCGACGGTGAAGAAGTCGTCGCCGGCGCCGACCGCGTCGACGTCGAGGACCCGCGCCCAGATCCGGGCGACGGTCCGCTCGGTGCCGGTCTCCGGTTCGGCGAAGTCGGCCTGCGCGAAGTCGGCGCGGCGCGGACGCTCGAAGCGGCTCGGGTCGACCTTGCCGCCGGGCAGCCGGGGCAGTTCCCCGCGGATCACGAACGCGGCCGGGACCATGTGCGGCGGCAGCTGGGCCGCGCACAGCTTCGCCAGGACCTGCGGGGTCAGCCCCGCCCCGGCGGACTCGACGTGGGCGACGAGCACCCCGTCGACGCCCCGCACCACGGCCCGCGTCACGCCGGCCCGGGCGAGCAGCACCGACTCGATCTCGGCCGGCTCGATCCGGTAGCCGCGCAGCTTGATCTGGCCGTCGCGACGGCCGAGGTAGTCCAGGGTGCCGTCGGCGCGCAGCCGGACGAGGTCGCCCGTGCGGTACATCCGGGCGCCGGGGACGCCGGAGAACGGGTCGGGCAGGAAGTGTCCGGCGGTGAGGCCGGGACGGGCGTGGTAGCCGAGGGCCAGGCCCGCGCCGCCGGCGTACAGCTCGCCGACCGCGCCCGCGGCCACCGGCCGCAGCTCCGCGTCCAGGACGTACGCCGTCCCGCCCGGCAGCACCGCGCCCAGCGAGGCGGGCCGGCCCGGCTCGCACACGGCGGCCGTGATGGCGACGGTGCACTCGGTGGGGCCGTACGCGTTGACGAAGCGCCGGCCCGGCTGCCACTGCTCGACCAGTTCGGGGCGGCAGGCCTCGCCGCCCGAGACCAGGGTCGCGAGCTCCGGCAGTTCACGGGCGGGCAGGGAGGCGATCGCCGACGGCGGCAGCAGGCAGACGGTGATCCCGCGCTCGGCGAGGACGTCGGCCAGGACCTCGCCGACCAGGGCGTGCTCGCGGCCGACGACGCACAGGGTGCCGCCCGCGGCGAGCGTGGAGAAGATCTCCCAGACGGAGGCGTCGAAGCTGGGGCTCGCGAACTGGAGCATGCGCGAGCCGGCGTCGATCCCGAAGACCCGTGCCTGGTTCGCCGTGAGGTTGGCGAGCGCGCGGTGGGAGACGAGGACGCCCTTGGGGCGGCCGGTGGATCCCGAGGTGTAGAGGAGGTACGCGGTCGAGTCCGGACGGACCCGCGGCAGCTCCACGGCCTCGGTCTCCGGCGCGGGGGCCCCGTCCAGGGCCTCCCGCACGAGGTCGCGGGTCACCGGGCCGCGCGCCCCGGAGTCGGCCAGCATGAACTCCTTGCGCTCGGCCGGGTAGGCGGGGTCGACCGGCAGGTACGCCCCTCCGGCGCGCTGCGCCGCCAGGACGGCGACGACCGCCTCGACGGACGGTTCGACCGACACGGCGACGACGTCCCCGGGGCGCACGGCGAACCGCCGCGCGATCACCCGGGCGACCCGGTCCACGCGGGCGCGCAGCTCGCCGTAGGTGAGCGCGGTCCCGGCGTCCTCCAGCGCGATCGCGTCGGGGCTGCCGTCGGCGACCCGCTCGAACTGCGCCCAGAAGGTGTCGGGCCGCCCCTCGGCGTCCGGTCCGGCCGGCCAGCGGTCGAGGACCGTCGCCGCCGCGGGGGTCTCGACGCGCGCGTCCGGCCGCCGCGCCATCGCGCGGGCCGTCTCGGCGAACAGCCGGGCCACGAGCTGCGCGGTCCCGGGCCGGAACAGGTCCGAGTTGAACTCCAGCCAGCCCGTCAGCGGGCCGCCGTCGTCGGTGATCTCGAAGGTGAGGTCGGTCTTGGCGGTGCCGGTGTACAGCGGCGCCGTCTCGACCCGCAGGCCGGGCAGGGCCGGCGTGGGCAGGGCTCCGCTGCGGACGTCGAGGATCGCCTGGAAGAGCGGGCTGCGGCTCGGGTCGCGGTCCTGGCCGCTCGCCTCCACGATCGCGGAGAACGGCACCCACTTGTGCGGCATCGCCTCCAGCGTGGTGGCGCGGGCGCGGTCGACGAGGTCGCGGCCGGTGGCGCCGTCCGGGGTCTCGAAGCAGAGCGGGACGGTGTTCACGAAGAAGCCGACGACGTCGTCGTACGCGCCGTCGCCCGGGCGGTTGGCGTCGGGCACGCCCACGACCACCCGCTCCTGGCCGGTCAGCCGGGAGAGTGCCGAGGACACGCACGCGGCCAGCGTCATGAAGACGGTCGCCCCCTGCTCCCGGGCGAGGGAGCGCAGCAGGTCCGAGTCGGCCTGGTCCAGGGTCAGCGGCACGCGCGCGCCGTCGAAGGTCTGCACGGCCGGGCGGGGCCGGTCGAGGGGCAGGTCGAGGGCGAGCGGGGCGCCGGCGAGGTGTCCGGTCCAGAAGTCCAGGCCGCTCCGGCCCTCCGCCGACTCCAGGCGGGCGCTCTCGTCGGCCGCCCAGTGGGCGTAGTCGTGGACGACCGCGGGCGGTTCGGCGTCGCCGGAGCCCGAGCCGTGCGCGTACAGGCCGGCCAGTTCGCCGGCGATGACCTCCAGGGAGCGTCCGTCGAAGACGATGTGGTGGAAGGCCAGGAGCAGGGCGTGCTCGTCGGGGCCGAACTCCACCAGGGCGGCGCGCATCAGCGGCGGCGCGTCCAGGGCGAAGGGCTTGCGGGCGTGCCCGTCGACGAGCGCGGCCAGTTCCGCCTCGCGCCGGGCGGGCGCGACCGAGGTCCGGTCGAGCACCTCGAAGGGGCAGGCGAGACCGGTGTGCGTGACGGGGACGGGCCGGCCGCCCTCGTCCTCGAAGCCGGTGCGCAGCGCGGGGTGCCGTTCGACGATCGCGTCGAGCGCGCCGCGCAGGACGTCCCGGTCGAGCCCTCCGTACAGGCGCAGCACGCCCGGCACGACGTAGGCGCAGGAGCCGGGGGCGAACTTCTCCAGGAACCACAGCCGGCGCTGTCCCAGCGACAGGACGGGCTCGACGGAGGCGGAGGTGGGGGCGGGGGCGGGGGCGGTGGAGTCGGCTGCGGTGGAGTCGAGTTCGGCGATCCGCGCCGCCTGGGCGCGTACGGTGACCGACTCGAAGAACATGCGCAGCGGCGGCTGCACGCCGAACTCGCGGCGCACCCGGGTGCTGAGCTCCGCCGCGCGCAGCGAGTGCCCGCCGAGCGCGAAGAAGTCGTCGTCGGGACCGACCCCGGAGACCTCCAGGACCTCGCGCCAGACGGCCGCGAGCCTGCTCTCCAGCGGCGTCATGTCCGCCGCCCCGGCCGAGCGGGACACCTCCAGGGCGAGGTCGCGCAGCGCGTGCGCGTCCACCTTGCCGTTCGAGGTGAGCGGGATCCGGTCCAGGACGAGGAGCCGGGTGGGGACCATGTAGCTCGGCAGTTCGCGGTTCAGCCAGTCGCGCAGCCCGTCGGCGTCGACGCCCGCGCCGGTGACGGCGGCGATCAGCTCCGTCTCGCCCGTGCCCCGGGAGGCGACCACGGCCGCCTCGGCGACCTCGGGGTGGCGCCGCAGCGCCACGTCGACCTCGCCGAGCTCGATGCGGTAGCCGCGCACCTTGACCTGCTGGTCGGCGCGGCCGACGTAGCGCAGCTCGCCGTCGGTGGAGCGGCGCACCAGGTCGCCGGTGGCGTACAGGCGCCGGCCCGGCTCGGTCGCGAACGGGTCCGGGACGAACCGCTCGGCGGTCTTGCGCGGCGCCGACGCGTAGCCGCGTCCGACGCCCGCGCCGCCGATGTACGCCTCGCCCACGACGCCGTCGGCGACGGGCCGCAGCCCGGCGTCGAGGACGTGGACCACCGCGTCGGTCATGTCGGCGCCGATGGACACGTCCCGGGCGCGGGAGACCAGGCCCGACTCCGGGCCGAGGTGGGCGACGGTGGAGCACACGGTGGTCTCGGTGGTGCCCCAGCGGTTGTGGAGGCCGACGTGGCCGCGGTCGGCCGCGAACCACTGCGCGAGCTTGTCGGGGTGCGCGGCCTCGCCGCCGATGAGGATCGAGCGCAGCGTGGGCGGCACCCGCACGCCGGTCTCCAGGGCGGTGACCAGGACGTGGAAGAAGGCCGTGGGGATGTCGAGCAGGGTGAGCCGCTGCTCCTCGCACCAGGCCCAGAAGCGCTCCGGCGAGCCCAGCACCGACTCGTCGCGCAGCACCAGCGCGGCGCCCCGGGTCCAGGCGGAGAAGATCTCCTCCAGGCAGGGGTCGAAGGTGAGCGGCGCGAACTGCAGCACCCGGTCGCCCTCCTCGACGTCGAAGGCGTCGAGGAAGGACAGCAGGTAGCTGACCAGCGAACGGTGCTCGATCTGCACGCCCTTGGGGCGGCCGGTCGAGCCCGAGGTGAAGATGACGTACGCCAGGTTGTCGCCGGTGACGGCGAGCGCGGGGCGGTCCTCGGGGAGGTCCGCGCCGGGCTCCTCGTCGACGCGGGTCGCGTCGCCCAGGGAGTCGGCGAGGCCGGCGGTCGCGGCGTGGCACAGGATCCGCGCGCAGCGGGCGTCGCCGACCATGCCGGCGAGGCGGGACCGCGGCAGCGTCGGGTCCAGGGGGACGAACGCGGCCCCGGACTTCATGACCGCGAGCATCGCGACGATCAGCTCGGGGGAGCGCTCCAGGCACAGGCCGACGGTGTCCTCGACCCCGAGGCCGTCCTGCCGCAGCCGGTGCGCCAGGCGGTTCGCGGCGCGGTCCACCTGGGCGTACGTCAGCTCCACCGGGCCCGCCGTGAGGGCGACCGCGTCGGGGGTGCGGTCGGCCGTCGCCTCGAACAGCTCGTGTACGGAGGTGACGCCGGGCAGGGTGCGGGCCGGGACGCCGGCGCGGTCGAGGGACTCGGTGGCGCCGGTCAGGCGCAGCGCCGAGACGGGGGACCCGCCGTGCGCGGCGATCTGTTCGAGCAGCTCCAGGAACTGCTGCCCGAGCTGCCCGGCCAGGGCCTCGTCGAAGCGGTCCGCGCGGACCAGCATGTGGGCGAGGAGGCCGCCGTCGGCCGGTACGGCGTGCAGGGTGATGTCGAACTGGGTGGCCAGCTCGCCGGCCGGGAACGGCTCCAGCCTCAGGTCGCCGAGGACCGCGCTGTCGCGGCCGGCGCCGAAGAGCACCGAGGTGATGTCGTCGGCGATCGTGTTGTGGGGGCGCTCGAAGACGACCGCCGTGTTGATCGCGGCCGAGGTGTTGCCCCGGGCGCGCAGCAGCTCGACGAGCCGGCTGACGGGGAAGTGCTGGTGGCCGAGGGACTGCCGCAGCTGCTGTCCGGTGCTGCGGATCAGCTCGGTGACGCTGGCGTGGGCGCCGGGCTCGGCGCGCACCGGGATGGTGTTGGCGAAGTAGCCGAGCGTGTTGCGGAAGCGCGCCTGGGGGCGGCCGGCCGTGGTGGCGCCGACGACGAAGTCCCGGGCGCCGCTGTGCGCGGCGACGAGGATCTCGAAGGCCGCCATCAGGACCGAGAACACCGTCGTGCCGCCGTCCCCGGCGACCCGCTCCAGTTCGGCGAGCAGCTCGGGGTCCACCGTCACCCGGTGGCTCGCGATGCCCTTGTCCGGCTCCGGGCGCTCCCGCACCGGCAGGGTCGGGGCCTGGACGTCACCGGCGAGCAGGTCGAGCCAGTAGTCCTCGTCGGCCCGCCACTGCGGGGAGCGCTCGTAGTCCTGCTGCCAGCGCACGAACTCCTCGTAGCCGACGGCCGCCGGGAGGTCGGGGACGCGGTCGCGCAGCAGGTCGCCGTAGGCGGTGGTCAGCTCGTCGAGGAGGGTCACCACCGACCAGAAGTCCGTGACGGCGTGGTGCTGCGCGAGGACCAGGACCGGGGTGCCGCACCCGGTGAACAGCTTCGCGCGGGCGACGTCGCCGTGCTCGACGTCGAAGGGGTCGAGGGCGCACGCGTCGACCCGGGCCCGGAGCTCCCGCTCCGTCGCGCCCGTCAGGTCGACGACGTCCAGCTCGAACGGGGTGCCGGGGTCGATGAGCTGCGCGCGCCGGGTGCCGTCGACGGGGAAGCGGGCGGTCAGGATCGGGTGGCGGGCGCCGATGTGGCGCACGGCCGCGGACAGCGCCGCGACGTCGACCGGCTCCGCGAGCCGGACGGCCACCGAGACGTTCTGCCGGCAGTCGGGGCCTTCGAGCTCGCGCATGAACAGCAGCGACCGCTGGCCGGCCGACAGCGGTACGGAGCCGCCGCGCCGGCCGGTCTCCTGCCGCGCGGGGGCCTCGGGGGCGGTGCGCGCCTGCTCCTCGATCGCCGTGGCCACCGCGCGCAGGGTCGTCGGCTGGAGCAGCAGGCCCGGGTCGGTGACCGCGCCGAGCCGCTCCTCGATGCGGAAGGCGAGGTCGACCGCGGCCAGCGAGTCGAGGCCGAGTTCGGCGACCGTGGTGGCGGGCGCGTCGTCCTCGCCCCGGCCGAACAGGCTCAGGGCGCGCTCGATCGCGTCGACGCGCCGCTCGGGGGAGAGTTCCAGCAGCTCGGCGCGCGACGGGAGGTCGAGTCGCCGCTGCTCGCCGCGGGCCGGGGCGGTCGTGGAGCGGCGGTACAGCTCGCCCTCGACCTGTCCGGCGGTGTACGCCGTGCGGCCGGCCAGGCGCTGGATCTTGCCGCTGGAGGTCTTGGCGAGGCTGCGGGCGCCGAGCAGGACCACGTCGAGCAGGGCGATGCCGTGCTCGTGCTGGACGGCGGCGGCGATCGCGTCGGCGATCCGGGGGAGTTCCTCCTCGGGGGTGCCGGCCGCGACCTCGTGCAGGACCACGCACTCCTCGCCGTCCCCGGTCTCCACCGAGAACGCCGCGCCGCAGCCCGGACGGGCCCACGGGGAGGCCGCCACGGCGGTCTCCTCCAGGTCGTGCGCGTAGAGGTTGCGGCCGCGGACGACCATCATCTCCTTGAGGCGGCCGGTGACGTGGATCTGCCCGTCGAGGACGAAGCCGAGGTCGCCGGTGCGCAGGTAGGGCAGCGGGTCGTCCGCCAGGCGGGCGCCGAAGGCCGCCTCGGTCGCGGCCTCGTCCTCCCAGTAGCCGGAGGCGACGGAGGTGCCGCGCACCCACAGCTCGCCCACGCCGCCGGGGGCGACGCGCTCGCCGGACTCCGGGTCGACGACGGCGAGTTCGTGGCCCTCGGCCACGACGCCGGAGGACACCAGGGGGTCGCCGTCCGAAAGCGCCTCGACGCGGCCCCGCTCCAGGGCCGCGCGGTCGATGCGGGTGGTGTGGGCGCCGTTGCCGCGGCCGCTGCCCGCCACGAACAGGGTGGCCTCGGCGAGTCCGTAGCAGGGCAGCAGCGCGGACCGGTCGAAGCCGCTGACGGCGAACGCGTCGGCGAAGCGCTCCAGGGTGCGGTGGCGCACCGGTTCGGCGCCGCAGAAGGCGACCCGCCAGGAGGACAGGTCGAGGTTCTCCCGCTCGGCGGGGGTGCTCTTGTTGACGCAGAGGTCGAAGGCGAAGTTCGGCCCGCCGCTGACGGTCGCCCCGCGCGAGGAGATGGCCTCCAGCCAGCGCATGGGCCGCCGCATGAACTCCAGCGGGGACATCAGGACGTTGGACAGCCCGGAGAGCATCGGCTGGAGGACGCCGCCCAGCAGGCCCATGTCGTGGTAGAAGGGCAGCCACGAGGCGACGACGTCGCCCTCGGCGAGGCCGAAGCCGCCGGCGATCGCGGCGCCGTTGGACAGCAGGTTCCCGTGCGTCACCACGACGCCGCGCGGGGTGCCGGTGGAGCCGGACGTGTACTGGAGCAGGGCGACCGAGTCGGGGGTGAGGGACGGCCGCCGCCAGTCGTCGGCGCCCTCCAGCATCGCTTCT
Source organism: Streptomyces sp. NRRL F-6492 (assembly GCF_001280125.1). Taxonomy (GTDB): domain Bacteria; phylum Actinomycetota; class Actinomycetes; order Streptomycetales; family Streptomycetaceae; genus Streptomyces. The sequence continues at coordinate 117,938 of NZ_LGEG01000001.1, forward strand.
TCGGTGATCACCCAGGGCAGTCGGGCCACCTCGGGCGCCTGCTGCTCGAACAGTTCGCGGGTGAAGGCCTGGATGAGGCCGTCCGAGAGGACGATCTCGGGGCGCGAGCTCCGCACCACCGCGCGCAGCCGGGGCAGGGTGCGGGCGACCCGCATGGGGTCCGGCGGATACACGGGGACCGCGACCATGCCGGCGTAGAGCGTGGCCACGAAGCCCACCACGAAGTGTTCGCCCGGCGGATAGAGGAGCATGACCCGCGCGCCCGGCTTCGCCCGTTCCCGCAGGGAGACGGCTATCGCCCGCGCACGCCTGTCGATCTCGATCATGTCGAGTTCGGTGTCGACGCCGCCGGCGTCGGCGAGGAATGCGTAGCGTGCGGCGGCACCGCGCTCGGAGACATTGCGGCGGATGACGTCAACGACAGAATTGTTTGTGTACATGGACCGTTCTCGCATCGGCGTGGGAATTCTGGAGTCCGGGCGGGCGGGGCGGGTTCGCGGGCGCACCGCGGTGGCGGGACCGGCGGCGATGGGGGGCGCCGCCGGTCCGCCCGGGGAAACGCGGTCAGTAACCGGCGATGGGCCGGCGGTGGCAGAGGGAACGGACCCGCTCCCGGACGCGCTCCCGGACGGCGGGGTCGAGCGCGTACGTGTTCTTGGAGGTGTTCTCGGTGGCGGTCAGCACCTCGCAGACGAGGTCCGCGACCTCCACGAGGTCGGCGGTGTCGAACCCGCGGGCCGCCATGCTGTTGCTGCCGAACCGCACGCCCGAGGTCACGAACGCGGAGTGGACGTCCCCGACGATCCGGTTCTTGTTGACGAGGATGCCGCTCTGTTCGAGCGCCTTCTCGGCGTTGACGCCGGTGATCCCGAACGAGGTCAGGACGTCGGCCACGACGATGTGGTTGTCGGTGCCGCCGGAGATTACCCGGACGCCCCGGCCCGTGAGCTGCTCGGCGAGCGCGGCCGCGAGGGAGCGCACCCGGTGGATCGTCTCGGTGAAGGCCGGCGTGGTCGCCGCCCCCAGGGCGTAGGCCTTGGCGGCGATGCTGTTCACCACCGGCGCGCCCTGGACCAGCGGGAAGAGCCCGCTCTGGAGGGTCTGCTGGAGCGTCCGGCCGTCGGGGAGCACGGAGTCGGCCGAGTCGCCGAGCAGGATCAGACCGCCGCGCGGGCCGTAGAGCTGCTTGTGCGTGCAGGTGGTCACGACGTGGGCGTGGGCCAGCGGCGACGGGTGCAGCCCGGCCACCACCAGGCCGGCGATGTGGGTGATGTCGGCGAGCAGGTACGCGCCCACCTCGTCGGCGATGGCGCGGAACGCGGCCCAGTCGAGCGTACGGGGGTAGGCGGTGGTCCCCGCGACGATCAGGCGCGGACGGTGCCGCAGGGCCTGCGCCCGGACCTCCTCGTAGTCGATGAGCCCGTCGGCCCCCAGGCCGTAGCTGTGCGCGTCGAAGATCCGGGCCGAGATGTTGACGGAGGCGCCGTGGCTGAGGTGGCCGCCGGCGTCCAGGTCGAGGCCCAGGATCGGGTCGCCGGGCCTCAGCAGCGCGTTCATGACCACCTGGTTGGCGGTGCTCGCCGAGTGGGGCTGGACGTTGGCGTAGCGGGCGCCGAAGGCCTGCTTGGCCCGCTCGATCGCGAGCCGCTCGACCTTGTCGACGTTCACGCAGCCGGCGTGGAACCGCTTGCCCGGGTAGCCCTCGGCCGTGACGTTGGCGAAGAAGCTTCCCTCGGCGAGCAGTGCCGCGGGGGTCACCGGGCTGCACGAGGCGACCAGGGCGAGGGTCTCGTGCTGCCGGCGGAGCTCGTCGTCGAGGAGCCCGTAGAGGGCCGGGTCCCCGAGCTCCATGGCGTGCAGGGCGTTCTCGTAGAAGGACGACAGCGGGGCGGTCGGACCGGTGAGCGTGGGCAGGCCGACGGCGTGGGTCATGGGGGCGGTTCCAAACTGTGAGGGGCGACGGGCGGAGACCTGCGGCGAAGGGCGGCGGGCGGAGGCCTTCGGGCGGGGGGCGGCGGTCGCGGGAGGACGGCGGTCGCGGGAGGACGGGAGGGGGGCCGGTCAGAAGTTCGGCGTCGAGAGCATCGCCGCGACCTTGCGGTCCGGGTCCTCGAAGCCGCGCCGGCCGTGCATCACGCGCTTGTTGTCGATCATGACGATGTCCCCGGCCTCCCACTGGAGGTCGACCCGCACCTCCTCGGTGGCGTCGAGCGCGTCCCAGCGGCAGTGCTGCGGGATGGACGACCCGTCCTCGAAGGACACCAGCGCGCCCGAGCCCAGGTAGCTGTTGCACAGCGTGGGAACGTCCGCGTAGGGCGCGCGCGGGACCGCGGAGACGGTCCACTTCCAGTTGAGGTTCCCGGCGTTGTCGAAGTCGTACTCGAAGTCGTCGAACGTGGCGAACAGCGCCTCCAGTTCGGCGCGGTCGGCCGTGCCGAACACGCGCTCCTGGTGCTCCGGGGCGGTCGGGAACGGCAGGCGCCAGGTCAGCCGGAGCCGGTCGAACAGCTCGCGGGTCTCCGGGGCGAGCCGCTTGTACGCCTCGACGCCGTCGTAGACCGTCGTCTCGCCGTCCTCGTCGGCCGGCCGCACGCAGTAGAACCACTGGAGTCCGGGGTGCAGCGGGCAGTAGCTCATCTCGGAGTGCGCCGGAATGGGATTCCGGTGCGCGTCGACGAGGAGCACCGCGCCGTCGTCGGAAATCGTCTCGCGATTGGGGTTCTGGTGGAAGAAGAGCTTCGACGAGAACTTCTGCACGAGTGCGCGGAAATCGTCGGCGGTGGCACCGAAGCCGCGGAACATCAACGTGCCGTGCTGCTTGAAGAGTTCGGAGATCTCGGAGTGCGGAAGTTCACCGATGGGAAGATCCGCGCTTTCGATCACCAGGCCGTGGTGATCGGAAAGGGGAGAGGTTTTGAAGGGAGTTGTCGCCATGAGAATTCCTACGTTGGGAGAGGCCCTGACATTCGATCACTACCGTGACGTTAGATGCGTGCGGAACGGGTGGGCAATATCGGGATACTGGACTGATCCGGTCAATGGCGGGGGTGCGTAATTCCGTCCATGGACGGTGGTGCGCGCTGTCCCCGGAACGGGTGTCACGGCTTTCGGGGGCGTGTGTTCGCGCCGTGCCGCCGTGATCATGAGAGGCCTACCGGTGGCGGACGACGCGTGGAGGGTGATGCGGTGAAGGACGAATCCGGGCCCGACGCCGTACCCGGCCGGCCCGCGGGGCTCCGGCACGGGGCGCTCGCCGTGGACAGGGCCCCGACCCCAGGGAGGGCACGTGCTGCTTGACGCACCCCCGGCGACCCCGGTCCTCGGGACGGCCGACTGCCACGTCTGGTGGGCGGATCCGGCCACGGTCACCGACGACTGCCTCGCCCTGCTGGACGAGGCCGAACGGGCACGGATCCCCCTGCTGCGCAGGACGGAGGACCGCGACCGGTTCGTCGCCGGACGGGCCCTGCTGCGCACCGCCGCGGCCGGCTACCTCGGTCTTCCGCCGGGGCGGGTGGAGGTGGTCGCCCGCTGTCCCGACTGCTCCAGGAACCACGGCAAGCCCGAACTGCCGGGCACCGGGCTCCAGGTGTCGGTCTCGCACTCGGGCGCCCGGGTGGCGGTCGCCGTCACCCGGGCGGGCCCGGTCGGGATCGACGTGGAGGAGATCAGCGCCTCGGTGACGCCCGCGGAGCTGCTCCCCCACGTCGTCGGACCGGCGGAGTCCCGTACTCCCGCCCATGCCACCGTGAGCGGCTTCCACCGGATGTGGACCCGGAAGGAGGCCGTGCTCAAGGCGACCGGCCAGGGGCTGCGGGTGCCGCTGTCCGAGGTCGGGGTGTCGGCTCCGGAGGAGGACCCGAGGGTCCTGTTCCTGGGCGGTCCCGCGGCCCGGCCCGCGGAGGACTTCGTCCTGGAGGACCTGGACGCGGGCGCGGGCTGCGCGGCCGCGGCCGCGGTGATCGGCGGCGGACCGCTGGCCTTCACCGCCTACTCCCGGAGCCGCCCCTCGGCCGCCGCCTTCAGTTCGGGACCGCCGTGGGCCCGGAGGCCCGGGCGCTGAGCGGACGCATGTCCGTCCACGTCCCCTCGATGTGGTCGAGGCACTCCTGGGGGTCGCCGCGGAACCCGTCCGGCTCCCAGCCGGCCGGCAGTTCGCGCTCGACGGGCCAGAGCGAGTACTGCAGTTCGTGGTTGCGGACCACGAGATGGGTGCCGGTGTTCTCGGTCGTCATGTCTCCACCTGCTGTCGTTGTCGGAATTCGGTGCGCGCGGGCTGGACGCGCGGGGCGGTCAGGGCGGCGCGGACGAGCTGCGCCTTGTTGTGCGCGCCGAGCTTGGAGCGGATGCGCTTCACGTACGTGTCGACCGTGTGCTGGCTGATGCCGATCCGCCGGGCCGCCTGGTCGTGGGTGCAGCCCTCGACCAGGTGCCCGAGCACCTCCCGCTCGCGCGGGGAGAGCGTGGCGACGCCTTGCCGGGCGACGGGCCCGGCCCGGGCCGTGGCCGGATCCGGTCCGGCGGCCCGCCGGATGGCGTCCACGAGCAGCGGGGGCGCGCCGTCGAACGGATGCGTCTCGCCGATCCGGTCCGGGGCCGTGCCGTCGGCGGTCAGCAGGACCGTCCGGGCGACGGGCACCCCCGCCGTCCCGCCCGGGAGCCCGGGCAGCTCGTCGAGCAGGTCCAGGTCGAGCACCAGGCAGTCGACCGTGCCGGCCGCCACCGCGAAGGGCGTCGCCGTGGCGAACGCGACCTGGATGTCGGTCTCCGCGTCGAGCAGACAGCGGATGCCCAGCAGGGCGAGCTGGTTCCGGACGAAGATCCCGGCGCGCACCATGTCGTCCTCCCGTCTGCGCCGGGCGCGGTCCACTCCGGCTGTACGGGCCAATCTCCATGATCGGAACGCGGACCGGAAGACGCCTCCGGTGGCCCATTGGGGCCCTGGACGCAAGGGGACATCCACCCCGACCGGAGCGGGGGGACACGGGGTGCGGGCGCACGGGGTACGGGGTGCGGGGTGCGGGCGCACGCCGAAGGGACCGGTCCGCGAAGGGCCGGTCGGATCAGGGGCACGACGGGGTTACGGGTACGCCGGCACGGTCCCGAGCACGGCCACGACGACTACAGCCAGGGCCAAGACCAGGGCCACCGCCACGGCCACGGCCACGGCCACGGCCACGGCTCAACGCTGCTCGGAGAGCCAGCCGTTCTGCACCGCGCGCACGCCCGCCTCGAAGCGGCTGCGCGCCCCGAGCCGGGTCATCAGCTCGGAGGCGAGCCGTCGCGCGGTGCGCGGCGACACCCCGAGCCGCTTGGCGATGGTCTCGTCCGTGTGGCCCTCGGCGAGCAGGATCACGACCATGGACTGCTGGTCGGTGAGCCCCTGGTCGTCGGCCCTGCTCTCCTCGTTCAGCGGCCGGGCGCCGTTCCAGACGCCGTCGAACAGCGCGCACAGCGCGGTCAGCGTGCCCTGGCCGGTCAGCACGACGGCGCCCTCGGCGCTGTTGTTGCTGTTCACGGGGATGACGGCGGCCTTGCGGTCGACGACGATCAGCCGGGTCGGCAGCGTCGGCACGGTGCGCACCTCGCCGCCCAGCTTGGACAGCCAGCTCACGTACTGGAGGGTGTGCGGGCTGTTGCGGGCGCTGTTGAGGTAGACCGTCCGCATCCGGACACCGCGCTCCAGCAGCTCCTGGTTGAGCGGCTTCGCCGCCTCGATGTGCTCCGGCCGCTGGGGCCCGTCCGGCGCGAAGGTCATGACCTCTTCCCGGGTGTCCCGGGTGAGCGCCGCGAGCCGGTCGCGGATCTGGTCGATCCCGGTCAGGCGCTCGCTGTGCGGGCGGTTGTCGTCCGGCCGTATTTCCGCGTACTCCGCTATCAGCCGGGCCGCGGCCGCGCGCGACTCCTCCAGCCGTTTCTGGTGCGCCGCGAGTTCGGCCTGCTGACGCGCCATCAGCACTTGGAGGCCGACCTCGGGCGATACGGGCCACAACTCGCCCTCCCGTTCGTAGGAGGGTCTCAGCAGGGACAGTTCGCTCAGGGTGTCCAGTCCGTGGCGGACCTGGTCGGTGGTGAGTTCCAGTCGCTCGGCGAGGTCTGCCACGCCGTCACGCGGCTGTGTCAGGAGGCCTCTGTAGACGGCCTCGGCGACGGAATCGAGACCAAGCGACTTGAGCACGGCGTATCTCCCCCCAGAGGCCTCGCAGTAAAGACCATCGCATCATCCCACGAGTGGCTCGTTTTACACAGTAAGGAGTCGTGGACTGTACCGGCCATTGCAGGAATGGGACTTACCGGTGCTCTTCTCCCCTGTTTGCCCTTTTGGGAAAATGCGAGGCGTGTATCTCGTTCACACCGAACTCCTCAACAGGAAGGCGGAGTTGTGCATCCCCCGGAACCTCGTGGATCTCCTCCGCGCCCTGGCACGCCCCGACGACGGAGTGGAACACGTGGTCGTCCACCCCCACCCGGAGCAGGGGGTGACGGTGGGCATCTACCTGCTGGCCGAACGCCTGATGGACGCGGAGGAGACGGCGGCGAGGCTGTGCGGACGCGCGGTGGCCGAGGTCGGTCCGCTCCCGGGCTGGCGGGTCGGCCGCTCCGAGGCGCCGCTCCTCGCTCCGTACGGCCTCGACAGCTTCGACAGCTTCGACGGCTTCGGCCGCCTCGAAGGCCTCGTGGAATGACCCCGGGGACGCGCCCCGCTGACCGCTTCGGTCCAGGGCCCGTTCCGTCCACCGGAACTCTCTTCCGAAGCCGTTTCCGCTTGGCGAAGCTTCTTCTCACAGAACGAACAAGCCACTCGCTTCGGAATGGATCCTTACATTGATGCGCTTCCGTCCCGCCCGCTGGGCCGCGATTGTCCTGACGGCCCTTGCCCTCTTCACCCCCGCGATCGCCGCGTCCGGCGACACCACGGACTCCGTGGTCGCCGGCTCCCCCGCGCCGAACGACATGATCTGGGGCTGATGTCCGCCCCGACGCCAAGGCGTCGGACCGGCGGTGCGGGAGGCGGGCGCCCGGAGTGCCCTTTCCAGAATGTGGGACGGCATCGAAGACGAAGGTCTTCGGTGCCGTTTCGGCTTTTCGGCGCGCGGTCACCGCACGCGGCGGATCAGGAATCCCGCCGGACGCGACTCCGCTCCGTTTCGGGTGGGGCCGACACACCGATCAGACCGTCCAGACCGTCCAGACCGTCTAGCCCGTCCAGACCGGCCAGACCTGCCAGGATGTCCAGCCCGTCCAGCCCGTCCAGACCGGCCAGGACGTCACCCACCAGAACGGGCTCCCGGGCGGGACGCTCCGCCCCGGTCCGCTCGCACTCCGGGCAGAGGGCCATGCCGAGACTCGCCACCCACGCCCCGTACGGGACGCCGCAGAAGTCGCACTCCGTGCTCCGCCGACCCGCGACCATGCCCCGCCTCCCCCTCAGAGACGCCGTCACCTTTCCGGATCCTTCCCCGCCACCCGAAAAACGAACGAATGCTTACGGCCACGTCCGAACGGACCGAAAGCGTCACACGGGCCCCACGGGTGTCCCACGGGCGGCTCGAATCCGACCCTCCGCCCCTTTTCCTCCACTCATATGTGCGGCTCCTCGCACGCCCGTGCACGAGGTGCGGAAGAATGGTGCGGTGACCTCTCCCCGTTCTCCGCGGCCCCCGCGGTCCCCGCGCCCCTCCGCCCCGGTGCCCCGGCTGATCGCCACCGACCTCGACGGCACGCTGCTCCGCGACGACAAGACCGTCTCGGAGCGCACGGTCGCCGCCCTCGCCGCGGCCGAGCGGGCCGGGATCGAGGTCTTCTTCGTCACCGGCCGCCCCGCCCGCTGGATGGACGTCGTCAGCGCGCACGTCCACGGACACGGCATGGCGATCTGCGCCAACGGCGCCGCCGTCGTCGACCTCCACTCCGGAGGCACCTTCCTGGAGGTCCGCCCGCTGGAGCGGCCGGTCGCCCTCGACGTCGTCGAGGCCCTGCGCGCCGCCGCGCCCGGGGCCTCCTTCGCCGTGGAGCTCACCACCGGCATCCACTACGAACCGCACTACCCGCCCTTCTTCCTCGACCCCGGGGCCACCGTCGCCACCGCCGAGAAGCTCCTCTTCGAGGAGGAGGCCGGTGCGGCGGCCCCCGTGCTCAAGCTGCTCGCCCAGCACCCGGAGCTGGACCCCGACGCGTTCCTCGCGGTGGCCAGGACGGCCGCGGGCGACCGGGCCGCCTTCACCCGGTCCAGCCCCACCGCCCTCATCGAGATCAGCGGGCTCGGCGTCTCCAAGGCCTCCACCCTCGCCCTGTGCTGCGCCGAGCGCGGCATCACGGCCGAGGAGGTCGTCGCCTTCGGGGACATGCCGAACGACATCGAGATGCTCACCTGGGCGGGCCGCTCGTACGCGATGGGCAACGCCCACCCGGACGTGTTCACCGCCGCCTCCGACCGTACGACGGGCAACAACGAGGACGGCGTGGCCGTCGTCATCGAGCAGCTCGTCGCCGAGGCCCTCGCCGGAACCACGGGCCCGAACTAGCCACGGAACCGCGGGCCCGAACCGGACCCGTGACCCGGAACCACGGGCCCGAACCGGAACCGCGGGCCCGAACCGGACACCGCTACAGCGGCGCCTCCCACACCACCGTGGTCCCCCCGCCGCCGTCCCCGAGCCCCGGCCCGCACCGGCTCGCGCCGCCCAGGGACTCCGCCCGGCGCCTCAGGTTGCGCAGACCGCTGCGCCGCCCGCCCGCCGGGATGCCGACGCCGTCGTCGGCGACCGACAGGCGCACCCCGGCGGAGCCGTCGGGCAGGGTGACGCCGGCGTCGACGACCACCTCGATCCGGCTCGCGTCGGCGTGCCGGAACGCGTTGGAGAGCGCCTCGCGCAGCGCGGCGATGAGGTTCTTGCCGGTGAGTTCGCCGACCGTCGAGTCGATCGCGCCGAGGAAGCGGTGGGCGGGCTTGAAGCCGAGCGGCACGGCCGCCATGTTGATCTCCCGCAGGACCCGGGTGCGCAGCCCCGACGGGGCCTCCGCGGGTCCCTGCTGGAGCGCGAAGATCGCCGTACGGATCTCCTGGATGGTCACGTCCAGCTCGTCCACGGCCTTGCCCACGCCCTCGCGCACGGCCGGCACGATCGACCTGCGCTGGGCGCTCTCCAGCATCATGCCGGTGGCGAAGAGCCGCTGGATGACCAGGTCGTGCAGGTCACGGGCGATCCGGTCGCGGTCCTCGTAGACGGCGAGGCGCTCCCGGTCCCGCTGTGCGTCGGCCATCATCAGGGCGAGCGCCGCCTGCGAGGCGAACTGGGTGGCGAGCGTCCGCTCCGTCTCCGTGAACGGGCGGCCGTCCCGTACGCGCGGCATGGCGAGCGCCCCGAGCACCCGCCCGCCGCTCTGCAGCGGAAGGATCATGCTCGGCCCGTACGTCGAGGTCAGCGGGCTGGTCATGCGCGGGTCCGAGGAGGCGTCCGGGACGAAGACCGCCTCGCCCTCGAACAGCTGCCGCACCACGTCGCTCTCGGGCGGGACCACCACGCCCAGCCACTTCGTGGACCGGGGCGAGGAGACCGCGACGACCTCCAGGCCGCCCTCCTCGGCGGGGAGCAGCACGATGCCGGCGTCCGCGTCGGCGAGCCGGCGGGCCTGTTCGGCGACGACCGTGAGGGCGTCGTCGGCGTCGCCGCCGGAGAGCAGGGCGGTGGTGACGGCGACCGAGCCGTCGATCCACCGTTCGCGCTGCCGGGCGGCCTCGTACAGGCGGGCGTTGCCGATGGCGATGCCCGCCTCGGTGGCGAGCACCCGGACCATGTGCACGTCGTAGTCGTTGAAGTCGTCCCCGCCGCGCTTCTCCGCGAGGTACAGGTTGCCGAAGATCTCGCCCTGGACCCGGATGGGGACGCCGAGGAAGGTCCGCATCGGCGGGTGGCCGGGCGGGAAGCCCGCCGCGCGCGGGTCCTTCGAGAGGTCGGCGAGGCGGATGGTCTGCGGGTCGCGGATCAGCGCGCCGAGCAGCCCCGCGTGGCCGTCGGGGCGGCGCCCGATCCGGCGGGCCGTGTCCTCGTCGACGCCGAAGGTGACGAAGTCGGAGAGGCCGTCGCCGTCGTCGTCGACGACGCCGATCGCCGCGTAGCGGGCGCCGGCGAGTTCGGCGGCGGTCTCGCAGATGCGGTCGAGGGTGGAGTGGAGTTCGAGCCCGGTGCCGACCGAGCGCATGGCCTCCAGGAGCTGCGGTACGCGGGCGGTGAGCTCCGTGGACAGCCCCTGGAGGCTGCGGGTGGCCCGGGTGGCGGCTTCCAGGGGGTCCGGGGCGCCGGACTCGGTGGCGGTCATGCCTTGAGCCTAGTAAGTCCTATTTAGCGAGAAAAGTCGGCCGCCCCGGTCGTCGCGGCGACGGCGAGCAGATCCGTCGCCCTCTCCTGCTCCAGCATCCGGCGCAGCGGCCCGTCCTCCGCCGCGAGCTCGGCGTACGGCCCGCGCTGCACGGTCCGGCCCCCGTCCAGGACGATCACCTCGTCGACGGCGTCCAGGCCGTGCAGCCGGTGGGTGATGAGGACGGTGGTGCGGCCCTCGGTGGCCCGCAGCAGGTCGTCGGTGAGCGCGTCGGCGGTGGCGAGGTCCAGGTGCTCGGCCGGCTCGTCGAGGACGAGGACCGGGAAGTCGGCCAGCAGGGCCCGCGCGAGCGCGAGCCGCTGGCGCTGGCCGCCGGAGAGCCGCGCGCCGTGCTCGCCCACGAGGGTGTCGAGCCCGTCGGGCAGCCCGTCCACCCAGTCGAGCAGCCGGGCCCGGCGCAGCGCCTCGCGCAGCTCCGCGTCGTCCGCGCCGACCTTGGCGAGCCGCAGGTTCTCGCGCACGGAGCTGTCGAAGAGGTGCGCGTCCTGGGCGCACAGGCCGACCAGGCGCCGCACCGCGTCCCCGTCCAGCTCCCAGGCGGGCACGCCGCCGAGCCGGTACATGCCGTACTCCACGTCCAGGAACCGCAGCAGCACCTGGGCGAGCGTGGTCTTGCCGGAGCCGGAGGCGCCGACGACGGCGACCCGGCGCCCGGCCTCCAGGGTGAGCCCGAAGCCGGTGAGCGCCGGACGCTCCTGTCCGGCGTGCCGGGCGGCCAGCCCGGACAGTTCGAGCGGGAACGGGCCCGCCGGGGGAGCGGCGGGCGTCCGCGGCTCGTGTACGGGCACGGCGGCGTCGAGCACGTCGAAGACCCGCTCGGCACTGTGCTTGACGCGCTGCCGGTACTGGACGGCGAGCGGAAGACCGGTCACGGCCTCGAAGGCGGCGAGCGGCGTCAGGACGACCACGGCGAGGGACACGCCGTCGAGCCGCCCCTCCCGTACGGCCTGGACGCCGACGAACGCGGCGGCCGCGACCGTCAGGCCGCAGACCAGGGCGGAGAGCCCGGCCCCGAGCGCGGCGGCGGCGGCCTGCCGGGAGGCGATGCCGGTGAGGGCGAGGTCGGCCTCCCGGGCCCTTTCGGTACGGCTCCGCAGCGCGCCGGCCACCGTCAGCTCGGCGCAGCCGCGCAGCAGGTCGGCCACGGTGGTCGCCAGGGCGCCGCGCGCGGGGGCGAGCCGTCGTTCGGCCCGGCGGGCGAGGGCCCCGCCGGCCGCCGGTACGGCGATCCCCGCGACCAGCAGGCCCACGGCGAGGACGGCCCCGGCCTCGGGCAGCAGCCAGGCCGTGAATCCGGCGGCTCCGACGCCCACGACGAGCGCGGCGCCCACCGGGAGCAGCCAGCGCAGCCAGTAGTCCTGGAGCGCGTCGACGTCCTGGACGAGCCGGGAGAGCAGGTCTCCGCGCCGGGTGCGGCCGAGACCGGCCGGAGCGATCCGCTCCAGCCGGCGGTAGACGGAGACCCGCAGGTCGGCGAGCATCCGCAGGACGGCGTCGTGCGAGACGAGCCGTTCGGCGTAACGGAAGACGGCCCGGCCGATGCCGAAGGCGCGCGTGGCGGTGACCGCCATCATCAGATGGAGGACGGGGGGCTGTTCGGAGGCCCGGGAGATGAGCCAGCCGGACACGGCCATGAGCCCGACGGCGGACCCGAGGGCGAGGCTTCCGAGCAGCAGCGCGAGCGCCATCCGCCCCTTGAGCTCCCCGGCCATGTCCCGGACCCGCCGCAGCACGTGGCGCGGGGCCGTGGTGCCGGGGACGCTTCCGTCCTCTGCGGCCGCGCCGACGGTGAAGGCCGTCTCGGCCGCACCGGTCGTGGCCGCCGTCCCGGACCGGACCACCGCCTCGGCCGTGCCGGGCGCCCCGCCGACCGGCGCCGACACCGGCACCGGCGATGTCCCGGTGTCCGTTCCCAGGCTCACCACCCGGTCCGCCACCGCGAGCAGTGCCGGGCGGTGGACCACGAGCAGGACCGTCCGGCCGGCCGCGAGGCGCCGGACCGCGTCGACCACGCCCGCCTCCGTCTCGCCGTCGAGCGCGGCCGTGGGCTCGTCGAGCAGCAGCAGGGGCCGGTCGGCCAGGAACGCGCGGGCGAGCGCGAGCCGTTGCCGCTGCCCGGCCGAGAGCCCGGTGCCGTCCTCGCCGAGCGGGGTGTCGAGCCCGCCCGGCAGCTCCGCGACGAACCCGTCGGCGCCCGCGTCCCGCAGGGCCTCCCGTACCGCCGCGTCGGAGGCGTCCGGGCGGGCGAGCCGTACGTTCTCGGCGATCGTCCCCGCGAAGAGGTACGGGCGTTGCGGCACCCAGGCGATCCGCGACCGCCAGGCCTCCGGGTCGAGCCCCGCGAGGTCCTCGCCGCCGATCCGGACGGTGCCGCCCGGTTCCGGAGCCGTGAACCCGAGGACCACGTCGAGCAGCGTCGACTTCCCCGAGCCGCTCGGCCCGACCAGGGCCACCGTCTCGCCCGGCTCGACCGTCAGCGTCGCCGCGTCGAGCGAGGGCTCGGCGCGCCCCGCGTGCCGCACCGTCACGGCGTCCAGTTCGAGGCGCGCGGAGTCCGGGACCGCGCCCGTCCCCCCGTCCCGTACCGGCCGCTCCAGGACGTCGAAGATCTCCTCCGCCGCCGCGAGCCCCTCCGCCGCCGCGTGGTACTGCGCTCCCACCTGCCGCAGCGGGAGGTACGCCTCGGGCGCCAGGATCAGGATGACGAGCCCGGTGTAGAGGTCGAGGTCGCCGTGGACCAGGCGCATGCCGATGGTCACGGCGACGAGGGCGACCGACAGGGTGGCGAGGAGTTCGAGGGCGAAGGAGGAGAGGAAGGCGATCCGCAGCGTGCGCATCGTCGCCTGCCGGTACGCGGAGGTGATCGCGCGGATCGACTCGGCCTGGGCCTTCGCCCGGCCGAAGATCTTGAGGGTGGGAAGACCGGCCGCCACGTCCAGGAAGTGGCCGGAGAGCCGCGAGAGCAGCTTCCACTGCCGGTCCGTCCGGGCCTGGGTGTACCAGCCGATGAGGATCATGAAGAGCGGGATGAGCGGCAGCGTGACGACGATGATCGCCGCCGAGACCCAGTCCTCGGTGACGATCCGGGCCAGGACCGCCACCGGTACGACCACCGCGAGGCCCAGCTGGGGCAGGTAGCGGGCGAAGTAGTCGTCGAGCGCGTCCACGCCCCGCGTCGCGAGGGCGATCAGCGAACCGGTCCGCTGTCCGCCGAGCCATCCCGGCCCGAGCGCGGCGGCGCGGCCGAGGAGCCGCCCCCGGAGTTCGGACTTGACCGCCGCGCTCGCCCGGTGGGCGGCGAGTTCGGTCAGCCAGGAGACCAGCCCCCGCGCCACCGCCACTCCGGCGAGCAGCAGCAGGGGCGTGGCCAGGGCGGAGACCGACCGGCCCTCCTTGAAGGAGCCCACCACGATCTCGGCGACGAGCATCGCCTGGGCGACGACCAGCACCGCCCCGACGAGGCCGAGCACGACCACCGCGATCAGGAAGAGACGGGTGGCCCGGGCGTACCGGAGCAGACGCGGGTCGATCGGTTTCACGTGAAACATGCCCCTTCTCTGAGCGCCGGCCGGCCCTAGTGGGCGCTGTCGGCGATGTGCTGCGTACCGATCCGCTTGCGGAACACCCAGTAGGTCCAGCTCTGGTAGAGCAGCACCAGCGGGGTCGCGATCGCGGCGCACCACGTCATGATCTTGAGCGTGTACGGGCTCGACGACGCGTTCGTCACGGTGAGGCTCCACTCGGGGTCGAGCGAAGACGGCATGACGTCCGGGAAGAGCGCCAGGAAGAGCATCGCCACCGAGGCGGCGATCGTGACGCCCGAGAGCGCGAACGACCAGCCCTCGCGCCCCGCCCCGATGGCGACGATCGCGCCGACCAGCGCCACCGCCGCGACCACCATCGCCACGAAGCTGGCGGCGCCGCCCGTGTGGACCTGGGTCCAGATCAGGAAGACGAGTGCGACCGCCGCCGTGACCGGGCCCAGCTTGAGCGCGAGCGCCCTGGCCCGCACCCGGATGTCACCGTCGGTCTTGAGCGAGGCGAAGACCGCGCCGTGGAAGGTGAAGAGGGTGAGCGTGACCAGTCCGCCGAGGAGCGCGTACGGGTTGAGGAGGTCGAAGAAGGTGCCCACGTACTCCATGTCCGCGTCGATCCTCACGCCCCGGACGATGTTGCCGAAGGCCACGCCCCAGAGGATCGCGGGGAGCAGCGAGGTCCAGAAGATGGCCTGCTCCCAGTTGCGCTGCCAGTTCTCCTCGGGCCGCTTCGCCCGGTACTCGAAGGCCACGCCCCGGATGATCAGGCAGACCAGGATGAGCAGCAGCGGCAGGTAGAAGCCGGAGAACAGCGTCGCGTACCACTCGGGGAAGGCGGCGAAGGTGGCGCCGCCGGCGGTGAGCAGCCACACCTCGTTGCCGTCCCAGACGGGTCCGATGGTGTTGATGAGGACCCGCTTCTCGGTCCGGTCCCCGGCCAGCAGCCTGGTCAGGATGCCGATCCCGAAGTCGAAGCCCTCCAGGAAGAAGTAGCCGGTCCAGAGGACGGCGATGAGTACGAACCAGACGTCGTGAAGTTCCATGCCTCGGTCTCCTGAGCCTCAGTACGAGAAGGCCATGGGCCGGTCGGGGTCACGGGTGTCCCCGCCGATCTTGGTGGGCGGGTTGAGGTCGTCGTCGGTCAGCTCGGGCGGGCCCGCCTTGACGTACTTGACGAGGAGCTTGACCTCGATGACCGCGAGGACGGCGTAGAGCAGGGTGAAGCCGATCATGGAGGTGAGGACCTCGGCCTGGGAGACGCCGGGGGAGACCGCGTCCCGGGTGCGCAGCACGCCGTAGACGACCCACGGCTGACGGCCCATCTCGGTGAAGATCCAGCCCCAGGAGTTGGCGATCAGCGGGAAGAGCATCGTCCAGAGCGCGACGATCCAGTACCACCTGCCGATCCGGGGGCTGAGGGCCCTGTCCTTGAAGAGGACCAGGTGCGGCACCTCGTCCTCGCCCGTCCGCAGCCCCGGCGCCAGCATGAACTTCTTCCGGGTCAGCCAGAGGCCGATCATCCCCAGGGTCAGGGAGGCCATGCCGAAGCCGATCATCCAGCGGAAGCCCCAGTAGGCGACGGGGATGTTGGGCCGGTAGTCGCCGGGGCCGTACTTCTCCTGCTCGGCCTTGTTGACGTCGTTGATGCCGGGGACGTACGAGCTGAAGTCGTCGTTCGCGAGGAAGGACAGCAGGCCGGGGATCTCGACGGCGACCTTGTTGTGGCCCTTGTCGACGTCGCCGTAGGCGAAGATCGAGAAGGGGGCGGGCGCCTCGCCGTCCCAGAGCGCCTCGGCGGCGGCCATCTTCATCGGCTGCTGCTTGAACATGACCTTGCCGAGCAGGTCACCGCTGATGGCGGTGCCGAGGCCGGCGATGATCAGGGTGATCAGGCCGACCCGCAGCGAGGTCCGCATCACGGGGATGTGCTTCTTGCGGGCCAGGTGGAAGGCGGAGATGCCGACCATGAACGCGCCGCCGACCAGGAAGGCCGCCGTGATGGTGTGGAAGAACTGCGCGACGGCCGTGTTCTGGGTGAGCACGAGCCAGAAGTCGGTGAGCTCCGCCCGGCCGCGCTCCTCGTTGATGCGGTAGCCCACCGGGTGCTGCATCCAGGAGTTGGCCGCCAGGATGAAGTACGCGGAGAGGACGGTGCCGATCGACACCATCCACATGCAGGCGAGGTGGATCCTCTTCGGCAGCTTGTCCCAGCCGAAGATCCACAGACCGATGAAGGTCGACTCGAAGAAGAAGGCGATGAGCGCCTCGAACGCGAGCGGGGCGCCGAAGATGTCCCCGACGAAGCGCGAGTAGTCGGACCAGTTCATGCCGAACTGGAACTCCTGCACGATGCCGGTGACGACACCCATGGCGATGTTGATCAGGAAGAGCTTGCCCCAGAACTTCGTCGCCCTGAGGTACTTCTCGTTCTCGGTCCGCACCCAGGCGGTCTGGAGCCCGGCGGTGAGCGCCGCGAGGGAGATCGTCAGCGGGACGAAGAGGAAGTGGTAGACGGTGGTGATGCCGAACTGCCAGCGCGCCAGAGTCTCTGGCGCCAGAGCTAGGTCCACGTCGATCTCTCCTTACATCACCGTGATCACCGTGGTGACCCACCCCGGCCATTCGTCCGATAGCGGGACGAACCGGGATGCGCTTGTGAACGCGTTCACATTCACAAGCATTATTGCTCATACGAAATACGTACTTGTCTCCGGGGGCCCCTTCCGGGACGTCTCTTTGCTCACACGCCGACGGCCCCCGCGAGCAACCGCTCGCGGGGGCCGTCGAAACGCCCCTCGGTTCTCCCGGTCCGGCTCAGAGCTCCTTGCGGAAGGCCTCCGCCGCCTGGAGGAACAGGTCGTTCGCCTCGCCCTCGCCGATCGTGACGCGCACGCCCTCGCCGGCGAACGGGCGCACCACGACGCCGTGCCGCTCGCACGCCGCCGCGAAGTCCGCCGTCCGCTCGCCGAGCCGCAGCCAGACGAAGTTCGCCTGGGTGTCCGGCACGGTCCAGCCCTGCTCCACGAGCGCCGCGCGGACCCGCTCGCGCTCGGCCACCAGCGACCCGACCCGGCCGAGCAGCTCGTCCTCGGCCCGCAGCGAGGCCACCGCCGCGTCCTGCGCCAGCTGGCTCACGCCGAACGGCACCGCCGTCTTGCGCAGCGCCGCCGCCACCGGCTCGTGGGCGACCGCGAAGCCGACCCGCAGCCCGGCCAAGCCGTACGCCTTGGAGAAGGTGCGCAGCACGGCGACGTTGGGACGGTCGCGGTACAGCTCGATGCCGTCCGGGATCTCGGGGTCCCGCACGAACTCCTTGTACGCCTCGTCGAGCACGACCAGGACGTCGGAGGGCACCCGGTCGAGGAAGCGCTCCAGCTCGGCCCGGCGCACCGCGGTGCCCGTGGGGTTGTTGGGGTTGCAGACGAAGATCAGCCGGGTCCGGTCGGTGATCGCCTCCGCCATCGCGTCGAGGTCGTGCACCTCGCCGTCGGTCAGCGGCACCTGCACCGAGGTGGCCCCGCTGATCTGCGTGATGATCGGGTACGCCTCGAAGGAGCGCCAGGCGTAGATCACCTCGTCGCCCGGGCCCGAGGTCGCCTGGAGCAGCGACTGCGCGACCCCGACCGAGCCGGTGCCCGTGGCCAGGTGCGAGACGGGCACTCCGAAGCGCTCCGACAGCTCCTGCATCAGACCGGTGCAGGCCATGTCCGGGTACCGGTTGAAGGTGTCGGCACCGGCCACCACGCTCTCCAGGACCCCCGGCAGCGGCGGGTAGGGGTTCTCGTTGGAGGACAGCTTGAAGGCCACGGGCCCGCCCGCGGCGGCCGGCCTGCCCGGCTTGTAGGTGGGGACGCCGTCCAGCTCGGCGCGCAGCTTGGGGCTGCCGGTGCTCGTCCCGCTGGTCTCGCTCACAGTGTGGCCTCCTCGACCGTCCGTACCGCCAATACTGCTCACCTTAAGAGGATTCGCCGCCGCTGCGAATGGGCCGCGGACAACAGGAGGGACACGGCTCCTCACCGGATCCACGGCCGGCCCGGAGGGTGGGGGCGCGCACCCGGGTGGCGCGCGCCGGTGGCGGGCGCCGTGGCGCGCATCCCCCGTAGAGGTGAGTTGAGACCGCTTCGAGACTTCGACCCTTCGCCCAGCCCACGCCATCTGTCGGCACCAAGACATAGGCGAAGAGCTGCAACTACCTTTGATTCAAGCCCATTTACCGGGTCTCGATCATGCAGAAACGTGCCTGTCAACGTCTGCATATGCGTCCGTCCCGACCGCCCCTCATCGCCCTACTATCGGCTCGCCATGACAGCAGCAGGGAAGCACCAGGTGAGCCGGGCACAGACCCGGGGAAGCCGGCAGGGCCGGGCGGGCATCCGGGACGTGGCCGCCGCCGCCGGGGTCTCCATCACGACTGTCTCCGACGCGCTCAACGGAAAGGGCCGGCTCCCCGACGCCACCCGCCGCCACGTCCGCGAGGTCGCCGACCGGCTGGGCTACCGCCCGTCCGCGGCGGCCCGCACGCTCCGCACCGGCAAGTCGGGACTCATCGGCCTGACCGTGACCACGTACGGGGATGAACCTTTCACCTTCACCGAATTCGCGTACTTCGCGGAGATGGCCAGGGCGGCCACATCGGCCGCGCTCGCCCGGGGCTACGCCCTGGTCATCCTCCCCGCCACCTCCCGCCATGACGTCTGGTCGAACGTCGCCCTCGACGGCACCGTCGTCATCGACCCCTCCGACCACGACCCCGTCGTGACCGAACTGGTCCGCCAGGGCCTGCCCGTCGTCTCCGACGGACGCCCCGCCGGCACCCTCCCGGTCACCGCCTGGGTCGACAACGACCACGAAGCCGCCGTCCTCGACCTGCTCGACCACCTCGCCGACGCCGGCGCCCGCCGCATCGGCCTCCTCACCGGCACCAGCACGGACACGTACACCCGCCTGTCCACCACCGCCTACCTCGACTGGTGCGCGCGGGTGGGCCAGGACCCCGTCTACGAGGCCTATCCGGCGCACGATCCGTGCGCGGGCGCCGTCGCGGCCGACCGGCTGCTCGCCCGCCCGGACCGGCCCGACGCCGTGTACGGCCTCTTCGACCCCAACGGAACCGACCTCCTCTCGGCCGCGCGCCGCTACGGCCTGCGCGTCCCGGAGGACCTCCTGCTGGTCTGCTGCAGCGAGTCGGCCGGCTACGCCACCACCGAACCGCCCCTCACGACGCTCTCGCTCAAACCGCGCCGGATCGGCACGGCCGTCGTCCAGCTCCTCATCGACGCCATCGAGGGGGTCGAGACCGACGGACCGGTCGAGCAGGTGATACCGACCGAACTCATCGTCCGCACCTCCTCGCAGCGCCGCCCGCCCCGCACGACGGTCAGCCCGCCGCGCTCACCCGCGAAGGACTGACGCGCGCGAAGGACCGGCGCGAAGGACCGGCGCGCGCGAAGGACCGACACGAAGGTCCGGCTCCCCGGAAGGGAACGCCTTCGAACACGCCGTTCTCGTCCCTGCCCACGGGCGAGAACGGCGAAACCGATCACCGCACCGGCCCCAACCCTGGACTGGACCTTCCCAATTCGGGCGAAACGACCGGTGAACCCGGAGTGGACCCGGATTCACCACCCCTGGTGCGTCACACAGGAGGACGCTCATTCCTATGATGGGCGGACGACACCGCGGGCCACCCCGACCAGGCCGGTCCGCGATGTGCAGGGCATCGCGACGGTGGTGGAGGGGTCGATGACTCAGGGGGCCGGTCAGGAGCCCGTGGTACGCACGGCGACATTGCGTGACTTCCGCGTACCGCCGTACGCACGCGTGCCCGTGCAGAGCCATGCCGTCGAGCCCTCGGGCCCGGAGCCGACGCCGGCGGAGCACGGACACGCCACCGAACACCCGGCGGCGCACCCGGCCCCGGAACCGCACGCCGCCGCAGCCGAGCAGCGGACGGCGCAGTCCGCCCCCGCGCCGCACTCCGGCCCCGTCGCGCCCATCCCGGTCGAGGCCGCGCCGGTTCCGGCGCCGGTCCCGGTGCGCCCCCCGGTGGCCGAGCCCGTACCGCAGGCATCCGTACCGCAGACGCCCCCGCCCCCGCCGCAGGCGCCCGCGCCCATGCCCGCCGACCCGACCCTCCACCTCGGCCACCGCACCGTCGCACCCCCGTACCCCGCCTCCCCGGCCGGGCACGCGGCCCCCGTCGCCTCCGGCCACCCCGGGAACGCGTTCCCCGAGGGCGAGGTGCCCGAGGGGTACACGCCGACCGAGCGCGACCTGCCCGTCATCAACCGCGGCGACACCGTCCAGGTGAAGGTCTCCCCCGTGCCCGCCCCCGCGGGCGAGGCCCCGTCCGGCGACGGACCCGGTCCCCTCTACGTCGTCGGGGACGTCCACGGCTACCTCGGCGAACTCCTCGCGGCCCTGCGCGCCCAGGGCCTCATCGACGAGAACGGCGGCTGGGCCGCGGGCAACGCCCGCCTCTGGTTCCTCGGCGACTTCACCGACCGCGGCCCCGACGGGATCGGCGTGATCGACCTGGTCATGCGGCTCTCCGCCGAGGCCGCCGCCGCCGGCGGCTACTGCAAGGCCCTCATGGGCAACCACGAACTGCTGCTCATCGGCGCCAAGCGCTTCGGGGACACCCCGGTCAACTCCGGCGCGGGCACCGCCACCTTCCAGGCCGCCTGGCTGCTCAACGGCGGCCAGAAGCAGGACATGGACCGGCTCCAGGACGTCCACCTCCAGTGGATGTCCCGGCTCGACGCCGTGGTGCGGGAGGACGACCACCTCCTCGTGCACTCGGACACCACCGCGTACCTCGAATACGGCGAGACCATCGAGGACGTCAACGACACGGTCCACGAGATCCTCAACCGGAACGACGCGGACGAGGTCTGGGACGTCTTCCGGAAGTTCACCAAGCGCTTCGCGTTCCGTGACGACGGGGGACCGCAGGCCGTCCAGGAGCTGCTCGCCACCTACGGCGGCAGCCGGATCGTGCACGGCCACAGCCCGATCCCGTACCTCCTCGGCCAGGTCGGCACCGAGGACGGCGAGGACGGCGGCGGCCCGGTCGTCGACGGACCGCACGTGTACGCCGACGGACTCGCGATCGCCATGGACGGCGGAGTGACCATGGCCGGAAAGCTACTGGTCGTCCAACTCCCCCTGAACGGCGGACCGCACGCCTGACGCATCACCCTGCGCATCCGGGGAGGGCGATTTCCGGAAACACCCTGTCAGCCCGTGGCGTCGCCGCAATACCATCGGGTGCATCCGTAGCAGGCTCTCCTCCGTTTCCGCCCGCCCGGCCGCCTTTTCGCGACCGTCACGGGCCTACGGAGCATCGGGGGATGCACATGAACGTGGCTCCGCACCTGCTGACCGAGGACCGCGCCGAGTACGAGCGGGTCCTCGACGACGCACTGAGCACCGCCCACGCACGTCCGGAACTCGCCGGGGTCGGCACCCGGCTCACGGTCCCGCAGCTACGCGCGATGACGCTGAACGCGACAGCGCTCGTCACCTCCGCGGCCGCGAGCGAGTACGACCACTTCGTGAAGGTCCGCGAGCAGAACCGCACGGCCGCCGGGGCCAGCGTCCCGGCACCGTACGACCTCCCCGGCCCCGGCGCGGGCGCCGTCGCGATCGTCACCGTCATGGTCCCCGTCCTCGCGGGCGCCGCCTCCGTCATCTTCCTGCTGGTCGGCGCGGTGCTGCACGCCCTCGCCCCCACCGTGGCGTTCGGCGCGACCCTGCTCACGGCCGGCCTGGTCTTCGGCTCCCTCGCCGCCGCCGGACTGCTCTGCGCGGCCGCCGGGCTCCTCGTCACGGCCCTGCGCAACAGTCCCGCCGAGGTGAGCACGGGCGGCCCGCGCGCCGCCCCGGACGACGAACTCTCCCGCGCCCGCGAGGCCTGGCGCCTCGCCCTGCTCGAACGCGGCGTCCTCCCCTTCCTCCGCGACGCCCTCGCCGCCACCGGCCCTTCCGACCCTTCCGACCCCTGACGGAAGTCCCCGCGACGACGGACCGGCCCGCGACTCCCCCGGGGTCGCGGGCCGGTCCGTACGCGGGCGGGTTCCTACTCGGCCAGCGGCAGGTAGACCCGGTTGCCGCTCGCCGCGAACTCCTTCGACTTCTCCGCCATGCCGGCCTCGATCTCCTGCTCCGTGCCGCCGTGCTCGCGGCGGATGTCCTGGGAGATCTTCATCGAGCAGAACTTCGGACCGCACATCGAGCAGAAGTGCGCGGTCTTCGCGGGCTCCGCCGGCAGCGTCTCGTCGTGGAACTCACGGGCGGTGTCCGGGTCGAGCGCCAGGTTGAACTGGTCCTCCCAGCGGAACTCGAAGCGCGCGTCCGAGAGCGCGTCGTCCCACTCCTGGGCGCCCGGGTGCCCCTTGGCGAGGTCCGCCGCGTGGGCCGCGATCTTGTACGTGATGACGCCGGTCTTCACGTCGTCGCGGTTGGGCAGGCCCAGGTGCTCCTTGGGCGTCACGTAGCAGAGCATCGCCGTGCCCCACCAGGCGATCATCGCCGCGCCGATGCCGGAGGTGATGTGGTCGTACGCGGGCGCCACGTCCGTGGTCAGCGGGCCGAGGGTGTAGAACGGCGCCTCCTCGCAGATCTCCTGCTGGAGGTCGATGTTCTCCTTGATCTTGTGCATCGGGACGTGCCCGGGGCCCTCGATCATCGTCTGGACGTTGTGGCGCTTGGCGATCGTGTTCAGCTCGCCGAGCGTCCTCAACTCCGCGAACTGGGCGGCGTCGTTGGCGTCCGCGATCGAGCCGGGCCGCAGACCGTCGCCGAGCGAGTACGTGACGTCGTACGCCGCCAGGATCTCGCAGAGCTCCTCGAAGTGCGTGTAGAGGAAGTTCTCCCGGTGGTGCGCGAGGCACCAGGCGGCCATGATCGAGCCGCCGCGCGAGACGATGCCGGTCTTGCGGCGCGCGGTGAGCGGCACGTACGGCAGGAGGACGCCGGCGTGCACCGTCATGTAGTCGACGCCCTGCTCGGCCTGCTCGATCACCGTGTCCTTGTAGATCTCCCAGTTCAGCTCCTCGGCCCTGCCGTCGACCTTCTCCAGGGCCTGGTAGAGCGGGACGGTGCCGATCGGCACGGGGGAGTTGCGCAGCACCCACTCACGGGTGGTGTGGATGTTGCGGCCGGTGGACAGGTCCATGACCGTGTCGGCGCCCCACTTGGTCGCCCAGGTCATCTTCTCCACCTCCTCCTCGATGGAGGAGGTGACGGCGGAGTTGCCGATGTTGGCGTTGACCTTCACCAGGAACCGCTTGCCGATGATCATCGGCTCGATCTCCGGGTGGTTGACGTTCGCCGGGAGGACGGCCCGGCCCGCCGCGATCTCCTCCCGCACGACCTCGGGGGAGACGTTCTCGCGGATCGCGACGTACTCCATCTCCGGCGTGATCTCGCCACGGCGGGCGTACGCCAGCTGCGTCACCGCCTGGCCGGAGCGGCCCCGGCGCGGCAGGCGGGGGCGGCCGGGGAAGACGGCGTCGAGGTTCTTGAGCCCGCCGCCGCGCGGCGAGGTGTGCTTGATGCCGTCGTCCTCGGGACGGGCCGGGCGGCCCGCGTACTCCTCGGTGTCACCGCGCGCGATGATCCAGTTCTCGCGCAGCGGCGGCAGGCCCCGCCGCACGTCGGTGTCGACGGTGGGGTCGGTGTACGGGCCGGACGTGTCGTACAGCGTGACGTCCCTGCCGTTGGTGAGGTGCACCTGACGGACCGGCACCCGCAGGTCGGGGCGCGATCCCTGGACGTATCCCTTGTGCCAGCCCGGCGTGCGGCCTTCCTGGCTGGTGGCAGGCGTGCGTGCGTCCTGAATGGTCATGAGACCGATCTCCCTACGCCGGCATTACCCGGTAACAGGTTCGGCGGTCGGCGCAGCCTCTTCCCGTACGTACGTCGGTACGCGCGTACGGTGATCAGCGCCCTCTCAGCCCGGTGCTCCGAGCTCCCGCGTGTGCAAAGGTGCCACCACGCTAGCGCCCTCCCGGGCGTGCTGAACAGTGGGCCCCCGCCGTTCTTGCGATGATCGGTCGGTGACTTCCCCCCAGCAGACCCCCGAGCCACACGACCACTCCCACGGTCCGGGCGCCTCCCACGGCCATGGATCCGGCGACGGAGCAGGGCACGGATCCGGGCACGGTCCCGGTCCTGGAGCCGGACACGGGCACAGCCACGGGCCCGCCGCGCCCGTGTCCCGGCATCTGCGCAAGGTCATCGCCGCCGTCCTGGTCCCCTTCGCCACCGCCGTCCTGGTCGGCCTCGCGGTCCTGTGGCCCGGCGGCGCCCCGCCGCACGAGCGCACCGGCGTCGGTTTCGACCGGCAGACCGAGCAGGGCAAGGTCGTCTCCGTCGAGCACGTCGACTGCAAGACCGTGAACGCCGGTCAGGTCCCGCCGACCGGGGACACCTCCACCCCGGAGGGACGCGAGGCGGTCGAGGCCCAGCAGGGGGAGTGCAAGAGGGCGAAGATCGAGGTCACCACCGGCGCGAACAAGGGGCGCGAGTTCACCGAGATCGTGCAGCCGGGCGCACCGCGACAACTGGAGGAGGGTCAGGGCGTGGTGGTGGCGTACGCCCCCGACGCCCCGTACGACCTCCAGTACTCGGTGACGGACGTGAACCGGAAGGTGCCGTTGGCGGTGCTCGCCGGCATCTTCGCCCTCGCGGTCGTGGCGGTCGGGCGGATGCGGGGGCTCATGGCCCTGGTCGCGCTCGCCGTGAGTTTCCTGGTGCTGATGTTCTTCATCCTGCCCGCGATCCTGCAGGGGTCGAATCCGCTGGTGGTGGCGGTGGTCGGGGCGAGCGCGATCATGCTGATCGCGCTCTACATGTGCCACGGCCTCTCGGCCCGCACCTCGGTCGCGGTGCTCGGCACGCTGATCTCGCTGCTGCTCATCGGGCTGCTCGGCTCGCTCTTCATCGGCTGGGCCTCGCTCAGCGGCAACACCGACGACAACACCGGTCTGATCCACGGGCTCTATCCGGACATCGACATGTCCGGTCTACTGCTGGCCAGTGTGATCATCGGTTCGCTCGGTGTGCTCGACGACGTGACGGTCACCCAGACCTCGGCCGTCTGGGAGCTGCACCAGGCCGACCCGGGCATGGGGCCGCGCGGCCTGTACCGGGCGGGGATCCGGATCGGCCGCGACCACATCGCCTCGGTCGTGAACACGCTGGTGCTCGCCTACGCGGGCGCCGCCCTGCCGCTGCTGCTGCTCTTCTCCATCGCGCAGAGCAGCATGGGGGCGGTGGCCAACAGCGAGCTGGTGGCCGAGGAGATCGTCCGGACGCTGGTCGGATCGATCGGTCTGGTGGCGTCCGTCCCGGTCACCACGGCGCTCGCGGCGCTCGTGGTCTCCGCCGACCGCGCGGAGGGCACCGACCGCCCGGGGACCGGCGGCCGGAAGCCCTCGGCGGCACGGGGCGGACGCCGCCGCCGCGCCAAGTGATGCGCACGCACCGGTGATGCGCACGCGCCAAGTGATGCGCACACACCGGGTGGTACGTCCGGTCCGTCGGCGCGCCGGCTCGGGGGGTCGGCCACGCGGAAGGGTCCGGATCGGAACGGCTCGGTGACGGTGCGCCCGTTTCAGGCCGGCCCGGCGTTCTCCTCGGCCAGGATCCGGCCCAGCGCCGCCTCCAGGTTGTCCTCGAAGTCACCGAGCGTCCGTTCCTGACCGAGCGGAACCAGCTTGTCCGTACGGTCGAGGAAGGCGACGAGCGGTGGCGCGCTGGCCCGGAACAGGGCGCGGTCGCCGCCGACCTGGAGCCGGATGGAGACGTCCGAGAGCCGCTCGGGCTCGGTCGGCGCGATGTGCACATCGCCGTCCCCGCTCGGCCGGTTGATCCCGTCGAGCAGCAGTTCACGGCCGAAGGCCCAGGTCACGGGTGCGTCCCCGGGGAGGTGGAACGTCATCCGCACCGCGTAGGGATCCCGGGCCTCGTACCGCAGTTCGACCGGGATCTTGAAGGAGAGCTCCTCGGAGACGAGGAAGCTCATCAGGACCTCGGCCTGAACCGACTCTCGCATCATGTACCCCGCAGTAGATCAAGCAGTTGTGTAAACACAGCTGCTGAAAGCTGTGACCGAAACGGCCAGGAATGATCCCCCGTGGCCCTCTTGACGCAATCGTGCTGTAAGCACTAGCAGATCACAAGGAGTGATTTTTCAGATACTGATAGAGAACGCGAGTGACCCGAAGAGCGTTCCGATCTCTGTGCGTAGTCGCTCGACTGCTGGGAGCAACCGTTCTTGCTGGTGGAGGGGGAGGGAAATGGCCATGGAGGCCGCTGCGGAGCCCACAGTGAGGGGGATTGCGGCACAGACCGTGCCGAGCGCATATTCCTGACGCTCCACCAGGGGTTCCATTCTCCCCAAACCGCCCAAACGATCCAAAAGGGCACTTCGGTTACTCACCGTGTACGGGGTGATGGATTCCACCGGGTGGCGGTCAAGGTGGTCTTGACGAGTTCCCGGATCAAGTTGGCTCAAGATGCACTGTCCGATCGCATGGGCGTGCGCCGTCTCGCGGAAATCGGCCCACTCCTCCACCGCGGGGGTGGAGGGGGTGTCGGCGACGGCGACGAGTTCGACCTCTCCCTCCCGGTAGACGGCGAAGTAGATCGGGACGCCGATCTCGTCCCGCCAGCGGGCGAGGGAGTTTTCGATCTTGATGCGACGATTCTGCACGGCTGCGCCGCCGGCCAGCCTGACGGCGGCGTCCCCCAGGACGAACACGCCCTTCTCGCGGAGCAGATAGCCCTCGTGCGTCAGGGTGCGGAGCAGGTGGTACGTGGTGGGCAGCGGAAGGCCGGTCTCACGGGCGAGCTGTTTCGCCGGGGCACCGTCCGCATGGGAGGCCACGGCCTCCAGAAGTCTCAGCGCACGCTGCACCGAGCCGATCAGGGTAGGAGCGGTCGTCTGCGTAGCCATGGCCAAAGGTCACCCCCAGGCGTGACGACGGATGCGTCGCACCCGCCCGCGGGGGCCGCCCCCGCGCCCGCCGGGCCTGGGAAACCGCTGGTCAGTAAGGAGGTCTACGCCTGTAGTCCCCATCGCGGCGGAGAGATTCCACTGTAGTGGCAGCCCTTGGGCCCCCACCCCGTTCAGCCCGGCCCGTTCCCCCGCCCGGGCTAACACTCTCCCTTGTCGCCATACCGATGAGTAGCTTGTGCTACCAGTCCTCGCGCGACCGGCCGGAGGAGCTGAACTTCCGTACGACGTAGATCAGTCCGGCGACGAGGGCCACGAAGAGCAGCACCTTGAAGAGGAGGCCGATCACGAAGGTCAGGACGCTGGTGATCAGCCCGCCGAAGACGAGCAGGGCGAGGGCGGGTATGGCGACCCACTTCACCCACCAGGGCATTCCCGCGAGCATCTCCCGTACGGCCATCGTCCTACCTCGCTTCCGAAGGTCCGTCCCGCGCACTCCGCGCCGAACATCCTCAAGGCTAGGCGTCCGAAGGGTCCGTGGAGGGCCGTGGGGCCCCCGCTCTCCCCTGATCCGACCCCTAGGGGGATCGGGCTCCGCTTCCCCGATCCGGCCTCCGGGGTCCGGGTCCGGCGGTCTGGAGTCCAGCGGGCCAGCGGGCCGCTCAGCCCTCCGGGGGCGAGAACACCACCATGACCCGCAGGTCCTCGCTGATGTGGTGGAACCTGTGCTCCACCCCGGCCGGCACGTAGACCACACTGCCGCGCGCCACCTGGGTCGTCTCCGTCCCGACCGTGATCGCCGCCCGGCCGCTCACCACGAAGTACACCTCGTCCTGCCGGTGCGGCTGCTGCGGGTCGAGCTCCCCCGCGTCGAGCGCGTACAGGCCGACCGACATGTTCCGCTCCCGCAGGAACTGGAGGTACGCGCCCTTGTTCGCGGCACGCTCCGCCTCCAGTTCGTCCAGCCGGAATGCCTTCATCGCCCGTCAGCCCCTGCCTTCGTTCCGATCACGTCTGCCACGATCAGACACATGATGAATTTCGTAGTCAAGACGCTCGCGAACGCGGGCGCCCTGGGAGTGGCCATCTGGCTGCTCCAGGACATCACCCTGACCGGTGAGAGCACCGGCAAGAAGACCCTGTCCCTCATTCTCGTCGCCCTGGTCTTCGGGCTGGTGAACTTCCTGGTGAAGCCGGTAGTCCAGCTGTTCACGCTTCCCCTCTTCGTCCTGACGCTCGGCCTGTTCACCCTCGTGGTGAACGCCCTGATGCTGCTCCTCACCTCCTGGCTGGCCGACAAGCTCGACCTCAGCTTCCACGTGGAGGGCTTCTGGACCGCGGTCCTGGGCGGCCTGATCATCTCCGTCGTCTCCTGGGCACTGAACGTCGTGCTCCCCGACCAGGACTGAGTGGGCACCGTGACGCACGAGGAACACACCTCCGGCCCCGGCCGGAAGGCCGCCGCGCTCGGCGACGGGACCCGCGCGGTGCGGGCCGGACTGCCCGAGCCGGTGAAGTACGAACCGACCCTCCCGGGTCCGGTGTTCGCCGCACACTTCCACCTGCCGGGCGAGCCGACCGGCCCGTACACCTACGGCCGGGACGAGAACCCCACCTGGACCCACCTGGAACGGGCGATCGGCGAGCTGGAGGCGCCGGGGGAGGAGGGCGTCGAGACGCTGGTCTTCGCCTCCGGCATGGCCGCCGTCTCCGCCGTCCTCCTCTCCCAGCTGAAGTCCGGCGACGCGGTGGTCCTCCCGGCCGACGGCTACCAGGCGCTCCCCCTGCTCCACGAGCAGCTGCGGGCGTACGGGGTCGAGGTCCGCACCGCCCCGACCGGGGACGACGGTCAGCTCGCCGTCCTCGAAGGGGCCCGGCTGCTGTGGATCGAGACCCCGTCCAACCCCGGGCTCGACGTCTGCGACATCCGCCGTCTGGTGCGCGAGGCGCACGCCGCGGGCGCGCTCGTCGCCGTCGACAACACCCTCGCCACCCCCCTCGGCCAGCGGCCCCTGGAGCTGGGCGCGGACTTCTCCGTCGCCAGCGACACCAAGGGCATGACCGGGCACGGCGACGTCCTGCTCGGGCACGTGAGCTGCCGCGATCCCGAGCGGGCGGCGGAGGTGCGGCGCTGGCGCAAGATCGTCGGCGCCATTCCCGGCCCCATGGAGGCCTGGCTCGCGCACCGCTCGCTCGCCACGCTCCAGCTGAGGATCGACCGCCAGTGCTCGACCGCCCTGGAGTTGGCACGGACGCTCGCCGGGCGGGCGGACGTCACCGGGCTGCGCTACCCGGGGCTGCCCGACGACCCCTCGCACGCGGTGGCCGCCCGGCAGATGCGGCGCTTCGGGCCGGTGGTCTCCTTCGAGCTGGCGGACCGGAAGCGGGCCGAGCGGTTCCTGGAGGAGCTGCGGCTCGTGGACGACGCCACCAGTTTCGGCGGGGTGCGCTCCACGGCGGAGCGGCGCGGACGCTGGGGCGGGGACGCGGTCGCGGAGGGCTTCATCCGCTTCTCCGTCGGCGCCGAGGATCCCGAGGACCTGATCGCCGACGTACTGCGCGCCCTGGACGAGGCGGGTTCGACCGGCTGAGCAGCGGGTACGGGTCTCCCCTGTGGAGCGGGGCGCTCCGAGCCTCCCCCCTCGTGGCTCGGAACGCCCTCGGTTCCACGTGTGGAAACCGTCTGCACAAGGCTAGTTGACCGAGCGTCAGTGTCCAATCACGGTAGCGACAGAGACCTATCGACTTATTTATAGTTGGACGTTCCTGAGGCGCTGTCAGCCGACCGCCTGAGTCGAACGGCCGCACGGCCGGGAGGGGGCGGACATGGATCTTGCCCTGCTGCGGACGTTCGTCACGGTGCACCGGGCCGGCTCCTTCACGCGGGCCGCCGCCCTCCTGGGCCTCTCGCAGCCCGCGGTCACCAGCCAGATCCGGACGCTCGAACGGCAGCTGGGACGGCCCCTCTTCCTCAGACGGGCGCGGGGCGTCACCCCGACCACCATCGGCGACGAGCTGGCGCACCGCGCCGCCCCGCACCTGGACGCCCTCGTCGAGATCACCGAGACCGGGCTCGACGAGGAGAGCGGCGTCCGGACCCTCCACGTCGCCGGCCCCCCGGAGTTCACCGCGCTCCGCGTCCTGCCCGCCCTCACCCCGCTGGTCGGCCGGGGCCTCGCCGTGCGGACCTCCTTCCCCGTCACCACGGAGGAGGTCCTCGACGGGCTCGCCGCCGGCCACCACGACCTCGCCATCACCACCGCCCGCCCGCGCGGCGGTCTGCTCGTCTCCACCCCGCTCTGCGACGAGGAGCACGTCCTGGTCGCGGCGCCGCGCTGGGCGGCCCGGCTCTCCCCCGAGGTGCTCCTGAGCAAGGGCGCCGTGGTCCTGGAGCAGCTTCCGGTGGTCGAGGTGCACGAGTCGCTGCCGTTCGTGTCCCGCTACTGGGCGAGCGTCTTCGACACCGGGCCGGCCGCCGCCGCCACCGTGATCGCCCCCGACCTGCGGGCCGTGCGGGACTCCGCCGCCTCCGGGTCGGGGCTCGCCGTCCTGCCGCGCTACCTCTGCGAGGAGGCACTGGAGCAGGGGCGGCTCGTGGCGCTCCTCGATCCCCCGGTGCCCCCGCTGCGGACCTACTTCCTGGTCGTACGGACGGGAACGCTCGCGCTCGCGCACCTCGCCCTGGCGCACGAGGCGCTGCTGAGCGCCGCCGGGGACTGGTGAGCCCCCGCGGGGAAGGACGCGTTTCAGCCCCCTCCGAACGGGCCATTTTCTTCACATGACCGAACGGCCCGTGATCAAGCGCACCGCACGCGCCATCCTGCTCGACGGGGACGACCTCATCCTCATCAAGCGGACCAAGCCGGGGATGGATCCCTACTGGCTCACGCCCGGCGGCGGCGTGGAGCCCACCGATTCCACCGTCGTCGAGGCCCTGCACCGCGAGGTGCTCGAAGAGCTCGGGGCCAAGATCACCGACGTGGTGCCCTGTTTCGTCGACACCGTCGAGCACATCGTGGACGGCGGGCTCTCCGGGGTGAAGGTCCAGCACTTCTTCGTGTGCCGGCTCGGGTCCATGGACACCTCCCTGCGGCACGGGCCCGAGATGGAGGAGCCCGTCGGCGAGTACGAGATCGTCCGGGTTCCCTTCACCCGGATCGGCATCGCGGCCGTGCACCTCGTCCCGCTCTCCCTGCGCCACTACCTCGACGGCAACATCGAGGGAGTCCGCGCGATGCACGCCCCGGACCTGGGCTGACCGGACCCGGGCCGGGCCGATCCGTTCCGGGACGGCCCGGGCCGGGCTAGCCGGAGGTCGCGGGGGCCAGCTCGGCGAGGAAGTCGTGGCGGATGCGCTCCGAGGGGACTCCCGCTCCCCGCAGCGCGTCCACCCCGCGCCGGACCATGCCCAGCGGACCCGAGAGGTAGGCGTCGCGTCCGCCCCAGGACCCGTAGCGGCAGACGGCGTCCGGGAGGCGCCCCTGCGCCTCGGTGACCGGGTGGACGGAGAGCCACGGGAAGGTCTTCTGGAGCCTCAGCATCGTGTCGATGTCGTAGAGGTCGTGACCGCTGCGCGCCCCGTAGAAGACGTCGACCGGCCGCCGGTCCCCGTGCTCGGCGACGTCCTCCACCAGGGCCTTGATCGGTGCTATGCCCGTACCGCCACCCAGGCAGAGCAAGCCGGTGTCCGTGGAGTGGTCGACCGTCATGGAGCCGCTCGGCGGCCCGAGCCGCAGGACGTCCCCGGGGCGCGCCCGGTGGACCAGCGCGTTGGACACCCAGCCGGCCGGGACGGCCTTCACGTGGAGGGAGAGCAACCCGTCCGGCCGCGGCGCCGAGGCGAAGGAGTAGTGGCGCCAGATCCGCGGCCACCACGGGGTCTCCAGCGTCGTGTACTGCCCGGCGAGGAAGGGATAGGGCTGGTCGGGCCGGAGCGTGACGACGGCGACGTCCGGGGTGCGCAGGTCGTGGGAGACCACCTCGGCGTGCCACCGGGCGGGTGCGGACCGCTCGTCCTGCGCCGCCGCGTCGATCATGATCTGGGAGATCGTCGTGTACGTGCGCACCCAGGCCGCCTGGGTCGCGTCGTCCCAGGTCGTCGTCGCGTACCGAGCGAGGGCTCCGACGAGGGCCTCGCCGACGGCCGGGTAGTGGGTGGAGTGGGTGCCGTACTTCCGGTGCCCCCGGCCGAGGTTCTCCAGGTACGCGGTGAGGACCGGGGCGTCGTCCAGGTGCTCGGCCGCCGTCAGCAGGGCTTTGAGCAGCCGGTCCCGCTGGGTGTCCATGGCGACGGGGAACATGTCGCGCAGTTCGGGGTGCCGCACGAAGAGCAGGGCGTAGAAGTACGAGGTCACCCGGTCGGCGACCGGTGCGATCTCCGCCATGGTGCGGCGGACGAGGACCGCGTCGGCGGAGGGGCCTCGGGACATCGGGCGTTCCTTCCCGTCCACCGCCGGGGGTTCGTGCTCGTCCGCGTCCTTCGCGTCCGTCGTGGTGGTCGGAGCATCCATCATGTGCCTCGCCTCATGCCGGCCGGGCTTCCGTGAACGCAGCATGAGGGGTCCGACCGCCTTCGGGGACGGAAAGTGGTGTTCTCGATCCATAGGGCCGGTTTCCTGGCTAGGCTGCGGTGTTTTGGGCCAGGGCTCTTTCGGTGGGTGATCAGGGCTCCTCCGGTGGGTGATTCAGAGATCCTCCGGTGGATCGGAGCCGGGCGGGCCGGGCCGGCCCCGCTCCGGGTTTCACGTGAAACATCGTCCGTATGCCACGGGACGGGACGAACACACCTCTGGAGGTCGACCGGATCCGGTAAAGCGGTGGACGGAAGATCACCGTGTCGGACAGCCTGAAAGGCATGCCGATTTCTCCCGCCGCCCTGGCACAGCTTCCCGTCCGGCGCCTCACCCCCCACGACCTCCTCGCCTGCGCCGACCTCTCCGAGAACCGGGAATGGCCCCGCGAGGAGCACAAGTGGGGCTTCCTGCTCACCGCCGGCACCGGGTACGGCATCGACGACCCCGAAGGGAAGGGGCTGCTCGCCTGCTGCGTGGTCACCTCCTACGGTCCGGGGCTCGCCGCGATCGGCATGGTGCTCGTCTCCGAGCGGTACGCACGCCAAGGGGTGGGACGCCGGCTCATGCGGTACGTCCTGGAGGAGGCCGGGGACACCCCGCTCACCCTGCACGCCACGGCCAACGGGCAGCCCCTCTACGAACAGCTGGGCTTCACGCAGACGGGCCGCGCGGAGATGGTGCGCGGGCGCTTCACCTTCACCACGCCCGCTCCGGCCGTCCCGGTCCGCCCGGCCACGGCGGAGGACCTCCGGGCGATCCTCCGTCTGGACCTGGAGGTCTTCGGCCTCGACCGCACCCCCGTGATCACCCGGCTCCCCGCCTTCGCGGACCACCTCCGGGTCGCGGAGGAGGACGGCGAGGTCACGGGCTTCGCGGCGGCCTGGCCCAACATGGACACGCATGTCGTCGGACCGCTGATCGCCCGGGACCCGGCCACGGCCAAGGCGCTGATCGCCTCCCTGGCAGCCGCCACCGACCGGCCCCTGCGCACGGACATCGACGTGCGCCACACGTCCCTGCTGAGCTGGGCGAAGGAGAACGGCATCGACCCGATCGCCACGAACGCGGTGATGGTCCGCTCCTTGCCGGACCTCCCCGGCGACTGGCGCCGCCGTTTCGCCCCTCTCACGGTCGCGGCCGGATAGGGCCCGGTACGACGCCCCGGAGCCGGTCGGCACGACCCTCGACCGGCGCGGCCCTCGTGCGGCTCCGGGCATCCGGGCATCCGGGCATCCGGGCATCCGGGCATCCGGGCATCCGGGCATCCGGGACAGATTTACTTGCAGACGCCCACTATTGCGTCTCATCCTTTACCCTGGGACACGAGCCGCTCCGGTGCCGAGGAGAGACCGAGGAGAGACCATGACCGCGACGGACCCCGCCCTCACCGCGCTCTCCCAGCGCTGGTGCGCCCTCTCCCTGCTGCACGGCAGGATCGAGTCCCACATCGAGCGCGCCCTGGAGTCCCGTCACGGCCTGAGTGTGCGGGAGTACTCGCTGCTCGACGTCCTCAGCCGCCAGCACAGCGGCCCCGGCGGCCACCTCCAGATGAAGCAGGTCGCCGACGCGGTCGTGCTCAGCCAGAGCGCCACCACCCGGCTCGTCACCCGGCTCGAAGACCGCGGTCTGCTCACCCGGTACCTCTGCGCCACCGACCGGCGCGGCATCTACACCGACGTGACCGAGGAGGGCCTGAAGCTCCTCGAAGAGGCCCGCCCCACCAACGACAGCGCCCTGCGCGAGGCCCTCGACGAAGCGGCCGAGAACCCCGAGCTGGCCCCGCTGGTCCAGGTCGTGGAGGGTGTGGGCGCCCCCGTCTGACCCGGTACGGAAACGGTCGGACGTACGCTGCGTCCCATGAGCGATCTTGAGATACGTCCGACCACCGTGGAAGACCTCCCGGCCGTCGTCGCCCTGCTCGCCGACGACCCCCTGGGCGCGCAGCGCGAATCCCCCGGCGACCTCGCCCCGTACCTCGCCGCCTTCGAGCGTCTGGCGAACGACCCCCACCAGCTTCCCGTCGTGGCCGTCCGCGGGGGCAAGGTCATCGGCACCCTTCAGCTGACGATCGTTCCGGGACTCTCCCGCCAGGGGGCCACCCGTTCGATCATCGAAGCCGTCCGCATCCACGCCGACGAGCGCGGCAGCGGCCTCGGGACGCGGCTCATCGAGTGGGCCGTCGAGGAGTCCGGCCGACAGGGGTGCAGCCTCGTCCAGCTGACCTCCGACGTCACCCGTGCCGATGCCCACCGCTTCTACGAGCGGCTCGGCTTCGAGGCGTCCCACGTGGGCTTCAAGAAGTCCCTCTGACTCTCCCGCCCCGGTGCGCCGTTTCACGTGAAACACCCGGTTTCACGTGAAACGGCCACCCGGGTTCAGAGGCCGCGCCAACCTGCCTCGTCCACGCCTCCCGGCACCGCGTCGCCCGGCTCGTACGGCTCACGCGTGAAGACGAAGGAGCCGAGGTCGAGGTGGCTGACGCTTCCGTCGGGGCGCCGCACCGCCCGGAGCGTCTCTCCCTCGTAATAGCCGTTCAGCCCGACCCAGCCGCCGCCGGGCAGCGCCCGGAACCGGGCCCGCCGTCCGGCGCCCCGCAGGGGTTCGAGCACCACACCGCGCTCGGGCCCGAGCCGCAGCCCGTAGGCGTACGTGCCCCAGTACCAGGGTCCGGTCAGGGCCAGCAGCTCCTCGTCGACCTCCGCCTCGGGGAGGGGTCGCCACGGCTCCGGGAACCTCGGCTCGGCCTCCGCCACGATCCGTACGAGATCGGCGGCCACAGCCGCCGCCAACGGCCCCGAGGTGGCGTTGGAGAGGGCGATCCCCGCGAGGCCGTCCTCCACGCTCACCCACAGGCAGGCGACGAAGCCCGGCAGGGAGCCGGTGTGGCCGATCAGGGTCCGGCCGTCCCTGCGGAGGAGCTGGAGGCCGAGCCCGTAGCCGCCCTCCCATTCCCCCTCGCCGGCCGGGGAGGCCGGAGCGCGCATCTCCGCCACGGAGGCCGCGCCGAGCACCCCCTCGTGCCCCTCCGCGAGGAACGCGGCGAACCGGGCGAGGTCGGCCGCCGTCGACCAGAGCTGCCCCGCCGGCGCCATCAGGCCGAGGTCCTCGGACGGTTCGGGCAGCATCACGTCGGCCCAGGGGTGCACCGCCCAGCCGCCGGCGTGCGGAGCCACCGGATCGACCGTCGTGCGGTCCATCCCCAGCGGCTCCAGGACCTCGCGCCGCAGCGCCTCCTCCCAGGACCGTCCGCGCAGCTCCGCGACCAGTGAACCGAGCAGCGTGTAGCCGGGGTTGGAGTAGTGGTGGCGGTGCCCCGGCGGCCGGAGGAAGGGCCGCTCCCCCAAGACGTCGGAGAGCTCCGGCCGCAGCGTGGCGGACGAACGCTCCCACCACGCGCCGGGCGTCTCGGCCGCGAGCCCGGCGCTGTGGCCGAGGAGTTGAGCGATCGTCACCTCGCCGGCGCCCGTCCCCTTGAGGTGCCGCTCCAGCGGGTCGTCCAGCCGGAGGATCCCCTCGTCCCGCAGCCGCATCACCAGAACGGCGGTGAAGACCTTGGTGATCGAGCCGATCCTGAACTGCGTGTCGGCGTCGGGCGCATGCCCGTCCACACAACTGCGCGCCCCGCTCCACACCAGCGCCCCGTCACGGACCACCGCTCCCACGAAGGAGGGCGTCCGCCCTTCGGCCTGGGCCACCGCGACCCGGTGCAGCAGGGCCCGCTCGGTCCCGGGCAGCAAAGCTTCGAAAAATGTCGTCATGACCCCCATCCAACGCGATCCCGCGCCCCGACGGTTCCGCCCCGGTCACGACGAGCCCCGTCAGGTCTGGGCCATGTCCACGAAGCGGGAGTAGTGGCCCTGGAAGGCGACGGTGATCGTGGCCGTCGGGCCGTTTCGGTGCTTGCCCACGATGATGTCCGCCTCGCCCGCGCGCGGGGACTCCTTCTCGTAGGCGTCCTCGCGGTGCAGCAGGATCACCATGTCGGCGTCCTGCTCGATCGAGCCGGACTCACGCAGGTCGGAGACCATCGGCTTCTTGTCGGTGCGCTGCTCGGGGCCACGGTTCAGCTGGGAGAGCGCGATCACCGGCAGTTCCAGCTCCTTGGCGAGGAGCTTGAGGTTTCGCGACATGTCGGAGACCTCTTGCTGACGGCTCTCCTGGCGCTTCGAGCCGCCCGACTGCATGAGCTGGAGGTAGTCGATGATGACGAGCTTGAGGCCGTTGCGCTGCTTGAGCCGCCGGCACTTCGCCCGGATCTCCATCATCGACAGGTTCGGCGAGTCGTCGATGTAGAGGGGGGCCTGGGAGACGTCCGGCATCCGGCGGGCCAGCCGCGTCCAGTCCTCGTCGGTCATCGTGCCGGAACGCATGTGGTGGAGCGCGACCCTGGCCTCGGCCGAGAGCAGGCGCATCGCGATCTCGTTGCGGCCCATTTCGAGGGAGAAGATGACGCTGGGCAGGTTGTGCTTGATGGAGGCCGCGCGGGCGAAGTCCAGGGCGAGCGTCGACTTACCCATGGCGGGTCGGGCCGCGATGATGATCATCTGACCGGGGTGCAGTCCGTTGGTCAGCGAGTCGAGGTCGGTGAAGCCGGTCGGCACACCGGTCATCTCGCCGCTGCGGGAGCCGATCGCCTCGATCTCGTCGAGCGCCCCCTCCATGATGTCGCCGAGCGGCAGGTAGTCCTCGGTGGTGCGCTGTTCGGTGACCGCGTAGATCTCGGCCTGGGCCGAGTTCACGATCTCGTCGACGTCCCCGTCGGCCGCGTACCCCATCTGCGTGATCTTGGTGCCCGCCTCGACGAGGCGGCGCAGGACGGCGCGCTCGTGGACGATCTCGGCGTAGTACGAGGCGTTGGCCGCGGTCGGTACCGACTGGACCAGGGTGTGGAGGTAGGAGGCTCCGCCGACCCGGGTGATCTCGCCGCGCTTGGTGAGCTCGGCGCCGACCGTGATCGGGTCGGCCGGCTCGCCCTTGGCGTAGAGGTCGAGGATCGCCGCGTACACGGTCTCGTGCGCGGGCTTGTAGAAGTCGTTGCCCTTGATGATCTCCACGACGTCCGCGATGGCGTCCTTGGAGAGCAGCATGCCGCCGAGGACGGACTGCTCGGCGTCGAGGTCCTGCGGGGGGACGCGCTCGAACCCGGAGAGTCCGCCGTCCCAGGGGCCTTCGCCGCCCCGCTCGTGCTGGTCGTCGCGCCCGCGGCCGCGACCGCGTTCGCCTCGGGTACGGGTGGGCAGCCGGTCGCTCGGTCCACTGTCGGCCCAGGGGTCGTCCAGGGCCTCGGGAACGCTCACCAAGCCACCTCCTCCGTCCGCTCCGCGGACCTAGCCGTGCCACTCTTTCACGCCACGGACCTGATCAGAGAGTGGCTTCACGACCGCTTCCGGGACATCGGGCGACGGACCAGGGTAGGCCTGTGGAGAGCTCCAGCCAATCCAGTTATCCACAGGCCCTGTGGGTGAACACCCAGATGCTGTGGAGAACTTGCCGGATCCTGTGCACAGACCAGGGGACAGCCTTGTGGACAAACTCATACCGCTCTCCACACCACCCATCTGACCTGGGCTTTCACCGTCCACCGGCTGTGGGGGAGAAAAAGTTTTCCTCCCGGGCCAAGATCAGAACAAACGGCCCACATCCGAAGCTCTCCGCCGTCCACAGGTAAGGGTCATCCACGCCTTGTATCTCTTACCTGTGGAAGATTAGATTGCTTCCATGAGTCAGGCTCCCCCGACCCCCAAGGCCGTCCGTCGTCAGCACGACCGCGAGATCGTCTCCCTCGCCCTGCCGGCCTTCGGCGCCCTCGTCGCCGAGCCGCTCTTCCTCATGGTCGACAGCGCCATCGTCGGCCACCTCGGCACCCCCCAGCTCGCGGGTCTCGCGATCGCCGCGGCCCTGCTCTCCACCGCCGTCAGCGTCTTCGTCTTCCTCGCCTACGCCACCACGGCGGCCGTCGCCCGGCGCGTGGGCGCGGGCGACCTTCCGGCCGCCATCCGGCAGGGCATGGACGGCATCTGGCTCGCGCTCCTCCTCGGCGCCGCCGTCGTCGCGCTGACCCTGCCCGCCGCGCCCTGGCTCGTCGACGTCTTCGGCGCCTCCGACACCGCCGCCCCCCACGCCGTCACCTACCTCCGGATCTCCAGCCTCGGCATCCCCGCCATGCTGGTGGTCCTGGCCGCCACCGGCGTCCTGCGCGGCCTCCAGGACACCCGTACACCGCTCTACGTGGCGATCGGCGGCTTCGCGGTCAACGGCGTGCTCAACGTCGTCCTGGTCTACGGAGCCGGGCTCGGCGTCGCGGGCTCCGCCTGGGGGACGGTCATCGCCCAGTGCGGCATGGCCGTCGCGTACCTCACCGTGGTCGTGCGGGGCGCCCGCCGCCACGGCGCCTCCCTGCGTCCCGACGCGTCCGGCATCCGGGCCTCCGCCCGGGCCGGCGTCCCGCTCCTCGTCCGTACGCTCTCGCTCCGGGCGGTCCTGATGATCGCCACGGCCGTCGCCGCCCGGCTGGGGGACACGGAGGTCGCCGCCCACCAGATCATCCTGTCCCTGTGGAGCCTGATGGCCTTCGCCCTCGACGCGATCGCCATCGCGGGCCAGGCCATCATCGGCCGCTACCTCGGCGCGGACGACCCGGCCGGCGCCCGACAGGTCTGCCGCCGCATGGTCCAGTGGGGCGTGGTCTCCGGAGTGGTGCTCGGCGCGCTCCTGGTCCTCGCCCGCCCTCTGTTCATCCCGCTCTTCACCGGTGACACCGCGGTCCAGGACACCCTGCTCCCGGCCCTGCTCGTGGTCGCGGTCTCGCAGCCGATCGCCGGAGTGGTCTTCGTCCTCGACGGTGTCCTCATGGGTGCGGGAGACGGTCCCTACCTGGCCCGGGCCATGCTGCTGACCCTCGCCGTCTTCGCCCCGGTCGCCCTGCTCGTTCCCGCCCTCGGCGGCGGTCTCACCGCGGTCTGGTGGGCGATGACGCTGATGATGGCGGTCCGGATGCTGACGCTCTGGCTCCGCTCCCGTTCGGGCCGCTGGATCGTCACGGGCGCCACCCGCTGATCCCGCGGGCTCCGTACGGCCCATGGCCCCGTGGGATCCGCACGATCCCGTTTCACGTGAAACGGCGGAAGGGCCGCACCCCGAGGGGTACGGCCCTTCCTTCATGCACGAGCACTGCCGGGGCAGCGTTACGCGGCGACGACCTCGACGCCGAGCTTCGCGGCGACCTCGGGGTGCAGACGCACGGACACCTGGTGCGAGCCCAGGGTCTTGATCGGCGAACCGAGCTCGACGCGACGCTTGTCGACGTCCGGGCCACCCGCGGTCTTGATCGCCGAGGCGATGTCGGCCGGGGTCACGGAGCCGAAGAGACGGCCGGCGTCGCCGGAGCGAACGGCCAGGCGCACCTTCGTGCCCTCGAGCTGGGCCTTGATCTCGTTGGCCTGCTCGATGGTCGCGATCTCGTGGATCTTGCGGGCGCGGCGGATCTGCGCCACGTCCTTCTCGCCACCCTTGGTCCAGCGGATCGCGAAACCGCGCGGGACCAGGTAGTTGCGAGCGTAGCCGTCCTTGACGTCGACGACGTCGCCAGCGGCACCGAGGCCGGAAACCTCGTGGGTCAGGATGATCTTCATTAGTCGGTCACCCTTTCCTTATCGCGCGGTGGACGTGTAGGGCAGCAGCGCCATCTCACGGCTGTTCTTGACGGCCGTGGCGACGTCACGCTGGTGCTGCGTGCAGTTGCCGGTCACGCGGCGGGCACGGATCTTGCCGCGGTCGGAAATGAACTTCCGCAGCATGTTCGTGTCCTTGTAGTCCACGTACGCGGTCTTGTCCTTGCAGAACGCGCAGACCTTCTTCTTAGGCTTGCGCACAGGCGGCTTCGCCATGGTGTTTCTCCTGTGTGATCAAGAAGTTTTGGGTACGAGCTGCTTCGAGGGCGTGCCCTAGAAGGGGGGCTCGTCCGAGTAGCCGCCGCCGGAGTTCCCACCCCAGCCGCCACCGCCACCGCCGCCGGCCTGCTGGCCGCCGCCGCCGGAGGGAGCGCCGGTCGCCCACGGGTCGGCGTCGGGAGTACCGCCGCCGCCCTGCTGGCCACCGCCGGAGTTTCCACCCCAGCCGCCACCGCCACCGCCGCCGGCCTGCTGGCCGCCGCCGCCGTATCCGCCCTGGCCGCCGCGACCGGTGGTCTTGGTGACCTTGGCCGTGGCGTTCTTGAGGCTGGGGCCGACTTCCTCGACGTCCAGCTCGTAGACCGTGCGCTTGACGCCCTCACGGTCGTCGTAGGACCGCTGCTTGAGCCGACCCTGCACGACGACGCGCATGCCTCGCTGGAGCGACTCGGCGACGTTCTCCGCCGCCTGACGCCAGACCGAGCAGGTGAGGAAGAGGCTCTCGCCGTCCTTCCACTCGTTGGTCTGGCGGTCGAAGGTGCGGGGGGTGGACGCGATACGGAACTTCGCGACCGCCGCACCGGACGGGGTGAAGCGCAGCTCGGGGTCGTCGACAAGATTGCCGACGACCGTGATGACGGTCTCGCCTGCCATGGGGGAACCTCTCGGCGGGATTGCTTCTGGCTGCTGTGTTGCTACTCGGACCCGATGACCTCTGAGCTAAGAAGCTCAGTGGGTCTCGGGACGGAGGACCTTGGTCCGGAGGACCGACTCGTTCAGGTTGAGCTGTCGGTCGAGCTCCTTGACGACCGCAGGCTCGGCCTGCAGGTCGATGACCGAGTAGATGCCCTCGGGCTTCTTCTTGATCTCGTAGGCGAGACGACGACGGCCCCAGGTGTCGACCTTCTCGACCTTTCCGTTGCCCTCACGGACGACGGAGAGGAAGTTCTCGATCAGCGGGGAGACAGCGCGCTCCTCGAGATCGGGGTCGAGGATGACCATCACCTCGTAGTGACGCATGTGGAACCCACCTCCTTTGGACTCAGCGGCCACGGTCGTTCCGTGGCAGGAGGGTCGTGATGCGTGAACAACGGTATCCGCCACCACTGACAGTCCCCCTCGTCGAACGGATCGGGCGAGGGGCACCGCCGGGATCCCGGGAGGGACCAGGGCAGACACCGGTGCAGACCGTACAGCGTACCCGTACAACCGCTTCCGGTTGAAATTCCCTGGTGAAGGGACGCAATCTGTACACAACGGATGTGGGCGGCGCTAGGATGCGCCGCCTTCCGGCAAGCACGCCAGGAGGTGTCCCATGGCACAGGCAATGCGACGCGACCCCGGTCACTCCCTCTTCGCCACCGACGGCAAACCGCACCCGCTCCAGGACGCCCTGGTCGGCGTGACGCTGGTGCTCGGTGTCCTCGCCTTCGTCACCGCGCAGTTCCACGGCCTTTACCTGCTCAGCTCCTGGGCGGGGCTGGTCGGGATCCTGACCGGCGGATACGGGCAGTTCATCTCCGCGACGACCCGCGAACGCTTCCTCCTGATCATCGGGCTGGGCGCGTCGGCGGTCGGCTTCTACCTCGGCATGGCCCACGGCGGCCTCTTCACCGGCGTCCTCAACTGAGCCCGGGTCCCCCGACCGGCCCCCGGGCCACCGGACGGGGCAAAAGGCCCGCAGGGCCGCACCGGAGCCGGTCCGGGCGGCCCAGGGGCACGTCAGGGCCCGTACAGACATCCGGGGCGCTCCCCGGTCACAGTAGGCTTCGGCGCGAGAGCCGGAGCCCCTGACCGATGGGGACACACCTGCCGAGGAGCGCCCCGCATGAGCCTGACCCTGAGGACCATCAGCCGTGAGCAGCATCTGGCGTACATCCAGAGCCAGCCCGCCGCGAGCCACTGTCAGGTCCCGGCGTGGGCCGATGTGAAGACCGAGTGGCGCTCGGAGAACCTCGGCTGGTTCGACGCGAGCGGCGAACTCGTCGGCGTCGGCCTGGTGCTCTACCGCCAGCTCCCGAAGATCAAGCGCTACCTGGCCTACCTGCCCGAGGGCCCGGTCATCAACTGGCACGCGCCCAACCTCGACGACTGGCTGCAGCCGATGCTGGCGCACCTCAAGCAGCAGGGCGCCTTCTCCGTGAAGATGGGCCCGCCGGTCGTCATCCGCCGCTGGGACTCGGCCGCCATCAAGTCCGGCATCCAGAACCCGGACGTCAAGCGCCTCAAGGACGTCGAGGCCAGCCACATCGAGCCGCGCGCCTTCGAGGTCGCGGACCGGCTGCGGAAGATGGGCTGGCAGCAGGCCGAGGACGGCGGCGCGGGCTTCGGCGACGTGCAGCCCCGCTACGTCTTCCAGGTCCCGCTCGCGAACCGCTCGCTCGACGACGTCCTCAAGGGCTTCAACCAG
Organism: Streptomyces sp. NRRL F-6492; assembly: GCF_001280125.1. Taxonomy (GTDB): domain Bacteria; phylum Actinomycetota; class Actinomycetes; order Streptomycetales; family Streptomycetaceae; genus Streptomyces. The sequence goes on from NZ_LGEG01000001.1 coordinate 160,690, forward strand.
CTGTGGCGCCGCAACATCAAGAAGGCCGAGAAGGCCGGCGTCGAGGTCGTCCAGGGCGGCTACGAGGACCTGGCCGAGTGGCAGCGGCTGTACGAGATCACGGCCGTCCGCGACCACTTCCGGCCGCGCCCGCTCTCGTACTTCCAGCGCATGTGGACCGTCCTCAACAGCGAGGACCCCAACCGCATGCGGCTGTACTTCGCCCGTCACGACGGGGTGAACCTCTCCGCCGCGACCATGCTCGTCGTCGGCGGGCACGTCTGGTACTCCTACGGCGCCTCCGACAACATCGGCCGCGAGGTCCGGCCCTCGAACGCGATGCAGTGGCGGATGCTGCGCGACGCCTACGCGATGGGCGCGACCGTCTACGACCTGCGCGGCATCTCGGACTCCCTCGACGAGACCGACCACCTCTTCGGCCTCATCCAGTTCAAGGTGGGCACGGGCGGCGAGGCCGTCGAGTACGTCGGCGAGTGGGACTTCCCGCTGAACAAGCTGCTCCACAAGGCGCTCGACATGTACATGTCTCGGCGCTGACCCCTCCGGCGCGGCACGGCCCCAGGACGTGCCGCCCGCCTTTCCGTACTCTCGTAGACACCTCTGACACACCGCAGCCACCAGAAAGGTTCCGGGCCGGCCATGGCGCTCTCCCTGTACGTCGACACCGCTCGCTGGCGGGCGCACCAGAAGACGGTCATCGACCAGTTCCCCGGCATCATCCCCGTCTGCAAGGGCAACGGCTACGGCTTCGGCCACGAGCGGCTCGCGGACGAGGCGGCCCGGTTCGGCGCCGACATGCTCGCCGTGGGCACCACGTACGAGGCCGCGCGGATCAAGGACTGGTTCAGCGGCGACCTGCTGGTCCTCACCCCCTTCCGCCGGGGTGAGGAACCGGTTCCGCTGCCCGACCGGGTGGTGCGCTCCGTGTCCTCCGTGGACGGCGTCCACGCCCTGGTGGGCGCTCGGGTCGTGATCGAGTGCATGAGCTCGATGAAGCGGCACGGCGTGCGCGAGGAGGAGCTCCACCAGCTCCACGCCGCCATCGAGGACGTGCGCCTGGAGGGCTTCGCCCTCCACCTCCCGCTGGACCGCCCGGACGGCACCGACGCCGTCGAGGAGGTCATCGCCTGGATGGACCGGCTGCGGAACGCCCGGCTGCCGCTGCACACCATGTTCGTGAGCCACCTGCGGGCCGAGGAGCAGGCCCGGCTCCAGCAGCAGTTCCCGCAGACACGTTTCCGCGCCCGCATCGGCACCCGGCTCTGGCTGGGCGACCACGAGGCCACGGAGTACCGGGGCGCGGTCCTCGACGTGACCCGGGTCGCCAAGGGCGACCGGTTCGGCTACCGCCAGCAGAAGGCCGCTTCGGACGGCTGGCTGGTCGTCGTCGCCGGCGGCACCTCGCACGGCGTGGGCCTGGAGGCGCCCAAGGCGATGCACGGCGTCATGCCGCGCGCCAAGGGCGTGGCGCGGGCCGGCCTCGCCACCGTCAACCGGAACCTGTCGCCGTTCGTGTGGGCCGGGAAGCAGCGCTGGTTCGCCGAGCCGCCGCACATGCAGGTGTCGATCCTGTTCGTGCCCGCCGACGCCCAGGAGCCCCGGGTCGGCGACGAGCTCGTGGCGCACCTGCGCCACACCACGACGCAGTTCGACCGGCTCGTCGAGCGCTGATCACCCGGTCCGGGGCCCCCGGGCCCCGGACCGGCCGTGACCGCTACTCCCGGGCGTCCCGCTCCTCGGGGGCGCCCCACCTGACCCGCCGCGCCTCCTCCGGCGCGGGGGCGGCGTGCCGGGCCGGGTGCGCCGCGCCGCCCGCCACGAAGACGTCCTCCGCGCCGTCCAGGACGCCGCCCGAGGGATCGTCCGAGCCGTCCCGCCGGACCGGGTCCTTCTCGGGCGCCAGGACGTCGCGCACGACCATCGCGCACAGGTACAGGGTGCCGAGCAGGTGCAGGACGATCGCGAACTGGTAGCCCTCCACCGGCAGGCCCTGCTTGTCGCCGCTGGTCGTGTACGCCAGGTACATCCAGACGCCCAGGAAGTACATGACCTCGCACGCCTGCCAGATCAGGAAGTCGCGCCAGCGCGGCCGGGCGAGGACCGCCAGCGGGACGAGCCACAGCACGTACTGCGGCGAGTAGACCTTGTTGACCAGGACGAACGCGGCGACGATCAGGAAGGCCAGCTGGACGAAGCGGGGCCTGCGGGGCGCCGTGAACGCCAGGTGGGCGAGGGCGATGACGGCCATGCCCATGAGCAGCAGCGCGTACAAGTTGGCCCGGTCGGGCGGGATCGGGTCGCCCGTGCGCTGGCTGACGAGCAGCCAGACCGAACCGAAGTCGACGTTCCGCTGCCTGCTGAAGAGGTAGAACTGCTTCCACCCCTCCGGCGCGAGCAGCATCACCGGCAGGTTGACGACCAGCCAGGCCCCCGCGAAGCCGAGCACCGCCGCCCCGTACTGCCGCCACTTCCCGGCACGGCAGCAGAGCAGCAGCAGCGGGAGGAGGAGCAGGGCCGGGTAGAGCTTGGCGGCCGTGGCCAGGCCCAGCAGGATCCCGAAGGCCACCGGACGGCTCCGCGCCCACATCAGGACGGCGGCGGCGGTCAGCGCGACGGCCAGCAGGTCCCAGTTGATCGTGGCCGTGAGCGCCACCGAGGGCGCCAGGGCGACCAGGAGCCCGTCCCAGGGGCGCAGGCGGTGCGTCCTGGCCACACAGACCGCCAGGACGGCCGCGCAGACCATCAGCAGGCCGGCGTTGGCCAGCCAGTACGCCTGCTCGCGCTCCGCCGTCTCGCCGCCGCCCGGCGTCAGCCAGGCCGCGACCTCCATGAAGAGCCCGGTCAGGACGGGGTACTCCAGGAACGGTATGTCGCCGGTCAGCCGGTCGAAGTAGGGGACCAGGCCGTCCGCGAAGCCCCGCCCGGAGAACAGGTGCGGGATGTCCGAGTAGCAGGCGTGGGTGTACTGGGAGGTCGTCCCCCGGAACCAGGCCCAGTTGTAGCAGGGCAGCTTCTGCACCATGCCCAGCGCGAACATGCCGATGGCCACGAGGGCGATCACCCGCACCGGGGACAACCTTCCGGTGCCGGGCAGCGCCCGGCGGCCGTAGGGACCGCCGATGAGTTCGCTGCCCGCGGCGGCCACCTCGTCCCGGTGGGTGGGGATGACCGTCTGCGAGCGCTCCCGCGGCGCGCTCGTCTTCTGGAGGCTCGGCATGGGGGACATCCTGCCGTACGTCCCCGGGAAAACGGCGAGGGCCGCCGCGGCCGGCCCCGTACGGAAGGTACGGAGCGGCCGCGACGGCCCTGAAGGTGATCGGTCCCGGGCGGGTCTAGGGGACCCAGGCCCCGTCCCCGGGCCTGTTCCCGCCCGGCCTGCCGCCCCCGTCGTCCGTCGGCGTGCCGGTCGGATCCGGATCCTCGCTGGTCGGCGGCGTGGTCGTGGGCTGCCCGGTGTTGCCGCCCGGGTCACCCGGGTTGTAGCAGTCCGGGTCCCAGATGCTGCACGTCGTCTTGTCCGGCGTCGGCGTCCGGGACGGCGGGGGAGTGGTCGTCGGCGGAGTGGTCGGGGGAGTCGTCGACGGCGTCACGCTCTCGGTCGGCGTCGGGGAGGTCGTCTCCGACTCGGTCGGCGTCGGCGTCGGCGTCGGGCTCGTCGCACCGCCGCCGTAGACGGTCCCGGCGCCCTCCAGCTTCTCCGGCTTGGGGAACTTGACCTTCGGGTCGTTCTTGACGGCCTCGGACATGTAGTCCTGCCAGATCTCCGAGGGGAACGACGAACCGTGGATCGTGTCGCGGCCACCGGTGCCGTACATCTTCTCGAACTTGCGGCCCTGCTTGGTGTCGTCGTCGTCGTAGCGGTACATGTCGATCGCCGTCGCCAGCTGCGCGGTGTAGCCCACGAACCAGGCCGACCGGTTGTCGTCGGTGGTACCGGTCTTGCCGGCCACGGCGCGACCGGGAAGCCGCGCCTTCCTGCCGGTGCCCTCGTCGTCGTCCACGACGTCCCGGAGGACGTCGGTGACGTTGTTGGCGATGGCCGGGGTGAAGGCCAGGTCGGGCTTCGCCTCGTGCTCGTGGATGGTCTCGCCGTCCTTGACGACCTTCCGCACGGAGTAGGGGTCGTTCTGCTTGCCCTGGTTGGCGAAGGTCGCGTAGGCGCCGGCCATGCGGATGGCGCTCGGGCTGGAGATGCCGAGGGAGAACGAGGGGACCTCGCCCTTGACGAGAGAACTGTCCAGCAGGCCGGCGCGCACGGCCGCGTCCCGGACCTTGTCGATGCCGACGTCCATGCCGAGCTGCACGTAGGGCGAGTTGGCGGACTTGATCATGGCCCGGCGCAGGGAGATGCTGCCGTAGTTCTCCTGGCCGTCATTGGTCTGGCGCCACTCCTTGCCCTCCTCGTTGTGCCAGATCTCGCCGTTGTACTTCCGGATCGTCAGCCCGTTCTTGCCGGAGTAGCGGCTCTTGTCCGGGTCGACGATCGTGCGGTCGGACAGACTCTGCTCGGCATCCAGCTTCGGATCCCGCACGCCGTCCTTCATCGCGGCGGCGAGCACGAAGGGCTTGAACGTCGATCCGACCATCGCGCCGGTGGCGTCGGCGTTGTTGGTGAAGTGCTTGGTGGCGTCGACACCGCCGTAGAGGGCGGCGATCTCTCCCGTGTCCGTGTCGACGGAGGCGCCGCCGAACTGGACGTGCGTGTCCGTCTTGGGCCGCTTCTTGGGATCGATGTTCTCCTTCAGGACCTTCTGGACCGACTTCTCGAGCGCGGCCACCTTGCGCTTGTCGAAGGTCGTGTAGATCTGGTAGCCGCCGCGCTCCAGTTCCTTCTCGTCGACGCCGAACTGGGTCTTGATGTTCGCCTTGGCGGTCCTGACGAGGTAGCCGATCTGACCGGTCAGGTTGGCGCTCTGACCGGGCTTCTGGATCTTGGGGAAGGCCGTGTACTTGGCCCGCTCCTCGGACGTGATCTTCCCGTCCTTCAGCATCTCGTCGAGGATCCAGCTCCACCGCTTGGTGGCCCGCTCGGTGTTCTTCTCGGCCGTGGCGTTCGGGTCGATCTCGGGGTAGCCGGCCGGGTCGTAGTACGTGGCGCCCTTCAGCACCGAGGCGAGCAGCGCCGCCTGGCTGGGGTTGAGGTTGTCGGCGTCCGTGTTGAAGTAGGCACGGGAGGCGGCCTGGATGCCGTAGGCACCACGTCCGTAGTACGCGGTGTTCAGGTAGCCGGCCATGACGTCCTTCTTGTCGACCTCGTTGCCCACCTTTATGGCGATGAAGAACTCCTTCGCCTTGCGGGTGAGGGTCTGCGACTGGTCGTCGAGAAGGTTGTTCTTCACGTACTGCTGGGTGATCGTCGAACCGCCCTGGGTCTGGCCGCCCTTGGCCATGTTCCACACGGCACGTCCCATGCCCTTCGGGTCGATGCCGGAGTCGTCCCAGAAGGTCTTGTTCTCCGCCGAGACCACCGCGTTCTGCATGTGCTCCGAGATCTTCGGAAGGGTGACGATCTGGCGGTTGGCGCCGTCGCCCGTCGCGACCATGCGGGTGCCGTCGGCCCAGTAGTAGATGTTGTTCTGCGACTTCGCGGTGGCGGCCTCGTTGGGGATCTGCACCTTCGAGTACGCGAAGGCCGACACGCCCATCAGGCTCGCCACGAAGAAGAGGAACGTGCCCGTCACGAGCCGCCACGAGGGCAGCCAGCGGCGCCAGCCGTACTTGTCGTGGCGCGGGTAGTCGATGATCCGCTTCTTGCCGGGTCCGCGCCCCTCGGGGCCGTCCCCGGGACCGCGCCCCCCGCCGCCGCCACCGCGTCGGCCTCCACCCGATCCGCCGGGGCCGCCGGGACCGGAGCCGGCTCCCTTCCGGCGGCTGCCGCGCTGGGCGGCACGGCGGGCCTCCGCGCGCCCCCCGTAGGGACGCTGTTCACCTCCGTGGGAGGAGGGAGGCCCGTAGGAGGCCGCAGGGGCCTCCGTACCGACGTCTTGAACCGGGGCCGACCTGCGGCCCACCGGCTGCTGGGCAGCGCGCCGTGCCGCCGCGCGGCCACCCGTCGGTGGCTGCTGCTGCGGCGCTTTGCGACGATGCTCGCTCATCGAACGACTACTCCTCGGGCAGGCGAGTACGCCTGGAAGCGGCAGTTGAGTTCCGGTCCCCCCGAAATGCGCACGGCCAGGACCCATCGGAGGTCCCCCCGTACCGCAGCCGGTCACCCGCAGCACTGACGCCCCACGGCGTCGCTCGGTTCCCGGTGGTCTGCATCCGCACAGACTACGCACGGCCAAAAACCGCCGAGAGCCGGACTTCACCCCAAATCAGGCAAGTCGACTGCTGTGAATTGAGGATGTGACGCCGGTCACGACGGGTCCACTTGTCGTCACAGAGCGGCCGTTCTATCGTGCTGATGTATCGAGTCGATACATCAGCACGGCATAAGGGCACCGGCACCGGAGGAGGCGACAGATGAGCAGACGCTCCGGCATCCTCGAATTCGCCGTCCTCGGCCTCCTGCGGGAGGCCCCGATGCACGGATACGAGCTGCGGAAGCGGCTCAACACCTCGCTGGGCGTCTTCCGGGCCTTCAGCTACGGAACGCTTTACCCCTGCCTCAAGACGCTGGTCGCAAACGGCTGGTTGATCGAGGAACCGGGCAGCGCCCCCGAGGACACCCTCGCCGCGTCGCTCGCGGGACGCCGGACCAAGATCGTCTACCGGCTGACCCCGGAAGGTAAGGAGCACTTCGAGGAGCTCCTCTCCCACACCGGGCCGGACTCCTGGGAGGACGAGCACTTCGCCGCTCGCTTCGCCTTCTTCGGGCAGACCGAGCGCGAGGTGCGGATGCGCGTCCTCGAAGGACGCCGCAGCCGGCTGGAGGAGCGCCTGGAGAAGATGCGCGCCTCCCTGGCCCGGACCCGCGAGCGCCTCGACGACTACACGCTTGAGCTGCAGCGACACGGCATGGAGTCCGTGGAGCGCGAAGTGCGCTGGCTGAACGAGCTCATCGAGAGCGAGCGGGCGGGGCGGGATCAGCGATCCGGCCCCGGGACCGCCGCTCTGCACGACAACGATTCTGGAGAAACGGGCGGCCTGCCCCGGCACGGGGGCAGTACCCGGCCGGATCCGTCCGACGACACCACCACGTGAATCCCCGCACACAGCAGGGCTTCACACGATCACACAGGGAGCAACCGGAATGGGTTCGGTTCGCGTAGCCATCGTCGGCGTGGGCAACTGCGCCGCCTCGCTGGTCCAGGGCGTCGAGTACTACAAGGACGCCGACCCGGCGGCCAAGGTGCCCGGCCTGATGCACGTCCAGTTCGGCGAGTACCACGTCGGTGACGTCGAGTTCGTCGCCGCCTTCGACGTCGACGCGAAGAAGGTCGGCCTCGACCTCTCCGACGCCATCGGCGCCAGCGAGAACAACACCATCAAGATCTGCGACGTCCCGAGCAAGGGCGTCACCGTCCAGCGCGGCCACACCCTCGACGGTCTCGGCAAGTACTACCGCCAGACCATCGAGGAGTCCGCCGAGGAGCCGGTCGACGTCGTCCAGATCCTCAAGGACCGCCAGGTCGACGTTCTCGTCTGCTACCTGCCGGTGGGCTCCGAGAAGGCCGCGAAGTTCTACGCGCAGGCCGCCATCGACGCCAAGGTCGCCTTCGTCAACGCCCTCCCGGTCTTCATCGCCGGCACCAAGGAGTGGGCGGACAAGTTCACCGAGGCCGGTGTCCCGATCGTCGGCGACGACATCAAGTCGCAGGTCGGCGCGACCATCACGCACCGCGTGATGGCGAAGCTGTTCGAGGACCGCGGTGTCCGTCTCGAGCGCACCATGCAGCTCAACGTCGGCGGCAACATGGACTTCAAGAACATGCTGGAGCGCGACCGCCTGGAGTCCAAGAAGATCTCCAAGACGCAGGCCGTCACCTCGCAGATCCCCGACCGCGAGCTGGGCGAGAAGAACGTCCACATCGGTCCGTCGGACTACGTGGCCTGGCTGGACGACCGCAAGTGGGCGTACGTGCGCCTCGAGGGCCGCGCCTTCGGTGACGTTCCGCTGAACCTGGAGTACAAGCTCGAGGTGTGGGACTCCCCGAACTCGGCCGGTGTCATCATCGACGCCCTGCGCGCCGCGAAGATCGCCAAGGACCGGGGCATCGGTGGCCCCATCCTCTCGGCGAGCTCGTACTTCATGAAGTCCCCGCCGGTGCAGTACTTCGACGACGAGGCCCTGGCCAACGTCGAGAAGTTCATCAAGGGCGAGGTCGAGCGCTGAGCGCGCAGCACGCCTGACGACCGAGGGCCCCGGGCACTGCCCGGGGCCCTCCTCGTGTGTGAGTCTTGCTGCCATGTCCGTCGTACGTGATCTGCGCGTACTCCTGCGCCTGACGAACTTCCGCCGCCTGCTCGCCGTCCGGCTGCTCTCCCAGTGCGCCGACGGCGTCTACCAGGTGGCCCTGGCCACGTACGTCGTCTTCTCCCCCGAGAAGCAGACCTCCCCCACCGCGATCGCCTCCGCCATGGCGGTGCTCCTGCTCCCGTACTCGCTCGTGGGGCCCTTCGCCGGTGTGCTCCTCGACCGCTGGCAGCGCCGCCAGGTCTTCCTGTACGGGAACCTCCTGCGCGCCCTGCTCGCGTGCGGGACCGCGCTGCTCGTCCTCGCCTCCGTGCCCGACTGGCTCTTCTACGCCTCCGCGCTCTCCGTCACGGCCGTCAACCGCTTCGTCCTCGCGGGCCTCTCGGCCGCGCTCCCCCGTGTCGTCGACGACGAACGGCTGGTCGTGGCGAACTCGCTCTCCCCCACCGCCGGCACGCTCGCCGCGACCGTGGGGGGTGGTCTCGCCTTCGGCGTCCGCCTGCTCGCCGACGACTCCGACGCGGCCGTGGTGGCCTTCGGTGCCGTCCTCTACCTCTGCGCCGCCCTCGCCTCGCTGCGGATGCCCCGGGAGCTCCTCGGGCCCGATCCGGAGCTCGTGCCGCAGCGCCTCGCCACGGCCCTGCGGTCGACGGCCCGGGGACTGGGCGAAGGACTGCGGCACCTCGCCGAGCGGCGGCCCGCGCTCCGGGCGCTCACCGCGGTGGGTCTCATACGGTTCTGCTACGGCGCCCTGCTCGTCACCGTGCTCATGCTCTGCCGCTACACCTGGAGCTCCACCGAGTCCGAGGGCCTCGGCCTCCTCGGCCTCGCCGTGGCCCTGTCGGGAGCGGGTTTCTTCGCCGCCGCGGTCCTCTCCCCGTGGGCGGTCCGGCGCTTCGGGCCCTTCGGCTGGATGACCGTGTGCACGGCGACGGCGGCCGTGCTCGAACCGGCGCTCGGCCTGACCTTCGCCCCCGTGCCCTTCCTCGCCGCCGCCTTCCTCCTCGGGCTCATCACTCAAGGAGCCAAGATCGCGACGGACACGGTGGTGCAGACGTCCGTGGACGACGCCTACCGGGGCCGGGTCTTCTCGCTCTACGACGTGCTGTTCAACGTCGCCTTCGTCGGCGCAGCCGGTGTCGCGGCGCTGATGCTGCCGTCCGACGGCCGCTCCGCCCCGCTGATCGTCCTGGTGGCCGTGGTCTACGGATCGATCGCCGTGGCTCTGCGCGGGGAACGGGCGAAGGGGTGATGTTTCACGTGAAACACCACCCCTCCCCAAGGGTCCGGCGGGCGGCCCGGTGTTTCACGTGAAACAGCGGGCCGCCCGCCGGGGGCCGGCTCAGTCCTGCGCCGCCCACCACTCCTTGAGCGCGGTGACGGCCTGGTCGTACTCCATGGGTCCGTTCTCCAGCCGGAGCTCCAGCAGGAACTTGTACGCCTGGCCGATGGCCGGGCCGGGGCCGATGCCCAGGATCTCCTGGATCTGGTTGCCGTCGAGGTCGGGACGGATCGCGTCCAGCTCCTCCTGTTCCTGGAGCTGGGCGATGCGGTCCTCCAGGCCGTCGTAGGCGCGGGAGAGCGCGGCCGCCTTGCGCTTGTTGCGGGTGGTGCAGTCCGAGCGGGTCAGCTTGTGCAGACGCGAGAGCAGCGGACCGGCGTCGCGCACGTAGCGCCGCACGGCCGAGTCGGTCCACTCGCCCGTCCCGTACCCGTGGAAGCGGAGGTGCAGCTCCACGAGGCGCGAGACGTCCTTGATCATCTCGTTGGAGTACTTCAGCGCGGTCATGCGCTTCTTGGTCATCTTCGCGCCCACGACTTCGTGGTGGTGGAAGGAGACCCGCCCGTCCTTCTCGAAGCGACGGGTGCGCGGCTTGCCGATGTCGTGCAGCAGGGCCGCGATGCGCAGCACCAGGTCGGGACCGTCCTCCTCCAGGTCGATCGCCTGGTCGAGCACGGTCAGCGAGTGCTCGTAGACGTCCTTGTGCCGGTGGTGCTCGTCGCTCTCCAGCCGGAGCGACGGCAGCTCGGGCAGCACGTGGTCGGCGAGGCCGGTGTCCACGAGCAGGCCGAGGCCCTTGCGCGGGTGTGCCGAGAGGAGGAGCTTGTTGAACTCCTCACGGATGCGCTCGGCGGAGACGATCTCGATCCGGCCGGACATCTCCTTCATGGCCACGACGACCTCGGGGGCGACCTCGAAGTCCAGCTGCGCGGCGAACCGCGCGGCCCGCATCATGCGCAGCGGGTCGTCGGAGAAGGACTCCTCCGGTGTGCCCGGCGTGCGCAGCACCTGGGCGGCCAGGTCCTCCAGACCGCCGTACGGGTCGATGAACTCCTTCTCGGGGAGGGCCACGGCCATGGCGTTGACGGTGAAGTCACGCCGGACGAGGTCCTCCTCGATCGAGTCGCCGTAGGACACCTCGGGCTTGCGCGAGGTCCGGTCGTACGCCTCCGAGCGGTACGTGGTGACCTCGATCTGGAAGCGCTGGACGACGTCCCCGACCCGGGCGTCCTTCTGGCAGCCGACCGTTCCGAAGGCGATGCCGACCTCCCACACGGAGTCGGCCCACGGGCGGACGATCTTCAGTACGTCCTCGGGGCGGGCGTCGGTGGTGAAGTCCAGGTCGTTGCCGAGCCGGCCGAGCAGGGCGTCCCGTACCGAGCCACCGACCAGCGCGAGGCTGAACCCGGCCTCCTGGAAGCGGCGGGCGAGGTCGTCGGCGGCAGGGGACACGCGCAGCAGTTCACTGACCGCGCGGCGTTGCACCTGGCTCAGTGCAGTCGGGGTGTCTTCGTTGGCGTTCGGCACAACAGAAAAGGGTACGTGCCCCGGCTCACCCCGACGTCCTCGTTTTCCCGGGGGCGGGCCGCCCGATTCCCCGGGGCGGAACGGCCCGGCCTCCCCGCGGCGGGGCCGCCCGGCCGTGTGCGCCGCGGCCGGTCGAAGATCGCCTGGAGCAGTCCCCGGCACTTGCTCCCAGCATGCCTCGTTACCATGCCTGGACACAGCAACCGGCAACCACCGACACCACTGGCACCACAGACAACGACGAGGACGGGCGAACGCGTGGCCGAGGCGGCAGACATCAAGGGGACCGGTCCCTCACCTGCCCGACGATGGCTGCGGCGCACACTCACCGTCGCCGTCGGGGCACCGCTCCTCGCCGGGCTGCTCCAGGCTCCGGTCACCACCTCCCCCGCGGCCGCCGCTCCCTCGGCGACCGCCGCCGAGGACGCCACCGGCTCGAAGACCGTCGATGTGTCGCTCGACACCCTGACCCCGAACACCCCCGTCGAGGGCGATACCGTCACCCTCACGGGCACGGTGACCAACCGGGGCAGGAAAGCCGTCACCGACGGGGTCGTCGAACTGCGCGTCGGGCCCCGGATGACCAGCCGCAGCGAAATCGAGCAGGTGACGGGGCGCACGGGCTACCGGGACGACAGCGACCCCGCTCCCGTGCCGGACGCCCCCACCGCCGAGATTCCCAAGCTGGGCGCCGGCCTCAGTGCGGACTTCTCGCTCTCCGTCCCGGTCGCCGACCTCGGACTCGACGAGGCGGGCGTCTACCAGCTCGGCGTCTCCCTCACCGGAGAGACCCCGGACCGCCCCTACCCCCGGGTGCTCGGCATCGAGCGGACCTTCCTGCCGTACCAGCCCGAGGCCACGGAGAAGAAGACCCAGATCACCTACCTCTGGCCGCTGATCGCCTCGGCCCACGTCTCGGCGGAGACGGCCACGGACGACCAGCAGACCCCGGTCTTCGAGGACGACGCCCTGGCGGCCGAGCTGCGTCCGGGCGGGCGTCTCGACCAGATGGTCTCGCTGGGCAAGGACCTGCCGGTCACCTGGGTGATCGATCCGGATCTGCTCGCCACCGTCGACGCCATGGCGAACGGCTACCGCGTCAAGGACGGCTCCCTGCACGTTCCCGGTACGAACAAGGAGCTCGCCGAGCGGTGGCTGGGCAAGCTGGAGAAGGCGGTGCAGGGGCACAAGGTCGTCGCCCTTCCCTTCGCCGACCCCGACCTCGCCTCCCTGGCCCACCACGGCAAGGACGTCCCCGGCTCCCTGGGGCACCTCCAGTCGGCGACCGCCCTCGCCGGGGTGACGGTCGAGACCGTCCTCCACGTGCAGCCCTCCACCGACTTCGCCTGGCCCGTCGACGGGGCCGTCGACCCCGCCATCGTGTCGGTGGCGACCTCGGCCGGCGCCGACAAGGTGATCGCCCGCAGCGACAGCGTCCGCGACGACCTCTCCTACACGCCCACGGCGGCCCGCCCCCTGGGCAACGGCAGCACCACGGCCGTGGTGAGCGACGCGCTCCTGTCCACCGCCTTCGAAGGCGACATGGTCCGCGCGGAGAGGTCCACGCTCGCCGTCCAGGAGTTCCTCTCCCAGTCGCTCGCGATCACCCTGGAGCAGCCGGAGAAGCAGCGGAGCGTCGTGGTCGCCCCCCAGCGGGTGCCGACCGTCGCCCAGGCACAGACCATGGCGACCGCCCTGCGCGGTCTCTCCGGCCGGCGCTGGAGCCAGCCGAGCGACCTCTTCGCGGCGGCCACGGCCAAGCCGGACCCGAACGCCTCCACCGCGGTGCCCGGCAGCTCCCGGTATCCGAAGAAGCTGCGCGACCGGGAGCTGCCGGTCCAGGCCTTCCGCGACATGAAGACCACCCGGGACGAGCTGAACGACTTCAAGGTCGTCCTGACGTTCCCGGACCGCGTCGTGACCCCGTTCGGCAACGCGATCAACCGCGAGATGTCGACGTCCTGGCGCGGTCAGACCCGAGCGGCCACGATCTACCGGGTCAACGTCCAGGGCTATCTGCAGCGGCTCACCAAGAGCATCCAGCTGGTCGACAAGTCGGACCTCACGCTCTCCGGCCGCAGTGCGACGATCCCCGTGACCGTCCAGAACAAGCTGCTCCAGGGCGTGGACCACCTGGTGCTGCGCCTCGCCTCCAACAACGGGAACCGGCTGGAGATCAACGGCGAGAGGATCGCCGAGCTGCCCGTGAAGGTCGGCGCCGGGCACAGCCAGTCGGTGAAGTTCGACGCCACGGCCAACGTCAACGGCCAGGTGCCGGTGACCGCCCAGCTCTACACCGAGGACGGCACCCCGTACGGGAAGCCGATGTCGTTCACCGTGAAGGTCTCCGAGATCACCCCCACGGTCATGCTGGTGATCGCCGGCGGCGTCCTCCTCCTCGTCCTCGCCGGTGTGCGGATGTACAGCCAGCGCAAGCGGCTGGCCGCCCAGACCGCCGAAGCGGACGCGGCCGGGGAGACGGAAGTCGCCGAAGGGGCCGAAGGGGCCGAGAAGGCCCGGGAGACGGAAGGGGCCGGAGCGGACGAGCCGGACGCGGAACCCGGAGAGGACGACGCGGACGGACCCGAGCAGCCGAGTGACCCGACACCGGACACCGGGTCCGAAAGCGGCGACCCGTCGGCCACGGGTGAGAAAGTGGACCGTTGAGCGATGTCGTGGCCGGTCGGCCGGGGACGATGAGGTGGGGTAACCATGAACGCGCCGTACGACGGTGACCGCGGCCAGGGCGCGGGCGGCACCGAGCCGTCCGGTGGCACGCCCGCGGCACCCTCGGGCTCCGGCCACCCGCCGGCTCCGTACCCGCAGCAGGGCGGAGCCCCCGCACAGCAGCCGCCCTACGCGCAGCAGCCGCCCTACGCGCAGCAGCCGCCCTACGCGCAGGATCCGTACGGGCAGGACCCGTACGCACAAGGCCCCCCCGCACAGGATCCCTACGCCCAGAACTCCTACGCGCAGGACCCCTACGTCCAGGACGCCTACGCCCACGATCCGTACCGGGCGCAGGACCTCTCCGCGCAGGATCCGGTGACCGAGGCGCTCTACGACCGCGCCGCGCACCCGCCGCCGCCCCCCGGCACCTACCAGGACCCCCAGGTGCTCTACCAGCAGCCGGCCGTGCCCCCGCACGCCCCCGACCCCCGGGTGTGGGCGCAGACCCCGGCGCCGGAGCCCGACGGCCCCTCGCGCCACCTGCCGTACGGCGACGACGCGCGCACGGTCCAGTTCACCGGCGTCGACGACCTGGTGACCCGGGCGAGCGAGGAGACGCCCGAGCCGGACGCCTTCGCGCACCTCTACCGGGACCAGCAGGCGCCCGGTCAGGTGCCCCCGCCCACCCCGGAGCCGGACCCGCTGCCCGCGCCCGCCCCCAAGAAGACCGGCCGCGCCTCCGGGCTGCTCAAGTCGAGTGCGGTGATGGCGGCCGGCACCCTGGTCTCCCGGCTGACCGGCTTCGTCCGCAGCCTGGTGATCACCGGCGCGCTCGGCGCCGCCCTGCTCGGCGACACCTTCACCATCGCCTACACCCTGCCGACGATGATCTACATCCTCACCGTCGGCGGCGGCCTCAACTCGGTCTTTGTCCCCCAGCTCGTCCGGTCGATGAAGAACGACGAGGACGGCGGCGAGGCCTTCGCCAACCGTCTGCTCACCCTGGTCATGGTGGCGCTCGCCGCGATCGTCGCCCTGGCCGTCTTCGCCGCGCCGCTGCTGATCCGGCTCATGTCGAACACCATCGCCGACGACGCGGCGGCCAACAGCGTGGCCGTCACCTTCGCCCGCTACTGCCTGCCCACGATCTTCTTCATGGGCGTGCACGTGGTGATGGGGCAGATCCTCAACGCCCGCGGCAAGTTCGGCGCGATGATGTGGACCCCGGTCCTCAACAACATCGTCATGATCGTCACCTTCGGCCTGTTCATCTGGGTCTACGGCACCTCCGCCGAGTCCCAGATGGGCGTGCGGACCATCCCGGACGAGGGCATCCGCCTGCTCGGCATCGGCACCCTGCTCGGCCTCGTCGTCCAGGCCCTGGCGATGATCCCGTACCTGCGCGAGACGGGCTTCCGCTTCCGGCCCCGCTTCGACTGGAAGGGCCACGGGCTCGGCAAGACCGTCAAGCTCGCCAAGTGGACCGTGCTCTTCGTCCTCGCCAACCAGGCGGGCGTCCTGGTCGTCACCCAGCTCGCCACCGCCGCCGGCGAGGAGTCCGGGAAGAACGGCGCGGGCTTCCTCGCCTACTCCAACGCCCAGCTGATCTGGGGCATGCCGCAGGCCATCATCACCGTCTCCGTGATGGCCGCGCTGCTGCCGCGGATCTCCCGCGCCGCCCACGACGACGACCCGGGCGCCGTCCGCGACGACATCTCGCAGGGCCTGCGGAACTCGGCCGTCGCGATCGTCCCGGTCTCCTTCGCCTTCCTGGCGCTCGGCGTCCCGATGTGCACCCTGCTCTACGCCTCCAGCGGCATCGAGGCCGCCCAGGGCATGGGCTTCATCCTGATGGCCTTCGGCCTCGGCCTGATCCCCTACTCCGTCCAGTACGTCGTGCTCCGCGGCTTCTACGCCTACGAGGACACCCGGACGCCCTTCTACAACACGGTCATCGTCGCCGCCGTCAACGCGGCCGCCTCGGCGATCTGTTACGTCGTCCTGCCCGCCCAGTGGGCCGTCGTGGGCATGGCCGCCTCGTACGGCCTCGCCTACGCGGTCGGTGTCGGCATCGCCTGGCGCCGGCTCCGCAACCGGCTGGGCGGCGACCTGGACGGCACCCACGTGCTGCGGACCTACGCCCGGCTGTGCATGGCCTCCGTGCCCGCCGCGCTCGTGGCCGGTGCCGTCGGGTTCGGCCTCCTGAAGCTGCTCGGCGAGGGTGCGCTCGGCTCGCTCGTCGCCCTGGCCGTCGGCGGGGCCGTGCTCCTCGGAGTCTTCTTCGTCGCGGCCAAGCGCATGCGGATCACCGAACTGAACACCCTGGTCGGCATGGTCCGCGGCCGTCTGGGACGCTGAACCTGAGGTCCCGCACAACCATCGGCGGGGACCGCGTGTCGTGCATAGCGTCCGACTGTGGGCACAATTGGCTTGGCTGTTGGATGTGGCGCAACGGATGGGGAGGCAGGAACGACGGTGGCGGAACGTAGCACGGCTGCCGTCGACGTGGCCGACAACAGCGGTGACGACCCGCTGACCGCCAAGGCGGACAAGGCCGCGACCGACGGGGTGGCGGAAGAAGAGAAGACGGCGGAGAAAACCGCCGAGGCCACGGAGAGCAAGGCGGTCGAACGACAGAGCGGTGAACAGCCCTCCCTCACGGCTCCGGAACTGCACAGCGGCCACAAACTGGCCCGGCGCTACCGGCTGGAGGAGTGCGTCACTCGTCTGGACGGCTTCAGCAGC
This sequence comes from Streptomyces sp. NRRL F-6492, assembly GCF_001280125.1. Classification (GTDB taxonomy): domain Bacteria; phylum Actinomycetota; class Actinomycetes; order Streptomycetales; family Streptomycetaceae; genus Streptomyces. Next base: position 177,270 of record NZ_LGEG01000001.1, read on the forward strand.
TGGCGGGCCGTCGACGAGAAGCTCCGGCGTGCCGTCGGGGTCCATCTGCTGCCCGCCGACCACCCCCGGGCGCGTTCGGTCCTGGCCGCGGCCCGCTCCGCCGCCCTCCTCGGCGACCCCCGGTTCGTCCAGGTCCTCGACGCCGTCGAGGAGAACGACCTCGTGTACGTCGTGCACGAGTGGCTGCCCGACTCCGTCGAGCTGACGGCGCTGCTCGCCTCCGGTCCGCTGGAGGCCCACGACGCCTACCAGCTCGTCAGCCAGGTCTCCCAGGCCATGGCCGCCGCCCACCGCGAAGGCCTCTCCCACCTCCGGCTCACCCCGAGCGCGGTCCTGCGCAGCTCCACCGGCCAGTACCGCATCCGGGGCCTCGCCGTGAACGCCGCCCTGCGCGGCATCACGGCCGAGCGTCCGCAGCGCAACGACACCGAGGCCATCGGCGCCCTGCTGTACGCGTCGCTCACCCAGCGCTGGCCGTACGAGACCGACGCCTACGGCCTCTCCGGGCTGCCCAAGGGCGTCGGACTGCTTCCTCCCGACCAGGTCCGTGCCGGCGTCCACCGGGGCCTCTCCGAGATCGCCATGCGCGCCCTCGTCAACGACGGGGCCACCGCCTCGCGCCAGGAGCCGCCCTGCACCACGCCGGACGAGCTGGCCAGGGCCGTGTCCACGATGCCCCGCGTGAAGCCGCCGGAGCCCGAGTTCACCGCCCCGCCCGAGTACCAGCGCACGACGTACCAGCAGGGCACGTACGGGCGTCCCCAGCCGCACCCGGCGGCCACCCAGACGGTCGTCGTCCCCCCGCCCCCGCTCCAGGGCCGCACCGGCAAGGCGTTGAAGTGGGCCGTCTCGGCCCTGCTGATCGCCGCCCTGGGCCTGGGCAGCTGGCAGATCGCCGACCGCCTCCTCGGCCCGAAGAACACCTCCAAGACACCGGACCCGGTCCCGACGGTCGTCACCGACGAGAAGCCGGTGGCGCCTAAGCCGGTGGCCATCGAATCCGCGCACGACTTCGACCCGCTGGGCAACGGGGCGGAGAAGCCCCAAGCCATACCGAACGCCTACGACGGGGATCCCAGTACCTTCTGGCACACCGAGAACTACGTGACCGCCGACCTGGGCAAGCTCAAGTCCGGCGTGGGTCTCGTCCTCGACCTGGGCAAGGCCCAGAAGATCAGCTCGGTCGACCTGGCCTTCCTGGGAGACACCTCGGTGGAGCTGCGGACGGCCCCCGCGGACGCGACGTCGGAGCCGACCATGCCCGACCAGTTCACCACCCGGGCCTCCGGTTCCGGCAGCGACGTGACGCTGAAGACCGCCGTCCCCGTCACCACCCGCTACGTTCTGATCTGGCTCACCGAGCTGCCCGCCAACGACGGGGGCTTCCGCGGCAAGCTGACGGAAATCAAGATCCTGGGCTGACGGCCGCAGAGGGAGGGGGCTCACCGTTGGACGATCCGATAGACGAGGCCACCGACGATCGGGAACTCCTGGCCCGTCACGTCGACGGGGACCCCGACGCCTTCGGTGAGCTGGTGCGGCGGCATCGGGACCGGTTGTGGGCGGTGGCCCTGCGGACCCTGGGGGACCGCGAGGAGGCCGCTGACGCCGTTCAGGACGCCCTTCTCTCGGCCTTCCGGGCCGCCCACACCTTCCGCGGCCAGTCGGCCGTCACGACCTGGCTCCACCGGATCACGGTGAACGCCTGTCTCGACCGGGCGCGCAAGACCGCTTCCCGCAGGACCTCGCCCGTCAACGACGACGATCGTTTCGAGCAGCTTCTCGACCCCCACGAGTCCGCCGAGGCGCCCGTGGAGCGCCGGGACCTCCACCGCGAGGTCCTGGCCGCGCTCGCCTCGATCCCCGCAGACCAGCGGGCCGCCCTCGTCCTGGTCGACATGCAGGGATACCCGGTCGCGGAAGCAGCCCGTATTCTCGGCGTTCCCGCCGGAACCGTGAAAAGCCGCTGCGCGCGGGGCCGGGCCCGTCTCCTTCCGATGGTCACTCATCTGCGTACCGACACCGTGGGTAACGAGGTCGCCGAAGGGGGAAGGAACCGGACGCCGGGGACATCCGTCCCACCGGTGCCGGGGCCGACGGACACCGGACCGACTGATCCAGCTGCTGTGAAGGGCGGAGGTGGGCGCGCGTGACTTCCACGGCCGACAGGGCTGACACCACACAGCACCCGGACGTCTCGGAGATCTCCGACCTGGCCGAGGGGCTGCTCTCGCCGTCCCGCTCCGCGGCCGTACGCCGGCACGTGGACGACTGTCCCCTCTGCGCGGACGTACGGTCCTCCCTGGAGGAGATCCGGAGCCTGCTCGGCACCCTGCCCGGACCGCCTCGGATGCCCGCCGAGATCGCGGGCCGGATCGACGCCGCCCTCGCCGCCGAGGCCCTGCTCGACGCCACCTCCCCGGACGGCGAGAGCGACACCCCTGTTTCACGTGAAACATCGCGCTCCTCCATGGAGACACCGCCTTCCTCCCCGGCCCCGGACCGTCCCGCCGGGCGTCCCCGTGCGGCCACCGGCCCGGGTCGCTCCAAGCGGCCCCGCCGCAGGATCGCCCTGCTCTCCACGATCGGCGCCGCCTTCGGCGCCGTGCTCCTCGGTACGAGCCTGTACCTCAGCCAGGCGGGCGACACGGCCGGCGACGGCGTGGCGGCCGGTACGAAGCAGGCCGATGCCTCTGCCCGGACCGCCGCCGCCCCCTTCTCCGGATCACCCGTCGAGAAGCGGGTCCAGGACCTCCTGGCCCAGGACAGGACGCTGAGAACCCCTCAGGGCATCGGGCCCGAATCCATGTCCTCCGACACCGGGGCCGTGACTCCCCGGCGCAGCGAGAACGGCGCCGTGCCCGCCTGCGTCCTCGCCGGCACCGGCCGCACCGAGGCGGTGCTGGGCCACGAGCGGGGCGAGTACCAGGGGAAGCCCGCCTATCTGCTCGTCCTCACGGATCCCACCGACACCACACAGGTCCGGGCCTATGTGCTCGACGCCTCCTGTGCCGATCGGGCGGAGAGCGGGGCCCCCGCCGCCGAGGTGCTCCTCAGCCAGGCCTACCCCCGCTCCTGACCCCTCTTCCCGCCCTGGTCACGTGCCGCGCGGCGGTCTCGGGAATGCACACACCTTAGGATCCGTTGGGTGGGGTGAGCGACCGAGACAACCGCCCCGTAGGCAGTGGCAGTCTGCAGAGACGAGGAAGAAACCCGTGAGCGACGTCCGTAATGTGATCATCATCGGCTCGGGGCCCGCGGGATACACCGCTGCGCTCTACACAGCCCGAGCGTCGCTGAAGCCGCTGGTCTTCGAGGGCGCGGTCACCGCCGGTGGCGCCCTGATGAACACGACCGAGGTCGAGAACTTCCCCGGCTTCCGTGACGGCATCATGGGCCCGGACCTCATGGACAACATGCGGGCCCAGGCCGAGCGCTTCGGCGCCGAGCTCGTCCCCGACGACGTCGTCGCCGTGGACCTGACCGGCGAGATCAAGACCGTCACCGACACCGCCGGCACCGTGCACCGCGCCAAGGCCGTCATCGTTACCACGGGCTCCCAGCACCGCAAGCTCGGCCTGCCCAACGAGGACACCCTCTCCGGCCGCGGTGTCTCCTGGTGCGCCACCTGCGACGGATTCTTCTTCAAGGACCAGGACATCGCCGTCGTCGGCGGCGGCGACACCGCGATCGAGGAGGCCACCTTCCTCTCGCGCTTCGCCAGGTCCGTCACGATCGTCCACCGCCGCGACACCCTGCGCGCCTCGAAGGCCATGCAGGACCGCGCCTTCGCCGACCCGAAGATCTCCTTCGCCTGGGACAGCGAGGTCACCACGATCCACGGCGACCAGAAGCTCAGCGGTCTGACCCTGCGGGACACGAAGACCGGCGCGACCCGTGAGCTCCCGGTCACCGGCCTCTTCATCGCCGTGGGCCACGACCCGCGGACCGAGCTCTTCAAGGGCCAGCTGGAGCTGGACGACGAGGGCTACCTCAAGGTCGCCGCCCCGTCGACGCGCACGAACCTCCCGGGTGTCTTCGGCGCCGGCGACGTCGTCGACCACACCTACCGCCAGGCCATCACGGCCGCCGGTACCGGCTGCTCCGCCGCGCTCGACGCCGAGCGCTTCCTGGCCGCCCTCGCCGACACCGAGAAGGTGGCCGAGCCCGAGAAGCTGGCCGAGACCCCCGTGGTCTGACCCCCGCCTTTCCCCCGCCCACACCCCGCGAGTTCAAGGAGGCCGCTGTGGCCCTGAAGTCTGTGACCGACGCCAACTTCGAAGAGGAAGTCCTCAAGAGCGACAAGCCCGTTCTGGTGGACTTCTGGGCCGAGTGGTGCGGCCCGTGCCGCCAGATCGCCCCGTCGCTCGAGGCGATCGCCGCCGAGCACGGCGAGATCGAGATCGTGAAGCTCAACATCGACCAGAACCCGGCCACGGCTGCCAAGTACGGCGTCATGTCCATCCCGACGCTGAACGTCTACCAGGGCGGCGAGGTCGTGAAGACCATCGTCGGCGCCAAGCCGAAGGCCGCCATCCTGCGCGACCTGGAGGGCTTCGTCGAGCCCACCAAGGCCTGATGCTCCTTCGCTGTTTCACGTGAAACATTCATAGGAAACAGCAGCGGCCCGCTCCCTCACCGGGAGCGGGCCGTTCTCGTGCCCGGGCTAGAGCGGACGCAGAGCGGGTTCCTTCTGTACGACTCCGAGCAGGCGGTCCAGGGCCAGCTCGACGTCCTCCTTCCAGGAGAGCGTCGTCCTGAGGTCCAGCCGCAGCCGGGGAAAGGCGTGGTGCGACCGGACGGTCTTGAAGCCCACCGCGAGCAGATGATCGGCAGGCAGCACACAGGCCGGCTCCTTCCACCGGGCGTCCCCGAACGCCTCGATCGCCTTGAAGCCCCGCCTCAACACGTCCTTGGCCACGGTCTGCACCATCACCCGCCCCAGCCCCTGGCCCTGGTAGCCCGGCATGATCCACGCCGTCATCAGCTGGACGGCGTCCGCCGCGACGGGACTCGTCGGAAAGGCCGTCGACCGCGGCACATAGGCCGGGGGAGCGTAGAGGACGTAGCCGACCGGCACCTCGTCGACGTAGACCACCCGTCCGCAGGAGCCCCACTCCAGGAGCACGGCCGAGATCCAGGACTCCTTCTCCGGTTCCGATCGCCCCGCCTTCACGGCGGCCTCGCCGCTGACCGGGTCGAGCTCCCAGAAGACACAGGAGCGACACCGCTCGGGGAGATCCGGAAGGTTGTCCAGCGTGAGCGGTACGAGCCGACGCCCCACGGCTGTTCCTCGCTTCCCTCGCCTTCGCGTACGAATGTGCCTCTTGGAATCGTATCGATCAGGCGATCGGGAGAACACCGCTCCCAGGCAAAGGGCGGGCCACGCCCCGATGGAACCGGAGCACGGCCCGCCCTCAGCCCCGTCGAAACGGGGGAAGCACAGGGGTCAGCCCTTGGCGCCCTGTTCGGCACCCTTCTGGTCCAGGACCCGGCCCTCGCCGGGAGCCAGGGTCGAGAGGATCCGCTCCAGGTCGTCCATGGAGGCGAACTCGACGACGATCTTGCCCTTCTTCTGCCCCAGGTCGACCTTCACCCGGGTCTCGAAGCGGTCCGAGAGACGAGTGGCCAGATCCGTGAGGGCGGGCGAGACACGAGCGCCGGCCCGCGGCTTCTTCGGCTTGACCGCACCGGCGGACCCCTCGGAGTCCATGAGGCTCACGATCTCCTCGACGGACCGCACCGAGAGGCCCTCGGAGACGATCCGGGCCGCCAGCTTGTCCTGGGCCTCCATGTCCTCCACACCGAGCAGGGCCCGCGCGTGGCCGGCGGAGAGCACTCCGGCGGCGACCCGGCGCTGCACCGGGGGAGAGAGGCGCAGCAGTCGCAGCGTGTTGGAGATCTGCGGACGGGAGCGTCCGATCCGGTCCGCGAGCTGGTCATGGGTGCAGCCGAAGTCCTTGAGGAGCTGCTCGTAGGCGTGCGCCTCTTCGATCGCGTTCAGCTGCGCCCGGTGGAGGTTCTCCAGGAGGGCGTCCAGGAGCATCTTCTCGTCGTCGGTCTCCCGGACGATCGCGGGGATCTTGTCCAGGCCCGCCGTCGTGGAGGCCCGCAGACGGCGCTCACCCATGACGAGCTCATAGCGGTCGCCGTCGACCTTGCGCACGACCACGGGCTGGAGCAGACCGACCTCCTTGATGGAGGTGACCAGCTCCGCGAGGGCGTCCTCGTCGAAGATCTGTCGCGGCTGGTGCCGGTTGGGCACGATGGCGTCGAGCGGGAGCTCGGTGAAGTACGCCCCGGCGGGGACCTGCGGCTCGGCCGCCTTCACGGCCTCGGCCCATGCCACCGCCGATTCGGGAGACGGAGCGCTCTGCGGGATCAGCGAACCGAGCCCGCGCGGCCCCAATCCCCTACGTCGCTCACTCACTGAATTCCCTCCGACATGCTGCGCTGATGGTTCTGGTGCCCCACACGTGTGTGCTGGGCGTCATAGTTCACGGTGACGCCCCGAAGGGCGATCTCACGAGCCGCCTCGATGTACGACAGGGCACCGCTGGAGCCCGGATCGTACGTGATCACCGTCTGGCCGTAGCTCGGCGCCTCCGAGATACGGACGGACCGGGGGATGCTGGTGCGCAGCACCTCCTCGCCGAAGTGGGTGCGCACCTCCTCGGCGACCTGGGAGGCGAGCCTCGTCCGGCCGTCGTACATGGTGAGCAGGATGGTCGAGACGTGGAGCGTGGGATTGAGGTGTCCACGGACCAGGTCGACGTTCTTCAGGAGCTGACCGAGGCCTTCGAGGGCGTAGTACTCGCACTGGATCGGGATCAGCACCTCGGCCCCCGCCACCAGGGCGTTGACCGAGAGGAGCCCGAGCGAGGGCGGACAGTCGATCAGGATGTAGTCCAGCGGCTGCTCATAGGCCTGGATCGCCCGCTGGAGACGGCTCTCACGCGCCACCAGCGACACCAGCTCGATCTCCGCACCGGCGAGATCGATGGTGGCGGGGGCGCAGAAGAGGCCTTCCACGTCCATGACGGGCTGCACCACTTCGGAGAGCGGCCGGCTGTCCACCAGGACGTCGTAGATCGAGGGGACGCTGGCGTGGTGGTCGATGCCGAGCGCCGTGGAGGCGTTGCCCTGCGGGTCCAGGTCGATGACCAGGACGCGGGCGCCGTGCAGGGCGAGGGAGGCGGCAAGGTTGACCGTCGTGGTCGTCTTGCCCACGCCGCCCTTCTGGTTGGCGACCACCATGACGCGAGTCTGGGCCGGGCGGGGAAGCCCCTCACCGGCACGCCCCAGGGCCTCTACTGCCATCTGGGCAGCACGACCGATGGGGGTGTCGTCCATGGGGGGCGGCGTTTCCATGGGGGGCGATGTTTCACGTGAAACATCGCCTCCCACCGATTCGGTTCGGGGACCGGGGACCGGATCGGTCATCGGTCCCGCGATGTTGGCGTCGGACCGCAAGGATTCACTCTCCTCGACTTCGGGCTCGCGATGGGGAGAGCCTGCCATGCTTTCGGGGTCGCGAACCAGCGAGGTCGGTGGTTCTGTGGATGAATCCACCTCTGTGGACATCTCCGTAACCCTCGCGGGTGGATTCACGCGAGGCCTACGGTCCCGGGGCATGGTGGCCGCGCGACCGCGGCTGATGATCCCCTGCAGCAGTGAGCGATGTTTCACGTGAAACACCATGCCCGTGCCGCTCCGCCGGGACCGGTCGACACTCCGAAATGGGACGTATGCGACGCCCGGCGGCGTCAGCGGCCCCCGCCGACAGCGTCCCGTCAGCGGCGCCGACGGGTCTTGCTCGTACGGGCGGCCTTGGCCCGCTTGGCCGCGAACCGCACGCCGCCGGGGCTCTCACCGACCTCCACCCGGACAACCGTGGACAGGGGATCGACGATGCCCTCACCCACGTGCAGTACAGAGGTCTCCACCACGCCGAGCCGGGAGAGGGCGGCGCGGGCGCCGTCGATCTCCTCCTGGGCGGTGTCGCCCTTGAGCGCCAGCATCTCTCCGTACGGACGCAGCAGGGGGACGCCCCAGCCGGCCAGCCGGTCCAGCGGAGCCACCGCGCGCGCGGTCACCACGTGCACGGGCGTGATCTTGCCGAGCATCTCCTCCGCGCGCCCACGGACCACGGTGACGTGGTCGAGGCCGAGCAGTTCGACGACCTCCTGGAGGAAGTTCGTCCGGCGCAGCAGCGGTTCCAGGAGCGTGATCTTCAGGTCCGGCCGGACCAGGGCCAGGGGGATGCCGGGCAGGCCGGCCCCCGAGCCGACGTCGCAGACGGTGACGCCCTCGGGAACGACCTCCGAGAGGACGGCGCAGTTCAGCAGATGGCGTTCCCAGAGCCTCGGGACCTCGCGCGGACCGATCAGACCGCGCTTCACACCCGCGTCCGCGAGGAGCTCGGCGTACCGCACGGCCTCCGGGAAGTACTCACCGAAGACTGTCCGTGCCTGCTCCGGCGCCTCGGCGAGCTCCGCTGCCTCCGTCACGGGAACCGTCCTTCCGTACCGCACGCATGACGTGCGAGCGCACTGTGGTGGCTGACTATCGGGCTGACAAAGATCGGCCCCGCCTGTGAACAGACGGGGCCGAGACTACGTGAGGGGTCAGGCCGGGAGCACGACGACGAAGCGCTGCGGCTCCTCGCCCTCGGACTCGCTGCGCAGACCGGCGGCGGCGATCGCGTCGTGGACGACCTTGCGCTCGAACGGCGTCATCGGGTCGAGCTTGACCGGCTGGCCGTCGGCCTTCACCTCGGCCGCGGCCTTGGCGCCCAGCTCGGCGAGCTCGGAACGCTTCTTGGCCCGGAAGCCGGCGATGTCGAGCATCAGGCGGCTGCGGTCCCCGGTCTCCCGGTGCACGGCCAGACGGGTCAGCTCCTGGAGGGCTTCCAGGACCTCGCCGTCACGGCCGACGAGCTTCTGGAGGTCACGGCTGCTGGAGTCGCTGACGATCGAGACCGCTGCCCGGTCCGCCTCGACGTCCATGTCGATGTCGCCGTCGAGGTCGGCGATGTCGAGCAGGCCTTCGAGGTAGTCGGCCGCGATCTCGCCCTCCTGCTCCAGGCGGGTCAGGGTGTCGCCACCCTCGGCGGCGGCGGAGGTGGTGCCTTCCGTCACGGACGGGCTCCTTCTTGCGTCGGGGGAGGCTTACTTCTTGGAGGACGGGTGCTTGGGCCGCTGCTGGCCCTTGCGCTGGCCGGTCTTGCCCTGCTGGCGGGAGCCGCCGGAGTTGGCACGGCTCGGGCGCGTGGGCTTGTCGCCCTGGGCCTCGCCCTTCCCGTCGACGGCCTCGGAGGCACCGGTCCCGGCCGGCCCCTGGGGCTTCTTCTCCAGCGAGGGAGCCGCCTTCTCGGCGGTCGGCCCGGAGCCGTCCTCGATCTCCTTCGCCACGGCCTGCTGGACCGCGGCCTGGCGCTGGGCCTTGGTCTGGCGCTTGGGCTGCTGGCGCTTGGCGACGCCACCGCCCTCGGCCTCGGCCGTGACGGTGTCGCTCTTGACCACGGTGCCGTCGGCCTGGGCGGCGAAGCCCGCCTTGGCGAGGCTTCCGAAGAAGCGGCGCTCGTTCTCGTTGCGGTCGCTGCCCTTGGCGACGACGACCTTGACGACGCTCTTCCGGCGACGGCCGCGGACCTCACCGTGGTGGGTGATGCTCTTGAGGAGGCGCTGGAGATAGGCGTCCTGGGCCTTGCTGCCCGGCGTCGGGTTCTGGTTGATCACGTACATCTGCTGGCCCATGGTCCACACGTTGGTGGTCAGCCAGTAGACGAGGACGCCGACGGGGAAGTTGATGCCCATGACGGCGAAGATCACCGGGAAGATGTACATGAGCATCTTCTGCTGCTGCATGTACGGGGTCTTCACCGAGAGGTCGACGTTCTTCATCATCAGCTGGCGCTGGGTGAAGAACTGCGAGGCCGACATCATGATGATCATGATCGCGGTGACGATGCGGACGTCGGTCAGCGAGGCGTTGAGGGCCTCGACCTTCTCCGGGCTGTCCATGAACTTCGCGGCGATCGGGGCGCCGAAGATGTGGGCCTGCCGGGCGCTGTCGACCAGCGCCTGGTTCATCACGCCGATCTCCTTGCCCGACGCGATGTTGGACAGCACGTGGTACAGGGCGAAGAAGAACGGCGACTGGGCCAGGATGGGAAGGCACGAGGAGAGCGGGTTGGTGCCCGTCTCCTTGTACAGCTTCATCATCTCTTCGGACTGCCGCTGCTTGTCGCTCTTGTAGCGCTCCTGGATCGCCTTCATCTTCGGCTGGAGCGCCTGCATGTTCCGCGTCGACTTGATCTGCTTCACGAAGAGCGGGATCAGACAGATGCGGATCAGGATCACGAGGGACACGATGGACAGACCCCAGGCCCACCCGGTGTCGGGACCGAAGACCGCTCCGTACACCTTGTGGAACTGGACGATGACCCAGGAAACGGGCCAGGTGATGAAGCTGAACAGACTGGCAATCGTGTCCACTAATCAGGCTCCTTGAGCATTGGGCGAGGTCTCTGCGGCCGGGCTCGTCTCGGCGGTGGACCCGCCCTTGTCGCCGCGCAACGCGTTCCTCAGCATTTCGTGCCAGCGGGGGCGCTTCCGCGGGGGGACGTGGTCCACACCGCCGGGCGACCACGGATTGCACCGCAGGATGCGCCAGGCGGTCAGGGCCGTGCCCTTGATCGCGCCGTGCCGGTCGATGGCCGTGAATCCGTAGCGGGAACACGACGGGTAGTACCGGCAGACGGGGCCCAGCAGGGGGCTGATCGTCCACTGGTACAGCTTGATGAGAGCCAGCAGCGGGTACTTCATCGCGTGCCCCCTCCCAGGAGCCGCTGAAGAGCGGCGTCCAGGTCTCGGGCCAGCTGTGCGTGATCGGCGTCGCCGGCTCCGGGCAACGCCCGTACCACCACCAGGCTACCGGGGGGCAGGGCGGAGAGGCGGTCGCGGACGAGGTGACGCAGACGACGCTTCACCTGGTTGCGTACGACCGCACCGCCCACGGCCTTGCTCACGACGAAACCCGCACGCGTCGGGGGAGCGCTCTCCCCAGGCGCGTGCGGGTCCGTTGCACCGCTGCGTAGGTGGACGACGAGGAGCGGGCGACCGGCCCGGCGCCCTCGGCGTACCGCGGTTGCGAAGTCCTCGCGCCGCCTCAGCCGATTCTCGGTAGGCAGCACGTCATGACCTGTTTAAGTGGATCAGGCGGACAGGCTCGCGCGACCCTTGCCACGGCGGTTCGCCAGGATGGCGCGACCGGCGCGGGTGCGCATGCGCAGGCGGAAGCCGTGGGTCTTCGCGCGACGACGGTTGTTCGGCTGGAAGGTGCGCTTGCTCACTCGGGGGCTCCAGAAATGATTCGGGTGGTGGCGGGACATCGCCTGGCTGTCACCGTGCGCCCACGAGTAGCTCGCAATACGCCCGAGTGCACCGCTTCGTGATCACGGAGAGTGATCTTTGCCCATCGGAGGCAGGCGGCAGCAGCCATCGACAACTCGACCTGGTTACGGTACGCGCGGCTACGCCATCCGGTCAAACCGACCTGTCGCCACCCCCCATTGTGCACAGGCTGTGGACAACAACTTGAACCACGTCAGTCCGCCCGACTACCGTGGGCGGACTCCACAATCTTTTCCGTTCTGTCCTCACCTGTCCTCAACGGGCCGGTCTTCCGGACTTCGATCCACCGTCCCCGAGAACCACACCTTCGTGGGACCTGCGAGAAAGCGTGCCCTGTGGCTGACGTACCTGCCGATCTTGCCGCAGTGTGGCCGCGGGTCCTCGAACAGCTCCTCGCCGAGGGCCAGCAGGGGATCGAGCCCAAGGACAAGCAGTGGATCGAGCGCTGTCAGCCGCTCGCCCTGGTCGCCGACACGGCCCTCCTGGCCGTGCCCAACGAGTGGGGCAAGCGCGTCCTGGAGGGCCGGCTCGCCCCGCTGATCAGCGAGACCCTCAGCCGTGAGTGCGGCCGGCCGATCCGGATCGCGATCACCGTCGACGACTCCGTCGGCGAGCAGACGCCGCCCGCGCCCACCGTGCCGCAGCCGCAGCAGTCCCGCTACGACGAGCGCGACCGGCCCGAGCGGTACGAGAAGTACGACGGCTACGGCCACCGGCCGATGTCCGACGACGGGCTGCCGACCGCCCGCCCGGCCTATCCGGACTACCAGCAGCCGCAGCGGCCCGATCCCGGCTCCTGGCCGCGCACCCAGGAGGACCTCTCCTGGCAGCAGCCGCGCCTCGGCGGCTACCAGGAGCGGGCGCCGTACACCGGGCCCGAGCAGCCCCGGCAGACGCGCTACGACGAGCCCTCCCACGGCTACGAGCAGCAGCGGCCCGAGCGCGCCGAGCTGCCCGACCCGCCGAGCCACTCCGCGCGTCCCGGCCCCCGGCCGGGCGGCGGCCCGGTCCCCGGCCCCGGGGGCGTCCACGGTTCCCCGTCCTCCGGCTCCTCCGGGCAGGGCTCCGGCGCGCCGGGCGAGCAGCACGCGCGGCTGAACCCGCGGTACCTCTTCGACACCTTCGTGATCGGTTCCTCGAACCGGTTCGCGCACGCGGCCGCGGTCGCGGTGGCCGAGGCGCCGGCGAAGGCGTACAACCCCCTCTTCATCTACGGGGAGTCGGGGCTCGGCAAGACCCATCTGCTGCACGCGATCGGGCACTACGCGCGGAGCCTCTACCCGGGCACGCGCGTGCGGTACGTGAGCTCCGAGGAGTTCACCAACGAGTTCATCAACTCGATCCGCGACGGCAAGGGCGACACCTTCCGCAAGCGCTACCGCGACGTGGACATCCTGCTCGTCGACGACATCCAGTTCCTGGCGAGCAAGGAGTCGACGCAGGAGGAGTTCTTCCACACCTTCAACACCCTGCACAACGCGAACAAGCAGATCGTGCTCTCCTCGGACCGGCCGCCCCGGCAGCTGGTGACCCTGGAGGACCGGCTCCGCAACCGCTTCGAGTGGGGCCTCACCACCGACGTGCAGCCGCCGGAGCTGGAGACGCGCATCGCGATCCTCCGCAAGAAGGCGGTGCAGGAGCAGCTCAACGCCCCGCCGGAGGTACTGGAGTTCATCGCCTCCCGGATCTCGCGGAACATCCGCGAACTGGAGGGCGCGCTGATCCGGGTGACGGCCTTCGCGAGCCTCAACCGGCAGCCGGTCGACCTCGGGCTCACCGAGGTCGTCCTCAAGGACCTGATCCCGGGCGGCGAGGACAGCGCTCCGGAGATCACCGCTCCCGCGATCATGGCGGCCACCGCCGACTACTTCGGCCTGACGGTGGAGGACCTCTGCGGATCCTCGCGCAGCCGCGTCCTGGTGACGGCCCGCCAGATCGCCATGTACCTGTGCCGCGAGCTCACGGACCTGTCGCTGCCGAAGATCGGCGCGCAGTTCGGCGGCCGCGACCACACGACGGTGATGCACGCGGACCGGAAGATCCGCGCCCTGATGGCGGAGCGGCGCTCCATCTACAACCAGGTCACCGAACTGACCAACCGCATCAAGAACGGCTGACAGGGCCGACACGGTCGGTACGGCTTCCCACAGGGCGCCCCGGGACTCCTCCCGGGGCGCCCTCAGGCGTTCCCGGGGGTTTCCAGGGGTTTCCGGGGGTTTCCCGGGGGCGCTCCCGGGAGGGCGTCTCGGGGGCTCAGGACCGTCGGAGCGGGCCGCTCGGAGGCCGGGCAGGGACCCGTCGGGGGTTGAACACAGGCTGGGGACAGCCCGGAGACGGGTGGGCGACGAGGTGGCCCTGTTCGATTGCGTCGTTCCGCTGGCGGGTTCTCCACAGATTGCGGGATGATCACCCGTCCACAGGGTGGGGACTGCGAAGTTATCCGGATTTTGTCCACAGGTGCGCCTGGCGACAGAGGATCACTCCAGCTCAGACCCTTGGGGAATTGTTGGCAAACGTTATCCACAGGCTGTGGACGGAACTTTCGTCCACAGGGGGTCTCGACGGTTGTCCACCGGCTGCCCACAGGGGACGGCCTGTTGCCCACAGCTTCTCCACAGCCCTGTCCACTGTTCGGCAACGAAACACCCGTCCTCACCTCGACGAGTGAAAGGCGTCACACCAAGGGAGACGATTGGCCTGTGGGGAACCTGGGTAAAGCTGGGGACAGCGCTGGGGAGAACTCCCTGTGTCCTGTGTATGGGGTGTGCAGAACTTTCGGGTGTCCACAGAGACCCCCGGTTATCCACTGGTTCCACCCACAGGCACGGTGGACAAAAAACTGGGTCTGACCTGCGTGGACGGGGTTATCCACCGTTTCCACAGGCCCTACTACTACTCCCACCTAGAGTTAGCTCGGAATCCGCTTTGAAGCAGGGCCTGTGCACAACTCGGCGCCGGAGCTCCGCCCGCCCCTCGTCCCGACTTGACCCGGAGCAGCACCGAGTGTCGGCGGCGTACGTCAGACTGGTTCCCGCAGTCGACGAAGAGCCAGCAACAAGCAGGAGGCGGTTCCGGTGAAGATCCGGGTGGAGCGCGACGTACTCGCCGAGGCGGTGGCCTGGGTGGCCCGCAGCCTCCCGGCCCGTCCGCCGGCGCCCGTACTCGCGGGCCTTCTGCTGAAGGCCGAGGACGGCGCCCTGAGCTTCTCGAGCTTCGACTACGAGGTCTCCGCGCGGGTCTCGGTCGAGGCGGAGGTCGAGGAGGACGGCACCGTCCTCGTCTCCGGCCGCCTGCTCGCCGACATCTGCCGCGCCCTCCCCAACCGTCCGGTGGAGATCTCCACAGACGGTGTACGGGCGACCGTGGTCTGCGGCTCCTCCCGCTTCACCCTCCACACCCTGCCCGTGGAGGAGTACCCGGCGCTTCCGGAGATGCCCACCGCGACGGGCACCGTCCCCGGTGAGGTCTTCGCCTCCGCCGCCGCCCAGGTGGCCATCGCCGCCGGCCGTGACGACACGCTGCCCGTCCTCACCGGCGTGCGCATCGAGATCGAGGGCGACACGGTCACCCTGGCCTCCACCGACCGCTACCGCTTCGCGGTCCGCGAGTTCCTGTGGAAGCCGGAGTCCCCGGACGCCTCCGCGGTCGCCCTGGTGCCCGCGAAGACCCTCCTGGACACCGCCAAGGCGCTCACCAGCGGCGACACGGTCACCCTGGCGCTCTCGGGCTCCGGCAAGGGCGAGGGCCTCATCGGCTTCGAGGGCGCGGGCCGCCGCACCACCACCCGCCTGCTCGAAGGCGACCTGCCGAAGTACCGGACGCTCTTCCCCACCGAGTTCAACTCGGTCGCGGTGATCGAGACCGCCCCCTTCGTCGAGGCCGTCAAGCGCGTGGCCCTGGTGGCCGAGCGCAACACCCCGGTCCGGCTGAGCTTCGAGCAGGGCGTGCTGATCCTGGAAGCGGGCTCCAGCGACGACGCACAGGCTGTGGAGAGGGTCGACGCGCAGTTGGAGGGCGACGACATCTCGATCGCCTTCAACCCGACCTTCCTGCTCGACGGTCTGAGCGCGATCGACTCCCCCGTCGCCCAGCTCTCCTTCACGACCTCCACCAAGCCGGCGCTGCTCAGCGGCAAGCCCGCCGTGGACGCCGAGGCGGACGAGGCCTACAAGTACCTGATCATGCCGGTGCGCCTCAGCGGCTGACGTCCGGCGGGTCCTGCCGGGGGCCGGGGTCGTCCCCCGGGAGACCGCGGTGCGCCGGTGCGCCTCGGCGGTCGACGCCCTGCTGCGGGGCGTCGCCTGAGCGGCTGACCCCACAGGTGTGCACCCGCGTCCGGGCGTAGGCTCGGACGCGGGTACGAACCGCACACGACGCTTAAGGAATCTCTGATGGAGCTCGGTCTCGTCGGTCTCGGCAAGATGGGCGGCAACATGCGCGAGCGCATCCGCCGCGCAGGCCACACCGTCATCGGATACGACCGCAACCCGGACCTCGCCGACGTCCACAGCCTCGAAGAGCTTGTG
Organism: Streptomyces sp. NRRL F-6492; assembly: GCF_001280125.1. GTDB lineage: Bacteria > Actinomycetota > Actinomycetes > Streptomycetales > Streptomycetaceae > Streptomyces. The sequence continues at coordinate 193,213 of NZ_LGEG01000001.1, forward strand.
GGCAAGCTCAAGGGTCCGCGCGTCGTGTGGGTCATGGTCCCGGCCGGTGCCGCGACCCAGTCCACCATCGACGAGCTGGCCGACCTGCTCTCCCCCGGCGACGTCGTCGTGGACGGCGGCAACTCGCGCTGGACGGACGACGAGAAGCACGCCGAGGAGCTGGCGGCCAAGGGCATCGGCTTCGTCGACTGCGGCGTCTCCGGCGGCGTGTGGGGCCTGGAGAACGGCTACGCGCTGATGTACGGCGGCGACGCCGAGAACGTGGCGAAGGTCCAGCCGGTCTTCGACGCGCTCAAGCCCGAGGGCGACTTCGGCTCGGTCCACGCGGGCAAGGTCGGCGCCGGCCACTTCGCGAAGATGGTCCACAACGGCATCGAGTACGCGATGATGCAGGCGTACGCCGAGGGCTGGGAGCTCCTGGAGAAGGTCGACTCCGTCACCGACGTCCGCGAGGTCTTCCGCTCCTGGCAGGAGGGCACGGTCATCCGCTCCTGGCTGCTCGACCTGGCCGTCAACGCCCTGGACGAGGACGAGCACCTGGACGGACTGCGGGGCTACGCCCAGGACTCCGGCGAGGGCCGGTGGACCGTCGAGGCCGCCATCGACAACGCCGTACCGCTGCCGGCGATCACCGCGTCCCTGTTCGCGCGGTTCGCCTCGCGCCAGGACGACTCCCCGCAGATGAAGATGATCGCCGCGCTGCGCAACCAGTTCGGCGGCCACGCGGTCGAGACGAAGAAGTAATCCACAGGCTGTGCACCCGGCGGTGCACAGCAGCCGGGGAAGGTCGGCGCCCAACCATGCACGTCACGCATCTGTCGCTGGCCGACTTCCGCTCCTACGCCCGGGTCGAGGTCCCGCTCGACCCGGGCGTCACCGCTTTCGTGGGCGCGAACGGCCAGGGCAAGACCAACCTGGTCGAGGCCGTCGGCTATCTCGCGACCCTCGGCAGCCACCGCGTCGCCTCCGACGCCCCGCTCGTGCGGATGGGGGCGGAGCGCGCGGTCGTCCGGGCCGCCGTCACCCAGGGCGAGCGCTCCCAGCTGATCGAGCTGGAGCTCAACCCGGGCCGGGCCAATCGCGCCCGCGTCAACAGGTCCTCGCAGGTCAGACCGCGGGACATCCTGGGGATCGTACGGACCGTGCTGTTCGCCCCCGAGGACCTCGCCCTGGTGAAGGGCGACCCCGGCGAGCGCCGGCGCTTCCTCGACGAGCTGATCACGGCGCGCGCGCCGCGCATGGCGGGCGTTCGCTCCGACTACGAGCGCGTGCTCAAGCAGCGCAACACGCTCCTGAAGTCGGCCGCGATGGCCCGGCGGCACGGCGGGCGGGGCATGGACCTGTCGACCCTGGACGTCTGGGACCAGCACCTGGCGCGGGCGGGCGCCGAGCTGCTCGCCCAGCGGCTCGACCTCATCGGCGTCCTCCAGCCGCTCGCGGACAAGGCGTACGAACAGCTCGCGCCCGGCGGCGGGCCGATCCTCCTGGAGTACCGGCCCTCCGCGCCCGGCGCCGGGAGCACCCGCGAGGAGCTGTACGAGCAGGTGCTCGCCGCCCTCGCCGAGGTCCGCAAGCAGGAGATCGAGCGGGGCGTCACGCTCGTCGGGCCGCACCGGGACGAGCTGCTGCTCAAGCTCGGGGACCTGCCCGCGAAGGGGTACGCGAGCCACGGCGAGTCCTGGTCGTACGCCCTGGCGCTGCGGCTCGCCTCGTACGACCTGCTGCGGGCCGAGGGCAACGAGCCGGTCCTCGTCCTCGACGACGTCTTCGCCGAGCTGGACGCGCGCCGGCGCGAGCGGCTCGCGGAGCTGGTGGCGCACGGCGAGCAGGTCCTGGTGACGGCCGCCGTGGACGACGACGTGCCGGGCGTGCTCGCCGGGGCCCGGTACGAGGTGGCCGGCGGGACGGTGGAACGCGTATGACCGTGGAGCGCGCATGAGCGAGGAGAACCTTCCCCAGCCTGTGGACGGTCCCGCGGCATCCGGAACCGCGGTCCCCGAGTCCTCGGGCGTCGACCTCGCCCGGGTGGCACTGCGTGCCGCCAAGGAGCAGGCGAAGGCGCGGGGCGCGGCCGCGCAGCAGAAGAAGCAGGCCCGGCGCGGCGGCGGGCTGCGGTCCGGCGCGCGCGCCGACGGGCGCGACCCGATGGCGCTCGGCGCCGCGATCAACCGGCTGATCACCGAGCGGGGCTGGGAGACGCCGGCGGCGGTCGGCGGGGTCATGGGCCGCTGGCCGCAGATCGTCGGCGAGGACCTGGCGAAGCACTGCGTACCGGTGAGGTTCGACGACGAGCCGGACGCGCGCGTGCTGACCGTGCAGTGCGACTCGACCGCGTGGGCCACGCAGCTGCGACTCCTCGCGCCGAAGCTCGTCGCGCGGCTCAACGAGGACCTGGGGCACGGGACGGTACGGCTGATCAAGGTGCTGGGACCGGGGGCGCCGAGGCGGGGGTACGGGCCGCTGCGGGCGCCGGGGTCGGTGGGCCCGGGCGACACGTACGGCTAGGGCGCCGGGCGGCCGGGGTCCTCCTCGGCGCGGGGTCGCCCTTCGCGCCCTCGTTCTCGTGGTGCGGGTGAGGCGGGTACGTCGGTACGTGGGTACGCGGGTACGTCGGTACAAGGGGAGGGCACCGTGCCGGTGTCGTCGTGCCCACCCGTTCCGCACTGCGGAACGTCTGCCCACGACGGGGCGGGCGCGTCCCCGGCGGCGGGCGGGGCGTTCGCCCGTCGCGGGAACAGGTCGCGCGCCCACGACAAGGCGGAGCGCGCCCCCGGCGGGAGCGGAGTGCGCCCTCGTAGCGGGGCGGAACACCTGCCCGCAACGAGGCGGAGCGCGCCCCGCGACGGAACCGATCCGCGCCCCACGACAGACCCGAACCCCGCCCCACGGCGGAGCCGACCCGCGCCCCACGACAGACCCGACCCGCGCCCCGCGGCGGAACCGGACCCCGCCCCCGTGCCGTCATCGATCACGCGCTGACAACGTGGGGCCCCCGCCGCCCACGCCGCGCTACGACTCGAAGCGCTAGGTGGCCGTCAGAGGGCTCTGGAGCCCCTATCCGGATATGGGGAGTCGTCTCGCTACCGCCCAGGGCGGCACATGCGGACTCAGGTACCGGCAAACCCCCATGAGTGTCGGCGCTACCGGTAGACTGGAAGACAATCCCGCCACCCTGCGGAACATGTCGAACGACGCAGCCGCTCCCGCATGCCCGGAGAACGGCCTGTGCTGTGCCAGAAAGGGCGCTTCGTGGCCGATTCCGGCAACCCCAACGAGAACAACCAGTACACCGCCAGCAACATCCAGGTCCTCGAAGGCCTGGATGCCGTGCGCAAGCGCCCTGGCATGTACATCGGCTCGACCGGCGAGCGCGGTCTGCACCACATGGTGCAGGAGGTCGTCGACAACTCGGTCGACGAAGCCCTGGCCGGCCACGCCGACACCATCGACGTGACGATCCTGCCCGACGGCGGCGTCCGCGTCATCGACAACGGCCGCGGCATCCCGGTGGGCATCGTGGCCTCCGAGGGCAAGCCGGCCGTCGAGGTCGTCCTCACCGTGCTGCACGCGGGCGGCAAGTTCGGCGGCGGCGGCTACGCCGTCTCCGGCGGTCTGCACGGCGTCGGCGTCTCGGTCGTGAACGCCCTGTCCACCAAGGTCTCCGTCGAGATCCGGACGGACGGCCACCGCTGGACGCAGGACTACAAGATGGGCGTCCCGACGGCCCCGCTCGTCCAGCACGAGGCGACCGCGGAGACCGGCACGTCGGTGACCTTCTGGGCCGACCCGGACATCTTCGAGACCACCGAGTACTCCTTCGAGACGCTCTCGCGCCGCTTCCAGGAGATGGCCTTCCTCAACAAGGGCCTCACCATCACGCTCACCGACGAGCGCGAGTCCGCGAAGGCCACGGTCGGCGCCGACGACCCGGACGCCGAGGCCGCCGCCGAGGCGCCCGCCCGCACGGTCGAGTACCACTACGAGGGCGGCATCGTCGACTTCGTGAAGTACCTCAACTCACGCAAGGGCGAGCTGGTCAACCCCACCGTCATCGACATCGAGGCCGAGGACAAGGAGCGCCTGCTCTCGGTCGAGATCGCGATGCAGTGGAACTCCTCGTACAGCGAGGGCGTGTACTCCTTCGCGAACACGATCCACACCCACGAGGGCGGTACGCACGAGGAGGGCTTCCGCGCCGCGCTGACCACGCTGGTCAACAAGTACGCGCGCGACAAGAAGCTGCTCCGCGAGAAGGACGACAACCTCACGGGTGACGACATCCGCGAGGGCCTGACCGCGATCATCTCGGTCAAGCTCGGCGAGCCGCAGTTCGAGGGCCAGACGAAGACCAAGCTCGGCAACACCGAGGCGAAGACCTTCGTCCAGAAGGTCGTCCACGAGCACCTGACGGACTGGTTCGACCGCAACCCGAACGAGGCCGCGGACATCATCCGCAAGGGCATCCAGGCCGCCACCGCGCGCGTGGCCGCCCGCAAGGCGCGCGACCTGACCCGCCGCAAGGGCCTCCTGGAGTCGGCGTCCCTGCCGGGCAAGCTCTCCGACTGCCAGTCGAACGACCCGTCCAAGTGCGAGATCTTCATCGTCGAGGGCGACTCCGCCGGCGGCTCGGCCAAGTCCGGCCGCAACCCGATGTACCAGGCCATCCTGCCGATCCGCGGCAAGATCCTGAACGTCGAGAAGGCCCGCATCGACAAGATCCTGCAGAACACCGAGGTCCAGGCGCTGATCTCCGCCTTCGGCACCGGCGTGCACGAGGACTTCGACATCGAGAAGCTCCGCTATCACAAGATCATCCTGATGGCGGACGCCGACGTCGACGGCCAGCACATCAACACCCTGCTGCTGACCTTCCTCTTCCGCTTCATGCGCCCGCTGGTCGAGGCCGGTCACGTCTACCTCTCCCGCCCGCCGCTCTACAAGATCAAGTGGGGCCGGGACGACTTCGAGTACGCCTACTCGGACCGGGAGCGGGACGCGCTCGTCGAGCTGGGCAAGCAGAACGGCAAGCGGATCCGCGAGGACTCGATCCAGCGCTTCAAGGGCCTCGGCGAGATGAACGCCGAGGAGCTGCGCGTCACCACCATGGACGTCGAGCACCGGGTGCTCGGCCAGGTGACCCTGGACGACGCGGCCCAGGCCGACGACCTGTTCTCGGTGCTGATGGGCGAGGACGTCGAGGCACGCCGCTCGTTCATCCAGCGGAACGCCAAGGACGTCCGCTTCCTCGACATCTGAGTCGGTCCCAGCTGACCGTACGAAAGGACTGACGACCAGCAATGGCCGACGAAAACACCTCCGGTACCACCGAAGAGCAGGAGCCCGTGCTGCGGATCGAGCCCGTCGGGCTCGAGACCGAGATGCAGCGCTCGTACCTCGACTACGCGATGTCCGTCATCGTGTCCCGCGCGCTGCCCGACGTGCGGGACGGCCTCAAGCCCGTCCACCGCCGCGTGCTGTACGCGATGTACGACGGCGGCTACCGGCCGGAGAAGGGCTTCTACAAGTGCGCCCGCGTCGTCGGTGACGTCATGGGTACGTACCACCCGCACGGCGACTCCTCGATCTACGACGCGCTCGTCCGCCTCGCCCAGCCCTGGTCGATGCGGCTGCCGCTCGTCGACTCCAACGGCAACTTCGGCTCCCCGGGCAACGACCCGGCCGCCGCCATGCGCTACACCGAGTGCAAGCTGGCGCCGCTGTCGATGGAGATGGTCCGGGACATCGACGAGGAGACCGTCGACTTCACGGACAACTACGACGGGCGCAACCAGGAGCCGACGGTCCTGCCGGCCCGGTTCCCGAACCTGCTCGTCAACGGCTCGGCCGGCATCGCGGTCGGCATGGCGACCAACATCCCGCCGCACAACCTGCGCGAGGTCGCCGAGGGCGCCCAGTGGTACCTGGCCCACCCGGAGGCCTCGCACGAGGAGCTGCTCGACGCGCTCATCGAGCGGATCAAGGGACCGGACTTCCCCACCGGCGCGCTCGTCGTCGGCCGCAAGGGCATCGAGGAGGCGTACCGCACCGGTCGCGGCTCCATCACGATGCGCGCGGTCGTCGAGGTCGAGGAGATCCAGAACCGCCAGTGCCTGGTGGTCACGGAGCTGCCGTACCAGACCAACCCGGACAACCTCGCGCAGAAGATCGCCGACCTGGTGAAGGACGGCAAGATCGGCGGCATCGCCGACGTCCGCGACGAGACCTCGTCCCGGACCGGCCAGCGCCTGGTGATCGTGCTCAAGCGCGACGCCGTCGCCAAGGTCGTCCTGAACAACCTCTACAAGCACACCGACCTCCAGTCGAACTTCGGCGCCAACATGCTGGCGCTCGTCGACGGCGTGCCGCGCACCCTCTCGCTCGACGCGTTCATCCGCCACTGGGTGACGCACCAGATCGAGGTCATCGTCCGCCGGACCCGCTTCCGGCTGCGCAAGGCCGAGGAGCGCGCCCACATCCTGCGCGGTCTGCTCAAGGCCCTCGACTCGATCGACGAGGTCATCGCGCTGATCCGGCGCAGCGACACGGTCGAGGTCGCCCGCACGGGCCTGATGGACCTGCTGAGCATCGACGAGATCCAGGCCAACGCGATCCTGGAGATGCAGCTCCGCCGGCTCGCCGCCCTGGAGCGGCAGAAGATCGTCGCCGAGCACGACGAGCTCCAGGCGAAGATCAACGAGTACAACGCGATCCTGGCCTCGCCCGAGAGGCAGCGGACGATCGTCAGCGAGGAGCTGGCCGCGCTCGTCGAGCGCTTCGGCGACGACCGCCGCTCCAAGCTCGTGCCCTTCGACGGCGACATGTCCATCGAGGACCTGATCGCCGAGGAGGACATCGTCGTCACCATCACGCGCGGTGGCTACGTGAAGCGGACGAAGACCGAGGACTACCGCTCGCAGAAGCGCGGCGGCAAGGGCGTGCGGGGCACGAAGCTGAAGCAGGACGACATCGTCGACCACTTCTTCGTCTCCACCACCCACCACTGGCTGCTCTTCTTCACCAACAAGGGCCGGGTCTACCGGGTCAAGGCGTACGAGCTGCCGGACGCCGGCCGGGACGCCCGCGGCCAGCACGTGGCCAACCTCCTCGCCTTCCAGCCGGATGAGCAGATCGCCCGGATCCTGGCGATCCGCGACTACGAGGCCGCGCCGTACCTGGTGCTCGCCACCAAGGCCGGCCTGGTGAAGAAGACCGCGCTGAAGGACTACGACTCGCCCCGCTCCGGCGGCGTCATCGCCATCAACCTGCGCGAGCTGGAGAACGGCGGCGACGACGAGCTGATCGGCGCCGAGCTGGTCTCGGCCGAGGACGACCTGCTGCTCATCAGCAAGAAGGCGCAGTCGATCCGCTTCACCGCCACGGACGACGCGTTGCGTCCGATGGGACGCGCCACTTCGGGTGTCAAGGGCATGAGTTTCCGCGAGGACGACGAACTGCTCTCGATGAATGTCGTCCGGACGGGTACGTTCGTCTTCACCGCGACCGACGGCGGGTACGCGAAGCGCACCCCCGTCGACGAGTACCGCGTCCAGGGCCGTGGCGGCCTCGGCATCAAGGCCGCCAAGATCGTGGAGGACCGCGGCTCGCTCGTGGGCGCGCTGGTGGTCGAGGAGACGGATGAGATCCTCGCCATCACGCTGTCCGGCGGTGTGATTCGTACGCGAGTCAACGAAGTCAGGGAGACCGGCCGTGACACCATGGGCGTCCAGCTGATCAACCTGGGCAAGCGCGACGCCGTCGTCGGCATCGCGCGGAACGCCGAGGCGGGCGACACCGACGACGAGATCGACGACGCCGACGAGGTCGAGGGCGGTGTCGAGGTGACCGAGGCCGCGGTGGTCGAGGTCGGGACAGCCGGGGGCACGGAGCCCTCGGCCGGGGAGCACGAGGAGTAAGAGCGTGAGTGGAGCCACGGGCGCCGGATCTGCGGCCGCCGGAGCTTCTTCTGCAGGTGCCGGCGCGAGCGGCGCCCGTGGTTCCGCCACGGACTCCCAGGGGGTTGCGGTGACGGACACTCGGGGGCAGCAGCCCTCGTACGAGAGCTACAACGGGCCGCTGCCCGGCGAGCGCGCGGGCGGGCAGGCGAGCGGGCCTTACCACCCGCCGCAGGCGTACGGCGCCCCGACGACGGGCGGCACGTCGGGCGGCCAGACCGGGGCCGTGCGACGGCCCCGTACGGGCGCGCGCACGACGCCCCGGACGCGCAAGGCCCGGCTGCGGGTGGCGAAGGCCGACCCGTGGTCGGTGATGAAGGTGAGCTTCCTGCTCTCCATCGCCCTCGGCATCTGCACGGTCGTGGCCGCCGCGGTGCTGTGGATGGTCATGGACGCCATGGGCGTCTTCTCGACGGTCGGCGGGACGATCAGCGAGGCCACGGGCTCGAACGAGTCCAACGGCTTCGACCTGCAGTCGTTCCTCTCGCTGCCGCGGGTGCTGATGTTCACCTCGGTGATCGCCGTGATCGACGTGGTCCTGATGACCGCCCTGGCGACGCTCGGCGCGTTCATCTACAACCTGTCGGCCGGTTTCGTGGGCGGCGTCGAGCTGACGCTGGCCGAGGACGAGTAGAGGCCGGGCGGGACGCGCGGGGCCGGTCCGGACAACGGATTTTGGGACTGGCCCCCACGTGCGCTAATCTTCAGGAGTCAGCGCGCGGGACACACACCGCAAAGCGCGGCGGGGCTATAGCTCAGTTGGTTAGAGCGCATCCCTGATAAGGATGAGGCCACAGGTTCAAATCCTGTTAGCCCCACATTTCAGATCGGCCCGGACGGTTGAACCGTCCGGGCCGATTCTCTTTGCCCCGGAGTGAATCGGGGACGTCGTGGGTTTGAAACTCGCACAGGTCACCGATCGGTATCGGTCGATGTGTAGAGTGGGCGTCAGAAGTCTCCTACGTCAACGAAAGACGAGGTCGCGCGGTGAAGAAGCTTCTCCTGGTCGCACTGGCCGCCATCGGCGGGCTCCTCGTGTACCGCCAGATCCAGGCGGATCGCGCCGAGCAGGATCTGTGGACGGAGGCGACCGACTCCGTGCCCGCAGGTTCGGGTGTCTGAGACGAACACCGTCTGTGGGTGAAGCCCCGGCCGCACTTGTGCGGACCGGGGCTTCGCTCCGTTCCGGGGCCGTTCGGATCTCACCGGGCCCTGTCGGTGGTTTGCCCGGGCGAATATGTTGCTCGCTCGGGCGAAGCGGAAGCGACGAGGGGGAGCGCGTGAAGAAGCGGATCGGCATCGGCAGGAGGGCGGGGGCCCTGATCGCGGCCGCCGCGGCGGTGGGAACGGTGGCGGGGACGCCCGCCCAGGCCCGGGCCGCAGGCGGCGAGGCGCTCCCTCCGTACACCTTCGACGCCACCGCCCAGCGGGTCCGGGGGGCCGCCTCCAGCTCGGACGCGCAGCCGCTGGAGACCGGGCGGACCTACCGCGACACGCTCCGGAAGAACGGCAAGGTCTACTACCGGGTCGTCCTCGACGGAAAGCGGAACACCTACGTCTCCGTGGTCGCCGTCCCCGGGCCCGGCGGCAAGGTCGACTACGGCGACGGCTTCAAGGTCAGCATCCAGGACAACTCCGGCACCGAGTGCGGCTACCAGCAGATGGGCTTCTCCTCGGCCCGGTACACCCGCCCCCTCGCCGCGTACGCCCGCCGCACGGTGAACCCGGACAGTTCGAGCTGCCAGCAGCCGGGCAACTACTACGTGCTCGTCGAGCGCACCACGAAGGCGGGCTCCGACCAGTCCGACTGGGACGTCGAGATCCGGCACCTGGCCGAACCGCTCCTGAAGAAGGCGGGGCCGACCGAGCTTCCGGAGGCCTGGCCGTCCGCCACGCCCGCGCCCCTGACGGGCGAACCCGAGCCCCGGCAGGGCGGCTCGGGGGTCTACGACGCGGCCTCGCTCACGCAGGGCGAGTGGCGGGCCGACATCCGGCCGGGGCAGACCCTCTTCTACCGGGTCCCCCTCGACTGGGGGCAGCAGCTCTTCGCCACCGCCGAACTGGGCAGCAGCGCCGAGGGCGACGACCACGTCTCCAACGCCCTGGTGCTCTCCCTGGAGAATCCGGCGCTCGGCCACGTCGACGCGGAGACCGTCGGCTACGGCGGGAAGCAGGCGACGCTGGCGCTCGGCCCGCAGCGGCCGGTGGCGCACGAGAACCGCACCTCGTACACCGAGTCCACGAGCGGGATGCGGTTCGCCGGCTGGTACTACCTGTCCGCCACGCTCAGCCCGGAGATCGCCGAGGAGTACGGCGACGGGCCGGTGCCGCTGACGCTGCGGGTGAACGTGCTGAACGCGGCGAAGGCCGGCCCCGGGTACGACGCGGACCCCGGCCCGTTCGCCGTGACCCCCGACGACAAGAGGTCGGCCGAGAAGGGGTCCAGCGGCGCGCAGGCGGCCGAGGAGGCGGCGCGCGGCGACTCCATGCGGCTGGTCGCCACGGCCGGGATCGGCACCGGGACGGTGCTGCTGCTCGGCCTCGGCGCGTGGACGCTGGTGGCGCGCCGACGGGCGGCGTGACTCCTCAGACCTGAGTGAGGGCCCAGAGGCCGACCGCGAGGGAGACGAGCGCGAACAGGAGCACCGGGACCGCGACCTTCGGGGGCGGTCCCGGCCGGCGCACGGGGACGGGCGCGGGGGCCGTCACCGGCTGCGGGTACCCGTAGGGGCCGGGGGCCTGGACGGGAGGAGCGGTGTACGGGTGCGGAGGGGCCTGTCCGTACGGCGACGCCGGGTACGCGACCGGCGGGGGGAGGTGGAAGCTGCCCGTCTCGGAGGGCCGGGGCGGCGGGGCCGCCGGAGCGACGGCCGGCTGCGGGGGCGGCTGTGGCGGCGGTACGGGGTGCACGGGCCCGGCGGGCCGCTCCTGAGCCGGTACGGGCGGGGGGAGGGGGCGCCCGGGGTCGGTGGCCGTGGCTTGGGCGGGGGCAGTGGAGGGGTTCCGGGCGCCCTGATGGTCCTGTGCGGGGCGGGCCGTGGAGCTCGTGGGGCCTGCGGGACTTGTGGAGTTCCCGGGGCTCTTGGGGCTCGCGGGGCTCCTGGGGCCTTCAGGGCCTACGGGGTTTTCGGGGCCTTCGGGTCCGAAGCCGGGCGGCAGGGGGCCGAGTTGGTCGAAGATCTCGACCGGCTCCTCGTCGGCGGCCGGCTCGGGCAGCATCTCGACGGCGGCGCTCAGCGCCTTGCGCGCTCCCGTGGCCGTCCGGAAGCGGACCTGCGGATCGGGCTGGAGCAGCCCCGCGAGCACCTGCCACAGGGGCTCCGGGACGCCCTCGGGGGCGCTCGGGGTGCCGTACGTGAGGAAGTGCTCGACCAGGGCCCGCGAGTCCGGCTTGCGGCCCTGGAGCAGATAGAGCGCGACCAGGCCGACGGCGAACAGGTCGGCGGTGAAGTCCGGTTCGGCGCCGAGGAGCTGCTCGGGCGCGAAGTGACCGGGCGTTCCCACGACGTGGTCGGTCTCGGTGAGCCGGGGTTCGCCCTTGCGCATGGAGATGCCGAAGTCGGACAGCCGCAGGTGCGGCCGCCCGGTCCCGGTGACGTCGAGGAGGATGTTGGCCGGCTTGATGTCCCGGTGGACGACCCCCTCCGCGTGCACCGTGGCGAGCCCCGAGAGCAGCTGGTCGAGGAGGACGCAGACGAAGCGGGGCGGCAGCGGGCCGTAGTCCCCGATGACGTGGGCCAGGGAGCCGCCGGCCATCAGGTCCATGGTGAAGAGGACCTTGTCGTCGTCGGCAGCCCAGCTGGCCGGGGCCAGGACGTGCGGGTGGTCGATGCGCAGCGCCTGCTCGCGGACGAAGCGGAGCAGGGTGTGGGCGTCGCTCTGCAGGAGCACCTTGGCCGCCACGTAGCGGCGGCGCCGGTGGTCCCAGGCCCGCCACACCGCGCCCGCCCCGCCCCGTCCGATCGGGTCGATCAGCTCGTACCGTCCGGCGAAGACCTCACCCATCGTGCTGCGCCCGCTCCCCGTCGCGTCGACTCTCCGCGGGCCCGGCCGGCCGCCGGACCCCTCAGTTCTGGTGCGACTCGTAGTGGGCGACCGCCTCCGCGGTGCGCCCGGCGCCGTACACCCGGAGGAACTCTGCCAGTTCCGGGTGGGCCGGGGCGAGCGAGTCGGCGGCGTCGATGATGTCGCCCGCGGCCGAGACGGAGCGCAGCAGGGACTGGATCTCGCGGACCACCCGGCGCACGGTCGGGGCGCCGGAGCCGGTGCCGGTCTGGCCCGAGCCGGTGAGGACCGAGCCGCCCTGCGACTTCTTGACCTCGTCCATCCGGTCCGTGGCCTCGGCGGCGCTGACGCTGCCGTCGGCGACCTGCACGGCGAGCTCCTGGAGGGCCTGGACGCGCTGGACGACGGCCGGGTTGCCGATCTTCGCCCGCTGGCCGCTCATCAGCTGGGACAGCATGGGCGCGGAGAGTCCGAGCACGGCCGCGAGCCTGGCCTGATTGAGCCCGAGATCGTCGATCAGCCGACGGAAGAGCGCCCCCAGCGGCTCCCCGTACCAACTGCGCTGAAGCTCTCTGGCTCTGGCCGTGGCTTCCTGCTGCGCTGCGTCCATCACTTCTCCCCATCCCTGCGGTTCGCCACTGCGAACCTCGGTCAGCATCTTACGGAGCGTGGTCGCGGACCGGGAGTCCCAATCCTTTTGCCGGACATGGGGGGTGACCCGGTACGCTGTCCTCGTTCCGGGGCCTTAGCTCAGTTGGTAGAGCGCTGTCTTTGCATGGCAGATGTCAGGGGTTCGACTCCCCTAGGCTCCACTCCGGACGGACCCCCCTGACCTGCGGAAGCGCGGGTTCAGGGGGGTCTTTCGCGTTTCTTCCGGGATCCGGGGCCGTGGCGCTGGGTGATCAAGAGCCCAAGTGGCCCAGGCACGGTGGGCGTCAATGGACCAGGGAGGGCGGGCCATTCGGTCCTAGCGTCGTGTCCATGGCGAACGAGTCGAACGCGCGGGGGCGGACGTACGGGGCCGGGCCGTACGAGCCCGGTCCGCCCGGGGCCGGGCCGCGCGAATCCGGTCCGTACGAGCCCGGTCCGTGCGAGCCCGGTCCGTGCGAGCCCGGTCCGCCCGGGGCCGGGCCGCGCGAATCCGGTCCGTACGAGCCCGGTCCGTGCGAGCCCGGTCCGTGCGAGCCCGGTCCGTGCGAGCCCGGTCCGTGCGAGTTCGGGAACGGTGGGCACGCGCGCGAGGAGGGGGCCGGGAGGCGCGGAGGGGAGGGCGGCGGGCGTGCGCCCCGCGCGCTGGTGGTCGCGCAGTTCGTCAACGCGGTCGGGGACGGGGCCTTCTACGTCTCCTCGGCGCTCTACTTCACGCGGATCGTCGGACTCTCCGCGCCGCAGATCGGGGCCGGACTCGCGGTCGCCTGGGCCGTCGGGTCGCTCGCCGGGGTGCCGCTGGGGCACCTGGCCGACCGGCGGGGGCCGCGCGGGACCGCCGTCCTGCTCGCCCTGGCCACCGCCGTGTCCGTCGGGAGCTTCCTCGTCCTGCGGTCCTTCGTGCCGTTCCTCTGCGCGGCCGTCGCGTACGCCACGGCGCAGAGCGGGCTCGCCGCGGCCCGCCAGGCCCTGCTCGCCGGGCTCGTCGGGCCGGCCGCGCGGACGCGGGTGCTCGCCCGGCTCCAGGCCACCCTCAACGGCGGACTCGCCGTGGGAGCCGCGCTCGGCGGGCTCGCGCTGCACGCCGGGACGCGGAGCGCGTACCTCGCCGTGTTCGCGCTGGACGCCGTCGCGTTCCTGGGCTGCGCGCTCGTCCTGGGCCGGCTGCCCGCGGTGGCGCCCGCCCCGGGGCCGCCGGGCGGCGGGCCGGGGCTCGCGGTGCTGCGGGACCGACCGTACGCGCTCCTCGCCCTCCTCAACGCCCTGATGCTGCTGCGGATGCCGCTCCTCAGCCTCGCCCTGCCGCTGTGGATCGTGGAGCGGACGGCGGCGCCCGGCTGGACCGTGTCGGCGCTCTTCGTCCTCAACACGGGCGTCGTGACGCTCTTCCAGGTCCGCGCCGCCCGCTCCGTGACGGACCTCGCCACGGCCGCGCGGGCGGTGCGGTGGTCGGGGGCGGTCATGTGCGCCGCGTGCGCGGTCTTCGGGTTGTCGGGAGCCCTTCCGGGAGCGCTGTCGGAGGCGTCGGCGGGGGTCGCGGTGGCGGTGCTCGTCCTCGGGGCCGTGCTCCAGGTCCTCGCCGAGATGCGGCACTCCGCGGGCTCGTGGCAGATCGGCTTCGCGCTGGCGCCCGCCGACCGGATCGGCCAGTACCAGGGCTTCTACGGCACCGGAGTCCCCGTCGCCCGCACCCTCGGGCCGCTGCTCGTCGCCACGCTGCTCATCGGGTGGGGCGTGCCCGGGTGGCTGCTCCTGGGCGGGGTCTTCCTGGTCGCGGGAGCGGCGACCGGGCCCGCCGTGCGGTGGGCGGAAGCCGCCCGCTGATCCGTACGAGTGGTGTTCATCCGAAGAACTGCGCACGGGCGGCGTCGCTCCGTGTCATTCCGGAGCGCAGCCACATCATGAGGAAGGTATGTAAAGCGCGCAACCCGAAATGAACCATCCGAGAACATCACGAAAGTGAGGGATCATGGCCACCGCCAAGGTCAAGCAGTTCTGGGCCGCCTTCATCTCCGTCCTCTTCGCCCTGCTCGCCTCCGTCGGCCTGACGGGCACCGCCGCCGCGGCCCAGCAGCCCGCCGTGCAGCAGCCCGAGGAGCCGGCCGCTCCCGCCGCCGTGACCACCTCCGCCGCCGCCGGGGAGCGCGCGTCCGCCTCCGTACCGGCACAGCGGGCGCACCGGTGGCCGCTCGCCGGGGACCGCTCCCTGCCGCCCACCATCAAGCAGCGCATCGCCGCCGAGGCCCACGGTTCCTCCCCGGCGGCGCGCCAGCGGTCGTCCGCGTCCGCCGCGCCCGAGAGCGACCCGGCCGCGCTGACGGAGCTGGCGCTCGCCTCGGCGGCGTAGGGCGCGGGGAGACCACGACGTGCACTCCCCGCACCCCACCCGTGACGACTCGACGCCGACGCTCACGGCGTTCCGCCACCGCCCGACAGGACCCGGCACCGCCCGGACCGTCCGGCGGGAACCGGTGGAACCCGGCCCTGGACGACAGGGCCCGGTAGGACCCGGCACTGTCCGGCGGCACGACTCAGCAGTAGGAACCGGCACTGTCCGGCGGCACGACTCAGCAGTAGGAACCGGCACTGTCCGGCGGCGGAATCCAGTAGGACCCGGCGCTATCCATCAGGACCCGTCAGGGCTCGGCCCCGTACGGCAGGACCCCGCAGGCACCCGCACCGTACGGCAGGAGCCGGCAGGGGCCCATGGGGGAATCCCGCCCGGTCAGCGGCCCTCGTCGCGTCGTTCGGCCTCCTCCTTGGCCTCCTTGACGTCCAGCTCCACGGCCTCGGCCAGGGTTTCGTTCTCCTTGGCCTCCACCTCGGGATCGAGGACGGCCCCACTGCCGTCGACGGACGTCAGCACGGTGACCTCCTCGTCCACCTCGGTGGCGGCGGGCGGCTCGACCAGCCAGTCGGGATTGGACTGCTTGTCCCACCACTTCCAGGCGGCGAACACGCCGCCGGCCACCACGCCGAGGACGACGAGTCCCTTGGCGAGGCGCCCGGTCCGGGCCCGGCGCTCGTGCTTCCTCACGATCTTCTGGATGTCCTTCGGCGTCACCTGACCGCGCAGCGCGGCCCAGGCGGCCGTGGAACGCGCACCGGCCTCCTCAAGGGCGGGCCCGGTGGCGGCGACCGCGCTCTCGACGCGCGGAGCGGTGTAGTCGGCTGCCTGACGGGCGGCCCGGCGGGTCTTGACCGCCGCACGGTGTGCGGCCGCGTCGACCCGCGGCGGTACCCGCGGTGCGACGTACGCGTCGTACTGGGTACGAGCCTGCGTACGGGCCTGCTTGGCGGCCTTGGAGAGCTTGGGCGCGATGATCTCCCGCGCCTCGTGCGCGTAGTGCGTGGCTTGGTCCCTGGCCGTCTCGGCGTAGGGTGCCACCGCGTCGGCGGCGTGCAGAACACTCTCCTTCGCCGAACCTGTGGCGGCGCGCACGCTGTCCATGCGGGTCACGGGATTCCTCCTCCTCGGTGGCGATGTCAGGTTTTCGCCTTTCCATCCTCTCCGGAATCATGCCCGTCGGAGCCAGGTCCGGCATGCGGGGCGGGCATCCGGGGCATGCGAGGATCGTTCACCGCAGAGTCAGGCGTGGCCTGACGCGACCCGACGTGGACGGAAGGCGACCGTGGCCGAGCAGCTGTACGCGATCCTCAAGACGAGCCTGGGCGACATCGAGGTGCGGCTGATGCCGTTCCACGCGCCGAAGACGGTCCGAAACTTCACCGACCTCGCGACCGGCGCGCGCGAATGGACCCACCCCGCCACCGGCGCGGTCTCCGAGGACCCGCTCTACGACGGGACGGTCTTCCACCGGGTCATCAAGGACTTCATGATCCAGGGCGGTGACCCGCTGGGCGACGGCACCGGCGACCCCGGCTACTCCTTCGCCGACGAGTTCCACCCGGAGCTCTTCTTCGACCGGCCCTACCTCCTCGCCATGGCCAACGCCGGCCCCGGGACCAACGGCTCGCAGTTCTTCGTCACCGTCGCCCCCGCGACCTGGCTCAACCGCAAGCACACGATCTTCGGCGAGGTCGTGGACAAGGAGAGCCGCAAGGTCGTGGACGCGATCGCGGAGACCGCGACCGATCCGCACACCGAGCGTCCGCTCCGGGACGTGGTCATCGAGTCCGTGGTGATCGAGAAGCGCTGAGCCGGAAGGGACGGGACCTCCCATGGACTCTCAGCCCGGACTGCCGCGCTGCCACCGCCACCCGGAGACCGAGACCGGCATCCGCTGCGCCCGCTGCGACAGGCCCATCTGTCCGCGGTGCATGATCTCCGCCTCCGTCGGATTCCAGTGCCCCGACTGCGTGCGCGGCGGCTCGGGGACCGGGCACGCCCCCGACGCCAACCGGCCCCGGACGCTCGCGGGCGGCCGGATCGCCACGGACGAACGTTTCGTCACCAAGATCCTCATCGCGATCAACCTGGCGCTCTTCATCGCCGTCCAGGTGGTGGGCGACCGGCTCGTCGACGACCTGGGGCTCATCGGGTACGCCTTCCTCCCGACCGGCGAGCTGGTCGGGGTCGCGGACGGCGAGTGGTACCGGCTGCTCACCTCCGCCTTCCTCCACCAGGAGATCCCGCACTTCCTCTTCAACATGCTGGGACTCTGGGTGATCGGCGGGATCGTCGAACCTGAGCTGGGCCGGATCCGGTACACGGTCCTGGTCCTGCTCTCCGGTCTCTCCGGATCGGCGCTCGCCTATCTGCTCTCCCCGCAGAACCAGCTCTCGCTCGGCGCCTCCGGGATCGTCTTCGGACTGATCGGCGCCTGGGTCGTGCTCGCCCGCCGCCGACGGCACGACATGCGACCGGTCGTCCTCTTCGTGGCGCTGTCCCTGCTGCTGACCTTCACCCGTCCGGGGATCTCCTGGGAGGCCCACATCGGCGGTCTGGTCGGCGGCGCCCTGGTGACGTACGCGCTGGTGCACGCGCCCCGGGCCCGCCGGAACCTGGTGCAGTACACAGCCTGTGGACTGGTTTTCCTGCTCGACCTGGGGATCGTGCTCTTCCGTTCGACCGCGCTCGCCTGAGCACACAGGGCTGTGGATGAGCTTCCGGGCGAGCTTTCCCCAGAGTTATCCACAGTGTGTGGCGGAACCTTCCCGCTCCGTGGGAAAAGAACGCGCCCCTCACCTGTGACCTGGGGTTTTTCCAGGAAGGTGAGGGGCGCGTCAGGGCGTGCCGAAGGCGGACGCGATCGCACCGGCGTCAACGCCGTGTGAGTTATCCACAGATCTTCGTAAGTTATCCAGTGCTGTGCACAACGCTGTGGATAAACTCAGGGGAGAGCTTGACGGGCGCCCGGTACGGACGCTAGGCCGCCCTCGCGGGCGGCCGGACCACCGCTACTTCCACTGCGTGGAGACGCCGAAACCGGCCGCGATGAAGCCGAAGCCCACCACGATGTTCCAGTTCCTGATCGACTCGATCGGCATCGAGCCGTCGGTGACGTAGAAGACCACGATCCACACCAGACCGATGGCGAACAGGGCCAGCATCACCGGCGCCACCCAGCTGCGATTGGTCAGCTTGATGCTGGTGGCCTGCTTGGCGGGCGGAGGCGTGAAGTCGGCCTTCTTGCGGATCCGTGACTTCGGCACGAGGGACTCTCCTGTCGATGCGCTGCGTGACCGCGCAGGGAACTGTGGCTGGCGCCGGGATGTGACGAAGGAGGACGTCTGCGTCCCCCGGGCGTCCGTTAGCGTAGTGGTTCCGCGGCACCGAAGGGGATCAGGGTACGTTGAGCAATTCCGCCGGTACTCCCGAAGGGCCGGGCCGCACCGCGAGGTGGCGCCCCGTCCGGCTGCTCACCCTCGCCGTTTTCGCCCTCGCCGGACTGATCTTCGTCACGAGCTTCAACACCGCCAGGGGCACCAACCTCCGCACGGACGCCTCCCTCCTCAGGCTCTCCGACCTCATCGAGGAACGCAGCCACAAGAACGCCGGACTCGACGAGTCCGCCGCCGCCCTCCGCTCCCAGGTGGACTCCCTCGCCGCTCGCGACGACGGCTCCACGCGCGCGGAGGACGAGAAGCTCGAAGCGCTGGAGGCGGCGGCCGGCACCACCGAGATCTCCGGATCCGGCCTCACCGTCACCCTCGACGACGCCCCGCCGAACGCCCGGGCCGCCCCCGGCTACCCCGAACCGCAGGCCAACGACCTGGTCATCCACCAGCAGGACCTCCAGGCCGTCGTCAACGCCCTCTGGCAGGGCGGTGCCGAGGGCATCCGGGTCATGGACCAGCGGCTCATCTCCACCAGCGCCGTGCGCTGCGTCGGCAACACCCTGATCCTCCAGGGCCGCGTCTACTCACCGCCCTACAAGATCACCGCCGTGGGCGACCGGGGCCGGCTGGGCAGGGCGCTGGCCGACTCCCCGGCCATCCGGAACTACCAGCTCTACGTCAAGGCGTACGGGCTCGGCTGGAAGGTCGACGAGCACCGGTCGGTGTCCCTTCCCGGCTACTCGGGCACGGTGGACCTCCACCAGGCGAAGCCGGTGGGCTGACCGGATCCCGCCCCGGCCCCGGCCCCGTCCACGGACTGTGGACGACGGTCCCGGGTCGCCGCCCGTCGTCCACAGGCTTTGGACAGCTGCCCCCTCCCGGCCCCCTCGCCCCGTACTCTGGTCCCCGTAACGAACGGAAGGGGCGGTCGACGTCATGTACGGCTGGATCTGGCGGCATCTGCCGGGCAACGCGTGGGTACGGGCGCTGATCTCGATCGTGCTGTCCCTCGCGATCGTCTACGTCCTCTTCCAGTACGTGTTCCCCTGGGCGGAGCCGCTGCTTCCGTTCAACGATGTGACGGTGGACGGCCAGTGAGCGCGCGGATTCTCGTCGTCGACAACTACGACAGCTTCGTCTTCAACCTCGTTCAGTACCTCTACCAGCTCGGCGCCGAGTGCGAGGTCCTGCGCAACGACGAGGTCGAGCTGAGCCACGCCCAGGACGGCTTCGACGGCGTCCTCCTGTCGCCCGGTCCCGGCACGCCCGAGCAGGCCGGGATCTGCGTCGACATGGTCCGGCACTGCGCGGAGACCGGCGTGCCCGTCTTCGGCGTCTGCCTCGGCATGCAGTCGATGGCCGTGGCGTACGGCGGCGTCGTCGACCGCGCGCCCGAGCTGCTGCACGGCAAGACCTCGCCCGTCACGCACGGCGGCCGGGGCGTCTTCGCCGGTCTGCCGTCGCCGTTCACCGCCACCCGCTACCACTCGCTGGCCGCCGAGCCCGCCGCCCTGCCTGCCGAGCTCGAAGTCACCGCGCGGACCGAGGACGGCATCATCATGGGCCTGCGGCACCGCGAACTCCCGGTCGAGGGGGTGCAGTTCCACCCCGAGTCCGTCCTCACCGAGCACGGACACCTGATGCTCGCCAACTGGCTGGAGGAGTGCGGGGACAAGGGGGCGGTCGGCCGGTCGGCAGGGCTCGCGCCGGTGGTGGGCAAGGCCGTCGCGTGACGGCGGGCTCGCCGTGGTTCCGGGATACGCACGAGCCGGGGCAGGAGCCGATACCGGGGGACGGGCACGCGCCCGGGAACGGGAACGGGAACGGGTACGCACCGGGGACGGAACCGTACGCGCCGGCCGATCCGTACGCCCCCGCCGATCCGTACGCCCCCGCCGATCCGTACGCGTCCGCCGCGGACCCGTACGCGCCCGCGGCCGGTCCGTACGCGGCGCCCGTCGACCCGTACGCGTCCCCGGAGGCGTACGCCCCTGCGGAGACCTACGCGCCCGACGAGCCGTACGCGCAGGCCGATCCGTACGTACCGGACAATTCCTACGCGCCGGCTCAGCCGTACCCGCACGGGCAGTCCTCCGACCACCGGACCGGGCCTCCCGAGAGCCCCTACGAGCCCTCCTACGGGCCGTACGGCACCGAGGAGGCCCCGAACCCCCGGCCGGACGAGACGGCGGCCCTGCCGGTCGTCGAGGGCCCCCCGGGGCCTTCGGGGACGGACGCCGAGCAGGCCCCCGGACCCGAGCGGGCCCCCGGACCCGGGCGGGCCGAGCGCCGCCGTGCCGCCAAGGGCGGCCGGGGCAAGGGCCGCCGGGGCGCTCCACCCGCCGCCGCGGCGAAACCGGCCGCTCCCCTCTCCCGGGTGGAGGCCCGGCGGGCCGCCCGCGAGGCCAAGGACAGCGTCGGCGTCGTCGCCAGCCGGGTCGTCGGCGAGCTCTTCATCACCCTCGGCGTCGTCATGCTGCTCTTCGTCACCTACCAGCTGTGGTGGACGAACGTCCTCGCCGGCCAGGAGACGAACCAGGCCAAGGAGCGGATCGAGGACACCTGGGCCAAGGGCGTGGACAAGGACGAGCCGGACGTCTTCGAGCCCGGCGAGGGCTTCGCCATCATGTACATCCCCAAGCTGGACGTCGTCGTCCCCATCGCCGAGGGCATCGACAAGACCAAGGTCCTCGACAAGGGCATGGCCGGCCACTACGCCGAGGGCAGCCTCAAGACGGCCATGCCCTCCGACAAGCAGGGCAACTTCGCGGTGGCGGGCCACCGCAACACGCACGGCGAGCCCTTCCGGTACATCAACCGGCTGCAGCCCGGCGACCCGATCGTCGTCGAGACCCGGAACGCGTACTACACGTACGAGATGGCGAGCATCCTGCCGCAGACCTCGCCCTCCAACGTGTCCGTGATCGACCCCGTCCCGAAGGGGTCGGGCTTCACCGAGCCCGGCCGGTACATCACGCTCACCACCTGCACGCCCGAATTCACCAGCACGTACCGCATGATCGTGTGGGGCAGGCTCCTGGAGGAACGCCCGCGCAGCAAGGGGAAGCCCGAAGCGCTCGTAGGCTGAGACCCCACACCTCCGGACGGGACGACGGGACGACCTAGTGGCACGAGCGCGCAACCGGATCGCCGGGATCATCAGTGTCCTCGGCGAACTCCTCATCACAGCCGGCCTGGTGCTCGGTCTCTTCGTCCTCTACTCGCTGTGGTGGACCAACGTCCTCGCCGACCGCGCCGCCGACCAGGACGGCGCCCAGGTCCGCGACCACTGGGCCGACGACGCCCCGGGCGCGCTCGACACCCGGGACGGCATCGGCTTCCTGCACGTGCCGGCGATGGGCGACGGCGAGGTCCTGGTGAAGCGGGGCACCGACCCCGACGTCCTCAACAACGGCGTGGCCGGCTACTACACCGACCCGATCAAGGCCGCGCTCCCGCAGGAGAAGCAGGGCAACTTCACGCTGGCCGCGCACCGGGACGGGCACGGCGCGAAGTTCCACAACATCCACAAGTTGAAGACCGGGGACGCGATCGTCTTCGAGTCCAAGGACACCTGGTACGTCTACAAGGTCTACAAGGCCCTGCCCGAGACCACGAAGTACAACGTGGACGTCCTCCAGCCCGTCCCGAAGGAGTCCGGCAAGACCGGGCCGGGCCGGTACATCACGCTCACCACCTGCACGCCCATGTACACCTCGGACTACCGCTACATCGTCTGGGGCGAGCTGGAGCGCACGGAGCGGGTCGACCGCGACCGGACGCCCCCGGCGGAGCTGCGCTGAGCCTCCGGGCCGCGACACACGGGAGAGCCCCGGCATCCGTCCTGGATGCCGGGGCTCTCCCGTCGTACGGGGCGGGCGATCAGTCGAACAGGCCGAAGCCGCCGTTGTCGCCGCCGTTGTTGCCGCCGTTGTTGTCCCCGTTGTTGTTGTCACCGGAGTTGCCGGGAAGACCGCCGCCCATGGTGAAGACGTCCACCGAGGAGCCCGTGTTGACGGGGGTGTTCGCGCCCGGATTCGTGGCGACGACCATCGCGTCCTCCTTGTCCGAACCCTTCTGGACGACCGCCAGGCCCATGGCCTCGAGCTGCGCCTTGACGTCCTTGAAGGGACGGTTCGCGAGGCCGTCGGGGATCACGACCTGGGTCTGCTGCGGGCCCTTGGAGACCTTGAGCCTGACCTCGGAGCCTCCCGCGACCGAGGAGTTGCCCTCCGGAGTCTGCTCCAGGACCTCGCCCTTCGGCTTCTCGGAGTCCGCTTCCTCGGTGACCACCACGAAGCCCAGCGCCTTCAGCTGCTGCTCGGCCTGCGCGAGCTGGTTGCCGACCACGGGGGGAACCGTGCTCAGCTTCTTCTTCGCGATGGTGATCGTCACCTCGGTGTTCTTCTCCGCCTTGGTGCCGCCGTCCGGGTTCTGGCGCAGGACCGAGCCCGGGTTCGCGTCGGCCTCCTCCTCCTCGACCTTGACCTTGAAGCCCTTGTCCTCCAGGGACTTCGTGGCCCGCTCCTGGGACTGCTCCTGGACGTCCGGGACCTCCACGAGCGGCGCGCCCTCGGAGACGTACACCTTGATCGTGCTCTCGGGCGCCAGCTTCGCGACGTTGTCCGCGACCGGCTCCTGGCGGCAGATGGCGCCGGTGGGCTGCTCGCAGCGCTCGGTGCCCGCCTGCTGGACCTTCAGCTTCACGTTGGCTGCGTGCTTCGTCGCGACGTCCAGCTTCTCGCCGACCAGCTGCGGGACCGTGACCGGATCCGGGCCGTCCTTCTTGTCGAAGAGCGAGACGCCGATGAAGATCGCGCCGATGAGCACCAGGACGCCGGCGAGGGCCAGCAGGATCGTCGAGGTGTTCGACTTCTTCTGACCGCCGCCGCGACGGCGGTCCGGACGGTCGTCGTAGCCGTAGCCGCCGTCGTTCGGGTTGATCGGGGGGAGCATGGCGGTCTGGCCGCCGGGGTCGGCCTGGCGCAGGGCCGTGGTCGGCTGGTCCTCCGGCGGGTAGCCGCCGTAGCCCCCGCCGTACGCGGGCGCCGCCGCCATGCCCATCGCGGCCGCCGCCGCGACCGGCTGGCCGTCGAGGCAGGCCTCGATGTCCGCGCGCATCTCGTCGGCGGACTGGTAGCGGTAGTCGGGGTCCTTGACCAGCGCCTTGAGGACGATGGCGTCCATCTCGGGCGTGATCTCGGGGTCGAAGTTGCTCGGCGGCTGCGGCTCCTCGCGGACGTGCTGGTACGCGACCGCGACCGGGGAGTCGCCGATGAACGGGGGACGGACGGTGAGCAGCTCGTACAGCAGGCAGCCGGTGGAGTACAGGTCGGAGCGGGCGTCGACCTGCTCGCCCTTGGCCTGCTCCGGGGAGAGGTACTGGGCCGTGCCGATCACCGCGGCGGTCTGCGTCATGGTCATGCCCGCGTCGCCCATGGCGCGCGCGATGCCGAAGTCCATGACCTTGACCTGGCCGGTGCGCGTCAGCATGACGTTCGCCGGCTTGATGTCGCGGTGCACGATGCCGGCGCGGTGCGAGTACTCCAGCGCCTGGAGGATGCCGACCGTCATTTCGAGGGTGCGCTCGGGCAGCAGCTTGCGCCCCGAGTGCAGCAGCTCACGCAGGGTCGAGCCGTCGACGTACTCCATCACGATGTACGGGATGGAGACCCCGTCGACGTAGTCCTCGCCGGTGTCGTAGACCGCGACGATCGCCGGGTGGTTCAGCGAGGCGGCGGACTGTGCCTCACGGCGGAACCGGGCCTGGAAGGACGGGTCACGGGCCAGGTCGGCCCGCAGCGTCTTCACGGCGACGGTGCGGCCGAGCCGGGTGTCCTGGGCGATGTACACCTCGGCCATGCCACCACGGCCGAGCACCGAGCCCAGCTCGTACCGGCCGCCGAGGCGACGCGGCTCTTCCATAGCTAATCCAGCCCTCTCCGTCTGTCCCGACCGCACCCATGGGTGGTCCGGCGGTGTGTGCTGTTCGCGCATACGCTACCGGCCCCGGGCAGGCGTTCCGCCCGGGGCCGGTAGCTGATACCCGACCGGTACCTGGCCCCTGCCGTGCCGGGGATCATCCCCGGGTCTTCAGGACCGCCTTCATCACGGCCTTCGCGATCGGGGCGGCCAGGCCGCCACCGCT
This sequence comes from Streptomyces sp. NRRL F-6492, assembly GCF_001280125.1. Lineage (GTDB taxonomy): Bacteria > Actinomycetota > Actinomycetes > Streptomycetales > Streptomycetaceae > Streptomyces. Next base: position 217,708 of record NZ_LGEG01000001.1, read on the forward strand.
GATGTCCTCGCGGTTCGTGCCCGCCGAGTCCTCCACGATGACGGCGACCGCGACCGGGGAGCCCTCGGAGGTCTTCGCGTACGAGATGAACCAGGCGTAGGGGCGCTTGGCGTTCTTCGCGCCGTGCTGGGCCGTACCCGTCTTGCCGCCGACCTTCACGCCGTCCGCCTTCAGGTCGGCGTTGCCGCCGGTGCCGTTGGCGACGACGTTCTCCATCATCTGCTGGAGCTTCTGGGCGGTCTCCTGCGAGACCGGGCGGCTCAGCTCCTCGGGCTCGTTCTTCTTGACCAGGTCGACGTTCGGGGCGCGCAGCTCGTCGATCATGTACGGCTTCATCAGCTTGCCGTCGTTGGCGATCGCCGCCGTGACCATCGCCATCTGGAGCGGGGTGGTCGCGGTGTTGAACTGGCCGATGGAGGAGAGCGCGTTGCCGCCGCGGTCGGACTTCTTGTCGTAGACGGAGGCGGAGGAGCGGACCGGGGTGAACTGCTCGGCGTTGAAACCGAACTTCTCGGCCATCTCGACCATCTTGTCGCGGCCGACGTCGTCGCCGAGCTTCGCGAAGACCGAGTTGCAGGAGATCTCCAGCGCCCTGTTCAGGCTGGCGTTCGCGCAGCCGCTGGCGTGGTTGACCATCTCCTTGGTCGAGAGGGGGATCTTCCAGCCGTCGGGGGTGTCGGTCGGCGCGTTGATGTCGTCGACCTTGCCGTTCTCCAGCGCGGCGGCGGCGGTGACGACCTTGAAGACGGAGCCGGGCGGGTAGATCTCGCGGAGCGCCCGGTTCAGCTTCGGCTTGTTCTTGTCCTTCTCCAGCGCTACCCAGGCCTCCTCGTCCTTGCCGGAGTAGCCGGCGATGGAGGAGGGGTCGTACGAGGGGGTGGAGGCCATCGCCAGGATCTTGCCGGTCTGGGGCTCGATGGCGACGACGGCGCCGGTGTTCTTGCCGAGGCCCTCGAAGGCGGCCTTCTGCGCGGCGCCGTTCAGGGTGGTGATGACGTCTCCACCCTTCTTCTGCTCGCCGGTGAACATGGCGAGGGTGCGGTCGAAGAAGAGCCGGTCGTCGTTGCCGGTGAGGATGCCGTCCTCGAGCTTCTCGATCTGGGTGGCGTCGTAGGCCTGCGAGGCGAAGCCGGTGACCGGGGCCCACATGGGGCCGTCGACGTAGGTCCGCTTGTACTTGTAGTACTCGTCCTTGGAGTCGACGGAGCCGGTGATCGGCTTGCCGTCGACGATGATGTTGCCGCGCTCGTTGGCGTACCGCTCGATGCGGACACGGGTGTTCTTCGGGTGCGTGGTCAGCTCGTCGGAACGGACGAACTGCACCCAGTTGTCCCGCAGGAGCAGGGCGAGGATGAGCAGGCCGCAGAAGATCGCGACCCGCCGCAGCGGCTTGTTCACGGACGGACCACCTGGGTCATCTCGGCGTCGGGGGACGGGGCGGGCGCGGGCGCGGGACGGCGCGCGGTGTCGCTGATCCGGATCAGGATGCCGATCAGTGCCCAGTTGGCGATCACGGAGGAACCGCCGTACGCGAGGAACGGCATGGTCATGCCGGTGAGCGGGATGAGTCCCAGGACACCGCCGGCGACGACGAAGATCTGGAGCGCGAAGGCGCCGGAGAGGCCCATCGCGAGCAGCTTGCCGAAGGGGTCGCGCGCGGCGAGGGAGGTGCGGACACCGCGCTCGACGATCAGCCCGTAGAGGAGCAGGAAGACCATCACACCGGTGAGGCCGAGCTCCTCGCCGACGGTGGCGAAGATGAAGTCGGAGTTGGCGGCGAAGCCGATGAGGTCGGAGTTGCCCTGGCCGAGGCCGGTGCCGAGGATGCCGCCGGAGCCGAAGGACATCAGCACCTGGGTCATCTGGTCGCAGGCGTACGCCATGTTGCTGTCGGCAGGCGCCGTCTTCAGGCACTCGAAGGGATCGAGCCAGGCCGCCACGCGGGACTGGACGTGGCTGGCGAAGGAGCTGACGGCGACCGCGCCGCCCGCCGCCATCAGCAGACCCATGACGATCCAGCTGGTCCGCTCGGTCGCCACGTACAGCATGATCACGAACATGCCGAAGAACAGCAGCGAGGTGCCGAGGTCGTTCTCGAAGACCAGGATGAGGAGGCTGACCGCCCAGATCGTCAGGATCGGGCCGAGGTCGCGGCCCCGGGGCAGGTAGAGACCCATGAAGCGGCGGCTGGCCAGGGCCAGGGCGTCCCGCTTCACCATCAGGTAGCCGGAGAAGAACACCGCGAGGACCAGCTTGGCGAACTCGCCCGGCTGGATCGAGAAGCCGCCGACCCGGATCCAGATCTTGGCGCCGAAACTGTCCGTGCCGAGGCCCGGCACGAGCGGCAGCAGCAGGAGGACGAGGGCGACCACCATGGAGATGTACGTGTAGCGCTGGAGGACCCGGTGGTCCTTGAGCAGCAGCAGCACGCCCACGAACATGGCGATGCCGATCGCCGAGTACATCATCTGGCTGGGGGCGTCCGGGCTGAAGCTCTTGTAGAGCCGCATCGAGGTCGCGATCAGCCGCGGCGACTGGTCCAAGCGCCAGATCAGCACCAGGCCCATGCCGTTCAGCAGGGTCGCCAGGGGCAGCATCAGCGGGTCCGCGTACGGGGCCCACTTCCGGACCACCAGGTGTGCGACGCCCGCGAGGAGGGCGAGGCCGAGGCCGTACCCGAGCATGCCGGCCGGGACCTTGCCGTCGATGGCCAGGCCGACGTTGAGGTACGCGAACACCGGGATGACGACGGCGAACGCGAGCAGCGCCAGCTCGGTGTTACGACGGCTCGGCGCCTCGATCGCGCCGATGGTGGTCGTGTTGGTGACAACGCTCATGGTGGTGAAAGGCCCCCCTACGGGTGCTTACTGCTTGCCGCAGTTCGAGGCCAGCTTCTGCTCCTCCCCGGTGAGGGTGGGACCCGGGGACGGAGCGGCTGTGGTGGGCTTGGAGTCGGGGGTGGCGGTGCCGTCGGGCTTCTGGGCCGGCGGCTTGCTCGCCTGGTCGGCGGCCTTCTCGGCGGCGGCGCGGCGCTGCTCGGTCTTCTTGCAGGCGGAGGCCTGCACGGCCAGCTCGGTGATCTTCGTCTCGGCCTTGCCGAGGCTGCCGCCCGCGATCGTGTTCTCGACCTGCTTCCGCTGGTAGGCGGGGAGGTACTTGAGTTCGATCTCGGGGTGGTCCTTCTCGACCTTCGACAGCGAGACCCACGCCAGGTCCTGGCTGATGCCCTGGTAGAGCGCCACGTGCTGGTCCTTGGAACCCACGAAGTACTGGGTCTGCGTCCAGCGCCAGCCGCCGTAGAGGCCGCCACCGAGGAGAGCGAGGACCAGGACGAGGAAGAAGGAGCGCTTGAGCCACTTGCGGCCCTTGCGCGGCTTCACGAAGTCGTCGTCGGTGTACGACTCGAAGGAGCCCTCCGGGGGCATCCCGTCGTAGCCCTGGTCGTCGCCGCTGCCGGGCGGGCCGAAGCCGCCGGCCGGGGGCTGCCGGTGAGAGGCGTGGCGGCCGAGCCCGGAGGCGCGGCCGGCCGGGGTCTGCATGGCCCCGCCGTCGTTCAGCTGGGCCTGGTTCTCGGCGACCGCGCCCACGATGACCGGGGTGTCGCTGAGGTGGCCGGCGAGGGTGTCGCCGCCGTCGACGTCGAGGACGTCGGCGACGATCACCGTGATGTTGTCGGGGCCGCCGCCGCGCAGCGCGAGCTGGATCAGCTCCTGCACGGTCTCCTGCGGGCCCTGGTAGCTCGCGAGGGTGTCTTCGAGCGTCTGGTGCGAGACCACGCCGGACAGGCCGTCGGAGCAGATCAGGTAGCGGTCGCCGGCCCGGACCTCGCGGATGGAGAGGTCGGGTTCGACGTGGTCGCCGCTGCCGAGCGCGCGCATGAGGAGCGAGCGCTGCGGGTGGGTGGTGGCCTCTTCCTCGGTGATCCGGCCCTCGTCGACGAGCCGCTGGACCCAGGTGTGGTCCTGGGTGATCTGGGTCAGGACGCCGTCGCGCAGCAGGTAGGCGCGCGAGTCGCCGACGTGCACCAGACCGAGCCGCTGGCCGGTCCACAGGAGGGCGGTGAGCGTGGTGCCCATGCCCTCCAGCTGAGGGTCCTCCTCGACCATCATCCGCAGCTGGTCGTTGGCGCGCTGCACCGCCGTACCGAGCGAGGTGAGGATGTCGGAGCCGGGGACGTCGTCGTCGAGCGTGACGAGGGTGGAGATCACCTCGGAGGAGGCGACCTCACCGGCGGCCTGGCCGCCCATGCCGTCGGCGATGGCGAGGAGCCGGGGGCCGGCGTAGCCGGAGTCCTCGTTGCCCTCGCGGATCATGCCCTTGTGCGAGCCCGCGGCGAATCGCAGCGACAGAGTCATGCGCACCTGCCCTGTCGACGCTGCATCGGGGTACAGCCGGTCTCGACCCACACTGCCCACCCTCCGGTCGCTCCGGTCACTTCAGTCGCTCCGGACGCTTCAGCCGCTCCGGCCGGGAGCGCGGCGGGGACCGCCCCGGCTCGCTCGCTCCGCTCGCGCCTCTTCATGATGCAGCCACTACTTCCGCAGCTCGATGACGGTCTTGCCGATGCGGATCGGCGCGCCCAGCGGAATGGGCGTGGCGGTGGTGAGACGGGCCCGGTCGAGGTACGTGCCGTTGGTCGACCCGAGGTCCTCGACGATCCACTGGCCGTCCCGGTCGGGGTAGATCCGGGCGTGCCTGCTGGAGGCGTAGTCGTCGTCGAGGACGATCGTCGAGTCGTGTGCCCGGCCCAGCGTGATCGTCTGGCCCTGGAGGGCGACGGTCGTGCCGGTGAGGGTGCCCTCGGACACGACGAGCTTGGTCGGGGCGCCACGGCGCTGGCGACCGCCCGTGTTCTGCTGCTGGCCGCGCTGCTGCGGCGGCGCGGAGGCCTGGCGCGCGGCCTGCTGGGGCCGCGCCTCCTGGCGCCGCGAACCGCGCTGGGTGACCCGCGTACCGAAGAGGTCGCTACGGATGACCTGGACGGCCACGATGACGAACAGCCACAGAACGGCCAGGAAACCCAACCGCATGACCGTCAGGGTCAGCTCTGACATTGCCCCCGCTTCACCCTTCGGCTTGCCGGTAAACGATGGTGGTGCTGCCCACGACGATCCGCGAGCCGTCGCGGAGCGTAGCGCGGGTGGTGTGCTGCCCGTCCACCACGATGCCGTTGGTGGATCCGAGATCCTGGATCGTCGGGGGCGTTCCGGTCCGGATCTCGCAGTGCCGGCGGGAGACGCCGGGATCGTCGATCCTCACGTCCGCGTCGGTGCTGCGGCCGAGGACCAGGGTCGAGCGCGAGATCTGGTGGCGGGTGCCGTTGATCTCGATCCAGCGGCGCGTCTGGGTGCCCGCTCCGCCGTGGGTGGCGGGGCCGGGCATGGCGCCGGGGCCGCCGGAGGGGCGGCCCGCGGCGGCCTGCGGCCGGTGGCCGGGCGCGCCGGGAGGCGGGGAGGCGGGCATGGGCGGGGCGCCGGCCGGGGGGTACCCGTAGCCGTCGCGGCCCTGCTGCTGTCCGGCCGAGGGCGGCTGCGGCTGTGACGTACTCGACGCCAGCGTGCGGCTGCGGACGCGGTACAGGCCGGTGTCGAGGTCCTCGGCCTTCTCCAGGTGGACCTTGATCGGTCCCATGAAGGTGTACCGCTGCTGCTTAGCGTAGTCCCTGACCAGGCCGGCGAGCTCGTCGCCGAGCTGGCCCGAGTAGGGGCTGAGACGCTCGTAGTCCGGTGTGCTCAGCTCGACGATGAAGTCGTTGGGCACGACGGTCCGCTCGCGGTTCCAGATCTGCGCGTTGTTGTCGCACTCGCGCTGGAGCGCGCCGGCGATCTCGACCGGCTGGACCTCGGACTTGAAGACCTTGGCGAAGGTGCCGTTGACCAGACCTTCGAGACGCTGCTCGAAACGCTTCAGGACTCCCATGGGGCACCTCCTCCGTCGTTGTCGTCCTGGTACTGCTTACTGATCGTATCCACGCGTCGGGAAATCGGCTGGTTCCCCTTCTCTGCCCTGTGGACGAGTGTCACCTCTCACAGGTTGCCCCCACGGATCGTAGAGGCGGCCTGTGGACAGTGTCCCGCACCCGGCTGTGTAAGTGGGGGCACGGTCCGAGGTCCGGGCGGTCCGTCCGCGTTCCTCCCCTTCGCTCCCCCCGTTTCCCGTCGTTTCTCCCGGCTCCGTCCCGCCCCGTCCTGCCGGCCCGCTCCCTCTCCGTCCGTCCCCTTCTGCTCCGGCCGCGGCTCCGGCAACCCCCCTCGCCGTCCTCCCGCCGCCCTCCCGCCCCCTCCTTCCGTCCTCCTCCGTCCCGTCCCGGACCGCCCTACCCCTGTCGTTCCTCCTGTCACTCCTTCACCTTGGTCTCCGCGTGTGGAGCCGAAACAACGGATGTGAATCGACGGTCTGCGACGTGCTAATCTTCTGATGTCGCCAGGCGCTCCCACCGAAAAGTGAGAGGGCCCGGAGCACACCCAATGCGCGGGTGGCGGAATAGGCAGACGCGCTGGATTCAGGTTCCAGTGCCCGAAAGGGCGTGGGGGTTCAACTCCCCCCTCGCGCACCAGAGGACACCTCTGAAGGTGTCTGGCAGTACCGACGAAACGGTCGGCATCGTGATCACGATGCCGACCGTTTCGCTTTTCCCGTCGTCCGGTTTCCCGTCGTCCGGTTTCCCGTTGTCCGGACGGGAGTGGCCCGTCGGCCGGACGGGAGTGGCCCGTCGGCCGGACGGGAGTGGAGTGAGGTGACCCACACCGGTCCACACCCTGTCGTGGGGAGGGCGACGGCGGTGGAAGGAGCCACGGCACCGCACGCGAGCTGTCCGGACCCATGACCTTCGTCGCGGAAGGGTGAGACGAAAGGGGGAAGGCCGGGGGCGGCGCCTCTGCCTAGGGTGCGGGCGTGGACGCTATGTCGAAGTCGGGGTACCGGGGTGGTTCGTACGGGATCGGGGCCGCGCTCGCAGCCGGGTGGGCCTGGTTCGCGGTGCCCGGGCAGTGGTCGGGGCGCAGGACCACCGGTGAGGTGGCGCTCGCCGCGGTCGTGGCGCTGCTCGGCGCCGGGACCGAGGAACTGATGGGCGGCGAGGGATGGCGGCTCGCGGGGGTCGCCGCCGGTGCCGCCGTGCTGTCGCTGCTGCGACGGAGACTCCCCGCGGGCGTGCTCGTCCTGACGGCGGCGCTCGCCCCCTTCGCCCCCGGGTTCGGGCCGCTCCTCATCGTGGTCGGCTGGTCGTCCGGCCGGTACATCGCGAGCGCCGGGCGGGCGCTGACCGCGTTCATCGCCGCCTTCGTCCTCGACGTCGGGGGGACGCTCGTGGACACCTGGGACCGGCAGCGGCTCTTCACCGTCGTCTTCATGGCGACCCTCTACTACCTGGGGACCACCCTGGCCCCCGGGCTCGCCCACCGCTACTGGACCCAGCGGCGGACCCTGCTGCACGCGCTCCAGGAGCGCAACGCGCAACTGCTGCGTGAGCGGACCATGGTGGTCTGGCAGGCGCGGCTGCGGGAGCGGCAGCGCATCGCCCAGGACATGCACGACAGCCTCGGGCACCAGCTGGCCCTGATCGCCGTGCACACGGGGGCCCTGGAGGTGGACCGGGAGCTGAGCGAGCGGCAGCGCGAGGTGGTCGGCGTCCTGCGGAACGCCTCGGTGACCGCGATGCACGAGCTGCGGGAGGTCGTCGGGATACTCCGTGACGGGGTCGGGGCGGCGGACGGGCCGGCGGCGGCGCCCGCGGGGGACGAGACGGGGCGGGCGGCCCGGGGGATCGCCGGCATCGAGGGGCTCGTGGCGGCGGCCCGCGCGGCCGGCACCGAGGTCGGGCTCCGGCGGGCGGGGGAGGAACGGCCGCTCGCGCCGGCGGCCGACCACGCCGCGTACAGGATCGTGCAGGAGGCCCTCACCAACGCCTACAAGTACGCGCCGGGAGCGCCGATCGGCGTCGAACTGCGCTACGAACCGGACGCCTTCGTGGTGGAGGTCGTCAACGAGGAGCCGGCGGACGGGCCCGCCGAGGACATGGTGAGCGGCGGGCAGGGGCTGACCGGCCTCGCCGAGCGGGCCCGGCTGGTGGGCGGCATGTGCCACGCGGGCCCGGCCGACGGCGGCGGGTTCCGGGTGGCCGGGATGCTGCCGTACGGGGCGGCGCCGGTCGCGGAGGCGGTGCCTTTGGTCGATGCGGCCGACGACTTCCGGCAGCAGACCACGAAGCCGCTGGTGGGCGATGGTCGTCCGGTCGTGGTCGGACCGGCCGACTGGACGTTCACCGAGCGGGAGCTGGCGATGGCGGTGCGTGGGGGCAGGGGCGCGGGCACGGGCAGGGGGGTCGCGCTGGGGTGCGGGATCGCGTTCGCGGCGCTCGTCCTGCTTCTGGTGGCGGGGGGCTTCGGCCTCTACTTCCTGGTGGGTTCGCTGGAGAAGGGGATGATCGAGCCCTCGGAGTACGAGGCGGTGAAGACGGGGGCGAGCGAGCAGGAGGTTCGTGCCCAACTGCCCTCGGGCGACTCGATAGCCACGGTGGGCCTCCAGGGGTCGGGGCCCGCGCGGCCGGAAGGGGCCGAGTGCCTGGTCCTGTTGTCCTCGGAGACGAGCGACAGCTGGGACGAGGAGCCCGTTTTCCGGTTCTGCTTCAAGGACGGCAAGCTGATCGAGAAGAAGTCGTACATGGCCGAGCAGCGGTAGCGCGGCCGCTCGTACCGGAGCCGTGGGGGAGAAGCTGTGGCAGGGCAGCCCATCAGGGTCGTGATCGCCGACGACGAGCCGCTGATCAGGGCGGGAATCCGGATGATCCTCAACTCGGATCCGGAGATCCAGGTGGTCGGGGAGGCGGCCGACGGGCGGGCGGCGGTCGAGGCGGCGCGGGCGCACGCCGCCGACGTGGTGCTGCTCGACATCCAGATGCCGCTCCTCGACGGGCTCTCGGCGCTGCCGGAGCTGCGGCGTGCGGTGCCCGAGGCCCGGGTCATCATCCTGACGACCTTCGGCGAGCGGGAGAACGTCCTGCGGGCGCTGGAGCACGGAGGTGCCGGGTTCCTGCTGAAGGACACGGCGCCCGCGGAGCTGATCGGGGCGGTGCGGGCGACCGCGGCGGGGGACGCGTACCTGTCGCCGGCGGCGACCCGGCACGTGGTGGAGCGGCTCGCCAGGGGCCGGGAGGCGGCCCGCGCGGAGGAGGCCCGGGGGCGGGTGGCGGCGCTGAGCGAGAAGGAGCGGGGCGTCCTGGCGCTGCTCGGGGAGGGGCTTTCCAACGCGGACGCGGGGAAGCGGCTGCACATGAGCGAGGGGACGGTGAAGACGTATGTGAGCCGGATCCTGGCCAAGCTGGACTGCGAGAACCGCGTCCAGGCGGCGCTGCTCGCGCGGGACGCGGGGCTGTAGGGGGCTCAGAGGCCGGGGGCGTAGGGAGGGTCAGGGGCCGGGGTGGTCCGGGAGGCCGTTCGTGCCGGTGTCGTTGTAGCGCAGGAGGTACGCGGCGAAGCGGGAGAGGTCCTCGGCCGACCAGTCCTTGAGGCGCTCCTGGTAGGCGGCCCTGCGGTTCGTCCGGGCCGAGTCGAGGACCTTCGTGCCCGCCTCCGTGGCGTGCAGGACCTGCACGCGGTGGTCGTCGGGGGCCGGCCGGCGCTCCACGAAGCCGAGCTTCTCCAGGCCGGCGAGCTGGCGGCTGACCGTCGACTTGTCGAGCAGGTAGTGGGCCGCGAGGTCGGTGGCGCGGCAGCCGTGACTCTCCTCGATGTGGGCGAGGAGCGTGTACGAGACGAGCGGGAGTTCGGGATGGACCCGGGCCGCCGCGGCGCGGGCCCGGCGGGCGAAGGCCGTCAGCTCGCGCTGGATGACGTCCAGGGACGCCTCGCGGGGTGGTTCCGCGCCGCCGGTCATGGGGGCTCCCTCGTCGTCGTGCGGACGCTGTTCGCCCACCACGGACTTTCGGTTGTATAGTACAACGGTTCTTTAGTTGTAAAAGCCAACCATGGAGGTCTCGGTGTCCGCAGGACCGAACACCAGGGGTGCGTTGAAGCATGTCCTCGGGCATCTGCTCACCCCCCTGCTGATGTGCGTCGGCATGGGACTCGCCTACCTCGGCGCCTTCCACGCCCCCGAACCCCACGACCTGCGCGTCGACGTCGTCGGCTCGGGGCCCACGACCCAGGTCCTCGCCCAGTCGCTCCAGGACAAGGGGGCGGGCGCCCTCGACGTGCGCACCGTCGCCGACCGGGAGGCGGCCGTCACCGCGCTGCGCGAGCAGCACAGCTTCGGCGCCTACGTACCGGGCGAGAAGCCCGAACTCCTCGTCGCCTCGGGCTCCTCCGACACCAGCGCCATGGCGGTCGAGAAGCTGTTCACCAAGGTCGCCGCCGCGCAGGACGCCCCGCTGAAGGTCACCGACGTCGCCCCCACCGCCTCCGGCGACCCCACCGGCCAGGGCGTCTTCTTCCTCCTGGTCGCCCTCAGCATCGGCGCGTACGCCTCGGTCGCCGTCATCGGCGGCGCCGGAGCCGTCCTGCCCATGCGGATCAGGGCCCTCCTCGCCGCCGGCATGTCGTTCGTCGTCAGCCTGATCGGCACCCTCTTCGCCGGACCGGTCTTCCACTTGGTCGACCGGGGACTCGGCGGGGTGTGGGCGATGTCCTGGCTGTACGCGGCGGGCATCCTGCTGGTCGGCCTCGGACTCCACACCTTCCTGCGCCGCTGGACCACGCTCGGCGTGATGGTCCTCTTCGTCATGCTCAACTTCACCAGCTCCGGCGGCATCTACCGGCCCGAACTCCAGCCCGGCTTCTTCGGTGCCCTGCACTCCTTCTGGAACGGCGCGGGCTTCGTCGAGGGCGTGCGCGCCCACGTGTACTTCGACGGCCACGCCCTCGGCGGGAACGTCCTCGTCCTCGCCCTCTGGTTCCTCGCCGGAGCCGCCCTCGTCGCCGTCGCGGGCCGCGCGGAGGCACGGCGCGCGAAGGCGGTCGCCGGACCTTCCGGGGAGGGGGCCGGGGAGAAGAAGGCCGAGGTCGAGGAGGAGATGGAGGAGGCCGTCGCGGTCTGATCCCCACCCTGGTCCCGACCGCGGGAACTTGTCCACAGGCGGTTGTCCACAGGGGGAGACGGCCGGTCGGCGGCGGAGGTACGGTCGGGGCCGAACGAGGACGGACATCGCATCGGGGGAGGGCGTCCCATGGACGTGATCACGGCTGTCGTGCCGGAGCGGCGCGGTACGGAGGGAGCGCGGAGCACGGAGCGCGTGCCGCACGTGCCGGGGTTCGCGCGCCGGGCGGACGCGGGCGTCGGCGCCTCCCCCAAGGAGCGGGGCAAGGAGCTGCGCCGGCGGGTCCCCCGTTCCTCGCACGACCGGCAGGATCTCGTCGCGGACCGCCCGGACGCCGTCCGCGCCGTCGAGGAGTCGAACTTCGGCCGGGTCCCCGAGCTCACGCCGATACGGGTCGGCAGGATGGCGGCGAGCCCGTTCGCCTTCCTGCGCGGCTCCGCCGGACTGATGGCCCAGGATCTCGTCGGGACCCCCGTCACCGGGATCGTGGCGCAGATATGCGGCGACGCGCACGCCGCCAACTTCGGCCTCTACGGGGACGCCCGCGGCCGGCTCGTCATGGACCTCAACGACTTCGACGAGACCGTCGCCGGCCCCTGGGAGTGGGACCTCAAGCGGCTCGCCACCTCCCTGGTCCTCGCCGGGCGGGAGGTCGGCGCGAGCGAGGAGGTCTGCCGGGCCGCCGCCTTCGACGCCGTCGGCGCCTACCGGCGCACCATGCGGCTGCTCGCCCGTCTCCCCGCCGCCGACGCCTGGAACGCGATCGCCGACGAGGAACTTGTCTCCCACGCCGACGCCCACGACCTCCTCGGCATCCTGGAGAAGGTCTCCGCCAAGGCCCGCAACAACACCAGCGCCCGGTTCGCCGCCCGGTCGACCGAGACCGTGGCGGACGCCGAGGGCGGCGGCCGCAGGTTCGTCGACGCTCCCCCGGTGCTGCGTCGGGTCCCGGACGACGAGGCGGCCGGGGTCGCCGCCTCCCTCGGCGCCTACCTGGAGACCGTGTCCGAGGACCGGCTGCCGCTCCTCGCGCGGTACGCCGTCCACGACGTGGCCTTCCGGGTGGTCGGCACCGGCAGCGTCGGCACCCGCTCCTACGTCGTGCTGCTCCTCGACCACCGGGGCGAGCCGCTGGTGCTCCAGGTCAAGGAGGCCCGGCCCTCGGCCCTGCTCCCCTACCTGCCGGCCGCGGGGTTCGCGGTGCGGGACGCGGGCCACGAGGGGAGGCGCGTGGTGCTCGGGCAGAAGCGGATGCAGGTCGTCAGCGACATCCTGCTCGGCTGGACCACGGTCGACGGGCGCCCGTTCCAGGTGCGTCAGTTCCGCAACCGCAAGGGCAGTGTCGACCCCGCCGCGCTCACCGCCGACCAGGTCGACGACTACGGGCGGATGACCGGGGCCCTGCTCGCCCGCGCCCACGCCCACAGCGTCGACCCGCGCCTGACAGCCGGTTACTGCGGCAAGAGCGAGGAGCTGGACGAGGCCGTGGCCTCCTTCGCCGTCACGTACGCGGACCGCACCACGGCCGACCACGCCGACCTGCTCTCCGCCGTCCGCTCCGGACGCGTGGCGGCCGAGCTCGGCGTCTGACTCCTCCGCGAGGGCCGGCGGCCCCGGCCCCTTACGCTGGGAGGGTGACGAGCCGGAGCGAGGACAGCGACGTGGACCAGGGCCGGGAACAGGATCGGGACGGCGCCGAGAACGCGGTCGGCGGCGCGGCCGACGGTGTGGCGGACGGTGTGGCCGACGGTGTGGCCGACGGCGCCGCCGACGGGCAGCCGGGACCGGACGCCGGGGGCGACGAGCGGCCCGAGGCGCGGCTCGAGCGCGCCGTGCGGGTGGCCGAGCAGGCGCTGATCGAGTTCGAGATCGCCGTCGAGACCTTCCGGGTCGAGGTGGAGAACTTCTCCCGGCTGCACCACCAGAAGCTCGGTCCGATGTACGCGCGGCTCGACGAGCTGGAGGCGCTGGTCGCCGAGGCCCGGGCGGCGCGCACCGGCGACCCCGAGGACCTGCGGCGGGCCCAGGAGGCCCGGGCGGCGGTCATGCCCATGCCCGGCGTGGAGGAGCTGTTCCACGACTGGATCGACACCGACGGCCTCTCCCCCGAGGCGGCGGCCATGCTCACCGAGCGGCCGGTGCAGCCGCCGAAGCGGGTCCGGCCCGGTGAGGAGGCCCGCAGGCTCTACCGCGAGCTGGCCCGCAAGGCCCATCCCGACCTGGCCCGTGAGGAGGGCGAGCGGAAGCGGCGCGAGGAGTTCATCACCCGGGTCAACGCCGCCTACGCCCGGGGCGACGAGGGGCTGCTGCGCGAACTGTCCGCCGAGTGGGAGGCCGGTCCCGCACCGGCCGAGGAGCGGCTCAGCGAGAGCGAGGAGCTGTACGCGCGCCTGGAGTGGCTCGCGGAGCGCAAGGACATGCTGTCGGCGGTGGCGCGCGAGCTGGAGGAGAGCGCGATCGGCGCGATGCTGCGAATGGCGCCGGACGACCCCGACCGACTGCTCGAAGAGATCGCGGAGCAGCTGCTCGCGCAGGTCTCCGAGCGGGAGAACGAGCTGTCCGGTCTGGTGCAGTAGGTTTTTCCGTGCGCCCGAGCCCCTTCGGGCGGTTCTGACGAGAGAAGGCCGGTCCCATGAATTTCTCCCCGCTGCCCTCGGTGGACGCGGCTTCCGTGCCGGCCGATGCCCTGGTGCTGGACGTCAGGGAGGAGGACGAGTGGGCCGCGGGGCACGTCGAGGGCGCGGTGCACGTGCCGATGAGCGACTTCGTGGCCCGCTTCGGCGAGGTCACGGAGTCCCTGGCCGAGCACGGCCGGGCCTATGTGATGTGCCGGGTGGGCGGCCGGTCGGCACAGGTCACGCAGTACCTGGTCCAGCAGGGCTTCGACGCGGTGAACGTCGACGGCGGGATGCTCGCCTGGGACGGCGCCGGGCGCCCGATGGTGACGGAGAACGGCGCCCAGGCGTTCGTGCTCTGACCCTCCACCGGGCCCCCGCCTCCGGCCCCCGCGCCGTTCTCCCGAGGACCTTTCCGGCCCGGTCCCGTCAGCGGTCGAAGTCCAGCTCCACGTCGGCGGTGGTGGGGCGGGACTGGCAGGCCAGGACGTAACCGGCCTCCGTCTCGTCCGGCTCCAGGGCGAAGTTGCGGTCCATCCGCACCTCGCCGCCGACGACGAAGGCACGGCAGGTGCCGCACACCCCGCCCTTGCAGGCGTACGGGGCGTCCGCGCGGGCGCGGAGCACGGTGTCCAGGAGCGTCTCGCCCCGCTCCACCGGCCAGGTGCCGGACCGGCCGTGCAGGGTCGCGGTCAGGGTGGCGTGCGCGGGGGTGTCGGACGCCGGGGCCGCCGCGGGCGCGGAGCCGTCGTCGACGTGGAAGATCTCCTGGTGGATCCGGCCGCGGTCGACGCCCAGGTCGCGCAGCGCCCGCTCGGCGCCCTGCACGAGACCGAAAGGGCCGCACAGGAACCAGCCCTCGACCTCGCCGACCGGCAGCAGCGCGGGAAGCAGTCCGGCGAGCCGCTCGCGGTCGAGCCGGCCGGACGGGAGGCCCGCCTGCTGCTCCTCCCGGGAGAGCACGGTGACCAGCTGGAAGCGGCCCGGGTAGCGGTCCTTGAGGTCGGCCACCTCGTCCAGGAACATCGTGGACGCGGCGGTGCGGTCGCTCCGGACCAGACAGAACCGGGCCTCCGGCTCGCGGGCGAGCAGGGTGGCCGCCATCGAGAGCACCGGAGTGATGCCGCTGCCGCCGACGACGGCCGCGAAATGGCCGGGGCGCGGGGCGAGCGTGAAGCGGCCCATCGGCTCCATGACCTCGACGAGGTCGCCCACGGCCAGCTCCTTCAGGGCGTACGTCGAGAACGCGCCGCCGTCCACGAGCCGGATGCCGACGCGCAGGACGGGCGGCTCGCCGGCCGGGGCGGCTGGGGCGCAGATCGAGTACGTCCGCCGGGCCTCCCCGCCCCGCTCGCCGGTGCGCCGCAGCGCGAGGTGCTGGCCGGGCAGGTGCCGGTACGTCTCGTGGAGCTCGGGCGGGACCGCGAAGGTGACGGCCACGGAGTCGTCCGTGAGCCGCTCGACCTCGCTGACCGCGAGCGGATGGAACCCGGCCCGTCCCGCGCCTGAGGACACCATCTACAGCTCCTTGAAGTGGTCGAACGGTTCGAGGCAGGCGGTGCAGCGGCGCAGGGCCTTGCACGCGGTGGAGGAGAAGCGGCTCAGGAGCTCGGTGTCGGTGGAGCCGCAGTGCGGGCAGCGGATCGCCAGCGTCAGCGGCACCGGGCCGCCGGCCGGGCCCTGCGGGCGCGGCGGGGCGATGCCGAACTCGGTGAGCTTGCGCCGCCCCTCCTCGCTGATGTCGTCGGTGGACCAGGCGGGGGCGAGGACCGTGACGACGGAGACCTCCGGGACCCCGTGGTCGTGGAGGGCGCGCTCGATGTCCGAGGACATGGCCTCGATCGCGGGGCAGCCCGTGTAGGTCGGGGTGAGGGTGACCTCGACCCGGCCGGTGCCGGTGACGTGGACGCCCCGCACGACGCCCAGCTCCTCCAGGGTGAGGACGGGCAGCTCCGGGTCGGGGACGGAGCCGGCGACCCGGCTCAGCTCCTCCTCCAGGGCCGTCCTGGTCACCACGACGCCCCCGGGTGGCTGCGGTGCAGGTGCTGCATCTCGGCCAGCATCCGGCCGAAGGACTCGGTGTGCAGGCCCTGGCGGCCCGCGCCCGCGCTCCAGGCGCCGGTGCGGGGCCCGGAGGGCACGGTGAGCGTGGCCCTGCCGAGGACGTCCGTCACCGACTCCAGCCAGGCGCTCTCCAGGGCCGCGTGGTCCACGTCGAGCCCCTCGACCGGCCGGAACAGCTCGCCGGTGTACCGCCACAGGGCCTCGCAGGCCCGGCTCATCCGCTCGTGGCTCTCGGGGGTTCCGTCGCCGAGGCGCAGCGTCCAGTGCTCGGCGTGGTCCCGGTGGTAGGCGACCTCCTTGACGGCCTTCGCCGCGAGCCCGGCGAAGGGCCCGCCGCCGGAGGCCAGCCGCGCGTACAGGAGGTGCTGGTAGGTGGAGAAGTACAGCTGGCGGGCGATGGTGTGGGCGAAGTCGCCGTTCGGCTGCTCGACGAGCTGGACGTTCCGGAAGGAGCGCTCCTCCCGGAGGTAGGCCAGCTCGTCCTCGTCGCCGACGAGGGAGAGCAGGACGCGGGCCTGGCCGAGCAGGTCCAGTGCGATGTTGGCCAGGGCGACCTCCTCCTCCAGGACGGGGGCGGAGCCGGCCCATTCCCCCAGGCGGTGGGAGAGGACGAGGGCGTCGTCGCCGAGGGCGAGGGCCGCGCCGACGGGCACGGCGGTGCCTTCGCGGGTGTCGGCGCCCTCTCGGGTGTCGGGAGTGCTCACAGGTGCTTCACCCCCTCCGGGATCTCGTAGAACGTCGGATGGCGGTAGGGCTTGTCCGCCGCCGGGTCGAAGAAGGGGTCCTTCTCGTCGGGCGAGGAGGCGGTGATCGTCGCGGAGGGCACGACCCAGATCGAGACGCCCTCGCTCCTGCGGGTGTACAGGTCGCGGGCGTTGCGCAGTGCCATCTCCGCGTCGGGCGCGTGGAGACTGCCCGCGTGGGTGTGGGACAGTCCGCGGCGCGAGCGCACGAACACCTCCCACAGCGGCCAACCGTCGCTCGTCATGCCTGTGCCTCCCCGTTCTTTCCGGTGTGCTTCTCCGCGTGGGCCGCCGCCGCTTCCCTGACCCAGGCGCCGTCCTCGTGGGCCTGGCGCCGTCTGCTCAGCCGCTGGTCGTTGCAGGGGCCGTTCCCCTTGAGGACGTCCCAGAACTCGGTCCAGTCGATCGGCCCGAAGTCGTAGTGCCCGCGCTCCTCGTTCCACCGCAGGTCGGGGTCGGGGAGGGTGAGGCCGAGCGCGTCGGCCTGGGGCGCGGCGATGTCGACGAAGCGCTGCCGCAGCTCGTCGTTGGAGTGGCGCTTGATCTTCCAGGCCATCGCCTGGGCCGTGTGGGTCGACTCGTCGTCCGGCGGGCCGAACATCATCAGCGAGGGCCACCACCAGCGGTCCACCGCGTCCTGCGCCATGGCGTGCTGGGCCTCGGTGCCGTTCGACAGGGCGAGCAGCGCCTCATAGCCCTGCCGCTGGTGGAAGGACTCCTCCTTGCAGACCCGGACCATCGCGCGGGCGTACGGGCCGTAGGAGCAGCGGCACAGGGGGACCTGGTTGGTGATCGCGGCGCCGTCCACCAGCCAGCCGATCGCGCCGACGTCGGCCCAGGTCAGCGTGGGGTAGTTGAAGATCGAGGAGTACTTCTGGCGGCCGGAGTGGAGCTTGTCGAGCAGCTCGTCCCGGCTGGTGCCGAGGGTCTCCGCCGCGCTGTACAGGTAGAGCCCGTGGCCGGCCTCGTCCTGCACCTTGGCCATCAGGATCGCCTTGCGGCGCAGCGAGGGCGCGCGGGTGATCCAGTTCGCCTCGGGCTGCATGCCGATGATCTCGGAGTGGGCGTGCTGCGCGATCTGCCGGACGAGCGAGGCGCGGTAGGCCTCGGGCATCCAGTCGCGCGGCTCGATGCGCTCGTCGGCGGCGACGGCGGCGTCGAACACGGCCTCGTGGG
Organism: Streptomyces sp. NRRL F-6492; assembly: GCF_001280125.1. Taxonomy (GTDB): domain Bacteria; phylum Actinomycetota; class Actinomycetes; order Streptomycetales; family Streptomycetaceae; genus Streptomyces. The sequence goes on from NZ_LGEG01000001.1 coordinate 235,338, forward strand.
CGGCCGCCTCCACCGCGGCCGCGTCCGCCGCGCCGGTCGTGCCCGCGCCGCTCGCCGTGCCCGCGGCCCCTGCCGTTCCTGCCGTCACTGCGGTCATCAGATCCCCTACCGACCGATCGTTCGGTTCATTGGCTTCAATGGTGAGACGACGGCCCGTATGGTGTCAACCCTGTGGATAACCGAGTGGGCCGATCGGGATCGGGGCGGGATGGACGCGTACGTCGAAAAGGACGCGGTCGAGGCGGGGGACGACCGGCGGACGTCCCCGGAGGAACCGCCACCCGCGCCCCCGGGCTCCGCGCTCCCGCAGCCCGCCGGAACGGACGGGGCGGGCGGGGCGGGCGGGGCGGGCACCGGGATCATGGCCCTGTCCCTGCCGTACCAGGTCGTCGTCGCCGTCGCGCTCGCCGTCACCGGCGTCTTCGCCTGCGTCCACCTGGCGATGGTCTTCCTGCACGTGGCGCCGTCCAACACGCTGACCAAGCAGAACGGTCAGGCCGTCGACGACTGGATCTACCCCGAGTTCGAGCAGAACTGGAAGCTCTTCGCGCCCAACCCGCTCCGGCAGAACGCCTCCGTCGAGGTCCGCGCCGAGGTCACCGCCGCCGACGGCGCCCGCCGGACCACCGGCTGGATCGACCTCACGGCCCAGGACGTCGAGGCGATCCGCCACAACCCGTTGCCGAGCCACTCCCAGCAGAACCAGCTCCGCAGGGCCCTGGACTTCTACTCCAACTCGCACTCCGACGACCACCGCCCCAACGGGATGCGCGGCCGCCTCTCGGAGCAGTACATGCGCCGGATCGCGGTGCAGCGGCTCGACGCCCTCCCCTCCCTCGCGGGCTCCGACGTGCGCCGCGTCCAGCTCCGCTCCGTCACCCGGCCCGTGCCCGCGCCGCACTGGAGCACCGAGAAGTCGAAGTCCTCCCCCTCCTACCGCGACTTCCCGTGGTGGCGGATCACCGACGCCGACCGGTCCGCCGACGCCGGCGCCGACCCGAACCGCGCGGACGCGGCCCCGAACCGTACGGAGGAGGCCCGATGAGCACCCCGACGCCGGCCCCCACGCCCGCGCGTGCCCGCGAGCCCTTCGACCGCCGGCTCGCCCGCGCCGTCCAGACCGTCACCGGCCGCTCCCTCGGCCCGCACCAGAGCGCGATCGTCCGGATCGGCTTCTCGCTGACCTGGCTGCTCTTCCTGCTGCGCGAGCTGCCGCACCGGCACCTGCTGTACGGCTTCGAGAGCCCCTGGTCCTGGGGGATGGCCGAGCGGCTGATCGCCGACAACCGGGCCTTCACCGTGCTCATGTGGTCGGACGGCCGGATCTGGTTCGAGGTCGTCTACGGACTCGCGGTGCTCTCCGCGGTCCTCCTCATGGTGGGCTGGCGCACCCGGGCCGTCTCCGTGGTCTTCATGGTCGGGGTGCTGTCGCTGCAGAACCGCGCCGTCTTCGTGGGCGACGGCGGCGACAACGTCCTCCACCTCGCCGCGATCTACCTCGTCCTGGCCCGCTGCTCGCGGGTGTGGTCCCTCGACGCCCGGCGGGAGGCCCGCGAGGCCCGTGCCGCCCGCGCCGGGGAGCCCCCGCGCCGCGACCTCACCGGTCCGCTGCTGTGGGTCGTGCTCGGCGGCTTCCTCATGGCCGCCACCTGGTTCTCCGACGTCAGCGGCGAGTGGTGGATGCCGGTGCTGCTGTGGGTGCTCTGGCTGGGCAACGCGCTGTGGTGGCTGGTCCGCCGGTACGCCCCGGGGGAGCCGCGCACCCTGCTCGACGCCCTCGCCAACCTGGCGCACAACGCCACCCTCCTGGTGCTCATGGCGGAGGTCTGCCTGATCTACGCCACGGCCGGCTGGTACAAGATCCAGGGCTCGCGCTGGCAGGACGGCACCGCGCTGTACTACCCGCTCCACCTCGACTACTTCACGCCCTGGCCCGCCCTCTCCGAGCTGCTCGCCGCCAGCGGGATCATGGTGATGGTGCTGACCTACGGCACGGTGATCGTGCAGGTCGCCTTCCCCTTCACGCTCTTCAACCGCAAGGTCAAGAACGTCCTCCTCGTCGCGATGATGCTGGAGCACGCCGGGATCGCCCTGCTCCTCGGCCTGCCGTTCTTCTCGCTGGCGATGATCTCCGCCGACGCGGTGTTCCTGCCGACGGTGTTCCTGGTGGCCCTGGGGGCGCGGGTGACCCGGGTCCGGGACCGGCTGCTGCGGCGCACGCCGGACGGGACGCTGCCCGAGCAGCGCCGTGTGGACGGGGAGTACGGCCCCCGTACCCTCGTCGGGTGAGCACCACCGAAGAGAGGCCCGGGAACGGGCCGGAGACCGCCGGGCCCGACCGGGAGCCGGTCCAGTACGACGAGGGGTTCGGCCCCGAGGTCGGCGTCGGGCCGCACCCGGAGCCGTGGCCCGAGGGCGAGCGGTACGACCCCGAGCTGCTGGCCGGGGGCGACCGGCGCAACGTCGTCGACCGCTACCGGTACTGGACGCGCGAGGCGGTCGTCGCCGACCTGGACACCCGGCGCCACGACTTCCACGTGGCGGTGGAGAACTGGGGCCACGACTTCAACATCGGCTCGGTGGTGCGGACCGCCAACGCCTTCCTGGCCAAGGAGGTCCACATCGTGGGCCGGCGGCGCTGGAACCGGCGCGGCGCCATGGTCACCGACCGCTACCAGCACGTCCGCCACCACCCGGACACCGAGTCGCTGACCTCGTGGGCGGCGGCCGAGGGCCTGCCCGTCATCGGCATCGACAACCTGCCCGGCGCCGTGCCGCTGGAGCGGACCGTGCTCCCCCGCCGCTGCGTGCTCCTCTTCGGGCAGGAGGGGCCCGGGCTCACCGAGGAGGCCCGCGCCCACGTGGAGAGGGTCTGCTCGATCGCCCAGTTCGGCTCCACCCGGTCGATCAACGCGGGGGCGGCCGCCGCGATCGCCATGCACGCGTGGATCCAGCGGTACGCGGAGATCGACACCCCTTAGGACGGCGGGGCCCGGTGGGCCCCGCCGCACGCGGGAGGTCAGGCCTGGCGGCGGACCTCCACCACCCGGAAGCGGTGGGAGACGAAGGCGCCGTCGCACAGGGCGGCGTTCGCCGCCGGGTTGCCGCCGGAGCCGTGGAAGTCGGAGAACGCGGCCGTCTGGTTCACGTACACCCCGCCCGTCAGGTTCAGCGAGAGCTGGGCCGACTCCTCCAGGCAGACCTCCTCCACCGCGCGCTCGACCTCCTCCGAGGTCGTGTACGCGCCGACCGTCATCGCGCCCTTCTCGCGGACCGTGCTCCGCAGCAGCTCCAGGGCGTCGGCGGTGGAGTCCACCGCGACGGCGAAGGAGACCGGGCCGAAGCACTCCGAGAAGTACGCGTCCCGGGCCTCCGGCTTGGCGCCGTCCAGCTTCACGATCACCGGGGTGCGGACCACGGCGTCGGGAAAGTCCGGGTTGACCACCTCGCGGGAGGCCAGCGCCACCTCGCCGAGCTCGGCGGCGGCTTCGAGGCGCGCCTTCACGTCCGGGTTGACCAGGGCGCCCAGCAGGCCGTTGGCCCGGGCGTCGTCGCCGAGCAGGCCGCCGACCGCCGCCGCCAGGTCGGCCGTGACCTCGTCGTACGACCGGGGGCCCTGGTCGGTGGCGATGCCGTCGCGGGGGATCAGCAGGTTCTGCGGGGTGGTGCACATCTGGCCGCTGTAGAGGGACAGCGAGAAGGCCAGGTTGCCCAGCATGCCCTTGTAGTCGTCGGTGGAGTCCACGACGACCGTGTTGACCCCGGCCTTCTCGGTGTAGACCTGGGCCTGGCGGGCGTTGGCCTCCAGCCAGTCGCCGAAGGCGGTCGAGCCGGTGTAGTCGATGATCCGGACCTCGGGGCGCACGGCCAGGGTCTTCGCGATGCCCTCGCCGGGACGCTCGACGGCGAGCGCCACCAGGTTCGGGTCGAAGCCCGTCTCGGCGAGGACCTCGCGGGCGATCCGGACGGTGAGCGCGAGCGGCAGGACCGCGCGCGGGTGGGGCTTGACCAGGACCGGGTTGCCGGTGGCGAGGGAGGCGAACAGGCCCGGGTAGCCGTTCCACGTGGGGAAGGTGTTGCAGCCGATCACCAGGGCGACGCCCCGGCCGACCGGGGTGAACTCCTTGCTCAGCTCCAGGGGGTCGCGCTTGCCCTGGGGCTTGGACCAGCCGGCCCGCCCGGCGGGGGTGCGGGTCTGCTCCGCGTACGCGTACGCCACGGCCTCCAGGCCGCGGTCCTGGGCGTGCGGGCCGCCGGCCTGGAACGCCATCATGAACGCCTGTCCGCTGGTGTGCATGACGGCGTGGGCGAACTCGTGGGTGCGGGCGGAGATCCGGGCGAGGATCTCCAGGCAGACCAGGGCGCGCGTCTCGGGCCCGGCGTCCCGCCAGGCGCCCGTCCCCTCGCGCATGGCGGGCAGCAGGACGTCGATGTCCGCGTGCGGGTACTCGACGCCGAGCTCCGGCCCGTACGGCGAGACCTCGCCGCCGGTCCAGCCGTCCGTGCCGGGCTGGTCGAGCTCGAAGCGGCCGTTCAGCAGGGACTGGTACGCGGCGAGGCCGGCCGCCGCGTCGAGCGAGCCGTCCGCCCCGTACGCCTTGGGGTGCTCGGGGTGCGGCGACCAGTAGGCGCGGGTGCGGATGGTGTCGAGCGCCTGGTCGAGCGTGGACCGGTGCTTCTCGGCCAGACGGTCGGTGGTCGGCTGAGCGGTGGCCATGGATGGACCAACTCCTCGTCGAGCTGGGCAGGGAGACACGTACGGAGTTAGAGTAACCGAACGATCGGTCGGGACAAGGGGGCCCGTCGATCCTGTGGAAAACCCATCGGGGAGGATCACTCCCATGAGTCCGACGCGACCGTCAGGGGGAACGACGACGTGACCACCAATGAGCCCGCCGGCGGGGAACGGGACCGTGCCGAAGCCGTGGAGCCCGTCGGGCGGCACCGCGTCGTCGCCGTCGTCGGCACCGGGACCATGGGGCAGGGCATCGCCCAGGTCGCGCTGGTCGCCGGCCACCCCGTGCGCCTCTACGACAGCGCCCCCGGCCGGGCGGAGGAGGCCGTGGCCGCCCTCGCCGCCCGCCTCGACCGGCTCGTGGAGAAGGGCCGCCTGGACGCCGGCGCGCGCGAGGCGGCCGTCGGGCGGCTGCACGCGGCCGGGGAGCTCGCCGAGCTCGCGGACGCGGCCCTCGTCGCCGAGGCGATCGTCGAGGACCTGGCGGTCAAGCGGCGGCTCTTCGCCGATCTGGAGGAGGTCGTCGGCGACGACACCGTCCTCGCCACCAACACCTCGTCGCTCTCCGTCACCGCCATCGCCGGGGGCCTGCGGCTGCCCGGCCGGTTCGTCGGACTGCACTTCTTCAACCCGGCGCCGCTGCTCCCGCTGGTCGAGGTCGTCAGCGGCTTCGCCACCGACCCGGACGCCGCCACGCGCGCGTACGGGACGGTGAAGGGCTGGGGCAAGACGCCGGTGCGCTGCGCGGACACCCCCGGCTTCATCGTGAACCGGGTCGCGCGCCCCTTCTACGCCGAGGCGCTGCGCGTCCACGAGGAGGGCGGCGCCGACCCGGCCACCATCGACGCGGCCCTGCGCGAGAGCGGCGGCTTCCGCATGGGCCCGTTCGAGCTGACCGACCTGATCGGCCAGGACGTGAACGAGGCCGTCACCCGCTCCGTCTGGGACTCCTTCCACCAGGACCCCAAGTTCACCCCGTCGCTCGCGCAGCGCCGGCTCGTCGAGTCGGGGCGCCTCGGCCGCAAGACGGGCCACGGCTGGTTCTCGTACGCGGAGGGCGCCGAGCGGCCCGAGCCGCACACGGCCCCGCCGGCGAAGGCGCCGGAGGGGATCCTCGTCCGGGGCGACCTCGGACCCGCCGAGCCGCTGGTGGGGCTCTTCGAGGAGGCGGGGATCAAGGTCCGGCGCAAGAAGGGGAACGGCCTCGTCAAGCTGCCGGGCGGTGTCCGGCTCGTGCTCGCGGACGGGGAGTCCTCCTTCGAGTACGGCCACGAGGAGATCGTCCACTTCGACCTGGCCCACGACTACGCGCGCGCGAGCCGGATCGTGCTCTCCACCCGGGAGGGGATCGCGCCGGACGCCCTCGCCGAGGCGGTGGGCCTCTTCCAGGCCCTCGGCAAGCAGGTGTCCGTCATCGGTGACGTGCCCGGCATGATCGTCGCCCGCACGGTCGCGATGCTGGCCGATCTCGCGGCCGACGCGGTCGACCGCGGGGTCGCCACCGCCGAGGACGTCGACACGGCCATGCGGCTCGGGGTCAACTACCCGGCGGGACCGCTGGAGTGGGCCGGGACGTTCGGCCACCGGCGCGCGTGCTCCCTCCTCGGGGCGCTGCACGAGCGGTACCCGACGGGCCGGTACGCGCCGAGCGTCGGCCTGGTGCGCCGGGGATACGCCGAGGAAGGACGGGAATCCCGATGACCACGGCGAAGCGCGACACGTACACCCCCGAGACGCTGCTCTCGGTCGCGGTGCGGGTCTTCAACGAGCGCGGCTACGACGGCACGTCCATGGAGCACCTGTCGAAGGCGGCGGGCATCTCCAAGTCGTCGATCTACCACCACGTGTCCGGCAAGGAGGAGCTGCTCCGGCGGGCGGTCAGCCGGGCGCTCGACGGCCTGTTCGCGGTCCTCGACGAACCGGGGGCCGGGCAGGGCCGGGCCGTCGAGCGGGTCGAGTACGTCACGCGCCGCACGGTCGAGGTGCTGGTCGAGGAGCTGCCGTACGTGACGCTGCTGCTGCGGGTGCGCGGCAACACGGCCACCGAGCGGTGGGCGATGGAGCGGCGCCGCGAGTTCGACCACCGGGTGGCCGACCTGCTCAAGGCGGCCGCCGCCGAGGGCGACCTGCGGGCCGACGTGGACATCCGGCTCGCGACCCGGCTGCTCTTCGGCATGATCAACTCGCTGGTGGAGTGGTACCGGCCGCACCCGGACACGGTGGCGGAGCGGCGGCGGATCGCCGAGACCGTCGTCCACCTGGCCTTCGACGGGCTGCGGACGGCCCGCTGACGGCGGTCGGCCCGGACGCCTCAGTGGTCCGGGTCGAGGTCCGTCTCCTCGAAGACCAGCAGGGTCCGGGTGGAGAGCACCTCCGGGATCGACTGGAGCTTGGTGAGCACCAGCTCGCGCAGGGTCCGGTTGTCCGGGGTGTGCACCAGGAGCAGTACGTCGAAATCGCCGCTGACCAGCGCGATGTGCGCGGCTCCCGGCAGGGCCTGGAGCTGCTCGCGCACGGTCCGCCAGGAGTTCTGGACGATCTTGAGCGTGATGTAGGCGGAGGCGCCGTGGCCCGCCCGCTCGTGGTTCACGCGGGCGCTGAAACCGCGGATCACCCCGTCGTCGATGAGCCGGTTGATCCGCGCGTAGGCGTTGGCCCGGGAGACGTGCACCCGCTCGGCCACGGAGCGGATCGAGGCGCGGCCGTCCGTTTGGAGTATGCGCAGGATGTCGCGGTCGACGGCGTCCAGCGGGCGCGCGGGCGGGCCCGGCAGCGCCGCCGCGGGAGCCGGTGACACGACCTGCTCCCATTCGTCGGCCATTTGTTCATCCGCCATGTGCCCCCGCCTTTCTCCGGTGGACGACCTGTTCTCATCCCAAGCTGTGGAGAACCGTTTGTCCACAGGCTGGAGGTGCCTGTAGCCAAAATGCCTCCACGACCGAACAATCGGTAGGTGAGGCGCACCACACTCGCGCCGCCCGCCTTCGGGCTTCACGCCCGCTCCCACGAGGAGGTGGACTCGTTGCGACAGCGCAGTTCGACAGTCCAAGAGCCGCCCGGTGCCGCCCACGCCCACCGGACCACCCCGCCGACGTGGCAGCCGCGCACCGACCCCGCGCCGCTGCTGCCCGACGCCGAGCCGCTGCGCGTGCTCGGCACGGACGCCGTGGCCGACGCCGATCCCGCGCTGCTGCTGAAGCTCTACGCGGAGCTGGTCCGCGGCCGCCGGTACAACACCCAGGCCACCGCCCTCACCAAGCAGGGCCGGCTCGCCGTGTACCCGTCCACCACCGGCCAGGAGGCGTGCGAGATCGCCGCCGCCGCGGCCCTGGAGGAGCGGGACTGGCTCTTCCCCTCGTACCGCGACACCCTGGCGGCGGTGGCCCGCGGCCTCGACCCCGTCCAGGCCCTGACCCTGCTGCGCGGCGACTGGCACACCGGCTATGACCCGCACGAGCACCGGATCGCGCCGCTCTGCACCCCCCTGGCCACCCAGCTCCCGCACGCGGTGGGCCTCGCCCACGCCGCCCGCCTCAAGGGCGACGACGTCGTCGCCCTCGCCATGGTCGGCGACGGCGGCACCAGCGAGGGCGACTTCCACGAGGCGCTGAACTTCGCGGCCGTCTGGCGGGCCCCCGTGGTCTTCCTCGTCCAGAACAACGGCTTCGCGATCTCCGTGCCGCTCGCCAAGCAGACCGCCGCCCCCTCCCTCGCCCACAAGGCCGTCGGATACGGGATGCCGGGCCGGCTCGTCGACGGCAACGACGTGGTCGCCGTCCACCAGGTGCTCACCGAGGCCGTGGCACGCGCGCGGAGCGGCGGCGGCCCGACCCTCGTCGAGGCCGTCACCTACCGGATCGACGCCCACACCAACGCCGACGACGCCACCCGCTACCGCGAGGCCGCCGAGGTCGAGACCTGGCGGGCGCACGACCCCGTCCTGATCCTCGAACGGGAACTGACCGGACGCGGCCTGCTCGACGAGGACGGCAGGCGCGCCGCCGCCGAGGCCGCCGAGACGATGGCCGCGGACCTGCGCGAACGGATGAACGCCGACCCGGTGCTCGACCCGATGGACCTGTTCTCCCACGTGTACGCGGAGCAGACCACACAGCTGCGCGAACAGGCGGCGCAGCTGCGCGCCGAGCTCGAAGCCGAGGGTGAGGCGTGATGACGACCGCGACGACCGGTCCCAAGGCGGCCGGGACCGGCAGGAAGGCCGGGAAGGCCAAGCCCGCCACGATGGCGCAGGCGCTCCAGCGCGCCATGCGCGACGCCATGGCCGAGGACCCGACCGTCCACGTGATGGGCGAGGACGTCGGCGCCCTCGGCGGGGTCTTCCGGGTCACCGACGGGCTCGCGAAGGAGTTCGGCGAGGACCGCTGCACGGACACCCCGCTGGCCGAGGCCGGCATCCTCGGCGCGGCCGTCGGCATGGCCATGTACGGCCTGCGGCCCGTCGTGGAGATGCAGTTCGACGCCTTCGCCTACCCGGCGTTCGAGCAGCTGATCTCCCACGTGGCCCGCATGCGCAACCGCACGCGCGGCGCCATGCCCATGCCGATCGTCATCCGGGTGCCGTACGGCGGCGGGATCGGCGGCGTCGAGCACCACAGCGACTCCTCCGAGGCCTACTACACGGCCACCCCGGGCCTGCACGTCGTCACCCCGGCCACCGTCGAGGACGCCTACGGCCTGCTGCGCGCGGCCATCGCCTCCGACGACCCGGTGGTCTTCCTGGAGCCCAAGCGGCTCTACTGGTCCAAGTCCGACTGGTCCCCCGAGGCGCCCGCGGCCGTCGAGCCGATCGGCAGGGCCGTCGTGCGGCGCCGGGGCACCGGCGCCACCCTGATCACCTACGGCCCCTCGGTGCCGGTCTGCCTGGAGGCCGCCGAGGCCGCGCAGGCGGAGGGCTGGGACCTCGAAGTCGTCGACCTGCGCTCGCTCGTGCCGTTCGACGACGAGACCGTCTGCGCCTCGGTGCGGCGCACCGGACGCGCGGTCGTGGTCCACGAGTCGACCGGCTTCGGCGGCCCCGGCGCGGAGATCGCCGCCCGGGTGACCGAGCGCTGCTTCCACCACCTGGAGGCGCCGGTGCTGCGGGTCGCGGGCTTCGACATCCCGTACCCGCCGCCGATGCTGGAGCGGCACCACCTGCCCGGCGTGGACCGGGTCCTGGACGCGGTGGCGCGGCTCCAGTGGGAGGCGGACAACTGATGGCCCAGGTCCTCGAATTCAAGCTTCCCGACCTCGGCGAGGGACTCACCGAGGCCGAGATCGTGCGCTGGCTGGTCGCCGTCGGCGACGTCGTCGCCGTCGACCAGCCGGTCGTCGAGGTCGAGACGGCCAAGGCCATGGTCGAGGTGCCCTGCCCGTACGGCGGCGTCGTCACCGCCCGGTACGGCGAGGAGGGCACCGAACTGCCCGTCGGCGCACCGCTCCTGACGGTCGCCGTGGGCGGCACGGGGGAACCGGAGCCCGCAGCCGTTCCCGCCGCCGCGGAGAAGGGCGCCGGGGACGCCGAGTCGGCCGTCTCCTCCGAGTACTCGGGCAACGTCCTCGTCGGGTACGGCACCGCCGGGCCCGCCGCCCGTCGCCGCCGGGTGCGGCAGACGGCTCCGGCCGCCGCTCCGGCTCCGGCACCGGTCGTGGTCCCCGCGCCCGCGCCCGCTCCCGCCGCCCCCGCGCACCAGGGGCCCGTGCCCGTCATCTCGCCGATCGTGCGGAAGTTGGCCAGGGACGGGGGGCTCGACCTGCGGCAGGTGCGCGGTTCGGGACCCGAGGGGCTGATCCTGCGGGCCGACGTGGAACTCGCCCTCGCGACGGACCGGGACCACCCGGCGCCCGTTCCCCCCGCCTCCTCCGTCGCACCGGCGGGCTCCGTCGCACCGGCGGGCGAGCGGGTCCCGCTGCGCGGGATCCGCGGCGCGGTGGCGGACAAGCTGTCCCGCAGCCGTACGGAGATCCCGGACGCGACCTGCTGGGTCGACGCCGACGCGACCGAGCTGATGGCCGCGCGGGCGGCGATGAACGCGGCGGGCGGGCCGAAGATCTCGCTGCTCGCGCTCCTCGCCCGGATCTGCGTCCACGCCCTGGCCCGGTTCCCCGAGCTCAACTCCACGGTCGACACCGCAGCCCGGGAGATCGCCCGGCTGCCGGACGTGCACCTCGGGTTCGCCGCCCAGACCCCGCGCGGCCTGGTCGTCCCCGTGGTCAAGGACGCGGGGACGCGGACGGCCGAGTCGCTGACGGAGGAGTTCGGGCGCCTGACCGAGGCCGCCCGGCAGTCCGCGCTCACCCCGGCCGACCTGACGGGGGGCACGTTCACCCTCAACAACTACGGGGTGTTCGGGGTCGACGGCTCCACGCCGATCATCAACCACCCCGAGGCCGCGATGCTCGGCGTCGGCCGGATCATTCCCAAGCCCTGGGTGCACCGGGGCGAACTGGCCGTCCGTCAGGTGGTGCAGCTCTCGCTCACCTTCGACCACCGGGTCTGCGACGGCGGCACGGCGGGCGGCTTCCTGCGGTACGTGGCGGACTGCGTCGAACAGCCCGCGGTCCTGCTCCGCACGGTCTGACGGTCCGCCGCCCCCAGGGCCTGAAGGTCCGCCGCCCCAGGGACTGAAGGTCCGCCGCCCCCAGGGTCTGAAGGTCCGCCGCCCCACGGGTCGGCGGACCGGTGCCCTGCTGATCGGCGGACCGATGTCCCATGGACCGGCGGGCCGTTGCTCCTCCGGCGGCGCGCCGGCCCGTCTCTCCAAGTGGGACGGGCCGGGCGTCCGCGGCCCCCGGCGGCCCATACTGCTGGGGTGACCACCGCATACGACGCCGTCGTGCTCGCCGGGGGCGCCGCCCGGCGCCTCGGCGGCACCGACAAGCCCGGGGTACGGATCGGGGGCCGGACCCTCCTCGACCGGGTGCTCGCGGCCTGCTCCGGCGCCGGCCGCACCGTGGTCGTCGGTTCCCCCCGGCCGACCGGCCGGCCCGTCCGCTGGACCGGGGAGGACCCGCCCGGCGGCGGCCCGGTGGCCGCCCTCGACGCGGGGGTGCGGGAGGCGGAGGCCGCCGTCCTGCTCGTCCTCTCCGCCGACCTGCCCTTCCTGGACGGCGCCACCGTCCGGAGCCTCCTCGACGCGCTGGACGAGGACCCGGGCGCCGAGGCCGTGCTCCTCACCGACGCCGAGGGGCGCGACCAGCCGCTCGTCGCCGCGTACCGGACCGGTCCGCTGCGCCGCGCGCTGGACCGGCTCGCGCACGACCACGGCGGCCTCGCCCACCTGCCGCTGCGTCACCTCACGCACGCGCTCCGGCTCGTCCGGCTTCCCGCGGGCCCCTTCGCCTCCTTCGACTGCGACACCTGGGAGGACATCGCCACGGCCCGCGCCCGCATCAGGGAGCATGGGAGCGTGCTGGACGAATGGATCACCGCAGTCAAGGACGAACTGGGCATCGAGCTGGACGTCGACACCGGCGTGCTGCTCGATCTGGCCCGCGACGCCGCCCACAACGTGGCCCGCCCCGCCGCGCCCCTGACCACCTTCCTGGTGGGGTACGCGGCGGCGCGCGCGGGCGAGGGCGGCCCCGAGGCGGTCGCGGAGGCCGCCCGCAAGGCCGCGGCGCTGGCCCTGCGCTGGGAGGCCGAGCAGGACGGACCCGGATGAGCCTGAAGGAGTCCGCTCCCGTGGCCCCCGACCCCGCCGACAGCGCTTCCGGGCCCGCCGACGACCCTTCCGGTCCCGCCGACACCCCTTCCGGACCCGTCGGTGGCGCGAAGGCCGGGCATCCGCACCGGGCCACCTCCTGGCCCGAGGCGCGGGCCGTCGCGGGCCGTGCCGGGGCCGCGGCCCGGACCGGCCGGGAGCCGCTGGCGCTCCCGCTGGGGCGGGCGCTCGGCCAGGTCCTGGCGGGGCCGCTCCCGGCCCTCGCCGACCTGCCGTCCTTCGACACCTCCGCCATGGACGGCTGGGCGGTCGCGGGCCCCGGCCCCTGGCACGTCCGCGAGGAGACCGCCGTCCTGGCCGGCCACGCTCCGGCCGCCGCCCTGGCCGGCGGGGAGGCGGTACGGATCGCCACCGGCGCCCCCGTCCCGCCCGGGACCACGGCCGTCCTCCGTACCGAGCACTCCCGTACCGAGCAGCCCCGCACAGAGCAGCCCCGTACCGAGCACTCCCGCCCCGAGCGCCCGGACGGCCCGCCTCGTGCCCTGCTGCACGCCCTGCGCGAGGTCGTCGCCGGGCAGGACATCCGTCCCCGGGGCCAGGAGTGCCGCTCCGGCGACGAACTGCTGCCCGCCGGCGCCGCCGTGACCCCCGCCGTCCTCGGCCTCGCCGCGGCCGCCGGATACGACGAACTCCTCGTGCGGCCCCGCCCCCGGGTGGAGATCCTGGTCCTCGGCGACGAGCTCCTCGCGGCCGGTCTCCCCCACGAAGGGCTCATCCGGGACGCCCTCGGGCCGATGCTGGGCCCCTGGCTGGCGGCGCTCGGCGCGGACGTCCTCGCCACCCGCCGGATCGGCGACGACGCCGAGGCGCTGTACGCGGCCGTCACCGGCTCCGCCGCCGACCTGGTCGTCACCACAGGGGGCACCGCCGCCGGACCCGTGGACCACGTCCACCGCGTGCTCGACAAGGCCGGTGCCACGCTCCTGGTCGACGGGGTGAAGGTACGGCCGGGGCACCCCATGCTCCTCGCCCGTCTCGGCACCGACCCGGCCCGCCCGCTCCACGTGCGCCACCTCGTCGGTCTCCCCGGCAACCCGCTCGCGGCCGTCTCCGGGCTCCTCACCCTGGCCGCTCCGCTGCTCGCCGCCCTGGCCCGGGCCGCGTCCCCCGCGTCCCCCGCGTTCCCCGCAGAGGACGGGGCCGGATCCGGAGCCCGTACTCCCGTGCCGTACCGTGTGCCCGTTCGGGACGAGGTGCACGGGCACCCCCATGACACACGACTCGTCCCGGTCGTCCGCCGCGGCGGATCGGCCGTTCCGCTGCGCTACAACGGTCCGGCCATGCTCCGCGGCGTCGCCGCCGCGGACGGCCTGGCCGTCGTCCCGCCCGGCGGGGCACGGCCGGGACAGGAACTGGACGTCCTCGATCTTCCCTGGCCGCCGACGGCGGGGGCCGCACCGGCCCAAGGAGCGTGTTTCACGTGAAACTTCCCAGTCGTGACGTGATGGCCCGCCACGCGGACGAGAAGATCTCCGGCCCGCGGGTCACCCTGCCCCGCCGGGAGGTGGAGCGGCCGCTGCGCCAGGTCGGCAAGCGCCTGCTCATGGCGCTCGGCGTGCTCTTCGTGACGATTCTCCTCGTCTACTTCGACCGCGACGGCTACCACGACAACGCCGACGAGAAGCTCGACTTCCTCGACTGCGCCTACTACGCGACCGTGACGCTCTCCACCACCGGATACGGCGACATCGTCCCGTACAGCGACACGGCGCGGCTCATCAACATCCTGCTGGTCACGCCCCTGCGCGTGCTGTTTCTGATCATTCTGGTCGGCACCACCCTGGAGGTCCTCACCGAGCGGACCCGGGAGGAGTTCCGGCTGAACCGCTGGAGGTCCACCTTGCGCGACCACACCGTCATCGTCGGGTTCGGCACGAAGGGGCGGTCCGCGATCCAGACCCTCTGCGCGACCGGGCTCAGCAAGGAGCAGATCGTCATCGTCGATCCCTCCAGCAAGGTGATCGAGACGGCGAACGCGGACGGTTTCGTCGGTGTCATCGGCGACGCGACCCGCAGCGCCGTGCTGCTCCGCGCCGAGGTGCAGCGGGCCCGGCAGATCGTCATCGCCACCCAGCGCGACGACACGGCCGTCCTGGTCACCCTGACCGCGCGCCAGCTCAACCGGGGCGCGAAGATCGTCGCCGCCGTCCGCGAAGAGGAGAACGCGCCGCTGCTGCGCCAGTCCGGCGCGGACGCGGTCATCACCAGCGCCAGCGCCGCCGGGCGCCTGCTCGGCCTCTCGGTGCTGAGCCCCAGCGCCGGCACGGTGATGGAGGACCTGATCCAGCAGGGCTCCGGCCTCGACCTGGTCGAGCGCCCCGTGACCAAGAGCGAGGCGGGCAAGAGCCCGCGGGAGACCGGGGACCTGGTGGTGAGCGTGCTCCGGGGCCACCGTCTGCTCAGCTACGACGACCCCGCGGCCAACCCCCTCCAGCTGACCGACCGGGTGATCACCATCGTGCGCGCCGTGCCGGTGACCCGGCTCTCCACCCCGCCGGAGGACTGAGCCCGCCCCGGCGGCGGTCGCGGGAGTAGCCTCGCCGCCATGTATGCGATCACGATTCCGGAACCCGGCGGACCCGAGGCCCTGATCTGGTCCGAGGTGCCCGATCCCGTACCCGGCGAGGGCGAGGTGCTCGTCGAGGTGGTGGCGAGCGCGGTCAACCGCGCCGACCTGCTCCAGCGCCAGGGCTTCTACGACCCGCCGCCGGGCAGCTCCCCGTACCCCGGTCTCGAGTGCTCGGGCCGGATCACCGCGCTCGGCCCGGGGGTGACCGGCTGGAACGTCGGCGACGAGGTGTGCGCGCTACTCGCCGGCGGCGGTTACGCGGAGAAGGTCGTGGTCCCGGCCGGCCAGCTCCTGCCGGTGCCGGAGGGCGTCGACGCGGCCACGGCCGCCGCGCTCCCCGAGGTCGCGTGCACCGTCTGGTCCAACGTCTTCATGATCGCCCACCTGCGGCCGGGCGAGACGCTCCTCGTGCACGGCGGCGCGAGCGGGATCGGCACGATGGCGATCCAGCTCGCGAAGGCGGTCGGGGCCCGGGTCGTGGTCACGGCCGGAAGCCCCGAGAAGCTGGCGCGCTGCGCCGAACTGGGCGCGGACGTCCTCATCGACTACCGCGCGCAGGACTTCGTCGAGGAACTGGCCAAGGCGACGGACGGGGCCGGGGCGGACGTCATCCTGGACATCGTCGGCGCCAAGTACCTGGAACGGAACGTGAAGGCGCTCGCCGTGAACGGGCGCCTCGTGATCATCGGCCTCCAGGGCGGGGTGAAGGGCGAGCTGAACCTCGGGGCGCTGCTCGCGAAGCGCGGCGCCGTCATGGCGACCACGCTGCGGTCCCGTCCGGCGCGGGAGAAGGCGGCGATCGTCGCCGCCGTCCGGGAGCACGTCTGGCCGCTGGTCGAGGCGGGCACGGTCCGGCCGGTCGTGGACCGCACGGTGCCGCTGCCGGAGGCCGCCGACGCGCACCGGGCGCTGGAGGCCGGCGACCACGTCGGCAAGGTCCTGCTCCTCGCCCCCCGGGACTGACCCGGCCCACGCACGGGGGCCCGGCACACACCTCGTGTGCCGGGCCCCTGCGCGTACGAAGCCGCAAGACCGCGTACGAACGCCGTGGACCGCGTACGAAGCCGCAAGACCGCGTACGACCCCGTCCCACCGGCGCGTCCTACAGGTACGGCCCCGAGCGGATCGCGTGGCCCGGGCCGTGGTCGTCGTCATCGTCGTGACCGGAGCCCGGCGGCAGCGCCCTGCGCATCTGCTCCAACTGGGCGCGGGCCGCCATCTGCTGGGCGAACAGCGCCGTCTGGATGCCGTGGAAGAGGCCCTCCAGCCAGCCCACCAACTGCGCCTGCGCGATGCGCAGTTCCGCCTCGGAGGGGATCGCCTCGTCCGTGAACGGCAGGGAGAGGCGCTCCAGTTCCTCGACCAGCTCGGGCGCGAGCCCGTCCTCCAGCTCCTTCACGGAGCTGGCGTGGATGTCCTTGAGCCTGACCCGGCTGGCCTCGTCGAGAGGTGCCGCGCGTACTTCTTCCAGGAGCTGCTTGATCATGCTGCCGATCCGCATGACCTTCGCAGGCTGCTCGACCATTTCCGTCACCGGGACCTCGCGGGGTTCGTCGTCGCCCTGAGTGCCGCCGAGCGCCATCCCGTCCTGTCCCACGATGAGGACCTGGGGGCTCTCCTGCGACCTGTCATTCCTCGGCATCTCCATGCCGCCATTCTCTCGTACACGTGCTTCACCACGGGGTGTGCCCCTGTACGAGGGTGATCCACCCTCGTACAGGGGCACAGACGGGCGACGAAGACCGTCAGGTCGCCGCGCGCCGGGCCAGCGCGCCGCGCGAGCGGGTCACGAGGGCGGCGAGCAGGGCCGCGCCCAGCGGGACGGCGACGAGCAGGAGGCCCAGCGTCTCCCAGGGGACGACGATCGGCAGGTCCGGCGGGGCCGTGTCGGCGCTCCAGCCCTCGGCGACGCTCATCTCGTGGTAGCGGAGCTGGTCGCGCTCCTCGGTGAGCCGGAGCCCCACGGCGGGCAGCAGCCCGGCCGCCGAGCCGAGGACCACGCCCATCGCGGCGACGACCCCGCACTGGAAACCGCTGAGCGTACGGCGGACCCGGGGCGGGGCGCCCACGGCGGCGAGCGTCTTCAGATCGGCCTCGGCGTCGGCCTGGGCGAGCCCGGTGGCGATGCCGGCGGCGCCGATGGTGACGAGGCCCGCGAAGATCGCCAGCGAGAGCAGGACGATGCCGTACTCGTTGACGAAACCTTCCTCCACGTGCAGCTCGACGCTGCTGCCGAGCTTGGCGATCTCGCTGTCGAGCTTCTGCCGCTGCTCGCTGTCCGGGAGCCGGTCGGTGGCGGCGTACACGCCCAGCGGCACGGTGGAGAGACCGGCGGCCTTGGCCGTGGCCGGGGTGATCAGGGCCTGGATCCCGTAGGAGTTCTTGCCGCCGGGCACCAGGTAGGCGGTCACGGAGCTGACCTTGCCGGGCACGGGACGGCCTTCCTCCATGGCCTTGTCGGCGGCGGCGGTGTCGGTGATCTGCTTGAGCCCGATGGTGCCGTTCTTGTCGATCTGGGCCCGGTCGAAGGTGACGATCCTGCCGTCGGCGAGGGCCTTCACGGCCCCGGGGTCGTCCACGCCGAGGACCTGGAGGAGCTTGGCGTCACCGACGAGCAGGCCGCCGTCGACGTAGATCCCGCTGTGGAAGGACTCCTTGCAGCGCCAGTCGTCGGTGATCATCTTCCGCCGCTGGTCGGGCGTGAACCTCTCCGCGGGGTCGCCGCCGCCGGGGACCGACACGTACAGCGGGCACTCGTTCGCCGGGGGCACGACGACCTCGAAGCGGCCGCAGCCCGCGTCGTTGCTCCACGGGGGGCAGCCGGGCTTGCCGACCACGACGCGGTCGACGTCGGCGCGCAGCTCGACGGGCAGGTACCGCTGGACGGCCTCGCGGACCGCCGGGACGTCCCGGCCGCCCTCTTCCCGGACGAAGGCGGCGGCGGCGCCGTACGGCAGCCTGGGCTCGTACGAGGCCCTGTTCTCGGCCTCCCGGCTCGCCATGTAGGTCGAGACGGCGACCGTTCCCGCGACGGCGGCGAGGACGGCGGCGACGGCCGGAGCCGTACGGCCCCGGTTGCGGACGGCGTCCCGCAGCGCGAGGCGCGGCGAGAGCGGAAGCCAGCGTCCACTGCGTCCGAACAGGCCCACCAGGGCCGGGGTCATCGCGACGACACCCAGCTCGGCGAGGGCGGAGCCGGCCGCCACCAGGGCGACCTGCTCGGTCACGAGCGAGCCGAGGAGGGCGACGGACGCACCGATCACGACCGCCACGAGACCGATCACCGGCAGCACGCGGCTGCTGCGGCGGACACCGCGCCGGCCGGTGAGCGAGGAGAGGACGCTCTGCCGGGAGGCGGTGACGGCCGGGACGATCGCGGCGAGCAGACCGGTCAGGACCGCGAGCAGCGCGATGGCGAGGATTTCGAGCGGCCGGACGTCGAAGGCGCCGAACCGCTGGCCCATCGCCTCTTCGAGGAGCGGCTGGAGCGCCAGGGTCAGGGCCACGGCGAGCACGGTGCCGACGACGGCGGCCGCGACGCCGATGACCAGACCGCCGCTCAGCACGATCGCCCGGATGTGGCTGCGGGCACCGCCGTTGGCACCGACCAGACCGAGCTGGCGGCGCGAGCGGCGGGCGCCGACCGCGAAGGCGGGACCGGCGAGGAGGCAGATCTCCAGCATCGCCAGGCCCACGACGGTCGCGACCGCGGCGAGTTCGGCGGCGCGGTCCGCGGTCCCGGCCTCGTAGTTGCCCCAGCCCTCCTTCTGGTAGAGCGGGACGTCGGCGTCGGCGGGCGGGGCGAGCAGCACGGCGCGCGAGGCGACGAGAACGCCCTTGGTGTTGATCTCCTGGACCGTGTTCCACGTGAAACCACCGGGCTTCCGCACCAGGTACGACACGGAGGACCCGGGGGCCGACAGACCGGCCTTCTCGACGGCCTTCCCGTACGGGGCGAGGAAGGCGCCGGGGAGCGCGTTGACCTGATCGGTGTTGAGCGAGTCGGGAAGTTCGTACGAGCCGACGATCCGATACGGACGCTCGAAGTTGCGAGCGGAAAGGGTCGAGCCGACCGACAGACCGCTGGTCTCCAGGAAGTGCGAGGTCGCCATGACCTCGTCGTTCTTCTCCGGGTAACGCCCCTCCAGGAGCGGCATGATGCCCCGGGCGATCGGGTCGGACGCCTTCAGCTCGCGCACCTCGGTCATGAGCAGACCGTGGGACGTGGTCAGCTTGGCCGATCCGGTGCGGTCCGTGAGGACGGTGGAGCCCGCGGGGAAGGTCCTGGTGACGTCGGTGGAGCCCGACGGCCACCGTTCGTCGTCCTCCTTCCTGGCCGGAGCGTTCATGTCACCGGCCGGATCCTGGAGGATCGGCACGCCGCCCATGTCGGCGTCCCGGAAGCGCGCGTCGGCCGCGCCGATCGTCCGGTCCACCTTCTCGGCGGGGGACAGCTCCGCGCTGCGGAAGGTCAGGTCGAAGGCGCTGACGCCCAGGATGGGCAGGGCGATCATCGCGAGGACGAGGGCGCTGCGGCCCTTGGCGCGCCAGGCGTCACGACGGGCTATGCGGATCGCGGCCCGCCAGGAGTGGAACCAGGTCTTCACGCCTCCGCCACCCGGCCCGTGAGGAGGGAGTCGGCCTCGCTGCGCACGGTCTGGTCGACGATGGCGCCGTCCCGCAGGAACACGACGCGGTCGGCCCAGGCGGCGAACCGCGGCTCGTGGGTGACGAGGACGCCGGCGGCGCCCGCGTCGCAGCGGGAGCGGAGCAGGGCGAGGACGGACTCGCCGGTCTCGGAGTCGAGGGCGCCGGTCGGCTCGTCGGCGAGGACCAGACGGCGGTCGCCGACCAGGGCGCGGGCGATGGCCACGCGCTGCTGCTGACCGCCGGACATCTCGTCGGGGAAGCGGTCGGCGAGGTGGCCGAGGGACATCTCCTCCAGGGCGGCGAGGGCCTCGACGCGCGCCTTGCGGGCGGAGGTCCCGTCCAGCTCGCGGGGCAGGGCCACGTTCTCGGCGGCGGTGAGGGCCGGGATGAGGTTGTAGTCCTGGAAGACGTAGCCGATGCTGCGGCGGCGCAGGGCCGCGAGCTGCTTGATGCCGACCTTGGTGATGTCGGTGTCCTCGACGATCACCTCGCCCGAGGTGGGGGAGTCCAGGCCGCCCGCGATGGTGAGCAGGGTGGACTTGCCGGATCCCGACGGACCCATGACGGCGACGAGCTCACCGGGGTACACGGCAAGGTCGATGCCGCGCAGGGCGTGCACCTCGGTGGCGCCCGAGCCGTGGACCCGGGTCAGGTTCTTCAGTTGCAGCACGGGCTGCTGTGCGGACATGGAAGGGTTCCCCCCTTGGTCGTACCGGGCGGTCGGCCGGGTACGGAGCGTGCGGTGGAAGGTGGTGCGTCAGAGGTTCGGAGGTACGGAAAGGGGCGCGAGCGGTCGGCGGCCGCGCCCCGGTGCCGGGAGCGGACGGCCCGCGCGCGCCGGTGTCACGGACGGGCGGCGTCCGCGCCCGACTGCGCGGCGGGAGCCGGGGCGGGCGCCTCGGCGGCCGGTGCGGCCGGTGCGGCCGGTGCGTCCTGCGCGTCCGGTGCCGACCGCGCGGTCGCCGAGAGGCGGATCAGCCGGGACTCGCAGTGGTCCAGCCAGCGCGCCTCGGCCTCCGTCTGGAAGATCAGCTGCTCCAGGACGAGCAGCCAGGCCACGTCGTCCCGCTCCCGCGCCCCGCCGCTCTCGACGGCCAGGAGCGCCTGGGCCTTGAGCCGGGTGTAGTCCTGCATCGCCTGCACGGTGTGCCGGCGCTGGGACTGGATGACGTCGCGGATGTCGACGCTCGGCGCGCCCACCGCCATGGCGAGCTTGATGGCCAGCTCGTCACGGGCGGGGCTGGTGCGGTCCACCGGCTTCCCGAACCAGGTCTTCAGCTCGGTGCGGCCGCTGTCGGTGATCGTGTAGAGCGTGTGCCCGGCCTCGTCCTCGCCGCCCTGCGCGACCATCCCGTCGCGCTCCAGACGGCTGAGGGTCGTGTAGACCTGGCCGACGTTGAGCGGCCAGGTGGAACCGGTGCGGGACTCGAACTCCGTACGGAGCTGAGAGCCGTAACGCGGGCCGCGTTCGAGGAGGGCGAGGAGCCCGTGGCGGATCGACATACTCAGTATGTATACCGGGTATGCCGTGGCGGACAACCGACCTGGGGTGGAAGCGGGAGGTCCCACTCAAGGGGGACCCCGGCCCTCCGCACCGGCTCAGCGGCGGCGCATCCGAAGCCCCAGGAAGCCGATGCCGAGCCCCATCAGAGCCAGCCCCACCCCCAGGGTCAGCACGGGAACCCGCTGGTGGACGAGGTTCGGAGCGGTCTCGGTGCCCGCCCGGGGCGCGACGGCGGGCAGGCTGGCGGGCGCGGCCTCGGGCGGCGCGGCCTCCTCCTCGGGTACGGCTCCGCCCTCCTCCTCCTCGCCCTCCCACGGGTCGGATTCCGTAGCGGTTTCGGTACGAGGAGGGCTCTCCGGGGGCGTCGGACCGGTGGCGGTCTCGGTGCGGCCGGGGCGGATCCTGCCCTCCGCGGCGGGCCGCCCCGCCAGGGAGGGGGACGCCTCCGGCGCGGGGGCGTCCGAGGCCCCGGCGTACTGCGCGGCCGGGGAGACCGCTCCGGAACCGGCGGGAGCGGGCGCGGGGGAGACGGCGCCACCGGTACGCCCCGGAGGGGCGGAGACGGGGGCGGGTCCGGAGGCGGAGGCGGTGACAGAGGGGGTTCCGGAGCGGGTTCCGGAGGCGGGGGCGGACGGCGAGACGGTCGCGGAGGGCGTTCCCGAAGGGGGCGCGGAGGACACGGAGGGAGCCGGGGGCGCCGCCGGGGTGGTACCGGGGGGCGTGGGCGTCGGGGCCGTGGTGCCCGCCGTCGCGCCCGCCGTGGCGCCGGGAGGCACCGCCGCGTGCGCGAGGGGCGCGGCGTACAGGGTGCAGGCGCAGAGGAACGCGCAGGTGAGCGCGGGGCGCGGGGCTCGCGCCCGTGCCCCGCGGAGTACTGGAGTCACCGGGTGACCCCCTCCCGTACCGAGCCGCCGAGGTGTTCGACTCAGCGTCACATGACGGGACAATTCCGGCATCCGGGAGGCGCCCGACAGGCGCCCGGGAAGCGCCCCCGGAGCACCCGGGAGGCACTCCGGGAGCTACCAGGGAGGCACCCGACAGGCGCCCGGCAGATGCCCGGTGGGCACCCGACAGGCCCCTGGCAGACGTGCGGCAGGCGTCCGGCCGGCCTCCG
This sequence comes from Streptomyces sp. NRRL F-6492, assembly GCF_001280125.1. Lineage (GTDB taxonomy): Bacteria > Actinomycetota > Actinomycetes > Streptomycetales > Streptomycetaceae > Streptomyces. The sequence continues at coordinate 257,634 of NZ_LGEG01000001.1, forward strand.
GAGGGGGCGCTGAACAGATAGCCCCGGGACCTACTGCGGCGGGTTGCCCGTCGAGACCTGGAGCGTGAACTCCGCGTCCTTGGCGGTGATGTCCGTACCGGCCGGCGGGTACTGCTCCAGGACCGTGTCCTCGCCGTACGTGGACTCGTCCACCGGGGTCTCGACCTTGATCTTCCATCCGGCGGCCTGGACGCAGTCCTTCACCGACTGGAGGTTCCGGTACTTGAAGTTGGGCACCTCGAACTTCTCGGGGTCCTCGCTCGACTCCCTCGGCTGGGTGCACTTCTTCACGTCGACGGTCTTGGTCAGGTCGGGGCCCTTGTGGCCCGGCGCCGCCGACTGGCTCTGCTGGGTGCCCGTGCCGCCGGTGCCGCCCGCCCCCGGGTCCTTCACGTCGTCCTTGTCGAGGCTGAGCGCCACGATCAGACCGCCGATCGCGAGCACGGCGACCGCGATCGCGCCCACGATCACTGGGGTGTTCCGCCGGGAGCCGCCGCCCGCCGGGGCGGACGTGTGCGTCTGGGCGTACGGCGCCGGCGTCGGGGCCTGGGCGTACGGCGCGGGCACCGGGGCCTGCTGCGGGTAGCCGTACGCCGGGGCGGGCGTGGGGGTCGCGTACGGCCCCGGCTGCGGCGTCGGCGCCGGGTACGGCGGCTGCACGCCGTGCGGTCCGGAGTGCGGACCGGGCGGCGGGGTCTGGCCGACCGGCGGGAAGACCGCCGAGCCGACGCCCGCGCCACTGCTGACCGGCCCGCCCGCGACGATCACGGGGGCGCCGGTCCGCCCGGCCGACAGGACCCGCAGGCACTCGTCGCGCATGGCCGCCGCGCTCGGGAACCGCTCGTTCGGGTTCTTCCGCAGCGCGCGGGCGACGAGCGCGTCCATCGCGGGCGTCACCGAGCGGTTGACGGAGGACGGGGCGACCGGCTCCTCCTGCACGTGCGCGTACGCGATGGCGAGCGGGGAGTCGGCGTCGAAGGGGAGACGGCCCGTGAGGAGCTGGAAGAGCATGATGCCGACCGAGTAGAGGTCGGAGCGGGCGTCCACCGCGCGGCCGAGGGCCTGCTCGGGGGAGAGGTACTGCGGGGTGCCGACGACCATGCCGGTCTGCGTCATCGAGGTGACCCCCGACTGCATGGCCCGCGCGATGCCGAAGTCCATGACCTTGACCACGCCGCGCCTGGTGGTCATCACGTTGCCCGGCTTGATGTCCCGGTGGACCAGGCCCATCTCGTGGCTGACCTCCAGGGCGGCGAGCACGTCGGCCGTGACCCTCAGCGCCTTGTCGGCCGGCATCGCGCCGTACTGCCGCACGTCCGAGGCGAGGACCGAGCCGAGCGGCTGCCCCTCCACGTACTCCATGACGATGTACGGCATGACGGCGCCGTCGAGGGTGTCCTCGCCGGTGTCGAAGACCGAGACGATGTTGGTGTGCGACAGCTTCGCGACGGCCTGCGCCTCGCGCCGGAACCGCTCGCGGAAGGACTGCTCCCGGCCCAGCTCCGTGTGCAGCGTCTTGATGGCGACCTGCCGGTCGAGGGCGGTGTCGTACGCCAGGTACACCGACGCCATGCCGCCCTCGCCGAGAAGATCGCGCAGCTGGTACCGGCCGCCCGCGACCGAACCGCCCGCGTAGCGGCCCTGTGCGCCGTCCTGGCTCATCTGTGCTTCCCCCTACGCGCGCGTGGCGGCGTCGTTCCCGGATTTTCCCGGCCAAGTCTGCCCCAGGGCGGTGACACGTCAAGCCGGGTGCCCGTTACGTGACCCTCCGCACAGGAAGCGTTTCCGAACCGGTGCGGGAATGCGTCGAATTTGCACAGGTGTACGTGAACGGGATTGGATGGCCGGTCCATCTCGGACCGTGATGTCGTACGGAGCCTGTAGCGTGACGACTGGACACGGCACGACAGACGACGGCGAGGACTGATGGCACCCGAATCCGGAGCAGGCGGCGGCGTGCCGGACTCGTCGGCGGAGTCCTGGGGCGTCGGCGGAGTCGTCGGCGACGGGCGCTACCGCCTGACGCACCGTCTGGGACGCGGCGGCATGGCCGAGGTGTTCGCGGCGGAGGACGTACGGCTCGGCCGTACCGTGGCGGTCAAGCTGCTGCGCGCGGACCTCGCCGAGGACCCGGTCTCCAAGGCCCGCTTCACGCGTGAGGCGCAGTCCGTCGCCGGTCTCAACCACCACGCGATCGTCGCCGTGTACGACTCCGGCGAGGACCTGGTGGGCGGCCGGCCCGTGCCGTACATCGTGATGGAGCTGGTCGAGGGCCGCACCATCCGCGACCTGCTGCTGAGCGCCGAGGCGCCCGGTCCCGAGCAGGCCCTGATCATCGTCTCCGGGGTCCTGGAGGCGCTGGCCTACTCGCACCAGCACGGCATCGTGCACCGCGACATCAAGCCGGCGAACGTGATCATCACCCACAGCGGTGCGGTGAAGGTCATGGACTTCGGCATCGCCCGCGCCCTGCACGGCGCGCAGTCGACGATGACCCAGACCGGCATGGTCATGGGCACGCCGCAGTACCTCTCCCCCGAGCAGGCGCTCGGCAAGGCCGTGGACCACCGCTCCGACCTGTACGCGACGGGCTGCCTGCTCTACGAACTCCTCTCGCTGCGTCCCCCGTTCACCGGCGAGACCCCGCTGTCCGTCGTCTACCAGCACGTCCAGGACGTGCCGGTCCCGCCGTCCGACGTCACCGGGTCCGTGCCGCCGGAGCTGGACGGCCTGGTGATGCGCTCGCTCGCGAAGGACCCGGACGACCGGTTCCAGAGCGCCGAGGAGATGCGCGGGCTCATCCAGTACGCCCTCCAGATGCTCCAGCAGCAGGGCGGGTACACCGGCACGTGGAACACCGGTCCGATCGAGGCGCACGACGGCGGGCGCACCCCGGCCGGCGGCGTGGCCGCGACGACCGCCATGGGCCACCCGATGCACGGCGAGACCGCGCAGGGCCCGATCCTTCCGCCGATGAACCCCGACGACGGCGGGTTCGCCGGCTACGACGGCGGTACGGGCGGCAGCGGCGGCTACGGCCAGGGCGGCTCGTACGGGTCGCAGGGCGGCGGCGGTGGCGGCCGGGGCAAGGTGTGGCTGTTCGCCGCGCTCGCGCTGGTCGCGGTGGTCGCCGGGGTCGCGTTCGCCCTCAGCAAGGCGGGCGGGAACGGCGGCGGCGGTGGCACGGAGAACAAGACGCCGACCGTCACCACCTCGCCCTCGGTGACGCCCTCGGAGGAGCCCACGCCCTCGGAGCAGCAGACCCGGGACCAGACGCAGGACCCGGGCACGTCCAGCGACGGGACGACCCGGGAGCCGTGGACCGAGCAGCCGACGCGGCAGCCGGACTGGCCCACGGGCACGCCGACCACCACGCCGCCGGTCGAGCCGACCACCACGCCGCCGGTCGAGCCCACGAGGACGCCCACGAAGACGACCGAGCCGACGATCCGTCCCACGACCCCGCCGGTCACCGAGCCGACCGGCGACCCCTCCGGGGGCGCCGACGGCGGCGGCGAGGGGGAGCCGGGCACCCAGCCGCCGGCCACCGGCGAGGGCTCCGGCTGACGGACCCGGCCGGGAACGGCCCCGCCGGGCCGGGCGCGCGCCGCGCTCACCCCGCGAAGGCCTCCCGGACCGCCTCGTACTCGCGGGTCCACCAGACCGCCAGGGCCGACACCGCGGGGAACTGCGCGTCGGCCCTCCGGTCGTGCAGCTGGTAGCGCCAGCGCAGGGTCCAGAAGTCGTTGAGCCGCTCCCACCACACCCGGTGCGCCGCCGCCGCCAGCTCGGCGCCGTCGGCGCCCGTCGCCCGCCGGTACGCGCGCGCGTAGGCCCGCACCTTCCCCAGGGCCAGCTCGCCCTCCGGCCGTACGAAGAAGATGGCGGCGGCCCTGACCGCCTCCTCGGTCCTCGGGCGGAGCCCGAGGCGGTCCCAGTCGACGATCGCGGCGGGCTCCGCGCCCCGGTACAGCAGGTTCAGCGGGTGGAAGTCGCCGTGCACCCAGCCGGCGGCCGAGGCGGCCGGGGGCCGGTGGTGGGCGTGCCGGGCGAGCAGTCCGCGGCGCTCCCTGAGCCGGTGCTCGGCGAGCGCGTCGAAGCTGTCGCGGGGGCGGTGCGCGCGGACGAGGCGGATCAGCTCGTCGATGGCCCGGAAGGTGTCCTGGGGGTCCGCGCTCGCGCACGGGTCCGCGTCCGTCCCGCCGGCCTCCGGGGCGTCCATCACCCGGTCGAGCGCGGTGTGGACCTGCCCGAGGAGGGTGCCCAGGCGGCGGCAGCAGCCGGTGGAGAGCTGGCCGCCGTCCCGGTGGCGGCCCTCGACCCAGGGGTGCAGGGCGTAGCAGTGGCCGCCGACGACGACGACCGTACGGCCCCGGGCGTCGGCGAGCGGCGGGGCGACGGGCAGGCCCAGGGCGTGCAGGCGCTGGGTGGCGCGGTGCTGGCGGGCGACGGTGGCCCGGTCGGCGGTGGCGGCGTCCAGGTGCTGCTTGAGGAAGTAGGTGCCGCGGGTGGTGGTGAGGCGGAAGCCGCGGTTGAGCAGCCCCTCGGTGACCGGCACGCAGGCCAGCGGCTCACCGGCGTGACGGTGCCGCCGCAGCAGGGCGTCGACGGGCGGGGCGCCGGGGGGCCGGGCGGGCCGGGTCGGCGGAGCGCCGCCGGACCGTACGGGCGGGGCGCCGCCGGGCCGGGTCCCTGCGGTCCGGGGGTGCGGTGGCGGTGCGCCGGTCGGCGGGGGGAGCGTTTCAGATGAGCGCGGCACCCGCCAGATGTTAGATCACGCTACGTGGTGGAGGTGTCGCCGTACGGAACGGGCGGCGGGCCGGACGCCCGCGGTCTCGCTCGCGTAGTCGAGCGCGTGCACCGTCACGAACTGCGGTTCGATCCGCAGGTAGACCGGGACGAAGGGCTCGCCGTCCACCAGCTCCGGCTCCGGACCGAAGGCCGCGCGCTCCTCCCGGGTCGGCTCGACGACCCTCGCGGTGCCGCTGAACTGCACGGACCAGATGTGCTCGGCCCCCGAGTCGAAGTTGTCCGCCCCGTACGCGACGACGCCGCCGTTGCAGGCGCGGTGGTAGCCGAGGCCCTCGTGCATCCGCAGCAGCACCCGGCCGTCGACCACGATGTGGCGGGCCGGGGCGACGAAGGGCATCGCCCGCATGCTCGTCGCCACCCGGCCGTACGACACGCGGTTCAGCAGCTCGATGGCGCGGATCTCGTCGGTGGACATGTCTTCCACTCTCCGTCACCGCCGTACGCCCGAGAAGGGGCCCCCGCCCCCCTCGCGGAGGGACGTAGGTCCCGAAGCGGACCGGTCAGCGCTTCTCGGCCTGCATCCGCGCCACGTACGCCGCGGCCTGCGAGCGCCGCTCCATGCCCAGCTTCGACAGCAGGCTGGACACGTAGTTCTTGATGGTCTTCTCCGCGAGGTGGAGCCGCTCGCCGATGACCCGGTTGGTCAGGCCCTCGCCGATCAGGTCCAGGATCCTGCGCTCCTGCTCCGTCAGGTGGGAGAGCTTGTCGTCGCCCTTGGGGGCGTTGCCGTCGCGCAGCCGCTCCAGGACCCGGGCGGTCGCCACCGGGTCGAGCAGCGACTTGCCGGCCGCCACGTCCCGCACCGCGTTCAGGAGCTCGTTGCCCCGGATGGCCTTGAGGACGTAGCCCGAGGCCCCGGCCATGATCGCGTCGAAGAGGGCCTCGTCGTCCGCGAAGGAGGTCAGCATGAGGCACTTGATGTCCTCGTTCCGCGAGCGGATCTCCCGGCACACCTCCACCCCGCTGCCGTCCGGGAGCCGGACGTCGAGGACGGCGACGTCCGGACGGGTCGCGGGGATCCTGACCAGCGCGTCAGCCGCTGTGCCGGCCTCGCCGACGACCTCGATGTCGCTCTCCACGGAGAGCAGCTCGTGGACGCCGCGCCGGACGACTTCATGGTCGTCCAACAGGAATACCGTGATTTTTCCTTCTTCGCGCACGCTGTCAGTCTCACATATTGGCTCTTCCCGCGCCCGGGGTGCGCGGGATAACGTGCCGCTTGTTCCGGCGGCCCGCCAGGCCGTTGCCGACGCGCTGACCAGCCGCTGTTCCCCTTTTCCTCGATTTACTTGGAAATCCAAGCAAAAACGCAGGTCAAGAGGGGTTTCGCGGGAATGCCGCGCTGTGGGTAACGTGCCTATGACAGGGCGCTCGCCGGGGCACTTGTCACGCCCGACCCCGGCCGCGTCGCACCCACCCCGTGCGAAGGGTACGGATAAGGCGGAGAGCCGCACTGGCCTCACCGGCGAACCCGGGGGCCGGACCGACGGAGGAGCACGCACGTGACCGTGGAGAGCACTGCCGCGCGCAAGACGACGCGACGCAGCAGCGGCACCAAGCGCACCGCAAGCGCGAGCCCGAGCACCACCAAGAAGACGAGCACGCGCGCCGCGGCGGGAGCGACGGAGCCCGAGCTCGTCCAGCTCCTGACGCCCGAAGGGGAGCGCGTCCAGCATCCCGACTACGACATCGACCTGAGCGCCGAGGAGCTGCGCGGCCTCTACCGCGACATGGTCCTCACCCGTCGCTTCGACTCCGAGGCCACCTCCCTCCAGCGCCAGGGCGAGCTGGGCCTGTGGGCCTCGCTCCTGGGCCAGGAGGCCGCCCAGATCGGATCGGGCCGCGCCCTGCGCGACGACGACTACGTCTTCCCGACCTACCGCGAGCACGGCGTCGCCTGGTGTCGCGGGGTCGACCCGACGAACCTCCTCGGCATGTTCCGCGGCGTGAACAACGGCGGCTGGGATCCGAACAGCAACAATTTCCACCTGTACACGATCGTCCTCGGCTCGCAGACCCTGCACGCCACCGGCTACGCCATGGGCATCACCAAGGACGGCGCGGACTCCGCCGTGATCGCGTACTTCGGCGACGGCGCCTCCAGCCAGGGCGACGTCAACGAGTCGTTCGTCTTCTCCGCGGTCTACAACGCCCCGGTCGTGTTCTTCTGCCAGAACAACCAGTGGGCCATCTCCGAGCCCATCGAGAAGCAGACCCGCGTCCCGCTCTACCAGCGCGCCCAGGGCTTCGGCTTCCCCGGCGTCCGCGTCGACGGCAACGACGTGCTGGCCTGCCTCGCCGTCACCCGCTCCGCCCTGGAGCGCGCCCGCCGCGGCGAGGGCCCGACGCTCGTCGAGGCGTTCACCTACCGGATGGCCGCCCACACCACCTCCGACGACCCGACCCGCTACCGCCGCGACGCGGAGCGCGAGGAGTGGGAGGCCAAGGACCCGATCCTGCGCCTCAAGGCCTACCTGGAGAACGAGGGCCACGCCGACGCGGCCTTCTTCGAGGAGCTGGAGGCGGAGAGCGAGACCCTGGGCAAGCACGTCCGCGAGGTAGTCCGCGCCATGCCCGTGCCGGAGCACATGGCGATGTTCGACAACGTGTACGCGGACGGGCACGCGCTCGTCGACGAGGAACGCGCGCAGTTCGCCGCCTACCAGGCGTCCTTCGCGAACGGAGAGGCCGAGTAACCATGGCTGTTCAGAAGCTCTCCCTCGCGAAGGCGCTCAACGAGTCGCTGCGCACGGCCCTGGAGACCGACCCCAAGGTCGTCGTCATGGGTCTGGACGTCGGCAAGCTCGGCGGCGTCTTCCGGATCACCGACGGCCTGCAGAAGGACTTCGGCGAGGACCGGGTCGTCGACACCCCGCTCGCCGAGTCCGGCATCGTCGGCACCGCGATCGGCCTCGCGCTGCGCGGCTACCGGCCGGTCGTGGAGATCCAGTTCGACGGCTTCGTCTTCCCCGCGTACGACCAGATCGTCACGCAGCTCGCGAAGATGCGGGCCCGCTCGCTCGGCGCGGTCAAGGTGCCGGTCGTCATCCGCATTCCGTACGGCGGCGGCATCGGCGCGGTCGAGCACCACTCGGAGTCCCCCGAGTCGCTCTTCGCGCACGTCGCGGGCCTCAAGGTCGTCACCCCCGCGACCCCCTCCGACGCCTACTGGATGCTCCAGCAGGCGATCCAGAGCGACGACCCGGTCGTCTTCTTCGAGCCCAAGCGCCGCTACTGGGACAAGGGCGAGGTCGACACCGAGGCCATCCCCGGCGAGCTGCACAAGGCCCGGGTCGCCCGCGAGGGCACGGACCTCACCCTCCTCGCCTACGGCCCGATGGTGAAGACCTGTCTGGAGGCGGCCGCGGCCGCCGCCGAGGAGGGCAGGTCGATCGAGGTCGTGGACCTGCGCTCGATCTCCCCGATCGACTTCGACACCGTCCAGGCCTCGGTCGAGAAGACCCGCCGCCTGGTCGTCGTCCACGAGGCCCCGGTCTTCTTCGGCTCCGGCGCGGAGATCGCCGCCCGGATCACCGAGCGCTGCTTCTACCACCTGGAGGCCCCCGTCCTGCGGGTCGGCGGCTACCACGCGCCGTATCCGCCGGCGCGCCTGGAGGAGGAGTACCTGCCGGGTCTCGATCGCGTGCTCGACGCCGTCGACCGCTCGCTGGCGTACTGAGGAGAGCACCGTGACGATCCGCGAATTCAAGATGCCCGACGTGGGCGAGGGCCTCACCGAGGCCGAGATCCTCAAGTGGTACGTCCAGCCGGGCGACACCGTCACCGACGGACAGGTCGTGTGCGAGGTCGAGACGGCCAAGGCGGCCGTCGAGCTGCCGATCCCGTTCGACGGCACGGTCCACGAGCTGTGCTTCCCCGAGGGGACGACGGTCGACGTCGGCCAGGTCATCATCTCGGTGAACGTCGGCGGCGGCGCGCCCCCCGCCCCGGCGGCCCCGGTGACCGAGTCCGTCGCGGCCCAGGCCGTACCGGCGGAGCCGGTGGCCGAGGAGGACGAGCCGCAGGGCCGTCAGCCGGTCCTCGTCGGCTACGGCGTGGCCGCCAGCTCCACCAAGCGCCGCCCCCGCAAGGCCGCCGGCTCCGGGGAGGCCGCCCCGGCCGCCGCTCCCGCACAGCCGGCGCCCGTCGCCGTCTCCGTACCGGAGCAGCTCAACGGGCACGCGTCGGGGGCCGGCCGGCCGCTGGCCAAGCCGCCGGTGCGGAAACTCGCCAAGGACCTCGGCGTCGACCTGGCGACGGTCGTCCCGTCCGGCCCGGACGGGATCATCACCCGCGAGGACGTCCACGCGGCCGCCGTCCCGGCGCCCGCACCGGCCGCCGAGGCCCCGGCTCCCGTGCGGGCTCCGGCTCCCGTGCCCGCCGCGGCTCCGGCCGCCGCTCCCGCCGCGGAGGCCGGCGCCCGGGAGACCCGCGTCCCCATCAAGGGCGTACGGAAGGCCACGGCGGCGGCGATGGTCGGTTCGGCCTTCACCGCCCCGCACGTCACCGAGTTCGTGACCTTCGACATCACGCGCACGATGAAGCTGGTCGAGGAGCTGAAGTCCGACAAGGACATGGCGGGCCTGCGGGTCAACCCGCTGCTCCTCATCGCCAAGGCGATCCTGGTCGCGGTCAGGCGCAACCCGGAGATCAACGCGGCCTGGGACGAGGCGGCGCAGGAGATCGTCCTCAAGCACTACGTGAACCTGGGCATCGCCGCGGCCACCCCGCGCGGTCTGATCGTGCCGAACATCAAGGACGCGCACGCCCAGACCCTGCCCGAGCTCTCGAAGTCGCTGAGCGAGCTGGTCGCCACGGCCCGCGAGGGGAAGACGACCCCGGCGGCGATGCAGGGCGGCACCTTCACCATCACCAACGTCGGCGTCTTCGGCGTCGACACCGGTACGCCCATCCTGAACCCCGGCGAGTCCGCGATCCTCGCGGTCGGTGCGATCAAGCTCCAGCCGTGGGTCCACAAGGGCAAGGTGAAGCCGCGTCAGGTCACCACGCTGGCCCTCTCCTTCGACCACCGCCTGGTCGACGGCGAGCTCGGCTCCAAGTTCCTGGCGGACGTCGCCGCGATCCTGGAGCAGCCGAAGCGGTTGATCACCTGGGCCTGACGCCCGACTCGCGTGGTTTCACGTGAAACCGGCGCACGCGCCCACCGGGCCCCGTCCATGATGTGGACGGGGCCCTGCGCGGCATCCATGTTGTATCTATGCTGTACGCATGCCATCAGCTCCCCCTGCCGCCGACCGCGTCTACATGCACGTCAAGCAGGCCGTACTCGACCGGCGCTACGAAGGGGGCACCCTCCTGACCGAGGGCGAACTCGCCACGGCCGTGGGGGTGTCACGGACCCCCGTCCGCGAGGCGCTGCTCAAGCTGGAGATGGAAGGGCTGCTCAAGCTCTACCCGAAGAAGGGCGCCCTCGTCCTCGCCGTCTCCGCGCAGGAGATCGCCGACGTCGTCGAGACCCGGCTCCTCGTCGAGGAGTTCGCCGTCCGCCGGGCCGTACCCGCCCCCGCCGCGCTGATCGCCCGCCTCGAAGAGCTCCTGGAGGAGCAGCGGCGGCGGGCCCTGGCCGGGGACCTCGCGGCGGTCGCCGTCACCGACCGCTGCTTCCACGCCGAGATCGTCCAGCACGCCGGCAACCAGATCCTCGCCCGCCTCTACGACCAGCTCCGCGACCGCCAGTTGCGCATGGGCGTCGCCGTGATGCAGTCCCAGCCCGACCGCGTCGCCAAGAACATCGCCGAGCACGCCGAGATCCTCGACCGCGTCAAGGCCGGCGACGCCGAGGGCGCCGCGCACTGCGTCCGCCAGCACCTCAGCTGGGTCAAGGTCCTGGTCCGGGGTGAGGACCGGTGAGCGACCGCAACGGACACGGCTCCGCCGTCACCCTCCCCGGAGACCCGCCCGGCGGCCGCCGCGCCGCCCTCGTCTGGGGCGTCGGCGTCGCCGTCTACTTCGTCGCCGTCATCTTCCGCACCTCGCTCGGCGTCGCCGGACTCGACGCCGCCGAACGCTTCGACGTCAACGCCTCCGCGCTCTCCACCTTCTCCATCCTCCAGCTGCTCGTCTACGCCGGCATGCAGATACCCGTCGGCCTCATGGTCGACCGGCTCGGCACCAAGAGGGTCCTGGTCCTCGGCGTCGTCCTCTTCACCGTCGGCCAGCTCGGCTTCGCGCTCTCCCCGTCGTACGGCACCGCGCTCGCCTCCCGCGCGCTCCTCGGCTGCGGCGACGCCATGACCTTCATCAGCGTCCTGCGGCTCGGCAGCCGCTGGTTCCCCGCCCGGCGCGGCCCGCTCATCGGCCAGGTCGCCGCCCTCTTCGGCATGGCCGGGAACCTGGTCTCCACCGTCTTCATCGCCCGCGCCCTGCACGGCCTCGGCTGGACCACCACCTTCGTCGGCAGCTCCCTCGCCGGCGTCCTCGTCCTCGTCCTGCTGCTGCTCTTCCTCAAGGACCACCCCGAGGGGCACGAGCCCCGGCCTGCCGCACACGCGGGCGCGGCCTACGTCCGCCGCCAGATCGCCGAGTCCTGGCGCGAGCCCGGCACCCGGCTCGGCATGTGGGTGCACTTCACCACCCAGTTCCCGGCCATGGTGTTCCTGCTGCTGTGGGGACTGCCGTACCTCGTCGAGGCGCAGGGCCTGTCGCGGTCCACCGCCGGGACGCTGCTCACCCTGGTCGTGCTCTCGAACATGGCCGTCGGCCTCGCGTACGGGCAGATCATCGCCCGCCACCACGCGGCCCGCGCCCCGCTCGCCCTCGGCACGGTCGCGGCCACCGCCCTGCTGTGGGGGTCCACCCTCGCGTACCCCGGCGACCACGCGCCGATGTGGCTGCTCGTCACCCTCTGCCTGGTCCTCGGCGCCTGCGGGCCGGCCTCGATGATCGGCTTCGACTTCGCCCGTCCGGCGAATCCGCCGGAGCGTCAGGGAACCGCCTCCGGCATCGTCAACATGGGTGGTTTCGTCGCCTCGATGACGACGCTGCTCGCCGTCGGCGTGCTGCTCGACGCGACCGGGGACGACTACCGGATCGCGTTCTCCTCGGTGTTCGTGCTCGAAGCCCTCGGCATCGTGCAGATCCTGCGCCTCAAGGCCCGCACCCACCGCCGGGAACGGGAACGGCTCGTCGCCAGCCGCGTGGAGGCCGTGCACGTACCCGTATGACCCAAGGGGAAAGGCGGGAACTACCGGGGCGTCACCGCGAAGTTGTCGAGGATCGCCCACGCCAGCCGCTCGTCGCCCTCCACCTTGATCCGGTCGGCCGCGTCGGCCGCCCGGACCCGCCCGCAGGCCAGGCGCACGTACGTCTCCCAGTCCGTCGCGAGCGTCACCGCCGGGCCGAGCGAGGGCGCGCCGTCGATCGAACCGCGCCCCTCCGCGTCCACCCGCACCGTCCGCAGGAACTCCACCGGACCGGTCACGTCGAACACCACCGCCGAGGAGGCCGGCGCGCCCGCGTCCTTGGCGACCACCTTCGGCAGCGCCTCCAGGAGCACGTCCCGGGCCACGTGCGCCCCGGGCGAGTCCAGGTTCCCCGGCACCCCGAGCGCCGCCCGCAGGTCCTGCTCGTGCACCCACACGTCGAAGGCCCGTTCCCGGTAGGCCGCTTCCAGGGTCTGCTCGGCCCCCAGCGGGGCGCGGATCAGACGGTCGGGGGAGCGGTTCTCGTTGCGGAGCTGACGGGCCCGGCGGATCAGGATGTACTCCAGCTCCGACGTCATCTCCGGCGCCGTGTGGTGGCGCCGCACATCGACCTGGACCTCCATGTAGCGCGCGAACTCACTGCGCACGTGGTAGAGGTCGCGCGGCAGCGAGTGGATCGGCCGAGGGTCGCCGAGCATCTCCGTCTCCATGCCGATGACGTGGGACACGATGTCCCGCACCGACCAGCCAGGGCAGGGGGTCCGCCGGTTCCACTCGCCCTCCACGAGCGGCTGCACCAGCTCGGCTATCGCCTCGATGGAGTGGGTCCAGGCGTCGGCGTGGTTCTGGAGGCTGGGATGGACGGTCACGGGACCCCTCGGCGGTTCTTCGGTGCGCGGGCTGAAAACACGACTGGGTGGGAGGCTCGGACGCTAAGTTACGCTGCCCGAAGGCACCCCGGCAGTGCTTTCGTGTGACGATCGTAGGCCGGTGTTGACGGCTCGAATGCCAGGACGGTGGTAGTGTGCGCGCCTCGCTGATCCAGATCGCGGTAGACCCGGACGAACCGGTCGACGCCCGTCGCGCCCGCGCGGCACGCCTCGTACGGGAGGAGTCCGGCCGCGCCGACCTCGTCGTCCTCCCCGAACTGTGGACCGTCGGCGCCTTCGCGTCCGACCTCTTCGCCGCCGAGTCCGAGCCGCTGAACGGCCCCACGCACCGGGCGATGGCCGAGGCCGCCCGGGACGCCGGGGTCTGGCTGCACGCCGGCTCCTTCGTCGAGGCGGAGGCCGGCGCCCTCTACAACACCTCGCTCGTCCTCTCCCCCGACGGCGAACTCGCCGCCTCCTACCGGAAGATCCACCGCTTCGGCTTCGACAAGGGCGAGGCGGTGCTCATGGCCGCCGGGGAGGACCTGGTCACCGTCGACCTGCCGCACCTCACCGTCGGCGTCGGCACCTGCTACGACCTGCGCTTCCCCGAGCTCTTCCGCGGCCTGGTCGACGCGGGCGCCCAGGCCTTCGTCGTCCCGGCCGGCTGGCCCGCCCGCCGCCGCGCCCACTGGACCCTCCTGGCCCGGGCCCGCGCGGTCGAGAACCAGGCGTACGTCCTGGCCTGCGGCACCGCGGGCACCCACGCGGGCGTCGAGCAGGCCGGGCACTCGATCGTGGTCGACCCCTGGGGCGAGGCCCTGGCGGAGGCCGGGCCCGGCGAGGAGGTCCTGCGCGTCGCGCTCGACCCCGGCCGGGTCGCCACGACCCGCGAGGAGTTCCCGGCGCTCAAGGACCGGGTCCTGGGCGTGGCGACGCCGAAGCGGGCTGCGCCGACGCGGCCCTAGGGGGTGTCCGGCCGGACCCCCGAAGGGCTTCGGCAGGACCTCCGAAGGGCGCCTGCCGGACCCCCGAAGGGCGCCTGCCGGACCCCCGAAGGACTCCGGCAAACCCCCGCCGGTCACAGCGTGATCGCGTGCAGGGCCGCCCGGCCCGGTTCCGGCCCCGGGGCGTACTCCGCCCAGGCCGCCGCCAGTCTCCGTACCGCCTCCGTCAGCACCTCCGGGGCCGCCAGGAAGTGCAGCCGCAGGTGGCGGACGCTGCCGCCGAGGGCGTCGGCGGTGGCGCCGGGGAGGACGGCGACCCCGTGCCGGAGGGCGAGCTGCGCGAAGGAGACGCCGTCGCCGTGGGGGAGCCGCACCCACAGGGTCTGGCCGCCCGTCGCCTGGGCGCAGGACCAGGACGGCAGCAGCCGGGCCAGCTCGGCCCGCAGATGGTCGTGGCCCGCCCGGACCGCCCGCGTCCGGGCCGCCAGGACCGGCCCGAAACCGTCCAGGATCCTCGCCGCCGCCAGCTGGGCGGGGACGTCGCTGCCCAGGTCGTGCAGGGCCTTCAGCCGGGCGAGGCGGGCGATCAGCGGGGCCGGACCGCGTACCCAGCCGATGCGCAGCCCGCCCCACACCACCTTGCTGAGCGAACCGACCGCGATCACCTCCCCGTACGCCGAGAGCGGTGTCCACGGCACCCCGGCGTCGAAGGACAGGTCGGCGAGGGCCTCGTCGTCGACGAGCGGCACCCCCAGCGCGTTCGCCGCCTCGACGAGCCGGCGCCCGGCGAGCGGCGGCAGCACGGTCCCGGTCGGGTTCTGGAAGCGGGCCACCACATAGGCCAGGGCCGGGCGGTGACGCTCCATCATCCGCACCGCCCCGGCCACGTCGATCCCGTCCGGGCCCACCGCCACCGGCAGCGGCACGGCCGCCGCTTCCCGGAACAGGTCGAGCGCCCCCGGGTACGTCGGCGCCTCCACCAGGACCCCGTCCCCGGGCGCGAGCAATAGCCGTGTGAGCAGCGCGAGCCCCTGCTGGGCGCCGGTGGTGACCAGGACCTGGTCCGGCCCGGTCGGCACGCCCCGCGCCGCGCACCGCGCGGCGACCGCCTCCCGCAGCGCCCCGAGCCCGGCCGGGTGGTAGCCGAGGTCCCCCACGGGCAGGGCGAGGGAGCGGTACGCCTCCGTCAGCTCGGCCGGGGCCCGGTCCGGGGCCGCGCAGCTCAGCAGGATCACGTCGTCCGGCGCCTCCAGGAGGTGCAGGAAGAGCGGGTTCGACGTCTCCCGCACCCGGGGCACCCCCGCCCCCGCCCCCGTACCCGCCGACCGGAGCCGCTTCGCCATGAGCGCGGCCGGCGCCACCCGCGTACCGCTGCCCTGCCTCCGTACGAGCCGTCCCTCCTGCCGCAGCGTGTCGTAGGCGGCGACCACCGTCGTACGGCCCACGGCCAGGGCCGTCGCGAAGCGCCGGTCCGGCGGCAGGAGCGTGCCCGGCGGCAGCGCCCCCTCGTCGATCAGCCGCCGCAGCCGGGCGGCGAGCAGGAGGTACAGCGGCCCGCGCCCGGCGGACCAGCGCCCGAGCCGGGCGACCAGGACGTCGAGGGGAGGGGGGAGGGGAACGGGGG
>NZ_LGEG01000002.1 GCF_001280125.1 Streptomyces sp. NRRL F-6492
CCCCGGCCCGGCCGGTGGGGGTGGGGAAGGGCCCGGCAGATGGGAACGGTGAGGAGTCCGGCTGATGGGAACGGTGAGGGGTCCGGCTGATGGGAGCGGTGAGGGGTCCGGCCGGTGGGGGCGGTGAGGGGTCCGGCCGGTGGGGGCGGTGAGGGGTCCGGCCGGTGGGGGCGGTGAGGAGTCCGGCCGCCGGACGGCTCAAGAAGTTGGGTAGGCTAACCTAACTCCGCTTGGGTCGTGGTCGTCATCGTCCACCACGGTCACGGACGAGGACGACGGGAGTCGCGGGTATGGACGGTCGGCAGAAGCAGCGCCTGAGCGCGGAGGCGGTCACCCTGGCGTACGAGCAGCGGGTCATCGCCCGCGACCTGTCCGTCGAGATCCCCGACAACTCCTTCACCGTCATCGTCGGGCCGAACGCCTGCGGCAAGTCCACCCTGCTGCGCGCCCTCTCCCGGATGCTGAAGCCGGCCGAGGGGCACGTCCTGCTCGACGGGCAGTCGATCCAGAGCATGCCCGCCAAGAAGGTCGCCAAGACCCTCGGGCTGCTGCCCCAGACCTCCCTGGCCCCCGACGGCATCACCGTCTCCGACCTCGTCGCCCGCGGCCGCTACCCGCACCAGGGGCTGCTGCGGCAGTGGTCCCCGGAGGACGAGCGGATCACCCGGGAGTCGATGGAGGCGACCGGCGTCGCCGAGCTGGCCGGCCGGTACGTGGACGAGCTCTCCGGCGGTCAGCGCCAGCGCGTCTGGATCGCCATGGCGCTCGCCCAGCAGACCCCGCTGCTCCTGCTCGACGAGCCGACGACGTACCTCGACATCCAGCACCAGATCGACGTCCTCGACCTGTGCGCCGAGCTGCACGAGACGCAGGGGCGCACGCTCGTCGCCGTCCTGCACGACCTCAACCACGCGGCCCGGTACGCGACCCACCTCATAGCCGTCCGGGCCGGCGAGGTGGTCGCCGAGGGGCCGCCGTCCGAGGTCGTGACCGCCGAGCTGGTCGAGCGGGTCTTCGGGCTCCGCTGCCAGGTCATCGAGGACCCGGAGACGGGGACGCCGCTCGTCGTGCCCGCCGGGCGCAGGACGCGCACCGCCGCCGGGGCGCGGCCCGCGCTACAGAAGTGAGCGGAGCCGCAGGAGGTCGCGGAAGCCGGCCTCCAGTCTGACCCGGCCCGAGGCCCAGGCCTTCGCGAAGTTCAGCCGGCCGTCCACCATCGCCACCAGGTCGTCACCGGTCATCGCGAGCCGGATCTGCGCCTTGGCCGGCGGCGGGCCCTCCACCGTGGAGTCCACCCGGATCCGGCCGTCCGCGAGACGGCCCGTGAAGGTCGTGTCCAGGTCGGTGACGTGGCAGCTCAGGGTGCGGTCGAGCGCGGCCGCGCCGCGCACGCCGCCGTCGGCCCGCGCGAGATTGTCGGAAAGTCTGTCCAGTGCGCCGCGGCACTCCGTGATCGTCGCCATCGCCGTCGACGGTACCCCAGGGCTTCGCGGTAGCGTCGGGGCATGAGCGACGCGACGCCGGAACCGGTGGTGGACGACCAGACCGACGAAGCGGCCGGAGAGGCCTCCGGGGGAGCGTCCGGCGAGCCCGCCGCGGCCGCGCCGCTCGGGGTCGCCCGGGAGCTCACCGGCCACCCCGGCGTCGACGCCCGCCTCGCGCGCCTCACCGAGGTCGACGCCCTCCCGGCGGACGGGCACCCGGAGGTGTACGAGGATGTACACCGTGGCCTGCGCGACGAGCTGACCTCGCTCGACGCGCACCCCGCCCCCCCGTCCGTACGACAACAGGAGCTGAACAGAACGTGGCAGGAGTGGCACGCCGCCGCCTCGACGCCGAGCTGGTCCGGCGCAAGCTCGCGCGCTCGCGGGAGCACGCCGGCCAGCTGATCGCCGCGGGCCGGGTGACCGTCGGCAAGACCGTCGCCACCAAGTCCGCCACCCAGGTCGAGACCGCCGCGGCCATCGTCGTCGTCCAGGACGACTCCGACCCCGACTACGTCTCGCGCGGCGGCCACAAGCTCGCCGGGGCCTTCGAGGCCTTCGTACCGCGGGGGCTCGTGGTCGGGGGGCGGCGCGCCCTCGACGCCGGGGCCTCCACCGGCGGCTTCACCGACGTCCTGCTGCGGGCGGGCGCGGCCCACGTCGTCGCCGTCGACGTCGGCTACGGGCAGCTCGCCTGGTCGCTGCAGAGCGACGAGCGGGTCACCGTGAAGGACCGTACGAACGTACGCGAGTTGACATTGGACGCGCTCGACGGCGTTCCCGTCGACCTGGTCGTCGGGGACCTGTCCTTCATCCCGCTCGGCCTCGTCCTGCCCGCCCTCGCGTCCTGCACGGCGCCCGGCGCCGACCTCGTCCTCATGGTGAAACCGCAGTTCGAGGTGGGCAAGGAGCGGCTCGGCACGGGCGGAGTCGTCCGCTCCGCCGAACTCCGCGCCGACGCCGTGAAGAACGTGGCCCGGCGGGCCGCCGAGCTCGGACTCGGCGTCCTCGGCGTCACCGCCAGCCCGCTGCCCGGCCCCTCCGGCAACGTCGAGTACTTTCTGTGGCTGCGGGCAGGGGCGCCCGCGCTGGATCCGGCGGACGTCGACCGCGCCGTGGCGGAGGGACCTCGTTGAGCTCAACGGAAGCACCACCAGAGACCGCACCCCGCACCGTCTTCCTGCTCGCGCACACCGGCCGGCCGGCCGCCGTGCGCAGCGCCGAACTGGTCGTCCTGGGGCTGCTGCGCGCCGGGCTCGGCGTCCGCGTCCTGGAGGCCGAGGCGGCGGACCTGCCGCTGCCGTCCTCCGTGGAGAAGGTCCCGGAGGCCTGCTCGGAGGCGATCGACGACTGCGAACTCCTCGTCGTCCTCGGCGGCGACGGCACCCTGCTGCGCGGCGCGGAGTTCTCCCGCGCCTCCGGGGTGCCGATGCTCGGCGTCAACCTGGGGCGGGTCGGCTTCCTCGCGGAGGCCGAGCGCGACGACCTCGACAAGGTCGTCGACCGGGTCGTCACCCGGGCGTACGAGGTCGAGGAGCGGATGACCCTCGACGTCACCGTGTACCAGAACGGCGACGTCCTGCACCGGGACTGGGCGCTCAACGAGGCGGCCGTGCAGAAGGTGTCACCGGAGCGGATGCTGGAGGTCGTGCTCGCGATCGACGGACGGCCCGTGACCGGCTTCGGCTGCGACGGGGTGATCTGCGCGACACCGACGGGCTCCACCGCGTACGCCTTCTCGGCGGGCGGGCCGGTGATCTGGCCCGAGGTCGAGGCGCTGCTCATGGTCCCGATCGGGGCCCACGCCCTCTTCGCCAAGCCGCTGGTGACCACCCCCGAGTCGGTGCTCGCGGTCGAGGTCGAGCCGCACACCCCGCACGGGGTGCTGTGGTGCGACGGACGGCGGACGGTGGAGCTCCCGGCGGGCGCGCGGGTCGAGGTCCGGCGGGGCGCCGTCCCGGTCCGGCTCGCCCGGCTGCACCACGCCTCCTTCACGGACCGGCTCGTCGCCAAGTTCGCCCTCCCCGTGTCGGGCTGGCGGGGCGCCCCCCGCTGACCGGCCCCTCCCCGCCGACCGGCCCCTCCACGCCGCCTCCGGTGCGGGAACGAGCGGCGCGCCGGAGGGTTACGGCCGGGCCGATGTCGCATCGGACCAGGGAAACCTCGTATGGTCTGGGGCGTGCTGGAGGAGATGCGGATACGGTCGCTCGGGGTCATCGACGACGCTGTGGTCGAGTTGTCGCCCGGCTTCACCGCGGTGACCGGTGAGACCGGTGCGGGCAAGACCATGGTCGTGACCAGTCTGGGGCTGCTGCTCGGCGGACGGGCCGACCCGGCGCTCGTGCGGATCGGCGCGGCGTCGGCCGTCGTCGAGGGGCGGATCAGCGTGCCCCCGGGCGCGCCCGCCGCCGTGCGCGCCGAGGAGGCCGGGGCCGAGCTGGACGAGGGGGTGCTGCTCGTCAGCCGCACCGTCTCGGCCGAGGGGCGCTCGCGAGCCCACCTCGGCGGGCGTTCCGTGCCCGTCGGGCTGCTCGCCGAACTCGCCGACGAACTCGTCGCCGTCCACGGCCAGACCGACCAGCAGGGCCTGCTCAAGCCCGCCCGGCAGCGCGGCGCGCTCGACCGGTACGCGGGCGAGGCCGTCTCGGTGCCGCTCGTCGCCTACGGCGAGGCGTACCGGCGGCTGCGGGCCGTCACCACGGAGCTGGACGAGATCACCACCCGGGCCAGGGAACGCGCCCAGGAGGCCGATCTGCTGCGCTTCGGGCTCGACGAGGTCGAGGCCGTCGCCCCGCTGCCCGGCGAGGACGCCGAACTCGCCGCCGAGGCCGAGCGGCTCGGGCACGCCGAGGCCCTCGCCTCGGCCGCCGCGCTCGCGCACTCCGCGCTCGCGGGCTCGCCCGAGGACCCCGAGTCCGTCGACGCGACCACGCTCGTCGCGGGTGCGAGCCGGGCGCTGGAGGCCGTGCGCTCGCACGATCCGGCGCTCGCCGCGCTCGCCGACCGGATGGGGGAGATCTCCATCCTGCTCGCCGACGTGGCCACCGAGCTGGCCGGGTACGCCGACGACCTGGACGCCGACCCGCTGCGGCTCGCCGCCGTCGAGGAGCGGCGCGCGGCCCTCACCCAGCTCGTCCGCAAGTACGGGGACGGGGAGGGCGTCGGCGCGGTCCTGGCCTGGTCGGAGGAGAGCGCGGCCCGGCTCGGCGAGCTGGACAACGACGACGACCGCGTCGAGGAGCTGACCGCCGAGCGGGACCGGCTGCGCGACGAGCTGTCGGCGCTCGCGCAGCGGCTCACCGACGCGCGCACGGAGGCGGCGGACCGGTTCGCCGCCGCCGTCACCGCCGAACTCGCCTCGCTCGCCATGCCGCACGCGCGCGTGTCCTTCTCCCTCGCGCAGACCGAGGACCCCGAGGGGGTCGAGGTCGGCGGTCGGCGGGTCGCGTACGGCCCGTCCGGGGCCGACGAGGTCGAGCTGCTGCTCGCCCCGCACCCCGGCGCCCCGCCGCGGCCGATCGCCAAGGGCGCGTCCGGCGGTGAGCTGTCCCGGGTGATGCTGGCCGTCGAGGTCGTCTTCGCCGGGGTCGACCCGGTGCCCACGTACCTCTTCGACGAGGTCGACGCGGGCGTCGGCGGCAAGGCGGCCGTGGAGATCGGCCGCCGCCTCGCCAAGCTCGCCAGGACCGCGCAGGTCGTCGTCGTCACCCACCTCCCGCAGGTCGCGGCCTTCGCCGACCGCCAGCTGCTCGTGGAGAAGACCAACGACGGCTCCGTGACCCGTTCCGGCGTCACCGTCCTGGAGGGCGAGGAGCGGGTCCGCGAGCTGTCCCGGATGCTCGCGGGCCAGGAGGACTCCGAGACGGCCCGGGCCCACGCGGAGGAGCTCCTCGCGACGGCTCGGGCGGACGGCTGAGCGCGGCGGACCGTCCTGGTGGTCCCCCTCGTCGGTGGCGGCCGCGGGGGTGACCCCGGCCGCGCACGAGGGGCCGCGGAGGCTCCCGGGCGGCGCGCCCGGCGCGTCGGCCGTGCTCGCGGCCCCGACCGGGCGGCTCGTACGCGCGGCACGCGCGGCCGGGCACGGCGCCGCCCCGCAGGGGGGAGCGCGCGAATTCCTCACGCGCTCGCCCGTGTGAGTGAACCCGTGGGGCGGGCCCCGGCGTCGGGCGCCCTCCGTGCAGGGGAACGACTCCATTTCGGTGCCGGAACGTGCGTACGGTCGAAGGTCCGGACTGGCATCCTTGGGCGCGTGACACAGCTCCGTACGGTCCAAGTGCTGGGCGGCGGCAGCGCGGGCAGCAGCGCTCACGTCCGATCACTCGCCTCGGGGCTGGTGGCGAGGGGCGTGCGGGTGACCGTGTGCGCCCCTCCCGAACTCGACCACGCCTACGACTACCTCGGCGCCGGCGCGCGCTTCGTGCCCCTGCCGCGCCTCGGCGACCCCGCCGCCGTCACCGCGCTGCGCAACACCTGCATCGGCGCGGACGTCGTCCACGCGCACGGCCTCCAGGCCTCCGTACGGGCCGCGCTCGCGCTGTCCGGCGGGGCGCCGGCCCCGCTCGTGACGACCTGGCACACCCGGAGCCACGCGGAGGGCGCGCGGGGCGGGGTGCTCCGGCTCCTCGAACGCCGGACCGTACGGGCCGCGAGCGTCGTCCTCGCCACCTCCTCCGAGCTGGTCGACCGGGCCCGGCGGCGCGGCGCGCGCGACGCCCGGCTCGCCCCCGTCACCGTGCCCGCCGCCCACGGACCGGTCTGCCTCCACGACGGCAAGGCGCGCGCCGAACTCGGCGCCGTCGACCGCCCGTTGCTGATGGCCGTCGGCGCGCTCGAACGCGGCCGGGGCTACCGGACCCTGCTCGACGCGGCCCGGCGGTGGCGGGACCTCGACCCGCAGCCGCTCCTCGTGATCGCCGGCGAGGGGCGCGAGCGGGCCCTCCTCCAGCGGCGGATCACCGACGAGGACCTGCCGGTCCGGCTGGTCGGGAGCCGCGAGGACGTCGCCGAACTGCTCGCGGCGGCGGACGTCGCCGTCCTCCCGTCCCGCTGGGAGGCCCGCTCCCCGCTCGCCCAGGAGGCGCTCCGGCTCGGCGTGCCGCTCGTCGCGACGGCGGTCGGCGGAGTGCCGGAACTCGTCGGCGACGCCGCCGAACTGGTGCCGTACGGCGACTCCGCGGCCCTCGCGGCGGCGGTGCGGGGCCTGCTGGAGGACGCCGACCGGCGGATGGACCTGGCGGCCGCGGGCCGGGTCCAGGCCGGGACGTGGCCGACCGAGGACGACACGGTGGCCCACGTGCTCAGCGTGTACGACGAGCTGGTGGGCCGCTGAGGACGGGTCACGGCGTGTGGCGGCGGGCCCTGAGGGCGAGCGAGAGGGCCAGGACCGTCTGGGGGTCGTCCAGGTCCGTGCCCAGCAGCTCCGAGACGCGGGCAAGCCGGTTGTAGAGGGTCTGGCGGTTGAGGTGCAGTTCGCGGGCCGTCTCCGCCTTGCGGCCCGCGTGGGCCAGATACGTCTCCAGGGTGGGGAGCAGCGGCGGCCGGGAGGTGCGGTCGTGCTCCTGGAGGGGGCCGATCGCGCGGTCCACGAAGGCCGCGAGCACCGTGTCCCCGTGGAAGTGCAGCCGCCACAGGAGCAGGTCGATGTCCAGGCGCCGCGCGTCGTACCAGGGCAGGTCCGACAGGCCCTGCGCCGCCGTCGCCGTCTCCGCCGCGTGCCGCAGGCCCGCCGAGGCCGCCGCCCAGCCGCCCGCGACGCCCACCACGATCATCGGCGGCTGCGTGCCCGCGCGCTCCAGGCCGGCCCGCTCCACACCCGCCCGCAGGGCCGCCGCGACCCGGTCCGCGACCGCCGTGCGCTCGGTCTCCGAGCGCAGGCCGAGCAGGAGCGGGACCCGGCCCTCGACCGGGCGGACGCCGAGCAGCACGGGGACGCCGACGGAGGAGAGCTCCTCCAGGACCGCCCGGGCGAGCAGCGCCCAGTTCCCCGAGGGGGACAGCTCCGGGGCGAGGCGCATCACCACCGGCAGGAGCGGGCCGTCGCCCGGCTTGAAGCCGAGCACCCGGGCCTGCGCCGGGGCGTCCTCGGCGGTGATCCTGCCCTCCGCCAGGTCCGTCAGGAAGTCGCCCCGGCCGCGCGCGGCCAGCTCCTCCTCCTGCCGCGCCTGCATGAGGACGACCGCGAGGAGCCCGGCCGCCCGCTCGGCCGCCATCCGGTGGACGGGGGAGAGGGCGCCGGAGACCGCCAGGAGCACCAGTCGGGCCCGCACCGACCCCGTACCGGGGCCGCCGCCGGGGACGTCGACCAGGACCGTGCCGGTGGGCGGGCCCGACTCGCGGGCCGCCCGGCCGCCGCGCAGCCCGTCCCACACCTGGAGCGGGTCGGCGGGCGCGGACGCGGTGCCCGCCGCGTACAGGAGCTGTCCGTCGGGGGTCTCCAGGAAGACCGGGTTGGCGGCGAAGTCGGAGAGGATCCGCAGCACCTGCGGGACCCCGCCGCCGCCGAGCAGGGCCTCCGTGCACTGCCGGTGGACCTCCTCGGCCCGCCGCTGGAGGGCGTAGTGGCCGTTGACGATCTCGGTGTGGATCTCCTCCGTGACCGTCACGAACGGCACCTCGCGGTGCAGCTGCACCAGCGGCAGGCCCGCCGCCCGCGCGGTCTCCACGATCGTCGCCGGGAGGCGGGCGAAGCGCGGCCCCAGCTCCACCACGAGCGCCGCGATGCCCCGGTCGGCGAGCCGCCGCACGAAGGCCCGCTGCTCGGCCGGCCGGGTCCCGAGGCCGAGGCCCGTGGTGAGCAGCAGTTCGCCGCCCTTGAGCAGCGACGCGATGTTCGGCACCTCGCCCGCGTGCACCCAGCGCACCGTCCGGTGCAGCCGGTCCGCGCCGGCGACCACCTCCGGGAGCCCGCCGCGCAGGCCGGGGAGTTCGAGGGCCCGCTGCACGGTGATTCCGCCCTGGTTGTCCATGGGCCGGGACGCTACCCGCGTCCGTGTTCCGGCGACATCACCCCACGGTCACGGCACCGGACACTTCGTACACCGACCCGACAACTCGTCGTCCCCCGAGGGGCATTGCGCGATCATGTGTCGAGTGTGTCCTGCGTCACCCGCGGAGGGGGCCGGAACGGGCGGGCGGTCCTCAGGCCGCCGGAGCGATGTTGTGGTTGAAGCGGAACACGTTCTCGGGGTCGTACGCCGCCTTCACCGCGGCCAGTCGCCGCACGTTCTCCGCGCCGAAGCCCGCCGCCACCCGGTCCGTGCCCTCGGAGCCGATGAAGTTCAGGTAGACGGCGCCGATCGCCCACGGCCGCATGTCGGCCCGGACCTCCCGCACCCAGCGGATCACCCGCTCGTCGTCGGCCGGGTCCTCCCACACCCCGAAGGGATGGACGCCCCACGGAGCCGTGCGCCACGGCAGCGGGTGGTCGGAGGGCCCGGCCGCCACCCGCCCGCCCATCGGGAACACCAGGTGCTGGGTGCCGGTGGGCACCGGCATGTCCTCCTCGCGCGCGCAGAAGCGGTCCACGGCCTCGTCGGGGAAGGCGTCCAGGTACTCGGCCGACCAGTAGTTCCGCTGTCCCGGCGGGTCGTCCAGCATGCACTGGAAGTCGGCGTACGGGATCTCCGTCACCACCGTCGCCGCCGGGCCGAGCGCGAGCAGCGGCGCCACCGCCTCCCGCAGCTCCGCCTCCGGCCCGGCGTACGTGGTGAGCAGGGCGTAGACCGGCGTCCCCACCAGCTCCGGCGGCACGAAGTCCTCCGGCGGGGCCGTCAGGCAGAGCACCGCGCCGCCCGCCGCGTCGGGCGCCGGAGCGTCGAACACGTCCCGGTACGCGCGGACCGCCGCGGGCCCCGCCTCCGGGGTGAACAGCAGCAGCGCGAAGGAGAACTCCGGCAGTTCGTGCACCCGCAGCGTCAGCGAGGTCACCACCCCGAAGTTCCCGCCGCCGCCGTGCAGCGCCCAGAACAGCTCCGGGTTCTCCCCGGCGTCCGCGTGGACGTGCCGGCCCTCGGCGGTGACCAGCTCCGCGGAGAGCAGGTTGTCGCAGGCGAGGCCGAAGCGCCGCTCCAGCCAGCCCGAACCGCCGCCGAGCGTGAATCCGCCGACCCCGGTCGTGGACGCCCGCCCACCGGTCACCGCCAGGTGGAACGGCTGGCAGGCGCGGTCCAGGTGCGCCATGGTCGCCCCGCCCCCGACCCGCACCGTCATGCCCTCGGGGTCCGCGACCACCGCGTGCATCCGGCGCAGGTCCACCACCAGGCCGCCGTCGTTGAGCGCCGTGCCGGCGACGGCGTGGCCGCCGCCGCGCACCGCGACCGGCAGGCCGGCCTCCCGGCCGAAGAGCACCGCGTTGGAGACGTCCTCGGGGGTCGCGCACTGGGCGACGACGGCCGGGCGCCGGTCGATCATGCCGTTGAAGACGGTCCTCGCCGCGTCGTAGCCGGGGTCGTCCGGCACGAGGACCTCACCCGCCAGATCCTCCCGGAGACCGGCCAGGGCGCTGTCGGGGACGAGCGTTCGGGGAGCCATGGGATGCCCCCCTTCCTTGCGGGGGACAGGACCCTTTCATCGTAGGTCCGGCCCCCGGCCCGTGCGCCCCGGCCGGTCGTGCCCGGCCGCGTCGTATCCCGGCCGATCGCGCCCGGCCGCGTCGTGCCCCCCGGCCGCCCCCGTACGCCCTCAGCCGCCGTAGGCGCCGCTCGCCGTCAGCCGCAGGGCCGTGTCGATCAGCGGGACGTGGCTGAAGGCCTGCGGGAAGTTGCCCACCTGGCGCTGGAGCCGCGGGTCCCACTCCTCGGCGAGGAGGCCCAGGTCGTTGCGGAGCGCGAGCAGCTTCTCGAAGAGGGTGCGGGCCTCGTCGACCCGGCCGATCATCGCCAGGTCGTCGGCCAGCCAGAAGGAACACGCCAGGAACGCGCCCTCGTCGCCCTCCAGGCCGTCGACGCCGGCCTCCTCGCCGGCCGTGGGGTAGCGCAGCACGAAGCCGTCCTCCGTGGACAGCTCCCGCTGGATCGCCTCGATCGTGCCGATGACCCGCTTGTCGTCCGGCGGCAGGAACCCCATCTGCGGGATCAGCAGCAGCGAGGCGTCCAGCTCCTTGGAGCCGTACGACTGCGTGAAGGTGTTCCGCTCCTTGTCGTAGCCCTTCTCGCACACGTCCCGGTGGATCTCGTCGCGCAGCTCCCGCCAGCGCTCCAGCGGGCCGTCCGCGTCCCCGGACTCGATGAGCTTGATCGTGCGGTCTACGGCCACCCAGGCCATCACCTTGGAGTGCACGAAGTGCCGGCGCGGGCCGCGGACCTCCCAGATGCCCTCGTCGGGCTGGTCCCAGTTCTTCTCCAGGTACTCGATCAGCTTGAGCTGGAGCAGGGAGGCGTAGTCGTTGCGGGACAGGCCCGTCATGTGCGCCAGGTGCAGGGCCTCGGTGACCTCGCCGTAGACGTCCAGCTGGAGCTGGTTGGCGGCGCCGTTGCCGACGCGGACCGGGCCGGAGTTCTCGTACCCCGGCAGCCAGTCGAGCTCGGCCTCGCCCAGCTCGCGCTCGCCCGCGATGCCGTACATGATCTGGAGGTTCTCCGGGTCGCCCGCGACGGCGCGGAGCAGCCAGTCCCGCCAGGCGCGGGCCTCCTCGCGGTAGCCGGTGCGCAGCATCGAGGAGAGGGTGATCGCCGCGTCCCGCAGCCAGGTGTAGCGGTAGTCCCAGTTCCGCACGCCGCCGATCTCCTCGGGCAGCGAGGTGGTCGGGGCGGCGACGATCCCGCCGGTCGGCGCGTACGTCAGCGCCTTCAGGGTGATCAGGGAGCGGACCACGGCCTCCCGGTAGGGGCCGTGGTACGTGCAGTGGTCGACCCACTCGCGCCAGAAGCCGGTGGTCGCCTCCAGGGCGCCCTCGGGGTCCGGCAGCGCCGGGGGCTCCTTGTGGGAGGGCTGCCAGGAGATCGTGAGGGCGACCCGCTCCCCGGGGCCGACGGTGAACTCGGAGTACGTGGTGAGGTTCTCGCCGTGGGTCTCGGCGGCGGTGTCCAGCCACACCGAGTCGGGCCCGGCGACCGCGACCGTGCGGTCGCCGACCTTGTGCACCCAGGGCACGATCCGGCCGTAGCTGAACCGCATCCGCAGCGCGGACCGCATCGGGACCCGGCCGGAGACGCCCTCGACGATCCGGACGAGCTGCGGCGCCCCGTCGCGCGGGGGCATGAAGTCGATCACCCGGACCGTGCCGCGCGGGGTGTCCCACTCGGACTCCAGGACGAGCGAGTCGCCCCGGTAGCGGCGCCGGTCGGCGGGGGCCGGCTCGGTGTCCTCCGGACCCGCGGGGGCCACCCGCCAGAATCCGTGTTCCTCTGTGCCGAGGAGTCCCGCGAAGATCGCGTGCGAGTCGAAGCGGGGCAGGCAGAGCCAGTCCACGCTGCCGTCCCGGCAGACCAGGGCGGCGGTCTGCATGTCTCCGATGAGTGCGTAATCCTCGATGCGCCCGGCCACGTGCTTCACTCCAGTCGAACGGCCATGTCCGCCCCTCGGGGCGCTTGCTCCAGATGCCCGGCCGCATATGCCGGCCGGGGTCCGAGTGTGTCAGCCATCAGGGGGTCTGCGACAAGCCTCGGTCCGGGATGGGTCCCCGGGCGTTCGGCCCCGGGGGGACAGGCGGTGGCGTCGTCGGCCGGCCGGCTCGGCGGGCCATGTCCGAGCAGGATACGTCGCGCCCCGCGCCACCCGTTGGTCACACCAGTAACGTCGTTGCTCCAATCGAGTGAACACCCCTCTCCCCGTCCCGGACCTGCGGATCCCGCTCGCGTCGCCCTCCGTGAACGCCCGGCTTCCGCGTGTGGCCGGAAGCGGTCTCCCCGGGTCGCTGATACCCTGGTACCCCGTGGACCGGTGGGAAACGGCGACAGCCGAGGACCCCGCAACCGCAGCGACGGCACCCCCCGATTCTTCCGGAGGGGACGCCGGTACGCACCTCCAGAACGCGACCACGGGAGCCCCCTCTTGGCGATGCCGCCCAACACCACGACGACCAAGCACATCTTCGTCACCGGGGGTGTCGCCTCCTCCCTCGGCAAGGGCCTGACCGCCTCCAGCCTGGGTGCGCTCCTCAAGGCGCGGGGCCTGCGGGTCACGATGCAGAAGCTCGACCCGTACCTGAACGTCGACCCCGGCACCATGAACCCGTTCCAGCACGGCGAGGTGTTCGTCACCAACGACGGCGCCGAGACCGACCTGGACATCGGCCACTACGAGCGCTTCCTCGACGTCGACCTCGACGGCTCGGCCAACGTCACCACCGGCCAGGTCTACTCGCAGGTCATCGCCAAGGAGCGGCGCGGCGAGTACCTGGGCGACACCGTGCAGGTCATCCCGCACATCACCAACGAGATCAAGTCCCGGATCCGCCGCATGGCGACCGACGACGTCGACGTGGTCATCACCGAGGTCGGCGGCACCGTCGGCGACATCGAGTCCCTGCCCTTCCTGGAGACCGTCCGCCAGGTCCGCCACGAGGTCGGCCGCGACAACGTCTTCGTCGTGCACATCTCGCTGCTGCCCTACATCGGCCCGTCCGGCGAGCTGAAGACCAAGCCGACCCAGCACTCGGTCGCCGCCCTGCGCAACATCGGCATCCAGCCCGACGCGATCGTGCTGCGCGCCGACCGCGAGGTCCCCACCGCCATCAAGCGCAAGATCTCGCTGATGTGCGACGTCGACGAGGCCGCCGTGGTCGCCGCCATCGACGCCAAGTCGATCTACGACATCCCGAAGGTGCTGCACACCGAGGGCCTGGACGCCTACGTCGTCCGCAAGCTCGACCTGCCCTTCCGCGACGTGGACTGGACCGTCTGGGAGGACCTCCTGGACCGCGTCCACAACCCGGAGCACGAGGTCACCGTCGCGCTCGTCGGCAAGTACATCGACCTGCCCGACGCCTATCTGTCGGTCACCGAGGCCATGCGGGCCGGCGGCTTCGCCAACAAGGCCCGGGTCAAGGTCAAGTGGGTCACCTCCGACGAGTGCAAGACCCCGGCGGGCGCCGAGAAGCAGCTCGGCGACGTCGACGCGATCCTCGTCCCCGGCGGCTTCGGCGACCGCGGCGTGAGCGGCAAGGTCGGCGCGATCCAGTACGCCCGCGAGCACAAGGTCCCGCTGCTCGGCATCTGCCTCGGCCTCCAGTGCATCGTCATCGAGGCGGCCCGGAACCTGGCCGGCATCCCCGAGGCCAACTCCACCGAGTTCGACCCGGCCACCGCGCACCCCGTCGTCTCCACGATGGAGGAGCAGCTGGCGTACGTCGAGGGCGCGGGCGACCTGGGCGGAACGATGCGCCTGGGCCTCTACCCCGCGAAGCTCGCCGAGGGCTCGATCGTCCGCGAGGTCTACGGCGACGAGCCGTACGTCGAGGAGCGCCACCGCCACCGCTACGAGGTGAACAACGCGTACCGCGCGGAGCTGGAGAAGAAGGCCGGTCTGGTCTTCTCCGGCACCTCCCCGGACAACAAGCTCGTCGAGTACGTCGAGTACCCGCGCGAGATCCACCCCTACCTGGTCGCCACCCAGGCGCACCCGGAGCTCCGCTCCCGCCCGACCCGCCCGCACCCGCTCTTCGCGGGCCTGGTGAAGGCCGCGGTGGAGCGCAAGACGGGCAAGTAGGACGCAGGCGTTAACGTTGCCGGGGCGCGGGCCCTTCGGGTCCCGCGCCCCGGCTTTCGTGTGTGTGCGTGTTCGTGTACGGGAGGACAGCTGATGGAGTTGCAGGACACCCCGCAGGAGTGGCGGATCGCCGCGACGGCGACCCCCTTCCGGGGAAAGAAGACGAGTGTCCGCACGGACGACGTGGTCATGCCGGACGGCGAGGTCGCGCGCCGCGACTACCAGGTCCACCCCGGCTCGGTGGCCGTCCTGGCCCTGGACGAGGAGGACCGGGTCCTGCTGATCAAGCAGTACCGGCACCCGGTGCGGCAGAAGCTCTGGGAGATCCCGGCCGGGCTGCTCGACGTGCCCGGCGAGAACCCGCTGCACGCCGCCCGGCGCGAGCTGTACGAGGAGGCGCACGTCAAGGCCGGTGACTGGCGGGTCCTGACCGACGTCTACACCTCGCCGGGCGGCACCGACGAGGCCGTACGGATCTTCCTCGCGCGGGACCTCGCGGAGGCGGAGGGGGACCGCTTCGAGGTGTCCGAGGAGGAGGCCGACATGGAGACGGCGCGGGTGCCGCTCGCGGACCTCGTGCGCGGTGTCCTCGCGGGCGACCTGCACAACAACTGCCTGGTCCTGGGCATCCTCTCGCTGGCCGCCGCGCGCGCCGGCGACGGTCTGGACGCCCTCCGCCCGGCCGAGGCGCCCTGGCCGGCCCGCCCCTTCGGGGCGTAGGCCCCGGCCGGGCGGAGCGGGGCGGGAGGCAGGAGGCGGAGGGCGGATGCGATGCCCGGTGTGACCATCTGCTGATCCGATCGGGGGATGTGTCCGCCCTGCTCCGCCGGGTACGCGTCCCGCCCTGAACTACGCTCGGAAACGCCCGCCCGGAGCCCCTCCGGCGGGATCGGCTCGTGCGCAGTGGACGGGAGCGTGGCCCGTGACGGATCAGGCGGTGGCGGCAACCGGCAGCGGGCGGTTCTCCGGCCGCCAGCGCGAGTTGAAGGCCCTGCGCGCCGACATCGAACGGACCGGGCTCGACACCCTCACCGGCCGCAAGGCGCCCCGCGCCCGCGTCCTGCTCGTCGCCGGCAGACCGGGCTCCGGACGCACTGCCCTCGCCGAGGAGCTGGCCGCCGCGGTCGCCGACCGGTACCCCGACGGGATCTTCCGCGCCCGGCTCACCGAGCCCGGCGGCGAGCCCGTCCCCACCGGCCGGGCCGCCCAGGAGCTGCTGGCCGCCCTCGGGGTCGCCGAACCCCCCGGCGCCGCCGAGGACGAGCTGACCGAACTGGTCCGCGGCGCCTTCGCCGGGCGCCGGGCCGTCCTGATCCTCGACGACGCCGTGGACGCCGAGCAGGCGGACCCGCTGATCCCCGACGAGCCCGGCAGCCTGGTGATCGGGGTCGCCGCGGGGCCGCTCACCGGCATCCCCGACGTACGGCCCTGCACCCTCGGCGGACTCGACCCCAAGTCGGCCATCGAGCTGCTCACCTCCTTCACCGGCTCCGTCCGCGTCACCGTCGACCCGCAGGCCGCCGAGACCCTCGTCGAGGAGTGCGGGGGGCTGCCCGCCGCGGTCGTCCTCGCCGGCGGCTGGCTCTCCACCCACCCCAAGGCCTCCGTCGCCGACCTCGCCAAGCGGCTGCACGGCCTGAGCGGCGACCCCCTCACCCGGGCCTTCCTGCTCGCCCACGAGGGGCTGCCCGCCACCGCCGCCCGGATACTGCGGTTCCTCGCCCTCGCCCCGCTCGGCAGGGCCGACGCCCACACCGCCTCCGCCCTGGCCGGCTGCTCGGTCTCGGCGGCCGCCACCACCCTCGCCGACTTCGAGGCCCTGGGACTCGTCTCGGCCGTCGAGGACGGGCAGTACGAGGTGCGCGGCCATCTCGTCCCCCTCCTCCGCGCCCGCCTGGAGGAGCACGACCGGCCCGCCGAGGTGCAGCTCGCCCGGGCCCGGATGCTGGAGCGGACCGTACGGCTCCTGCAGTCCTGCCGCGCGGTCGCCGAGCCCGAGGGCTCGCCCGCCCGCAAGAAGCTGTCCGGGCTGCCGCGGGCCCTGCGCTTCCCGAACGCCGCCGCCGGGGCCGCCTGGCTGGAATCCCGGCGGCCGGTCCTGCTCGCCTCCGCCCGCCTCGCCGTCGCCGACGGGGAGATCGACACCCTGGCCCGCCGGCTGATCGCCTCCCTGGTCAGGGCGCTCGCCGCGCACCGGGGCGCCGAGGCCGCCGCCCCCGAGCTGTACGGACTGCACCGGCTCGTCCTGGACGTGGCCGAGCGGCGCGGACTGCACCGCGAGCGGGCCGCCGCCCTGCTCAACCTGGCCGACCTCGACGCCCGCACCGGCAGGACGAAGGAGGCTCTGCTGCGATATCGGTCGGCTTTGGATGCCGGACGCGCAGCAAATGACCCGTACGCGACCGGTCGGGCGATGGAATCCGTAGGTGGCTCCTATCAGGAGCTGGGGGACTGGCAGCGGGCCGGCGACTGGTACGGACGGGCCCTCGCCCAGCGCCTCGCCCGGGACGAGCGCGCCGACCAGGCCCGGCTGTACGCCCGCCTCGGCGCCGTGCAGACCTACGCCGGGCGGTACGGGGAGGCCCTGCGGAACTGGCGGGCCGCCGCCGCGGGCTACCGCAGGCTCTCCGATCTCCCGGGCTACGCGCGGGCGTTGAGCGAGGCGGCCCGGGTACAGGAATACGCGGGGCGGCCCGAGGAGTCCCTGCGGACCTGCGAGGAGGCGGTGGAGTGGGCCCGCCGGGCCCAGGACACCCGGCTCCAGGCGGCGCTCCGGCTCAGGCTCGCCGACACCCTCGACCGGCTCGGCGACCCGGCGGCGGCCCGGCTGCACCGGGCCGGAGCGGAGAGACTGCTGGAAACGGAACCATCCGCCTACGAAATCCGCAGTGGCTCCGTCGAAGATTAGTACTTTGAAAGGCTAGACAGCGGGAACTCCTTCATTAGACTGGTTCTGCCGCGTTCGAACGTGGTCTGCCCCGGTGTGCCGCGATGCATCCGGGTATGTATCGCAGTGCGCCAGTTATCCCTCCCTGATTCAAGGACCGTGATCGACGATGAAGGTCGGCATCCCCCGCGAGGTCAAGAACAACGAGTTCCGCGTGGCCATCACCCCCGCGGGTGTCCACGAGCTCGTCCGCCACGGCCACCAGGTCTTCGTCGAGCAGAACGCCGGCGTCGGCTCCTCGATCACGGACGTGGAGTACGTCGCCGCCGGCGCCGTCATCCTCCCCACCGCCGACGAGGTCTGGGCCATCGCCGACCTGCTGCTCAAGGTCAAGGAGCCGATCGCGGAGGAGTACCACCGCCTCCGCAAGGACCAGACCCTCTTCACCTACCTGCACCTCGCCGCCTCCCGCGAGTGCACCGACGCGCTGCTCGCCTCCGGCACCACCGCCATCGCGTACGAGACCGTCGAGACCGCCGGCCGCGCGCTCCCGCTGCTCGCCCCGATGTCCGAGGTCGCGGGCCGCCTCGCCCCGCAGGTCGGCGCCTACCACCTGATGCGCTCGGCCGGCGGCCGCGGCGTCCTGCCCGGCGGCGTCCCCGGCACCCACGCCGGCCGGGCCGTCGTCATCGGAGGCGGCGTCTCCGGCTGGAACGCCACCCAGATCGCCGTCGGCATGGGCTTCCACGTGACCCTGCTCGACAAGGACATCAACAAGCTCCGCGAGGCCGACAAGATCTTCGGCACCAAGGTGCAGACGATCGTGTCCAACGCCTTCGAGCTGGAGAAGGCCGTCGTCGAGGCCGACCTCGTCATCGGCGCCGTCCTCATCCCGGGCGCCAAGGCCCCGAAGCTGGTCACCAACGAGCTCGTCGCCAAGATGAAGCCCGGAAGTGTCCTTGTCGACATCGCGATCGACCAGGGCGGCTGCTTCGAGGACTCGCACCCGACCACCCACGCCGAGCCGACCTTCCGGGTCCACGACTCGGTCTTCTACTGCGTCGCCAACATGCCCGGCGCGGTCCCGAACACCTCCACCTACGCCCTCACCAACGCCACGCTGCCCTACATCGTGTCGCTGGCGAACAACGGCTGGGCCGAGGCCCTGCGCCGCGACGCCGCCCTCGCCCTGGGCCTCAACACCCATGACGGCAAGGTGGTTTACAAGGAGGTCGCCGAGGCGCACGGCCTCGAGCACGTCGAGCTGAACAGCCTCCTGGGCTGACCCCCGCGGCACCGCCGTCAACGCGTGCCGTCAATACCACGCACCCGGCCGGACCTTGTTCGACAAGGTCCGGCCGGCTGTGTCTCCGGCCACGCCGAAACGTTCGGGCAACTCGCGGCGAACGTAACTCTTTAACCGTTTCGCACACCCCCGAAACGCACGGATGCGTGGCCGCGCGCCCTTGACAGAGGGGTGTTCGGATGCCGACACATCGGGCCGGGTCCGGCGGATTGTGTTGCTGCGGACCGGTGACACGCCATAGAGTCGCCAACCGTCGGCATGGTGCCACGCTGACCTATCGATAAATGTTCCTGGTCACACCCAAGGAGGTAAGACGACTTGTGAATGAGTCGACATTTACTCCCGGGAGCGGTGCGCCGGGCGCCCCGATCGGCTCCGTCGCGGTGCGGACCTTCGCGACGCACCAGCCCATGACGACAGCCCACACGATGAAGACGATGGACGGCCTACACGTGAACGCCACGGCCGGCAACGAGATGGGCCGAGAGTCCACCCACTTCGCCGCCTACGACGAGGTGCCCGAGGGGCACTTCTACGACCCCGACGCCGAGTACGAGCCCGATCCGGAGTACGCGGCCACCCTCGCGCCCGACGCCGCACGCCAGCGCCGCGAGCGGATCGGCCCGACCGGACGGCCCCTGCCGTACTTCCCGATCCCGGGCCCGCTCACCGACCACGGACCCGCGAAGATCATCGCGATGTGCAACCAGAAGGGCGGCGTCGGCAAGACCACGTCGACCATCAACCTGGGCGCCGCGCTCGCCGAGTACGGGCGGCGGGTCCTGCTCGTCGACTTCGACCCGCAGGGAGCCCTGTCGGTCGGCCTCGGCGTGAACCCGATGGAGCTCGACCTCACCGTCTACAACCTGCTCATGGAGCGGGGCATGTCGGCGGACGAGGTCCTCCTCAAGACCGCCGTGCCCAACATGGACCTGCTGCCGAGCAACATCGACCTCTCGGCGGCCGAAGTCCAGCTCGTCAGCGAGGTCGCGCGCGAGTCCACGCTCCAGCGCGCCCTGAAGCCGCTGATGAACGACTACGACTACATCGTGATCGACTGTCAGCCCTCGCTCGGCCTGCTGACCGTGAACGCCCTGACGGCCGCTCACAAGGTCATCGTGCCGCTGGAGTGCGAGTTCTTCGCGCTGCGCGGCGTCGCCCTGCTGACCGAGACCATCGAGAAGGTCCAGGAGCGGCTCAACCCCGAGCTGGAGCTCGACGGCATCCTCGCCACGATGTACGACTCCCGGACCGTGCACAGCCGTGAGGTGCTCGCGCGCGTCGTCGAGGCCTTCGACGACCACGTGTACCACACGGTCATCGGGCGGACCGTGCGCTTCCCGGAGACCACGGTCGCCGGCGAGCCCATCACGACGTACGCCTCCAACTCCGTGGGCGCCGCCGCCTACCGCCAGCTCGCCAGGGAGGTGCTCGCCCGGTGTCACGCCGAGTGAGTCTGCCCGGCGCCGACGAACTCTTCCGTACGACCGGGGGCACGGCGCTCCAGGCGTCCTCACCCCGCCGGGCCGTTCCGGCACCGGCGGGTGAGAGCGACCCGGCCGCCGCCGAGGGCTCCGCGGAGCACACGGCGGCGGACTCCGAGGCGGCGGAACCGCGCGCCCGGACGTCCTCCGAGACCGAGAAGACGGCCCAGGCCGCCACCCCCGCCCAGGCCGCCGCCCCCCGGCGGCGCGGCGGTGGCCGCACCGCGAGCCGGCGGCCCAGCGGCCGCGAGCGCCACGACGAGAAGATCACGGTCTACGTCTCCGCCGAGGAGCTGATGGACCTGGAGCACGCCCGGCTCGTGCTGCGCGGCGAGCACGGCCTCGCCGTCGACCGGGGCCGGATCGTCCGGGAGGCCGTCGCGGTCGTCCTGGCGGACCTGGAGTCCCGCGGCGACGCGAGCATCCTCGTGCGCCGTCTGCGCGGCCGCTGACGGTAGCCTGCGGGCTGCCGCGCTCTCCGCTCCCCCTGGACCTCCATGCACCACGCCCCTGACGAAACGTCCCGCCCGCCCCGCCGCCGCGCTCTGGGCCGCGGCGGGGGCGCGGGGGCGGGGGCCGGCGCCCCCGGAACCCCGGTGACGGCCGGACGGGCCGCCGGTGCCCCCGGGACGGCCGTACCGGCTTCCGAGGCCGCCCGGGAACTCCCGCGACCCGCCGCCGAGCACCCCGCGCTCGCGGAGCCGGGCGCCGGTGAGGACCGCCCGGCCGCTGCCGGGGAGGCCGGCTCCGCGGCGGCGGGGACCGGGGGAGGGCCCCCGGTCTTCGGGGAGCGCCCGGAGGCCGCCCACGAGTCCCCGGCCGCCGCCGGGACGCCCTCGGCCGCCGGGAGCGGCGGCGCCGAGGGGGCCGGTGGCGATGCCGGACCGGGCCGCGCCGAGCCCGGACCGGCCGGTGGCGGGACCGGGGGAGACCCCGGCGGCGCCGGTCCCGGTGACGCCGGCGGGCGGTTCACCGTGCGGCTCGCGAACTTCGAGGGGCCCTTCGACCTGCTGCTCCAGCTGATCACCAAGCACAAGCTCGACGTCACCGAGGTCGCCCTCTCCCGGGTCACCGACGAGTTCATGGCGCACCTGCGCGCCCTCGGGCCGGACGGGGACCTCGACCAGACCACCGAGTTCCTGGTCGTCGCGGCCACCCTGCTCGACCTCAAGACCGCCCGGCTGCTGCCCGCCGCCGAGGTGGAGGACGAGGCCGACCTCGCCCTCCTGGAGGCCCGCGACCTGCTCTTCGCCCGGCTCCTCCAGTACCGCGCGTACAAGCGGGTCGCCGCGATCCTCGAAGGGCGGTGGGAGGACGAGGGCCGCCGCCACCCCCGTACCGTCGGACTCGAACCGCACCACGCCGAGCTGCTCCCCGAGGTCGTCCTCTCCATCGGCGCGGAGGGCCTCGCCGGGCTGGCCGTCAAGGCCATGCAGCCCCGGGCCGAGCCGCAGGTGTACGTCGAGCACATCCACGCCCCCCTCGTCAGCGTCCGCGAGCAGGCCGCCGTGGTCGCCGCCCTGCTGCGCGAGCGCGGCACGGCGGCCTTCCGGGAGCTGATCGAGGACGCCGGCGACACCCTCACCGTCGTCGCCCGCTTCCTCGCCCTCCTGGAGCTCTACCGGGAGCGGGCCGTCGCCCTCGACCAGGAGACCGCCCTGGGCGACCTCACGGTCTCCTGGACCGGCGGGGACGGCGAGACCCGGGTCACCGACGAGTTCGACCAGGAAACCGGACAGGAACAGGAAGCGGAGGCCCGCGCGTGAGCGACCCCGGCACCGACGTCGACACCGACCTCAAGCCCTCCCTCGAAGCCGTCCTCATGGTGGTCGACGAGCCCGCCACCGAGGCCCACCTCGCCGGGGTCCTCGGCCGCGCCCCCGGGGAGATCGCCGACGCCCTGCGCGAGCTGGCCGACGAGTACACCGCCCAGGGCCGCGGCTTCGAGCTGCGCCGGGTCGCCGGGGGCTGGCGCTACTACACCCGCCCCGCCTACGCCCCGGCCGTCGAGGCCTTCGTCCTGGAGGGCCGGCAGGCCCGGCTCACCCAGGCGGCCCTGGAGACCCTCGCGGTCGTCGCGTACCGCCAGCCGGTCAGCCGTTCCCGCGTCTCCGCGGTCCGCGGCGTCAACTGCGACGGCGTGATGCGGACCCTCCTCCAGCGGGGTCTGGTGGAGGAGGCGGGCGCGGAACCCGAAACAGGTGCGATCCTGTACAGGACGACGAACTACTTCCTGGAGCGGATGGGCCTGCGCGGCCTGGACGAACTCCCCGAGCTCGCGCCCTTCCTCCCCGAGGCGGAGGCGGTCGAGCCGGACTCCCTCGAAGGCGTTCCGTCGTTCGAACCCGACGCAGACGTAGACGACAAGACGGAACTTTGATGCGAAGCAGCAGCGGCAGGAACAGCAGCGGAAACAACGGCGGGAGCCGTGGTGGCAACAGCGGCGGCCGCGGCGGCAGCAGCGGTGGCGGCCGTGGCGGCAGCGGCGCCGGCGGTGGCGGCGGCTACCGGGGCTCCGGTGGCGGCGCCGGCGGCGGTGGCGGCTACCGGGGCGGCGGCAGCGGCTCCGGTGGCGGTGGCCACCGTGGCGGCGGCTCCGGTGGCGGCGGCTACCAGGGCGGCGGCTCCGGCGGCGGCTACCAGGGCGGCGGCCGTGACGACCAGAAGCGTCCGGGCAACCCCCGCCGGCCCCGTCCCGAGGAGCGCTCCTACGACGTGAGCCCGCCCGCCGACGCTCCGAAGAAGGGTCGCGGCTCCGCGGCCCGCGGCGGCGCCAAGGGCGGCCCCAAGGCCCCGCAGGGCGGCACCCCGCCCCGCCGCGGCCCGCACGGGCAGCGGCAGGCCCCGGCCCGCTCGCGCGAGCTCGACGCCAAGATCGAGCAGCGCAACCGGGACCGGTACGAGAACCGGCCCGAGATCAAGACCCCCAAGACCTTCCCCGGCGCCGAGCAGGAGGGCGAGCGGCTGCAGAAGGTCCTCGCCCGCGCCGGCATGGGCTCGCGCCGCGCCTGCGAGGAGCTCATCGAGCAGGCCCGCGTCGAGGTCAACGGCGAGATCGTCCTGGAGCAGGGCAAGCGCGTCGACCCGGAGAAGGACGAGATCAAGGTGGACGGCCTGACCGTCGCCACCCAGTCGCACCTCTTCTTCGCGCTGAACAAGCCCGCCGGCGTCGTCTCCACCATGGAGGACCCGGACGGCCGCCAGTGCCTCGGCGACTACGTCACCAACCGCGAGACCCGGCTCTTCCACGTCGGCCGGCTCGACACGGAGACCGAGGGCATCATCCTGCTCACCAACCACGGCGAGCTGGCCCACCGCCTCACGCACCCGAAGTACGGCGTGAAGAAGACGTACCTGGCCGCCATCACCGGCCCGCTGCCCCGCGAGGTCGGCCGGCGGCTCAAGGACGGCATCCAGCTGGAGGACGGCTACGCCCGCGCCGACCACTTCCGCGTGGTCGAGCAGACCGG
The DNA here is from genome assembly GCF_001280125.1 of Streptomyces sp. NRRL F-6492. Taxonomy (GTDB): domain Bacteria; phylum Actinomycetota; class Actinomycetes; order Streptomycetales; family Streptomycetaceae; genus Streptomyces. The sequence continues at coordinate 23,277 of NZ_LGEG01000002.1, forward strand.
CAAGAACTACCTGGTCGAGGTCACCCTGCACGAGGGCCGCAAGCACATCGTGCGCCGGATGCTGGCCGAGGCGGGCTTCCCGGTCGAGAAGCTGGTCCGCACCGCCTTCGGCCCGATCTCCCTGGGCGACCAGAAGTCGGGCTGGCTGCGCCGCCTGACCAACACGGAGGTCGGCATGCTGATGAAGGAAGTCGGCATGTAACGCCTCCCAGGCGTCCGTACGAAGGGGCCCGTGACCGTTCCGGCGGTCACGGGCCCCTTCGCGTCCGCGCCCGGCCCTTGTGGGCGCGGACCGCCACCCTTTATAGTCAGGGTGACTCTTAAGGAGGCGGGCGTGAGCCTCGCGACTTTGCTCGAACCCCTGCGACAGCCGCTCCTCACCGTCCTGGACACCCCGGTCAGCTGGACCGAGGTCCTGGGCTTCGGCAGCGGAGCGCTCTGCGTCTGGCTGGTGGCCCGCCAGCACGTGGCCAACTGGCCGATCGGCATCGCCAACAACCTCTTCTTCGTCCTGCTCTTCGCGCAGGCCGGCCTCTATGCCGACGCCGGCCTCCAGATCGTCTTCATCACCCTCGCCGCGTACGGCTGGTGGACCTGGACCCACGGGGGTGGACCGGGCTCCGACGCCCTGCCGGTGCGCCGCACCACGCGCACCGAATGGACGTGGCTGCTCGCGGCGGGGGTGGTGGGGACCCTCGCGCTCACCCTGCTGCTGGACCGCGCCACCGACTCGACCGTCCCCTTCTGGGACGCCCTGACCACCGCGCTCTCCCTCATGGCCACCTACGGCCAGTGCCGCAAGCGCCTGGAGTCCTGGTGGCTCTGGATCGCCGCCGACGTCGTCTACGTGCCGCTGTACGCGCACAAGGGCCTCTACCTGACCTCCCTGCTGTACGTCGGCTTCATGGCGCTCTGCGCGATCGGCCTGCGCGGCTGGACCCGGGACCTCGCGGGGACCCGGCGACCGGTGGGGGCGACGGCGTGAAGCGCTACGGCCACGGCCTCGTCCTCGGCAAGTTCTATCCGCCGCACGCCGGCCACCACCACCTCGTCCGCACCGCCCTCGACCGCTGCGACCGCCTCACCGTGCTCGTCTGCGCCTCCTCCGCCGAGTCCGTGCCCCTGGAGGAGCGCGTCGCCTGGATGCGCGAGGTCCACCCCGAGGCCCTCGTCGTCGGCGCCGTCGACGATCACCCCGTCGACCTCCACGACCCCGACGTGTGGGAGGCCCACATGCGCGTCTTCCGGGCCGCCGTGCCCGAACGCGTCGACGCCGTCTTCACCTCGGAGCCGTACGGCGGGGAACTCGGCCGCCGCTTCGGCGCCGACTCCGTCGCCGTCGACCCCGACCGCGTCCGCTTCCCCGTCTCCGGCACCGCCGTCCGCGCGGACCCCGCCGGCTGCTGGGACTTCCTGGAGGCCCCCGTGCGGGCCGCGCTCACCCGCCGGGTCGTCGTCCTCGGCGCCGAGTCCACCGGCACCACCACCATGGCCCTCGCCCTCGCCGACCACTACCGGCGGCGCGGCGGCGTCTGGGCCCGCACCCGGTACGTACCGGAGTACGGGCGCGAGTACAGCGAACTCAAGCTCGCCGAACTCCGGGCCGAACGCCCCGGCGCCACCTGGTCCGACGTCGTCTTCCGCTCCTCCGACTTCCCCGTCATCGCCCAGCGCCAGGCCGAACTGGAGGAGGAGGCCGCCCGCGACGGCTCGCCCGTCCTCGTCTGCGACACCGACGCCTTCGCCACCACCATCTGGCACGAGCGGTACATGGCCACCACCAGCGCCGACACCGGCGAGATCGCCGCCCGGGGCCGGCAGCACCTCTGGCTGCTCACCGACCACCGGGGCGTCGACTTCGAGGACGACGGGCTGCGCGACGGGGAGCACCTGCGGCCCTGGATGACCGCCCGCTTCCTCACCCAGCTCGCGCACTCCGGCCGCCGCACGGTCGTGCTCACCGGACCGCACGAGGAACGGCTCGCCACCGCCGTCGCCGCCGTGGACGCGCTGCTCGCCGAGGGCCCCCGCCTCACCGACCCCCTGCCGGAGCGCCGATGACCGCCCACCGGGCCCCCGAGGGCTACGACCCGTACGCCTTCGAACCGTTCGCCGTCACCGTCGACCTCGCCGTCCTCACGATCCGCGAGGAGCACCTCCACGTCCTGCTCGTCGAGCGCGCCCAGGAGCCCTACGCCGGGTCCTGGGCGCTGCCCGGCGGCTTCGTGCTGCCCCGCGAGTCCGCCGAGACCGCCGCCCGCCGCGAACTCGCCGAGGAGACCGGGCTCTCCGGGGCTACCGTCGCCGGACTCCACCTCGAACAGCTCCGCACCTACACCGAGCCGGACCGCGACCCGAGGATGCGGGTCGTCTCCGTCGCCTTCACCGCGCTCGTACCGGACCCGCCCGAGCCGCGCGGCGGCGGGGACGCGGCCCAGGCGCGGTGGATCCCGTACGGGACGCACGGGCCGCTCGCCTTCGACCACGACCGGATCCTCGCCGACGCCCACGAACGGGTCGGCGCCAAACTCGAGTACACCTGCCTCGCCACGGCCTTCTGCCCGCCCGAGTTCACCCTCGGCGAGCTGCGGCAGGTCTACGAGACGGTCTGGGGCGTCGAGCTCGACCGCCCCAACTTCCGGCGCAAGGTCCTCGCCACGCCCGGCTTCGTCCGGGCCGTGGAAGGGCCGCCGCGCCTTACCGGCGGACGGGGGAAACCGGCCGCCCTCTACCGGGCGGGCGGGGCCACGGCCCTCCACCCGCCCCTCCTGCGACCGGAAGGACGCTCCTCGTGAACCACCCCCGCACCGCGGTCAAGCGGGCCGCGACCGGATCCCTGATCGGGCTCGCGCTCGGCGACGCGCTGGGCTTTCCCACCGAGTTCAACGACGTGCCCTCGATCCTCGCGAAGTGCGGGCCCTGGCGGGAGATGGAACTCCCCGTCAGGAACGGGAAGGCGTACGTCACCGACGACACCCAGATGACCCTCGCCCTCGCCCGGGGCGTCCGCACCGCCATGGACCGGGGCGTCCTCGCCCCGCAGCGGCTCGTCGGGCCGCTGCGGGAGGAGTTCGTCGACTGGTACCACTCACCGGAGAACAACCGCGCGCCCGGCAACACCTGTCTGCGCGCCTGCCGACTCCTGGACGGCGACCGGCTCTGGCAGGACGCCAGCCAGATCCACTCCAAGGGCTGCGGCGCCAACATGCGGGTCGCGCCCATCGGCCTCGTCCCCGGGCTGAGCGACGAGCAGCGGGCGGGCGCCGCGCAGCTCCAGTCGGCGCTGACCCACGGCCACCCCACCGCGCTCGCCGCCTCCGACCTCACCGCCCGCGCCGTGTACCTGCTCGCCCAGGGCGTCGACCCGGCCGGGCTCGTCGGACAGCTGCGCTCGTACGCGTACGAGAACCGCTCCCGCTACCACGAGGAGTGGCTCGGGGACCTGTGGACCCGCTCCCAGGACCCCTCCGCCCGGCACTTCACCGAGCGCGGCTGGGACGAGTGCCTGGTGGTCCTGGAGCGCCTGGACGCCGTCCAGCGCACGGCCGACCCGGAGCTCGACCCCTGCGCGTACACCGGCGACGGCTGGATCGCGGAGGAAGCCCTCGCGACCGGGCTCCTCTGCTTCCTCCTCTTCCCCGGCGAGCCCCTCACCGCCCTGCGCCGGGCCGCCTGCACCCGCGGCGACTCCGACTCGATCGCCGCCCTCGCGGGCGCCTTCGCCGGTGCCCACCTCGGCGCGGACGCCTGGCCCGCGGAGTGGGCGGAGCGCGTCGAGTACCGGAGCGACCTGATCTCCTTCGGCGCCCTCTGGGACGCTTGAGCCATGACCCTCGTCCCGGACGAGCACCCCGAGTTGTGGGACTTCCTGAGCGCGCGACGCCTCGGTGAGGTCCTCTCCGGCACGGTCGCGGCCATCGAGCGGTTCGGCGTGTTCGTGGCACTCGACGACGGCCCCGGCCATCCCCTCTTCCCCGGCGTCGGGTTCGTCTCGGCCGCCGAACTGTCCTGGGAGCGCTTCGAGTCGTTCGAGGAAGTCGTCCGGGTCGGACAGCGCGTCTCGTGCGAGTTCCTCCAGTTCGACACGTACAACGGGGAGGCCAGGCTCTCCCTGAAGGCCATGCGGCCGGATCCGCTGCGCGCGTTCGCCGCGCACGTCGCGTGCGGCCGGGAACTGCGGGGAGAGGTCACCAAGCTGATTCCGTTCGGTGTCTTCGTCCGGGTCGCCGACGGCGTCGAGGGGCTGGTCCACATCGACGACCTCGCCCCGGCTCCGGGGGCCGGCCTCCAGGACGTCGTGGCGGTCGGCGACCGGATGACGGTCGTCGTCACGGACGTGGACCTCGTGCGGCGCAGGGTGCGCCTCTCGCCGGTCCGGACCGACCGGCAGGTCCGGGGCGTGTCCGGCGAATCAGGGTCGGCAGGTCGCGGCCCCGGCCAGGATCCACCGGACACGCCCTAGGGGGTGTCCGGCACCGACGCGCGGCGGGCGCGGGCCAGGAAGTCCTCCACGCGCGCGTGGTCCGGTTCGAGGGGCAGCGGGGACGCGTCGTGGGCCCGGTCGGCCTCCTCGTGGAGGCGGTTCATCCAGGACTCGACCTCCGGCCAGGGCACCTCGCCGCGCTTGACCGCGAGGAGGCGGTCCCGGTCCTCGCCGACGTCGACGCGCAGCTCGCCCGTGCGCAGCAGGTCCCGGCAGCTGGCCAGGAGCCGCAGCAGGTGCATGGCGTGCTTCCAGCGCGGCTGCCCGTACTGGCGGACGTCCGCGTCCAGCTTGCGGCGCTGGCCGCCCGCGTACCGGACGAAGGTCTGGTGCGCCCGGCGGGAGAGGAAGGCGCCGCGCAGCGAGATCAGCTCGCGGCCGAGGTCGTCGGCGTACTCGACGACGGGGGAGTGGAGGCACTCCAGGACGTTCGGATTGTTGCGCAGGGCCAGCTCGCAGAAGCGTTCCAGCTCCCAGCTGAACTGCTCCTCGCGCGGCCCCTCCACGTGCGCCGGGGGCTTGTCGAAGCGCCAGAAGAGCGGCGTCGGGGCGAGGTAGACGCCCCGCACGTCCGTGTCGCTGCCCTCGGTCGCCAGACCGAAGGCGCGCGAGCCCGTCACACAGGAGTAGATCGTGTGCTCGCGCACCAGCTCGTCCGGAGTCATGCCGGGCAGGTTACGCCAGGGTGATCGTCCCGTCCGAGACATTAATCCGCTCCGCCGGGAGCGGGCGGGTGGCCGGGCCCGTCACCACCGAGCCGTCCGCGACGCGGAACCTCGAACCGTGGCAGGGACAGTCGATGGTGCCGTCCGCGACCTTGTTCACCAGGCACCCCTGGTGCGTGCAGACCGCCGAGAACGCCCTGAACTCGCCGGCCGTCGGCTGCGTCACCACCACCTTCTCCTCCGGGAAGACCGCGCCGCCGCCGACCGGGACGTCCGAGGTCCTGGCCAGCGCCTCGCCGCCCCCTTCCGGCGCCCCGGAGGTCTCCGGCGCCTCGGGGGCGTCCGTGACCGTGTCGCCGTCCTCCCCGCCGCCGCCGTCCGAGCCGCAGCCCGCCGTCGTCAGGGCCGCGGCGGTGAACAGGACGGTACGGCGGCTCGTGCTCCTGGACGTCATGGCGCCAGCTTGGCCACGGCACCGGCGCCGGGTCCCGCGACACGCCTGCGCCCGTACCCCGGTCGGCGGAGCGCCCCGGCGCGCACGACACCGGCCCCGGTCCCCGTCCGGCAGCGGCGGGGGACGGGCCCCCCGGCGGCGCCCCCCCCGTCTCGGAGGGCGGGCGCCGCGACGTACCGCCCCCGCCGCTGACTAGGCTGAACGGAGCACTGACGCAGGCGAAGGAGCACGACGTGGCGGTACGAGCGGTCCGAGGCGCCGTCCAGCTGGAACGGGACGAGGCCGGGCACATGCGCGAGCGGGTCGAGGAGCTGCTCGCCGCCGTCCTCGAACGCAACGGCCTCACCACCGAGGACCTCATCAGCATCTGGTTCACGGCCACGCCCGATCTGCACAGCGACTTCCCCGCCGCCGCGGCCCGGCACGTCGGGATCGTCGACGTCCCCCTGATCTGCGCCCAGGAGCTCGACATCGAGGGCGCCATGCCCCGGGTCGTCCGGCTCCTCGCCCACGTCGACACCGAGCTGCCCAAGTCCCGGATCGCGCACGTCTACCTCGGCGCCGCGGCCGCCCTGCGCAAGGACATCGCCCAGTGAGAACAGCGCTCGTCATCGGAACCGGGCTGATCGGCACCTCCGCCGCCCTCGCCCTCGCCGGCCGGGGCGTCACCGTCCACCTGCGCGACCACGACCCGGCCCGTGCCCGCACCGCCGCCGCGCTCGGCGCCGGCACCGACGAGGCGCCCGAGGGCCCCGTGGACCTCGCCGTCGTCGCCGTGCCCCCCGCGCACGTGGCCACCACCCTCGCCGCGGCCATGGCGGCCGGCCTCGCCCGCGGCTACCTGGACGTCGCCAGCGTCAAGGGCGGACCGAAGCGGGAGCTGGAGGCCCTGGGCCTCGACCTCACCGCGTACATCGGCACCCACCCGATGTCCGGCAAGGAGCGCTCGGGCCCCCTCGCCGCCACCGCCGACCTCTTCGAGGGCCGCCCCTGGGTCCTCACCCCCACCCGGGACACCGACACCGAGGTCCTCAACCTCGCCCTGGAGCTCGTCGCCCTCTGCCGGGCCGTCCCCGTCGTCATGGACGCCGACGCCCACGACCGGGCCGTCGCCCTGGTCTCCCACACCCCCCAGCTGGTGTCGTCCATGGTCGCCGCCCGCCTGGAGGAGGCCGACGAGTCCGCCGTGCGCCTCTGCGGACAGGGCATCCGCGACGTCACCCGGATCGCCGCCTCCGACCCCCGCATGTGGGTCGAGATCCTCTCCGCCAACCCCGGGCCCGTCGCCGACGTCCTCTCCGGCGTCGCCGCCGACCTCGACGAGACCGTCCGCGCCCTGCGCTCCCTCCAGTCCGCCGACGAGGACGAGCGCAAGGACGGCGCCACCGGCGTCGAGGACGTCCTGCGCCGCGGCAACGCCGGCCGCTCCCGCGTCCCCGGCAAGCACGGCGCCGCCCCCGCCGCCTACGAGACCGTCGCCGTCCTCATCAGCGACCGGCCCGGCGAGCTGGCCCGGATCTTCGCCGACGCGGGCCGCGCGGGCGTCAACGTCGAGGACGTCCGCATCGAGCACGCGACCGGCCAGCAGGCCGGTCTGGTCCAGCTCATGGTGGAGCCCTCGGCGGCCCCGGCCCTCGGCGCGGCGCTCCAGGAGCGCGGCTGGGCCCTGCGCACGGGCTGACGCGGACCCGGGGACCGCTCCGGAGGCCCGGCGCCCGCGGGCCCCGGGCCTCCGGCACGGGCTGGGCCGAACGGGTGCGTGGGACTCGGTAACCTTGGGGGAGCCCGTCGCGACTCCGCCGGGTCCTGCCACCTCACCCCAGGAAGGTGTTCCCACCGTGGAATCCGTGATCGTCGCCATCGACGGGCCGTCCGGCACGGGCAAGTCGAGCACCTCGAAGGCGGTCGCCGCCAAGCTGGGGCTGAGCTACCTCGACACCGGCGCCCAGTACCGGGCGATCACCTGGTGGATGATCGGCAACGGCGTGGACGTCTCCGACGCCGGGGCCGTCGCCGACGCCGCCGCCAAGCCGGTGATCGTCTCCGGCACCGACCCGTCCCGGCCCACCATCACCGTGGACGGCGCCGACGCCTCCGGCCCCATCCGCACCGAAGAGGTCACCTCGAAGGTCAGCGCCGTCAGCGCCGTCCCCGAGGTCCGCGCGCTCATCACCGAGCTCCAGCGGACCATCGCCCGGGGCGCCGAGCACGGCATCGTCGTCGAGGGACGGGACATCGGCACCACCGTCCTGCCCGACGCCGACCTGAAGATCTTCCTCACCGCCTCGCCCGAGGCCCGCGCCGCCCGCCGCTCCGGCGAGATCAAGGGCGCCGACGTGCGGGCCACCCGGGAAGCCCTGGTCAAGCGGGACGCGGCCGACTCCAGCCGCAAGACCTCCCCGCTCGCCAAGGCCGACGACGCGGTCGAGGTCGACACCACCGACCTCACCCTCGACCAGGTGATCGAGTGCGTCGTCACCCTCGTGGACGAGAAGCGGGCGGTCGCCCGGTGACCGTGCCCTCCGCGAAGGGCGCCGCCGTCGGCCGCGGCATCGGCATCGGGCTGATGTACGGCCTGTGGAAGCCGCGCGTCCTCGGCGCCTGGCGGGTGCCGGCCTCCGGCCCCGTCATCCTCGCCGTCAACCACGCGCACAACATCGACGGCCCCATGCTCATGGGCACCGCCCCGCGCCCCGTGCACTTCCTCATCAAGAAGGAGGCGTTCGTCGGCCCGCTCGGCGGCTTCCTGGAGGGCATCGGACAGGTCAAGGTGGACCGGGACAGCACCGACCGCACCGCGATAGCCGGCGCCCTGGGCGTCCTGGAGCAGGGCGGCGTCCTCGGGATCTTCCCCGAGGGCACCCGGGGCGAGGGCGACTTCGCCTCGCTGCGCGCGGGCCTCGCGTACTTCGCGGTCCGCGCCGGCGCGCCGATCGTCCCGGTCGCCGTCCTGGGCAGCACCGACCGCCGGGGACGGCTGGTCAAGGCCCTGCCCCCGCTGCGCGGCCGCGTCGACGTCGTCTTCGGCGACGCCTTCGAGGCGGGCGACGGCAGCGGCCGGCGCACCCGCAGGGCGCTGGACGAGGCCACCGTACGGATCCAGGGGAAGCTCACCGCCCACCTGGAAAACGCCAGGCGCCTCACCGGGCGCTGAGCGAGACTCTCAGTAGTGGAACCCGTCGACCGGGAACCACCGACCACGAATGATCAAGGAACGGACTTCATGAACGACCAGCACGACCACGGGGCACTTGGCGACGCCGAGTACGCGGAGTTCATGGAGCTCGCCGCGGAAGAGGGCTTCGCCGCGGAGGAGATCGAGGGCGCGATCGAGGAGGCCGGGCACGGCCCGCTCCCCGTCCTCGCCGTCGTCGGCCGTCCGAACGTCGGCAAGTCGACCCTGGTGAACCGCATCATCGGCCGCCGCGAGGCCGTCGTCGAGGACAAGCCGGGCGTCACCCGCGACCGCGTCACCTACGAGGCCGAATGGGCCGGCCGCCGCTTCAAGGTCGTCGACACCGGCGGCTGGGAGCAGGACGTCCTCGGCATCGACGCCTCCGTCGCCGCCCAGGCCGAGTTCGCCATCGAGGCCGCCGACGCCTGCCTCTTCGTCGTGGACGCCACCGTCGGCGCCACCGACACCGACGAGGCCGTCGTCAAGCTGCTCCGCCGCGCCGGGAAGCCGGTCGTCCTCGCCGCCAACAAGGTCGACGGCCAGTCCGGCGAGGCCGACGCGGCCACGCTGTGGTCGCTGGGCCTCGGCGAGCCGTTCCCCGTCTCCTCGCTGCACGGCCGCGGCACCGGCGACCTCCTGGACGAGGTCCTGAGGAAGCTGCCCGAGGCCCCCGCGCAGCGCTTCGGCAACACCGTCGGCGGCCCGCGCCGCATCGCCCTCATCGGCCGCCCGAACGTCGGCAAGTCCTCCCTGCTCAACAAGGTGGCGAACGAGGACCGGGTCGTCGTCAACGAGCTGGCCGGCACCACCCGCGACCCGGTCGACGAGCTGATCGAGCTCGGCGGCGTGACGTGGAAGTTCGTCGACACCGCCGGCATCCGCAAGAAGGTCCACCTCCAGGAGGGCGCGGACTACTACGCCTCCCTGCGGACCGCGGCCGCCGTCGAGAAGGCGGAGGTGGCCGTCATCCTCATCGACACCACCGACAACATCTCGGTCCAGGACCAGCGCATCATCACGATGGCGGTCGAGTCGGGCCGCGCCATCGTCATCGCCTACAACAAGTGGGACGAGCTGGACGAGGAGCGCCGCTACTACCTGGAGCGCGAGATCGAGACCGAGATGCAGCAGGTCTCCTGGGCGCCCCGGGTCAACGTCTCCGCCAAGACCGGCCGCCACATGGAGAAGCTGGTCCCGGCCATCGAGACCGCCCTCGCCGGCTGGGAGACCCGCGTCCCCACCGGCCGGCTGAACGCCTTCCTCGGCGAGATCGTCGCCGCCCACCCGCACCCGATCCGCGGCGGCAAGCAGCCCCGCATCCTCTTCGGCACGCAGGCGGGCACCAAGCCGCCCCGGTTCGTCCTCTTCGCCTCGGGCTTCCTGGAGGCCGGCTACCGCCGCTTCATCGAGCGTCGCCTCCGCGAGGAGTTCGGCTTCGAGGGCACCCCGATCCACATCTCGGTGCGGGTCCGCGAGAAGCGCGGCCGCAAGAAGTAGCACCGCGCGCCGACGGCGCCGCGACACGGCCGGGGGCCGGTACCCGCTGCGGGTACCGGCCCCCGGCCGTTCGTTCCTAGAGTCCCCTGCGGGGCCCCGGCGGCAGCGCCGGCCGGGGGGACTGCGGGGGCGGCGGCGAGGGCGCCTGCGCCGACCACGCCGCGGGGGGCGCCGCGTGCCGGCGTCCCTGTCCCGACCCGCCCGCGCCCAGCGTCGTGCCGAAGGCCCGGAAGGCCAGTCCCTCCTCGCCGCTGCGATCGCCCGGCAAGGTGCGGAACGACCTGCGGTACTCCGAGTACAGCGCGTCGTAGATCGGCGTGGGCGAAGGGCCCGCCGCGACGTCCGACGCGGGGCGCATGGAGGGGATCTGACTCGGATGCGGCGGGGAGAAAGGGTCGTATGGGTGCACGTAGGTGCCAACGACCCCGCCGCCCGTCGGATGCGGGCGGCTCTCCGAAAGCGACGCCCGCCGCGGGCGCGGCACGGCCGGAGCCCCCGGCCCCGGAGCCCCCGGTCCGGGCGTCCCCCGCTCCGCCGGCACGCCGGCGACCCGCACCCACCCTAAGCCCGGCCGCGCGTCCCCGCTCACGTGCCGGCCAGCGGCATCGCGGCGGCCACCAGGCGCCCGTTCGCGGCGGCCTTCTCCAGGGCGTCGCGCAGCAGGTCCTCGCGCGGCTGCTGGCCGATCGAGCCCACCGGGGCGGCGAAGACCAGGACCGTGTGCGACTTGTTGGCCGCCGCGCGCCAGCCTTCGGTGACCTGGAGCGGCTGGTGCGCCTGCCACCAGGCGGCCTGCCCGGCGCCGCCCGGCCCCGGCTGGAGCACCGAGTGCAGCTGGCCCATGGCGACCAGGACCGACCAGCCCGGCAGCGTCATCGGCCTCGTGTCGAGGTCCATGACCTGCTGGAAGCCCTGCTCGGCCAGGAGCGGCAGGAACTCGTCGACGAGGCCGTCCGACCCCGGGCGGGCCACCGGGGCGGTCGGCTCCACCACCAGGGCCGGGTGCAGCTCGCCCTGGATCAGGACGAGTCCGCTGGTGACCCCGAGCACGGCCTGCTCGGGGTGGGAGGCGGAGAGCGCGTCGGCGGTGTCCGAGGCCGTGATGGAGGCGACGGCGCCCTGGAGCTGCTCCTCGGCGACCCGGACGACCTGCGACGGGATGCAGCTGGCGTGGGCGAACGCGAGGACCGCCGTCTCCTCGCCGACGAACAGCACCGTGCTGGTGCGCTCCTGCTCGGAGTCCCCCGGCGTGCGGCAGGAGGTGCAGTCGTAGCTGCCCGGGGCGTTGTCGCCGTCGAGCAGCCGGTCGGCTTCTTCGTCGCCGATCTCGGCGCGTACGTCCTCGCTGACGTCGAGCATGCGCGGCACGGGGGGCTCCCTGGACTCGGTACGGGCGGACGCCGGGCCGTCCCCGGTCGTCTCATGCCGAGTTCAACGGGTCAGGCTCGGCCGGGGTCACGCGCGGATGCGGGGCAAGTTGCCGCCGGCCCCCGCGGCGGGAGGGTGCCGCCGACCGGGTGGGGTGCCGGCGGAGTCCCGCGCGGCACGGGCCGGGGGCGCCGGGAGGCTGCCTAGCCTGCGTCGATGTCGAAGATCAGATTTTGGACAGCCGGTTCCCTCGCGGCCGCCTCCGCGGCCGCGCTCCTCGCCCTGGCCCCGGCACCCGCCCAGGCACAGGCCCGGGAGTCCGCCGCCGCGACCCGTACGGCCGTCACCGCGCCCGGCACGGCCGCCGCCTCCGTGCCCGCGTACGCCTGCGCCTCGGACCAGTGGCCGTGGGGCTGCGTCGCCGAGTGCGAGAGCAGCGGGCGCTGGCACGCCAACACCGGGAACGGCTTCTACGGCGGGCTCCAGTTCTGGCAGCCCACCTGGGTCGAGCACGGCGGCCTCGCCCACGCCCCGCGCGCCGACCTGGCGACCCGCGCGCAGCAGATCGCCGTCGCCGAGGAGGTGTTGCGCACCCAGGGGTGGGGCGCCTGGCCCGTCTGCTCCAAGCGGTACGGCCTGAGCGGGCGCGTCCACACCGTGCGGTCCGGCGACACCCTCAGCTCGATCGCCCGCCGCTTCGGGATCAAGGGCGGCTGGCAGGCGCTCTACACGGCGAACCGGAGCCTCGTCGGGGCCGATCCGAACCGGGTCGCCGTCGGCACCATGCTGCGCATCGCCCCGCTCTGACGGTCCCGCCCGGCCGGGCGCCGGGGACCCCGGTGTCCGCCGCCGGCCGTCCGTGCGCGCCGCCGCCTCCCCGGCAAGTACAGTCGGGCGACCGACCAACTGACCGGGGGGAACCGGCAGCGCGATGCGTATCTCCTTTCTGCTCCACAACGGCTACCACTACGGCGGCACGATCCGCACCACCTTCACGCTCGCCGAGGAACTGGCGGAGCGTCACGAGGTCGAGATCGTGTCGGTGTTCCGCCACCGCGACCGCCCCCTGCTCGGCCTGCCCGGCGGGGTGACCCTGCGTCACCTCGTCGACCTGCGCGAGAAGAGCCCCGGGTACGACGGGGACCACCCCGACTTCCACCGCCCGGCCCGGGTCTTCCCGCGCGGCGACGGACGCTGGAAGCAGTACAGCGCGCTCACCGACGCCCGGATCGGGGAGCACCTGCGGGGGGTGGAGACCGACGTCCTCGTCGCCACCCGCCCCGGGCTCAACGTCCACCTCGCCCGGCAGGCCCGGCGCGGGCCGGTCCTGATCGGCCAGGAGCACCTGACCCTGGAGGGCCACAGCCGCCGGCTGCGCCGGGACATCCGCCACGAGTACGCGCTCCTCGACGCCGTCACCGCGGTCACCGAGGCCGACGCCCGCGCCTACCGGAAGCTGGGGCTGTCCGGCGTACGGATCGAGGCCGTGCCCAACAGCGTGCCCGCGCCCTCGGTGCCGCCCGCCGACCCGGCGGCGAAGACGGTCGTCGCGGCCGGCCGGCTGACCCGGGTCAAGCGGTACGACGTGATGATCGACGCCTTCGCCCGGGTGGCCGGGGACCATCCCGAGTGGAAGCTGCGGATCTACGGCTCCGGGGACGCCGTCCAGGACCTCAGGGCGCCGCTCGCCCGGCGGATCGAGGAGCGGGGCCTGGGGGAGCGGGCCTTCCTCATGGGATCGGTCACCCCGCTGGAACCGGAGTGGGTCAAGGGCTCGATCGCCGCCGTGACCTCCCAGCGCGAGTCCTTCGGCATGACGATCGTGGAGGCGATGCGCTGCGGCCTCCCGGTGGTCTCCACCGACTGCCCGCACGGGCCGCGCGAGATCATCGAGGACGGGGTCGACGGGCGTCTCGTGCCGGTCGACGACGTGGCGGCGTTCGCGGGAGCGCTGCGGGAGCTGATCGAGGACGACGAGCTGAGGGCGAAGGCGGCGCGGGCGGCCCTCGCCGCCTCCGAGCGCTTCGACCCCGCCCGGATCGCCGCCCGGCACGAGGGGCTCTGGACGGAGCTCCTCGACCGGGGCGCGGGCCGCCGCACGCACTCCCCGGCGCGGGCGGCCCTCCACCGGGGCGTGGGCCGGGCCGTCGACGCCGTCTACGCCCAGAAGGCGAGGGCGGGCCGCCTGGTCCGCCGCTTCCGCTGACCCCGGCCGGGAGGGCCCGCCGTACCTCCGGGAGCGTCCCCGCCGGGCCGGTCCGTGATCGAGGACCGTGGCTGTCCGCGAGGGCTGTCAGACTCGGCGCATGTTGGAGACCTCCGCACGGCTGCTGCGTCTGCTCTCACTGCTCCAGGCCCACCGCGAGTGGTCCGGTGCCGATCTCGCCGACCGGCTCGGCGTCACCCCGCGCACCGTGCGGCGGGACGTCGACCGGCTGCGGGAGCTCGGCTACCCCGTGAACGCCAGCCCCGGCACCGGCGGCGGCTACCAGCTCGGGGCCGGGGCCGAGCTGCCGCCGCTGCTCCTCGACGACGAGGAGGCCGTGGCGGTCGCGGTCGGCCTGCGCGCCGCCGCCGGGCAGGGCGTCGAGGGCATCGGCGAGAGCTCCGTACGCGCCCTGGCCAAGCTGGAGCAGGTCCTGCCGGACCGGCTGCGGCGGCGGGTGGGGGCGCTGAACGCCTTCACGGTCCCGCTGCTGCGCCCTCCGGGCGAGCGGGTCGACCCGGCGGTCCTCACCGACATCGCCCACGCCTGCCGGGACGCCGAGCGGCTCCGCTTCGCCTACCGGGACCACGGCGGTTCGGCCACCCGCAGGAGCGTGGAGCCGCACCGCCTGGTCTGCACCGAGCGGCGCTGGTACCTGGTCGCCTGGGACCTGGACCGGGCCGACTGGCGCACGTTCCGGGTCGACCGGATCGAGCCCACCCCGCCGCACGGCCCCCGTTTCCCGCCCCGCGAACCGCCCGCCGAGGACCTGGCCGCCTATGTGGCGAAGGGCGTGTCCGGCGGCGCCTACTCCACGGAGGCGACGGTCCGGCTGCTCGTGCCGCTCGCCGAGGCGGCCGCGGCCGTCGGCCCGCTGGACGGCGTCCTGGAGGCCGACGGGGACGCGGCCTGTCTGCTGCGGACGGGGGCGCACGGCCTCGACGTCATGGTGATCCACGTGGCGATGCTGGGCTTCGACTTCGAGGTGGTCGAGCCGCCGGAGCTCGCCGGACGGGTCCGGGACCTCAGGGACCGGCTGTCCCGCACCCTCGACAGGACGGGCTCCTGACGGCGTAAGCATTCTGTGAGGAAACGGTGAGCGCCCCGCGCGGGCGCCGCCGGAACAATTCGGGAGGTTCGCTCGGTGAGAGGGAATGGCCTGTCTTCCGCCGGGCCTTCCGCTTCCCGGAAGGGAAGGCCCGGACGTTCCCCGGAAATCATCGGAGAAGTGGCGGGTAATCGACCTTCCGGGTGATGCGGCTCGCGGCAAACTTATGTCGAGAACTTGTGACACAAGCGTGACCGGCAAGGTACTAACGTGAGGCTCATGGCACCCACATCGCGCACTCCCGAACCGCCCCGCGACGCCCCCGAGTCCTATGTGGGCCTCGGCACGGAAGGCGCCGAACAGCTCGCCAGGACCCGGGGCTGGAGCGTCGTCCGCACCCTGCCGCCCGGCTCGATCATCACCATGGAGTACCTCTCCGGGCGCATCAACTTCGAGGTCCAGGACGGCACCGTCACCCGCTGCTGGCTCGGCTGACGCCCGGCCCGGCACACGAGGAAGGGCCCCGGCCGACCGGCCGGGGCCCTTCCTCGCGTACGGGGGGAGGCGCGGGGTCTCAGCCCCGGGTCGCCGGGGTGCGGCGGCCGCCGGCCACCCCCACGGGCTCCCGGACCGGCTCCTCGGGGCCGGGCGGGCGCGTCGGGAAGAACCCCGGCCGGGGCCCTCCGGACGCCACCGGCAGCGAGGGCACGAGCCGCCGCCGGTCCCGCAGCCGCTCCCGCACCCGGTCGCGCGCGGCGAGGATCCACGACTCCGCCACGGCCAGGACCGGCTCGCACCAGGGCAGCGCGAGCAGGACGAGGAGTCCGGCCGCCCAGCCGAGCAGCACGTCGCTCAGCCAGTGCGTGCCCAGGTAGACGGTGGTGAGGCCGACGCCGAGCGCGACCACGGCGGACAGCGCCGACAGATAGCGCCGGGCCCGCGGGGTGGTCGCCAGATAGGCCAGGATTCCCCAGGTCACGACCGCGTTGGCGGTGTGACCGGAGGGGAATATATCGCCACCCGCGAAGAGCTCGGCTGAGCCGACCTGCGTCGCGTAGTGGGGTCCGAGCCGGCCGAGTCCGAGCTTGACCGAGCCGACCGAGACGTTGAGCAGCAGAAGGGCGGCGCCGAGACACAGCAGGGGGCGCAGGGTGTGCTGGCGCCAGGAGCGCCAGCCCAGCCAGGCGGCCACCATGACGGCTGTGGGGCCGCGCTGACCGAGGACGACGTAGTAGTCGAGGAAGGCGTGCAGCTCCGGCCACTGCTGGTAGGGCCGGAACAGCATGATCTTCCAGTCGAGGGCCACCAGCCAGGTCGACAGCAGGACCGCCACGACGATGGCGAGATAGAACGCCGACGTCCCGCCGAAGAGGGCGAGACGCGTGCGGGTCATCCCCGGGACCTCTATCTTCGGCGGTTCCGGCTCCCGGTCCAGCCGGGCAAAGATGTCGGTACGCACCCAATCGACGTTACAGGGAGTGAGAAGCCGACCCCGTCAAACCGCTCCCTTCGTGATGACGATGTGATGTGGAACAGGTCTCAGTGGGCGGCTCATTACCGGCGTCCGTCCGGAAATCGGATGAGCTGCGGACCCATTGCCCGAAGGGCCATTCCGGAAGAATGTTTGAATGCCCGGGAATTGTTCCGAACGGGAGTCCGCGGGGAATTCCGTACGATCCGCGAACCGCCCCGAGTGGCGTACGCCACACCCGCAGCCCCGACGGGGTGAGAGGTGCACCACGCGCTCGACGCTTGAACTCGCGTACGCTGGCGGCTCACTCGCCCGTCG
The DNA here is from genome assembly GCF_001280125.1 of Streptomyces sp. NRRL F-6492. Lineage (GTDB taxonomy): Bacteria > Actinomycetota > Actinomycetes > Streptomycetales > Streptomycetaceae > Streptomyces. The sequence goes on from NZ_LGEG01000002.1 coordinate 39,962, forward strand.
ATGCCGGGCCGCTCCGGGGAGACAACCCCTGGTCGGGGCCCACCGAGCGCGAGAGCTTCACTGGGAGGTACGTACATGTCGCGGACGAACACGGCCCCAGCACGACCCCGTGCCGCCGCGGGCGGTGGTGCCAACCGCTGGGTCGTCCTCGTCGTCCTCTGCGTCAGCCTCCTCCTGGTCGCCCTGGACGCGACCATCCTCCACGTCGCGGTCCCCTCGCTCACCGAGGACCTGCGCCCCGGCTCCACCGAGCTGCTCTGGATCGTCGACGCCTACCCCCTGGTCTGCGCCTCGCTCCTCATTCTCTTCGGCACCCTCGGCGACCGGGTCGGGCGGCGCAGGGTCCTGCTGCTCGGTTACGCGCTGTTCGGCGTCGCCTCCGCGGTCGCCGCCCTGGCCACCGAGCCCTCCGTCCTCATCGCGGCCCGCGCGCTGCTCGGCGTCGGCGGCGCCATGATCATGCCCGCCACGCTCTCCATCCTCCGGGCGGTCTTCCCCGACCGGCGGGAGCGCGCCACCGCGATCGGGGTCTGGACGGCGGTCGCCGCGATCGGCGCCGCCACCGGACCGGTCCTCGGCGGCTTCCTCGTCGAGCACTACTGGTGGGGCTCCGTCTTCCTCATCAACATCCCGCTGATGGCGCTGATCCTGCCGCTCGGCCGCCGCCTCCTGCCCGAGTCCCGGGGCGCCGCCGACGGCCCCTGGGACGTCCTCGGCGCCCTCATGGCCGCGGCCGGAGTGCTCGGCTGCGTCCTCGGCGTCAAGCGCGCCGGGGCCGGCGAGCCGCTGCTCGCCCTGCCCACCGCGGGGCCGCTGCTGCTCGGCGCGGTGCTCCTCGTCCTCTTCGCGCGGCGGCAGAAGCGGCGCCCGCACCCCCTGATCGACACGGGCCTCTTCGCCCGCCCCGCCTTCACCACCTCGGTCGGCTGCATCGTCCTGGCCATGCTGGCCCTGGTCGGCCTGGAGCTCATCGCCGTCCAGTACCTCCAGCTGGTCCTCGGCCTCAGCCCCCTGGAGACCGGTCTCCGGCTCCTCCCGCTGACCTTCGCCGCCATGGCGGCCGGCGCCACCGGCTCGTACACCCTGCGCCGGATCGGGCCGCGCCGGATGGTCGGCTGGGGCTTCCTGCTCACGGCCGGCGCCGTGCTGCTGCTCGTCCTCATGGGGGAGCACGACCGGCCGCTGCTGCTCACGGTGGGCTTCGTGCTGCTCGGCTTCGGCCTGCAGACCACGCTCTTCTCGGCGTACGAGTCGATGCTCAGCGAGGCGCCGCAGAGGAGCGCGGGCGGCGCGGCGGCGATCGGGGAGACCTCGTACCAGCTCGGCGCGGGCATGGGCATCGCGCTGCTCGGCAGCGTGATGAACGCGGCGTACGCCCCCGGTCTCAGCGGGATCCCCGGGGTGCCGGAGGAGGCGGGCCGGGCCGCAGCGAACTCGCTCGGCGAGGCCTACAAGGTGGCCGACCAGCTCGGCGGCGCGGCCGGCGGCGCCCTGCACCAGGCCGCCCGGCAGTCCTTCGTGAACGGCCTGCACGTCACGCTCTTCGTGAGCGCCGCGCTGCTGCTCGCCGGCGCGCTGATGGCCCTGCGGCTGCCCCGGGCCATGGAGTGCCCGGTGGATCAGGAGGAGCTGGAGGACCTGGAGGACCTGGGGGTCGGGGAGGACTCGAAGGGCCCGGAGTGCTCCGGGTCCGTGGGGGCCGCGGGCGTGCGGACGGTCCCGGACGGTCCGGCCCGGAGCGCGGAGCACGCGGGCAGGGCGGAGTCGCCCGAGGCGGCCGGGCCGCGGGTGCCCGCGACCCGGGAAGCGATCGAGCCCGCCGGCTCGCGAGGACGTCCGGCGCACTGACCCGATCCGTCGGGAGGTGTCCGGCCGGCGGACCCGCTCAGCTCTGGTTGAAGAAGCCGTCCTGCGGGCGCCGGCCGCCGTCGCTGACGATCTGGGTGTCGGCGGGGGTCAGCAGGAAGACCCGCGTCGCCACGCGCTCGATCGAACCGCGCAGGCCGAAGGCGAGGCCCGCGGCGAAGTCGACCACGCGCTTGGCGTCGTCGGACTCCATCGCCGTCAGGTTCACGATGACCGGGACGCCGGCCCGGAAGAGCTCGCCGATGCCCCGGGCGTCCCGGAAGCCGTCCGGGGAGACGGTGGCGATCCGGCGGCCCCGCTCCTCGGCGGTGTCCGTGGCGACCCGGACCCGGGGGTCCGTCACCCAGGCGTCGCCGTTCTCGGCACCGTCGGCGTACTCGTCGTCGTAGTAACGCTCGTCGTTGTCCTCGACGAGTCCCAGCCAGGCACTCGCCTTGCGCACCGATCCCATCGACGCCTCCTTTCAACGCGGTCACTTGTGGTTCCGCATGTCCCCATCGTCGTCCATGATGCAGATCGCGCGCCAAGCGGATAAGCGCCGTGCAGGGGATTCGTGACGGTACTGGTGCAGAACGTGAGGGCCGTTTCCTGGCGATTCGTCAGGAAACTTGCGGTATGCGGGTCCTGGGGAGGGGCCATGCAGATGAAAATATGAAAGTCGTGCCGGAAGGGTGACGATGGGCGCGTACGGGTGAACGGACCCGCTCGCTACGATGCCGCGAGGCCGCTCGACGGCCCTTCGTGCGGCGCTCCGTACGACCTTGCGCACGCTTTCCGGGCGGCTTCCGGGCGGCTCGGACCCACGACTCACGGGGGAGTCCTTGTTCGGAATCGTCAGACCCTGCACGCACCGGCTCACCGACCACCTCAAGGTCGAGTGGACGGCCCACCTCTGCGGCCTCTGCCTGGCGCTCCGCGCCGACCACGGCCAGTTCGCCCGGGTCGTCACCAACTACGACGGGCTCATCGTCTCGGTCCTGACGGAGGCTCAGGCCGGCGCCGTGGCGAGCGGACGCCGCACCGCCGGGCCCTGCCCGCTGCGCGGCATGCGGACCGCGCCCGTGGCCCGGGGCGAGGGGGCCAGGCTCGCCGCCGCCGTCTCGCTCGTCCTCGCCTCGGCGAAGGTGCGGGACCACGTCGCCGACCGGGACGGCCTGTTGGCGCGCCGGCCCGTCGCCGCCGCCGCCCGCCGGGTCGCCCGCTCCTGGGACCGGGCCGGGGCCAGGACCGGCCGCGCCCTCGGCTTCGACACCGCCCTCCTCGTCGACGCCGTCGACCGCCAGACCGGCATCGAGGCCCTCGCCGGTCCCGGCACGCCCCTGCTCGCCGTCACCGAGCCGACCGAGACCGCGACCGCCGCCGCCTTCGCGCACACCGCCGTCCTCGCGGGCCGCCCGGAGAACGCCGGACCCCTCGCCGAGGCCGGCCGCCTCTTCGGCCGGCTCGCCCACCTCCTCGACGCCGTCGAGGACCAGGACGCCGACGCGGCGGGCGGCGCCTGGAACCCGCTCACCGCGACCGGCACCTCCCGCGAGGAGGCCCGCCGGCTCGCCGACGACGCCCTGCACGGCATACGCCTCGCCCTGAAGGACGCCCGGTTCACCGACGGCAAGCTGGTCCACGTCCTGCTCGCCCACGAGCTGCGCACCTCGGTGGACCGCGCCTTCGGCACGACGACCTGCTCGCACGGGGCGCACGGCGCCGGGCAGGGACCGGTGCCGGGGAACCCGTACGCCCCCCAGGGGCCGGGGCCCGGCAACCCGTTCGCGCCCGGACCCGGCGGCCCCGGCGGACCGGGCGGGCCCCACATTCCCGGTCCCGGCGGTCCCGGCGGCCCCGGCGGGCCGTTCCCGCCCGGGCCGCCCGGACGGCGCGGGCTGATCGCCGGATGCGCCCTCTGGGTCGGCCTCGCCTGCACCTGCCAGCTGTGCTGCGGGACCTACGAGGACCCCTGGAGCCGGCAGCGACGCGAAGGCCTCTGCGGCCAGTGCGACCCGAGCGGTTGCTGCGACTGCTGTGACTGCTGCGGCAACTGCGGAAACTGCTGCTCCTGCGGCGAGGGGGACGGCTGCGGCTGCGGCTGCGACTGCTGACGACCCGTCGGGAACTCCCCGCCGCCCCCCCGTACCGCTACTTCTTCGGCGCGGGGATCTCCGGCGGGGAGATCTGCGAGCGCTCGATGCCCGAGCCCGTCACCCCCCACTTCCTCAGGATCCGGTCGTACGTCCCGTCGGCCTTCAGACCGTTCACCGCGGCCTGGAAGGCCGGCGCGAGCGGCGTGCCCTTCTTGAAGGCGAAGCCGACGTCGAGGCGCCGGTACTCGTTGAGGAACTTCATGCCCTTCTGCTGCGTCACCGCGTACCGCAGGCCGTTGATCGTGCTCATCACGACGTCGCTGCGGCCCTGCTGGAGCGCCATCCAGACGGCCCCGACCTCGCTGTAGACATTGATCGCGTACGGCTTCTCACCCGCCTCCGCGCACCGCCCCTTGTTCTTCTCCAGGGTCCGCTCGAAGGTGGTCCCGGCGTCCACCGCCACCTTCAGGCCGCACAGCTGCGTGAGGTCGGTGATCTCCTTCAGCGGACTGTCGGCCCGCGCCGCGAAGCCCTGCCCGTCGTTGACGTACGTGACGAAGTCGATCGTCCTGCGCCGCTCCTCGGTCACGCCGAAGTTCCCGGTGCCCACGTCGTACTTGCCGCTGCCCAGGGCCGGCAGGATCGCCTCGAAGCCGACGGCCTCGCGCTTCAGCTCCAGGCCGAGCGCCTTCGCCACCGCCGCGGAGAAGTCGGCGTCCACCCCCACCACGGTCCTGCCGTCCGGCAGGTAGGCCGAGCTGGGCGGGGTGGCCACGGAGGAGGCCACCGTGAAGCCGCCCCGCTGCCGCACGTCGGCGGGCAGCAGCTTCGCCGCGGCCTCGTTCCTCTTCACCCCCGCCACCACGTCCTCGGTGGGGAGCGCGCCCTTCGCCGCGCCCGGGGCCCCGGCCGGCGCGGTCGCGGGATCGCCGCCCGCGCAGGCGGTGAGCCCGAGCGCGGCCGCGGTGATCAGGGCGAAGACCAGGGTGGTGCGGGCGGGACCGGAACTCGTGCGCGTGCTCATGGCTTCGGGTTCTCCAGGAATTTCTCGAACGGCAGCGGGCCGATCGTCTCGGGATCGGCGGACACGTCGAAGAGCGGCCGGTAGCCGCTCGCCAGGTAGAGGCCCCTGGCCTCCGGCTGGCGCGGCCCGGTCGTCAGATAGACGCGGGAGTAGCCGCGGGCGGCGGCCTCCCGTTCGAGCACGGTCAGGACGCGGCGGGCGAGCCCGCGCCTGCGGTGCGCCGAGTGGGTCCAGATCCGCTTCAGCTCGGCGGTGTGCTCGTCGTAACGGCGGTAGGCGCCGCCCGCCACGGGCAGGCCCTGGTCCAGGAGGAGCAGGAAGGCGCCGTGGGGAGGGGCGAACTCCTCCGCCGGATAGCGGCTCAGATCGTGCGCGGAGCCGTACCGGGTCGTGTATTCGTACGCCAGCTCGTCGAGGAGCGGGCGCGCCAACGGGTCGTCGGTCGTGGTCCGGCGCACGGACAGCGCGGACTCACGACTGGGCGTGAGAGGCATGCGTCTCTTTCGGGCGAAGAGATACAGGGAAAGGGAAGGGCGAGGGGAGGGGAAAGCTCAGTGCCGCGCAGGTGAAGGCGGTGCCGACGGCGTCGCGAGGGACACCGCGGGCGGATCAGGAAGCGGGGGAAGACGCAGAGGGTCGGCTCAACAGGAAGAGGACCACACGCGACCGAAGTCGATGTGGGAGCGCGTGACCAGCTGCTGCGAATGCATGGGCCCAGTGGAACAGGCATCCGTTTCCCCGTCAACCACGGCGAGACGAACGGCTCATATTCCGGACGGACTTGACAAGCCTCCGCTCGACGGCCGTAGCCTCACGGGGCGGACACCGGGCTGAGGGGCCCGGTCCCGCGCTCGCCGCCCGCCGTGCGTGTGAAGGCGCACCCCGTGTGAACGTCCGCACGTTCCCGAGGAGAACGCCCACCCGCGTTCCCCGCGAACGTCACGGCGTGTTCCCGTGAACACCCTTCGCGTTTCCCGTGAACACCGCCCCGGTTCCCGCGTGCACCCCCGTGTTCGATCCGCCCCCCGGCAGCCACGGAGCCTTCGCATGTCGACACCCCTCGCCACCCTCGCCAAGGAGGCCGCGGCCCCGCCGCCGGCCGCACCGGCCCTCCGGATCGTCCCCGCCCGCCGCGCCGGACAGTGGACCGCCGCCGGCGCCGTGATCGTCCTGCTCGCGCTCGGCCTCGTCTCGGTCGTCCGCAACAAGGCCTTCCAGTGGGACGTCGTCGCCCAGTACTTCACCTCCGCGTCCGTCCTGCGCGGCCTCGGCCTCACCCTGTGGCTGACCGCCCTCGTCATGGTCCTCGGCTTCGTCCTCGGCACCCTGCTCGCCGTCTTCAGGCTCTCCGCCAACCCCGTGCTGCGCGCGACCAGTTGGGGCTACATCTGGTTCTTCAGGTCCACCCCGATCCTGGTCCAGCTGCTCTTCTGGTTCAACATCGGCATGCTCTACCCGCAGATCCTCGGCGTGAACACGGTCAACCTGCTGGGCCCCATCGCCGTCGCCGTCATCGGCCTCACCCTGCACGAGGCCGCCTACGCGGCCGAGGTCGTCCGCGGCGGCATCCTCTCCGTCGACCGGGGCCAGATCGAGGCCGCCGAGTCCCTCGGCCTCGGCCGCCGGCGCCGACTCTCCCGGATCGTCCTCCCGCAGGCCATGCGCGCCATCGTCCCGCCGGCCGGGAACATGCTGATCGGCACCCTCAAGGGCACCTCGATCGTCTCCGTGATCGCCGTCCAGGACCTGCTCTACTCCACCCAGCTCGTCTACCACCGCACGTACGAGATCATCCCGCTGCTCCTCGTCGCCACCCTCTGGTACGTCGCCGTCACCTCGGTGCTCGGCGTCGGCCAGTACTACGTCGAGCGGCACTACGCCCGCGGCACGGGCGGTGCCCGATGAGCACCCGGCCCTCCCTCGTCGTCGTGGGCGCCGGGCCGCGGGGGACCGGCTTCCTCGAACGGCTCGCCGCCAGCCTGCCCGAGCTGTACGGCGACCGGCCCCTCGACGTCCACCTCGTCGACCCGCACCCGCCCGGCCCCGGCCGGATATGGCGCACCGAACAGTCCCCGCTGCTCTGGATGAACTCCCAGGCCGAGGACGTCACGATGTTCACCGACGAGACCGTGCACCTCGAAGGGCCCGTCCGGCCGGGACCCACCCTCGCCGAATGGGCCGGCATCGACGGCCGCACCTTCCCCACCCGCCCCCTCCAGGGCGCCTACCTGCGCTGGGCGTACGAGCGGGCCCGGGCCGCGCTGCCCGCCTCCGTCACCGTCCACGAGCACCGCGCGAGCGCGCTGCGGGTCGGCGGCCCCCGCGAGGGACGCCAGCGGGTCTGGCTGGAGGGCGCCGCCGTGCCCCTCCCCGCAGACCTGGTCGTCCTCACCGTCGGCCACCTCGAAGCCGAACCCGACCGGGAGCAGCGGACCCTCGCCGACTTCGCCGCCCGCCACGGCCTCGTCCACCTGCCGCCCGACTTCACCGCCGACACCGACCTGAGCGCCCTCCCCGCCGGCGAACCCGTCATCGTCCGCGGCTTCGGACTCGCCTTCGTCGACCTGATGGTGCTGCTCACCGAGGGCCGCGGCGGCCGGTACGAGGGCGAGGGCGACGACCTCGTGTACGTGCCCTCCGGCCGGGAGCCCGTCCTGCACGTCGGATCGCGCCGGGGCGTCCCGTACCACTCGAAGATCGGCTACGCCCTCGACGGCGAACGGCCCCCGCTGCCCCGCTTCTTCGGCCCCGAACAGACCGACGCCCTGCTCGCCCGCGGCGGCCCGATCGACTTCCGGCGCGACGTGTGGCCGCTCGTCGACAAGGAACTCGGCTGGGCCCACTACCACCGCCTCTTCTCCACCCACCCCGAGCGGACCGCGCTCCCCTGGAGCGACTTCGAGAAGGCCTACGAGGCGGCCGAGCCGCGCGGGGCCGACCTCGCCGCGCTCCTCGCCGCCGCCGTCCCCGACCCCGCCGACCGGCTCGACCTCGACGCCCTCGACCACCCCCTGGACGGCGCCCGCTTCGCCTCCGCCGAAGCCCTCCAGGACGGCCTGCGGGACTACATCGCCGCCGACCTCGCCCGCCGCCACGACCCCGCCCACAGCGCCGACGCCGCCGTCTTCGCCGGACTGCTCTCCGCCTACGGACAGCTCGTGCGGCTCGGCACGCGCCTGGACCCCGGCGGCTGGTGGCACGGCTTCTTCAGCTACCTCGCCTCCGGACCGCCCGGACCCCGGCTCCGCCAGCTCCTCGCGCTCTCCCGGGCCGGCGTCGTCCGCTTCCTCGGCCCCCGGACCGCCGTCGCGGCCGACGAGGAACGCGGCCTCTTCCGGGCCTCGTCCGACGCCGTACCGGGGGAGTGGACCGAGGCCCGCGCCCTGGTCGAGGCCCGGCTGCCCGACCCCACCCTGGAGCTGACCGGCAGCCCGCTGCTGCGCGCCCTGCACGAGGAGGGGGCCCGGGCCACCGCCAGCGGCCTCCTCGTCGTCGACCCCGTCGACGGCCGGATCCTGGAGCGCGACGGACGCCCGCACCCGCGCCGCTTCGCGCTCGGCCCGCACACCACCGCCCGCGCCGGCGGGGCCTTCACCCGGCCCCGCACCGGCGGGGTCGCCTTCGGGCAGAACGACGTCACCGCACGGGCCGCGCTCGCCTTCCTGCGCGACCTGGAGTGTCGTCTCCCGGCCCCGCTGAGCGCCTGACCGGCGCCCTCCCTCCCGTACCCCGCCCTGCCTTTCTCCCGAGGAACCGCCATGGCTCTCACCAGCGATCCACCGGCCGCCCCGCTCACCAAGGAACCGGCCGACCCCGCCCCACCGGCGGCCACCGACCTCGTGGTCGTCCCCGTCCGCCACCCCTGGCGCTGGGTGGCCGTCGCCGCCACCGCCGTCCTGCTCGTGCAGTTCGCCCACGGGCTCGTCACCAACCCCGGCTGGGAGTGGGACGTCTTCGCCGCGTTCTTCACCACCGAGACGATCCTCAAGGCCGTCTGGGTCACACTCCAGCTCACCTTCTACGGCACCGCCCTCGGCTTCGCGATCGGCATCGTGGTCGCCTTCATGCGCCTGTCGGCCAGCCCCTTCCTGCGCTCGGTCGCCTTCGGCTACATCTGGGCCTTCCGCTCCATCCCGCTCATCGTCCAGCTCCTCTTCTGGTTCAACCTCGCCTACCTCTACAAGGAGCTGAGCGTCGGCATCCCCTTCGGGCCGAGCTTCTTCTCCTTCGACACAATGGGCCTGGTCGGCGAGATGAGCGCCGCCGTCCTCGGACTCGCCCTGCACCAGGCGGCCTACGCGGCCGAGATCGTCCGAGGGGGCGTACTCGCCGTGGACGAGGGCCAGTTGCAGGCCGCGGCCTCCCTCGGCATACCCAAGCTCCGGCAGGCGCGCCGGATCGTCCTGCCGCAGGCGATGCGCTCCATCCTGCCCAACGCCGCCAACGAGGTCATCTCGCTCTTCAAGGGCACCTCGATCGTCTCGGTCATGGCGATCGGCGAACTCTTCTACCAGGTCCAGGTCGTCTACGGCCGCAACGGGCGGGTCGTCCCGCTCCTGATGGTCGCCACCGCCTGGTACATCCTGCTCACCACCGCGCTCTCCGTCGTCCAGCACTACGTCGAACGCCACTACGCGAAGGGGAGCACCCGATGAGCTCCGCCACCACCGCCGGGCCGGCCCCCGCCGACACCACCGCCAAGGTCGAGATCCGGGCCGTCCACAAGAGCTTCGGCCCCCTGCACGTCCTGCGCGGCATCGACCTCGACGTGCGGACCGGCGAGGTCACCGTCGTCCTCGGCCCCTCCGGCTCCGGCAAGTCCACCCTGCTGCGGACCATCAACCACCTGGAGAAGGTCGACGGCGGCACGGTCAGCGTGGACGGCGTCCTCGTCGGCTACCGGCGCTCCGGGAACAAGCTCTACGAGCTGCGCGAGCGCGAGATCCTCAAGCAGCGCACCCGGATCGGCTTCGTCTTCCAGAACTTCCACCTCTTCCCCCACCTGACCGTCCTGGAGAACATCGTCGAGGCCCCCGTCTCGGCCCTCAAGCGCCCCCGCAAGGAGGCCGGGGCCGCGGCCCGGAAGCTGCTCGAACGCGTCGGGCTCGCCGACAAGGCGGACGCGTATCCCAAGCAGCTCTCCGGCGGACAGCAGCAGCGGGTCGCCATCGCCCGCGCGCTCGCCCTCGAACCGGGCCTGCTCCTCTTCGACGAGCCGACCTCCGCGCTCGACCCCGAGCTGGTCGGCGAGGTCCTCGACGTCATCAAGGACCTGGCCGCCACCGGCACCACCATGATCGTCGTCACCCACGAGATCGGCTTCGCCCGCGAGGTCGCCGACACCGTGGTCTTCATGGACGAGGGCCGGATCGTCGAGCAGGGCCCGCCGGCCGAGGTGCTGGACAGCCCGCGCCACGAGCGCACCCGCGCCTTCCTCTCCAAGGTCCTCTGAACCACCGTCACCACCCTTTCCCCCGCGAAGACAGGAGCACCGTCATGAAGTCCCGCCGCGCCCTCCTCACCGCCCTCGCCTCGCTCACCGCCCTCGGCGTCCTCACCGCCTGCGGCTCGGGTGACGCCGCCCTCAACGAGACCAGGCCCGAGGGCAAGAAGGGTCACGGCATCAACCTGACCCCGGAGCAGAACCGCGTCCACACCGCCAAGGTCGACGCCATCGCCGCCAAGGTCCCCGCGGCCGTACGGGAGAGAGGCACGCTCGTCCTGGGCGTCTCCGCGTCCAGCAATCCGCCGCTCGCCTTCCGCGCCACCGACGACAAGACGCTGATCGGCGTCGAGATCGACCTCGCCACCCTGGTCGCCGACGCCCTCGGCCTGAAGCCCGAGTTCAACGCGGTCTCGTGGGAGAACCTCTTCGTCGGCCTGGACAGCGGCAAGTACGACGCCGTCTTCTCCAACGTCACGGTCACCGAGGAGCGCAAGGACAAGTACGACTTCGCCACCTACCGCCTGGACGACCTGGCCTTCGAGGCCAAGAAGGGCTCCGGCTGGACGGTGAAGGGGCCCGAGGACGTGGCCGGGAAGGCGATCGCGGTCGGCTCCGGCACCAACCAGGAGAAGATCCTCGTCGACTGGTCCGCGCAGAACGAGAAGGCCGGACGCGAGCCGGTCGACATCAAGTACTACCAGAACACCTCCGACTACTACCTGGCGCTCCAGTCCGGCCGGATCGACGCCTACCTCGGCCCCAACCCCGTCGCCGCCTACCACGTGCTCTCGTCGGGCCAGACGGAGGTCGTCGGCAAGTTCTCCGGGGCGGGCGCCGGGCTCCAGGGCAAGATCGCGGCCACCACGAAGAAGGACAGCGGGCTCGTCGCCGCCTACGCCGCCGCGCTCGACCACGTCATCCAGAACGGCACCTACGCCCAGGTCCTCAAGCGCTGGGGCCTCGACGGCGAGTCCGTCCCCACGTCGGAGATCAACCCGCCCGGCCTGCCCCGCACCAAGAACTGACCCGCACCACGAACCGGGCGGACCGGTCCCGCACCACGAACCGGGCGGACCGGTCCCGCACGGTCGGCCGGGCGGACCGGTCCCGCACGGTCGGCCGGGCGGACCGGTCCCGCCTCACCGGCCGGGCGGACCGGTCCCGCACCGCCCACCCCGTACCGGTCCGCCCGGCCCCGTACCGCGAGAACCCTCCCGAGAGAGACCGCATGACCAGCACCCGACCGCTCCACCTCGCTGCCGAGCTCGCCCCGGGCTCCGGACGGGCCGACCCGGGCCCGGACACCGCCGCGCGCACGGTCGCGCTCGCCCGCCTCGCCGAGGCCGCCGGGCTCGACTTCCTCACCCACGACGACTCCTTCACCCGGCCCGGCCTCGACGCGCTCGCCGTCCTCGCCCGGGTCGCCCCGGAGACCCGCTCGGTCGGCCTCGTGCCGACCGTGACCACCACCCACACCGAGCCCTTCCACGTCCAGGCCGCCGTCGCCACCCTCGACTGGGTGAGCCGGGGCCGGGCGGGCTGGCGGATCGGGGTCTCCCCGACCGGCGCCGAGGCCCGGCTCTTCGGCCGCCGCCCGGCCCCGCCCACCGCCGAGCTCTGGCAGGAGGCGGGCGAGGTCGCCGAGGTCTCCCGCAAGCTGTGGGACAGCTGGGAGGACGACGCCGAGATACGGGACGTGGCGACCGGACGGTTCGTCGACCGCCGCAAGCTGCACTACGTGAACTTCCAGGGCGCGACCTTCTCGGTCAAGGGCCCCTCGATCGTCCCCCGGCCCCCGCAGGGCAACCCGGTGACCGTCGTCGACGCCACCCGCCCCGCCGCCCGGGAGACCGCCGCCCACCACGCCGACGTGGCCCTGGTCGAGGCCGCCACCGCCGAGGAGGCCGCCGCGCTGCGCGCCGAACTGCACCGGGGCGCCCGCGCCCACGGCCGGGACCCCGGGCAGCTGCGCGTCCTGCTCTCGCTGACCGTCGACACCGACGCGTACGAGGGCGGGCCCGGGGCGCTCGCCGGGCTGATCGCGGACTGGCACGGGGGCGGGGCCGTCGACGGCTTCCACCTCGTGCCGGCCGTCCCGGAGCGGGACCTGGAGCGGTTCGCCGCCGTGACCGTCCCCCTGCTCGCCGACCGGGGCCTCTTCCGCACGTCCTACGAGGGCGCCACCCTCCGCGACCACCTGGGACTGGCCCGCCCCGAGAGCCAGTACGCCACCGGCCCGCACGTCACGACGGGAGCGGGCGCGTGAGCACTCCCCGGCCCCGCAAGCAGGTCCACCTCGGCGCGCACTTCCCCGGCGTCAACTCCACCACCGTCTGGGCCGATCCGCGCTCCGGCTCGCAGATCGACTTCTCCTCCTTCGAACACCTCGCCAGGACCGCCGAGCGCGGCCTCTTCGACTTCTTCTTCCTGGCCGAGGGGCTGCGGCTGCGCGAGCACGCGGGGCGCATCCACGACCTCGACGTCGTCGGCCGGCCCGAGTCGATCACCGTCCTGAACGCGCTGGCCGCCGTCACCGACCGGCTCGGCCTGGCCGCCACGGTCAACGCCACCTTCAACGAGCCCTACGACCTGGCCCGGCGCCTCGCCTCCCTCGACCACCTCAGCGCGGGCCGGGCCGCCTGGAACGTGGTCACCTCCTCGGACGCCTTCACCGGCGAGAACTTCCGGCGCGGCGGCTACCTGGACCGGGCCGACCGGTACGCCCGGGCCGCCGAGTTCCTCGCCACCGCCCGGGAGCTGTGGGACTCCTGGACCCCGGAGGGCGCCCAGGAGCCCTTCGCCCACAGGGGGCCGCAGTTCCGGATCGACGGCGGGTTCACCGTCCCGCGCTCCCCGCAGGGGCACCCGGTCGTCATCCAGGCCGGGGACTCGCCCGAGGGCCGGGAGTTCGCCGCCTCCGGCGCCGACGTGGTCTTCACCCGACACTCCACCCTGGAGGCGGGCCGGGAGTTCTACGCCGACGTCAAGGGGCGGCTCGCCCGGTACGGCAGGGAGCCCGGCGACCTGAAGATCATGCCGGGCGTGACGTACGTCCTCGGCGACACCGACGCCGACGCGCGGGAGAAGGCCGCCGGGATCCGCGCGCAGCAGGTCTCCCCGCAGAACGCGATCCTCGCCCTGGAGCAGGTCTGGGGCCGCGACCTCTCCGGCTACGACCCCGACGGGCCGCTGCCGGACGTCGACCCCGACCCGGACTCGGCGCTCGTGCAGGGCAGGGTGCGGGTCGCCGACCCGGTCGGCACGGCCCGGAGGTGGCGGGCGCTCTCCGAGGCCAAGGGCCTGTCGATCCGGCAGACCGTCATCGAGTCGACCGGCCGCCAGTCCTTCGTCGGCAGCCCGGAGACGGTCGCGGCGGCCCTGGAGGAGTTCGTCGCCACGGACGCCGCCGACGGTTTCATCCTCGTCCCGCACCTCACTCCCGGCGGCCTCGACGACTTCGTCGACCGGGTCGTCCCCCTGCTCCAGGAGCGCGGAGCCTTCCGCACGGAGTACGCCGGCACCACCTTGCGGTCCCACCTCGGGCTCCGCGAGCCCGTACGAAAGGGTTGAAGAAGAATGAGCACGGATCCACGGCAGGACTGGCGGGAGTGGCACGAGGCGCGCGAGGCCTCGGTCTCCTCGCCGTACGGCCTGCTCTCCCTCACGGGAAACCACTGGCTCTCCGATCACCCGGAGGGGCGAATTCCGGCCGTTCCGGGGGAGTGGCGGGCGGACGGCGACGAGGTGGTCCTGACGGCGACCGACGGGGACGGACTCACCGTCGACGGGAAGCCGTTCACCGGCACCGTCCGGCTCACCGCCGACCAGGGCCCGGCCGAGGACTCCCGGGTCGCGGCGGCGGAGCGGCGGATCGTGGTGCTGCGGCGCGAAGGCGAGTGGGCCGTGAGGGACTTCGACCCCGACGCGGAGACGCGCCGCGCCTTCCGGGGCATCGAGGTCACCCCGTACGACGAGCGCTGGGCGGTGCCCGGCGTCTTCCGTCCGTACGGGGAGACGCGCAGCGTGCGGGTCGAGAACGCCGACGGCCGGGAGCGGGGCCTCGGCCTCGCCGGCGAGCTGGTCTTCGAGCTGGACGGCGAGGAGCGCACGCTCCAGGTGGCCGTCGAGGAGGGCGGCTCCCTGTGGGCGGTCTTCGCGGACGCCACCAGCGGCCGGGACAGCCACCGCTTCCGCTTCCTGAAGCCCCCGGCCCCGGCGGCGGACGGCACGGTGACGGTGGACTTCAACCGGGCGCTGCTGCCGCCGTGCGCCTTCGCGGACCACTTCCTCTGCCCGTTCCCGCCGCCGGGGAACACGCTCGACGTCGCCGTCCCGGCGGGGGAGCGGCGGCTCGGGCGGGACTGACCGTCCAACCCCCTGGTGGTGCGCGGTAGTTGACGGCTGTACGGCCGAAAGGCGCCCTTGCGGCGTGAAGTCGTACGGCCGGAGACTCCCCCACAGCGCCGGCCTCCGGGCCGCGCCTCACGGGCCCGACCCCCCACGGCGGGCCCCCGATTCCCCTCGGGAGGAACGAGAAGTGAGGACCATGCGCACCACCCCCACGAGAACGATCCGGCTGCTCGCCGTCACCGCCGGTCTCGCCGCCGCCGCGGCGCTCGCCGTCCCCACCGCGAACGCCGGCACCACCGGCGCCACCGGGACCGCGGGCGCCTACGGTGCCGCCGCCCTCGCGGCGACCGGCGACGCCGTCCGCGCCGCCGACGTGGCCGGCACCGCCTGGCACGTCGACACCGCCACCGGCCGGCTCGTCGTCACCGCCGACTCCACCGTCGACGCGGCGGAGATCGCGAAGATCAAGGAGCGGGCCGGGGCCAACGCCGCCGCCATCAGGGTCGAACGGACCCCGGGCCGCTTCAGCAAGCTGATCTCCGGCGGCGACCCGATCTACGCCGACGCCGGCTGGCGCTGCTCGCTCGGCTTCAACGTCCGGGACGGCGCGGGCAACTACTTCTTCCTGACCGCCGGGCACTGCACCGACGGCGCCGGGACCTGGTACGCCAACTCCGCCAAGACCACCGTCCTCGGGACCACCGCCGGGTCCAGCTTCCCGGGCAACGACTACGGCCTGGTCCGCTACACCAACGGCTCCATCGCCAAGCCCGGCACCGTCGGCAGCGTGGACATCACGAGCGCCGGCAACGCCACGGTCGGCCTCTCGGTCACCCGCCGGGGCTCCACCACCGGCATCCACAGCGGCAGCGTGACGGGCCTCAACGCCACCGTGAACTACGGCGGCGGCGACATCGTCTCCGGCCTGATCCGCACGAACGTCTGCGCCGAGCCCGGCGACTCCGGCGGCCCGCTCTACTCGGGCAGCCGGGCCATCGGCCTCACCTCGGGCGGCAGCGGCAACTGCTCCTCGGGCGGCACGACCTTCTTCCAGCCCGTGACGGAGGCGCTGAGCGCGTACGGCGTGAGCGTGTTCTGACGACCCCGCCGGGGCGAGCGGCCCCGGTGCGAAGACGAGAAGGCCCCGGCGCTCCCGTGCCGGGGCCTTCCCGCGTCCCGGCCGTGTTTTCTTCCCCAACTCCCGCATTATCAGATGGTCATGACGGCGCATCACTTTTTACCAACGCGTAACTTCCCAGTCGAGGCTACCCGTGCGTAGCTTGGCTGAAGCGCATCCCCACTTGTGGTCCGGACCGCAGGGCGTAGCACCCCACCTTTCCCCTTGAGCCGCAAGGAGATCGCCCGATGCTGCCCTGGAAGCACGCCGTCAGAGCGCTGTCCGTCCTGCTGCTGACCGCCGCCGCCACCCTCGCCCCCACCGCCGCCTCCGCCGCCCCCGACCGGGCCGGAACCGTCGCCGCCGCCTCCAGCCGCGGCTGGAACGACTTCTCCTGCAAGCCCTCCGCCGCGCACCCGCGCCCCGTCGTCCTCGTCCACGGCACCTTCGGCAACTCCGTCGACAACTGGCTCGGCCTCGCGCCGTACCTCGTCAACCGCGGGTACTGCGTCTTCTCGCTCGACTACGGCCAGCTGCCGGGCGTCCCCCTCTTCCACGGGCTCGGCCCCGTCGAGGCCTCCGCCAAGCAGCTCGCCACCTACGTCGACCGGGTCCTCGCCGCCACCGGCGCCCCCGAGGCCGACCTCGTCGGCCACTCGCAGGGCGGCATGATGCCCCGCTGGTACCTGAAGTTCCTCGGCGGGGCCGACAAGGTGAACGCGCTCGTCGGCATCGCCCCGAACAGCCACGGCACCACCCTGCTCGGCCTCACCAGGCTCCTGCCGTACTTCCCCGGGGTCGAGGACCTCATCACCTCCAGCACCCCGGGCCTCGCCGACCAGGTCGCCGGCTCGCCCTTCGTCACCAGGCTCAACCAGGGCGGCGACACCGTGCCGGGGGTCCGCTACCACGTCATCGCGACCCAGTACGACGAGGTCGTCACGCCGTACCGCTCGCAGTTCCTGAGCGGCCCGAACGTCACCAACGTCCTCATCCAGGACAAGTGCGCGCTCGACCTGTCCGAGCACGTGGCGATCGCCACGGTGGACCGGGTCACCTTCCACGAGGTCGCCAACGCCCTCGACCCCGCCCGCGCGACCCCGACCACCTGTCTCTCCGTGGTCGGCTAGTGCGGCGGCCGGGGCCCTCCGGGGCCCCGGCCGTGCTCTTCCTCGCTCCGTCGGCCCAACGGAAACGCCCCCTGATGGCGCAATGCCATGCAATGGGCACTAAATGTCATCAGGTGTGCGTTTCTGGCGCATCGCGAGACAGCCATGGTGGACGCCCGAGGGGCGTCCACGGACGGAGCCCTGTGACACATGACCACCGAACTGCCCCAGCCCCAGACCCAGATCGCGGAAGACGGCACGGAAGCGGAGGCGGAAGCCGAGATACGGCCCCACGCGGGACCCGTGCCGGAGCCGCCGGCGCCGCCGGTGGCCGAGGAGACCGAGGTGGCCGAGGCGCCCGCGGCCGTCCGGGAGACTCCGGAGCAGGACGCGACCGGCGACGGGGCCGATGACGCGACCGGCGCCGGGACCGAGGACGGGACCGGTGACGCGGCCGGTGACGAGACCGGTGACGAGGCGGTCCGCACGCTCCTGACGACGGCGGCGACCGAGCGCCCGGTGGAGGAGGTCGCCGCGCTCGTGGCCCGGCTCCAGGAGACCGGCGAACTCTCCAGCCCCGCGGACGTGGCGCTCCGCGCGGCCGCCGTCACCCGCCCCCTGGAGGAGGTGCGGGAGCTGGTCGCCCTGCTGAACGCCTCCGGGTACGACCTCCACGAGGCCGAGACCACGCTGCGCGCCGCGGCGGTGGGCCGGCCGATCGAGGACGTGGTGCGGCTCGTCGGCATCCTCGGCACCGAGGACACGGCCTCGCCGGCCTCGCCGGCCGCCCGGACCGCCGCTCCGGCCGCCGCCGTCCCGAAGCGCCCCCGGGGCGCCGCCGAGCGGACGAGGTCGCCCCTGGACGGCGCGCTGGCCGTGGGCCCCGGCAGCCACAGCACCTCCCCGGCGCTGCGGTCGGCGCTGCGCTGGCCGGCGGCGCTCGCCCTGGCCGCCTGCGGTCTCGTCCACCTGCCGACGGACCTCACGGGCCTGCGCTCGGGCGGCGACACGGAGACGCTGTCCGCGGTCGTCACCGTGCTCTGCCTGGTGGGCGGCGCATGGCTCGCGGCACGGGACACCCTGGTGACCTGGGCCGCCGCCGCGGGCCTCGGCGTCGCCGTCATCGCGCTCCACGGGGTCGCGAGCGCCCGCACCACCGATCTGCTGAGCGGCAGCCTCGGTGCCACGTCCGCCTGGGCGAAGGCGCTGGCCCTGCTGGCCGCCGTGGCCGTCGTCGCCCTGGCCGCCTCGGTCGTGGTGCGGCACACGAGAACGGCCGGCGCGGCGGACAACGCCTGACGCACCGGCCGTCACGGGCCCCCCGTCCCGGCGGCTTCCGGCTGCCGGGACGGGGGGCCTGCGGTCAGGCCCGGCGGCGCCGGGCGGTCCCGAAGAGCACGGCCGCACCGGCCGCGAGCACGGCGGCGCCGCCGATCGCGAGGTACGGGGTGGTGGAGTCGCCCCCCGTCTCGGCCAGCTCCACACCGGACCCGGACGTACCGGCGGGCGCGGGCGCGTTGGGCGTGGACGGGGCGGCGGGGGCCGAGGAGGACGACGCGGGGGCCGCCGTCTCCGCGGTACCCGTTCCTCCGGTGCCGGTCCCCCCGGTGCCGGTCCCCCCGGTACCCGTGCTCCCGGCGCCCTTGTCCCCGGCGCCGGTCGCCGGGTCGTCGTCCCCGTGCCCGCCGTGCTCGACCGAGGACTGGCCCGCGCCGTCCTCGATCTGCTCGTCGGTGGGCGCGGAGGCGCTCGGCGCCGGAGAGCCGCCGTCCTGCCCGAACACCACGTCGGAGCAGGTGTAGAAGGCCTCGGGGGAGTCGGAGCGCTGCCAGATCGAGTAGATCAGGTGGCGGCCGGACTTCTCGGGCACGGTCCCCTGGAAGACGTAGTCGCCGTTCTGCATCCCCGGGTCGGTCACCGTCAGGAACGGCTTCGCCTCCAGGTCCGACCACTTCAGCGGCTTCGACGGGTCGTAGCCGTCCTTCGTCACGTACAGCTCGAACGACCCCTTGTGCGGCGCGGTCCCCTTGTAGTGGAAGGTGTGCGCCCCCGGGCTCAGCCTGCTCGCCGGCCAGTCGGCCCGGGCCAGGTCGAGCCCGCGGTACTTGTCGTTGCCCGCGCTGCACAGCTTGCCGTCCGGGATCAGCTGCCGGTGCTGCCCGGCGGCGTTCGCGATGTTCACCGCGTTCCAGTCGTAGAACGCCTGCGCCCCGCTCGCCGCCACCGCCGCCTTGCAGGCCGCCGACCGCGGGGACTCCGGCCCCTCCGCGTAACAGGCCGAGACCCGGCTCACCGGGTCCGTCATCGACCCGTGCGCGAACGCGGGCGCGGCGGAGAGCCCGGACAGGGCCAGCACGGTACCGGCGGTGACGACTGCGGCCGAACGGCGAGAGGTCATGGGGGAACAGCTCCTTCACGGGGGCGAGCACGGGGGGTTGACCAGCAAGCTAGCCGCCCGAAACCGCGAAAAAGCCCGTGAGGAGGGGGAGGAGGCCATCCTTAGGGCCCCTTTAAGGAGCCACTAAGCGATGGCTGAGGAACCGTCCCGGACGACCGCCCTCAGCCCAGCCGCCGGTACCGCCGTTCCGGGCGCCCCGTGCCGCCGTAGCGGAGGGTGACCTCCGCGCGGCCCGTCTCCGCGAAGTACTCCAGGTAGCGGCGGGCGCTCACCCGGGACAGGGAGCCCGCCTCGGCGCACTCCGTCGCCGAGAGGCCCTCCGGGTGGGCGCGCAGGACCGAGTCGACCAGGTCGGCGGTGGGGGCGGCGAGGCCCTTGGGGAGGTCGCGGGAGCCGCGCGGGCGGGTGCCGAAGATCTGGTCGACGTCCTCCTGCCGGGCCTCGTCCAGTGCGTCGAGGCGGTGGCGCAGCGAGGCCACGTGGCGGAGCTGCTCGTGCAGCGCGGCCTGGCTGAACGGCTTGATCAGATAGTGCAGCGCCCCGGCCCGCAGCGCCGAGCGGATCGTCCCCGCGTCCCGCGCCGCCGTGATGAAGAGCGCGTCCGTGCCGTGACCCGCCGCACGCAGCTCCCGCAGCACCCGGACGCCGTCCATGTCGGGCAGGAACACGTCGAGCAGCACCAGGTCGGGCCGCAGCCGCCCGGCCGCGCGCAGGGCCTCGGCGCCGCTGTGCGCGACCCCGGCCACCGTGAAGCCCGCCACCGCCGACACATAGCGGCAGTGCAGCTTGGCGACCATGAAGTCGTCGTCGACCACCAGCACCCTCGTCACGCCGACCCACGATAGGGCCTGTCCGACCCTGATCCGCCGGACAGGCCCGGGCCCCGACCACAACGACCACAACGTCCGTTGGTTGCGGAAGGGAGACAGCTTCTTCACGCGCGGGCAGCATGTGGGCCACCTCACACCCCCTTCCCTCCTGCCTGAGAGGCGGCACACGTGCGGCTGCGCACCCCCCTCGCCCTCTTCGGAGCGGCGCTGCTCGTGCTGGTGGGTCCACCGCTGCTCAGTACCGGCAGCGACTCCGACACCGGCACGCGGATCCCCGGCCTGCGCCTCATGGTCCCCAACACCCCCGGCGGCGGCTACGACATCACCGCCCGCACCGTCGCCAAGAACGCCGGGGAAGCCGGACTCACCGGCGACATCGAGGTCTTCAACCTGCCCGGCGCGGGCGGCACCGTCGGCCTCACCCGGCTCGTCGGCGAACGCGGCAACGGCCGCCTCGCGATGTCCATGGGTCTCGGCGTCGTCGGCGCCGTCCACACCAACAAGACCCCGATCACCCTCGCCGACACCACCCCGATCGCCCGGCTCACCGAGGAGCAGGACATCGTCGTGGTCGCCGAGGACTCCCCGTACAAGACGATCCGGGACCTGCTCGCGGCCTGGAGGAAGGACCCCGGCAAGCTGCCCGTCGGCGGCGGCTCCTCGCCCGGCGGACCCGACCACCTCGCCCCCATGCTGATGGCCCGCGCCGCCGGGATCTCCCCGAAGGACGTCAACTACGTCCCCTTCGACGGCGGCGGCGAACTCCTCGCCTCCATCCTCGGGAACAAGGTCGCCTTCGGCGTCTCCGGCGTCGGCGAGTACCTCGACCAGATCGAGGCCGGCGAGCTGCGCCTCCTCGCCGTCACCGGCCCCCGGCGCGTCCCCGGCCTCGACGCCCCCACCCTCCGCGAGGCCGGACTCGACACCGAGTTCACCAACTGGCGCGGCATCGTCGCCCCGCCCGGCCTCTCCGACGCCGAGCGCGACAAGCTCGTCGCCCTCGTCACCGAGCTGCACGGCTCCCCGCAGTGGCGCGAGTCGATGAAGACCCACGGCTGGGACGACGCCTTCCTCCCCGGTGAGCGCTTCGGCGCCTTCCTCACCGAGCAGGACCGGCGCGTCGCCTCCGTCCTGAAGGAGCTGGGACTGTGAGACCGACCGTTCCCGCCCGGCTGCGCGGACGCTCCGAACTCGGCGTCGGAGCCCTCCTCTTCCTCCTCGGCGTCCTCGTCCTCACCGACGCCCTCACCCTCGACGACGCCGTCACCGGCCGCGGCCCGGTCGGCCCCGCCACCGTGCCCCTCGTCGTCGGCTGCGGCCTGCTCGTCGTCTCCGTCCTCCTCACCGTCGACGTCCTGCGCGGCGGCCGCGGCGAGGCCGAGGGCGGCGAGGACGTCGACCTGACCGAACCCGCCGACCGGCGCACCGTCCTGCTCCTGGCCGGCGTCTTCCTCGGCTTCGCCGTCCTCATCGGACCCGTCGGCTTCCCCGTCGCCGGCGCCCTCCTCTTCTGGGGCGCCGCCCACGCCCTCGGCAGCCGCCACCTCCACCGCGACCCGCTGATCGCGGCCGGCCTGTCGCTCCTCACCTACGCCGTCTTCGACAAGCTGCTCGGCGTCCCGCTGCCCGGCGGCCCGCTGATGGGAGTGATCTGACCCGTGGACTCCCTGAACTCCCTCATCGACGGCTTCGGGACCGCCCTCACCCCGATGAACCTGCTCTGGGCCGCCCTCGGCGTGCTCCTCGGCACCGCCATCGGCGTCCTGCCCGGCATCGGCCCCGCCATGGCCGTCGCCCTGCTGCTCCCGGTCACCTACGGACTCGACCCGACCGGCGCCTTCATCATGTTCGCCGGCATCTACTACGGCGCCATGTTCGGCGGCTCCACCACCTCCATCCTCCTCAACACCCCCGGCGAGAGCGCGGCCGTCGTCGCCGCCATCGAGGGCAACCCGATGGCCAAGGCCGGCCGGGGCGCCCAGGCACTCGCCGCGGCGGCCGTCGGCCACTTCGCCGGCGGCATGATCGGCACGATCCTGCTCGTCGTCCTCGCCCCGACCGTCGCCGCGCTCGCCGTCGACATCGGCGCCCCCGACTACCTCGCCCTCATGGTCCTCGCCTTCATCGCGGTGACCTCCGTCCTCGGCTCCTCCCGCGTCCGCGGCCTCGCCTCCCTGCTGATCGGCCTCACCATCGGCCTGGTCGGCCTGGACCCGATGACCGGGCAGCAGCGCCTCACCTTCGGCTCGCTCCAGCTCGCCGACGGCGTGGACGTCGTCATCGTCGCGGTCGGCCTCTTCGCCATCGGCGAGGCCCTGTGGGTCGCCGCGCACCTGCGCCGCACGGCGGGCGAGGCCATCCCGGTCGGCCGCCCCTGGCTGGGCCGGGAGGACGTGAGGCGCACCTGGAAGCCCTGGCTGCGCGGCCCGTTCATCGGCTTCCCCTTCGGCGCCGTCCCGGCCGGCGGCGCCGAGATCCCGACCTTCCTGTCGTACGTCACCGAGAAACGGCTCTCGAAGCACAAGGACCAGTTCGGCAAGGGCGCCGTCGAGGGCGTCGCCGGACCCGAGGCGGCGGCCTCCGCCTCCGCCGCCGGCACGCTCGTCTCCATGCTGACCCTCGGCCTGCCCACGACCGCCGTCGCCGCCGTGATGCTGGCCGCGTTCCAGCAGTACGGCATCCAGCCCGGCCCGCTGCTCTTCGAGCGGGAGCCAGAGCTGGTGTGGGGTCTGATCGCCTCGCTCTTCGTCGGCATGGTGCTGCTGCTCGCGCTCAACCTGCCGCTCGCCCCCGTCTGGGCCAAGCTGCTGCGCATCCCCCGTCCGTACCTCTACGCCGGCATCCTCTTCTTCGCCGCCGTCGGCGCGTACGCGGTGGGCGGCGAGGCGCTCGACCTGGTCGTCCTGCTCGTCATCGGCCTGATCGGCCTCGGGATGCGGCGCTACGGCCTGCCGGTGCTGCCCGCCGTCATCGGCGTCATCCTCGGCCCGGCCGCCGAACAGCAGCTGCGCCGCGCCCTCCAGATCAGCGACGGCTCCCCGACCGGGCTGGTGAACACCCCGTTCTCGATCACCGTGTACGCGGTCGTCGCGGTCCTGCTCACCTGGCCGCTCCTGCGGCGGGCGGTCACCCGGCGCCCGGCCCCCTCCCCACCGAAGGGATGAATCTCGGCCATCTGACGGCCGGATCCGGGTATCCCTGGCGGGCAGTACCATCCCCCACCCCGAAGGGACCCCCCTCATGCGCGTCAGGCTCGTTCTTGCCGCAGCCGCCCTGCTCACCGCCGCCGTCGCCCCCCTCGCCCACGCGGGAGGGGCCGACGGCCACCACACCACCGACCGGCTCACCGGGGCCTCCGCCCGCGACGCCCACTTCACTAACGGCCTCTTCGTCGACGCGTACGGAACCGTCGCCGACGACAGCACCGTCACCCTCTCCGGCACCTACCGGTGCCTCGACGACAGCGCGGGCCCCGTCTTCGTCGGCTCCACCCTCGTCCAGGGCGACCGCTCCGCCGGCATCGGCGGCACCCGGGCCGTCTGCGACGGGCACCTCCACACCTGGATCAACCGCTCCGTGGTGAAGGACCCCGCCTACGTCGCCGGCGCCGCCCGCGTGGAGGCCACCCTCCTGCAGCTCAGCGGGACGGGCCTGCCGCTGCCCCGCTTCCTCGCCACCGAGAAGACGGACGTCGAGCTGCGCTGACCCGCTTCCCCCTAGGGGGTGCCCAGCAGGTCCACCAGACCGTCGCGGCCGAGTGCCTCCAGCTCGTCGAGGGCGGCCACGGCCCGGGCCGCCGCCTCCGGATCGGAGGCGGCGAGGCCGCTCGCCGCGAACTCGTCCTCGTCGAGCCGCAGCACCTCGCTGCCGTCCGCCGACACCCACAGGTCCAGGTCCAGGTCCTCGACCACCACCCCGGGGCCGCCGATCACGGGCGGCCGGGTGACGTCGCAGTACCAGCCCTTGAGGGAGCCGTCGGCGGACCGCACCTCCTTGACCGTGAACCAGCGGTCCTGCCAGTAGTGCTCCACGAAGACGTCGCCCGGCTCGAACCGCACGAAGCCGAAGTCCCGCACCCCCTCGGCCGCCCACGGCGCGCGCACCGAGAGCCGGCCGGCCTCCTCCGCGAGCACCTCGGCCGGATAGCGGATCTTCGTCCGGCCCGCCTTCGTCAGGGTGACCTCAACCGAGCGTCCGGACATGCCGCACCTCCGTCGCCGCGACCTCGTAGCCGAACCACTCGTTGATCGCCAGCATCGGCCCGTTGCCCGCGTCGTTCCCGGTGAACGCCTCCGTACAGCCCGCCTCCCGGGCCCGGTGCAGGGACGCGTTCTTCACCAGCTTGGCGAGCCCCCGGCCCCGGAAGGCCGGGGCCGTGCCCGTCATCCCCGTGTTGTACCGGCCAAGCCCGTCCGTCTGCGCCACGCTGAACGCGGCCGGCACCCCGTCCACCACCGCCACCGTCGTCAGCGTCCGGTCCAGGAGGGGATGGTCCCAGGTGGTCTCCTGCCAGTGCGCGTAGTCGTCCATCTCGACCGACACGTCGCCCGGCTCGTCCGCGGACGTCACCGCGTCCAGCTCGAACAGCGGCCGGGGGTCGGCCGCGAAGTCCTCGGCCGTCAGCAGCTCGACGCCGGGGGGCGGCGCCTGGAGCGGCGGCAGCCCGGCCCCCGCCAGGTCGAGCCGGAGGAAGTGGGCGGAGCGGCGGGGGGAGTACCCCCGCCGCTCCGCCCAGGCACGGTGCTCCGGCGCGTCCAGGACCCAGCTGTAGAGGGTGTGCGCGCCGTGTCCGGCCAGGTGCTCCTCGGCGGCGCGCAGCAGCAGCGTCCCCGCGCCGAGCCCCTGGTGGGCGGGGTCCACGTACACGTTGAGGGAGCCGATGCCCGGCTCCGGCGAGTCGTGGGCGATCCGCAGCTGGACGGTCCCGACGATCCCGCCGTCCTCGGTCACGGCCACGAGCGGGCGCGCGTGGCTGTCGGGGTGGGCGTGCGCCCAGTCGAACGCGAGCTGTTCGGCGGTCGCGAGCATGAAGGGGAGCGCGGCGCGGCGGACCCGGGCGAAGCCCTCGGCGTCCCCGTCCCGTACGTAACGGACGTTCACAGTCATGTGGGCGCACGCTACGGGCAGAGGGCGCACCGCCGCCTCCCCTTTTCCGGCGGGGTGGGGGCAGAATCGGCGGGTGACACTCACCATCGTCGTGGACCACGAATCCACCACCGCTCCCTACGAACAACTGCGTGCCCAGATCTCGGAGCGGGCCCGGTCGGGCGGACTGCCGGTCGGCTACAAGCTGCCGACGGTACGGGGGCTCGCGGAGCAGTTGGGACTCGCAGCGAACACGGTCGCCAAGGCGTACAAGGCGCTGGAGGCGGACGGGGTCATCGAGACGCGCGGGCGCCACGGGACCTTCGTCGCCGCCGCCGGGGACGCGGCCAGCCGCCGGGCCGCCACCGCCGCCGCCCAGTACGCCGAGGAGACCCGCCGCCTCGGCCTCAGCCGCGAGGCCGCCGAGGCGGCGATGAGCGAGGCCCTGCGGGCGGCGTACGACGGCTAGGGGATCTCCGGAAGGTCCCGCACGGCGCCCACGGCGCCCGGCACGCACTCTCGCCCCACCGGGCGAAAGCCCGAGTACGTCCCGTACGAGCGCTTCCGCCCGGCGTGCCGACAGCACGCACCGGACACCGCGGACACCGCACAGGACCTTCCGGACGCCCCCGCCGTGCGGGGCTCGGGAAGGTCCGCCGGGGGCGTGCCGCGACGGAGCGCGAACAGCTCCGCCAGCGTCGCGCCCTCGCGCGGCACGTCCTCCTCCCGCCCGAGCCACGCCACCGACTCGGCCCGGCTCAGCGGCCCCACCTCGATGCGGGCCAGGCAGCGGCCCGGCCGGACCACGGCCGGGTGCAGCCGCTCCAGGTCCTCGTTGGTGGTGACCCCGACCAGGACGTTCCGCCCCTGCCCGAGCAGGCCGTCCGTCAGGTTGAGCAGCCGCGACAGGGCCTGGCCCGCCGTGTGCTTCGCCTCGCCCCGGATCAGCTCGTCGCAGTCCTCCAGGAGCAGCAGCCGCCAGCGGCCCTTCGCCGTGCCCTCGTCCTCCCCGATGGCGATGTCCATCAGATAGCCGACGTCGTTGAAGAGCCGCTCCGGGTCGAGGACGCAGTCCACCTGGCACCAGTCCCGCCAGGACCGCGCCAGGGTCCGCAGCGCGGACGTCTTGCCGGTCCCCGGCGGCCCGTGCAGCAGCAGGAGGCGGCCGGAGATGGAGTCCGGCGTCACCTTCATCAGCCGGTCCATGGAATCGGCCACCGGCGCCGAGTAGTGGGGCCTGACCTCCTCCCACGTCCCGGCGCTGATCTGCCGCGTCGTGCGGTGCGGGCCGCGCCGGGGCGACACGTACCAGAAGCCCATCGTCACGTTCTCGGGCTGCGGCTCCGGCTCGTCCTTCGCCCCCTCCGTGGCCTCGCCGAGGATCCGCGTCGCCAGCTCCGCGTCCGTGGCCGTCACGGTGACGTCCGCGCCCCGGTTCCAGCGGGAGACCAGGAGCGTCCAGCCCTCGCCCTCGGCGAGCAGGGCGCTGCGGTCGTCGTCCTTCGAGGCCCGCAGCACGCGCGCGCCCGCCGGGAGCAGCGTCGCCTCCGGCTTGACCCGGTCCAGGGTGGTGCTGTGGGCGTGCGGCTGCTCGCCGGTCGCGAAGCGGCCGAGGAACAGCGCGTCGACGACGTCCGACGGCGAGTCGCTGTCGTCGAGGTTCAGCCGGATCGGCAGCGACCGCTGCGGTGCGGACGGTACCGGTGGGGTGTCAGCCATGGCGCCCATGATCCGGCAACCGGGTGCGCGGCGCACCGTCTTTTGGGCGGGGCGCGCCTCCGGTCGCCGGAGTGGCGGTACGTCAGATCCAGTGGCCCCGCAGGGCGCCCCGGGCGCGCCGGGCGAGCGCGTACCCCTTCGTCATGGCCCGGTCGGCCGCGAAGTTCCGTGCGATCGCGCGGCCCTCGATCAGCCGGGTGAACTCCTCGATGCCCGTGGACCGGCGCACGGTCATCCGCTCCAGGGCGTACGGCCCCTGGCGGCGGCGGGCGAGCGCGTTGCCGACGGCGAGCGCCTGGGCGAACCCGGCCTCCCGGACCGCCCGGCGGACCCGCCGGCTGGAGTACCCGTACGGGTAGGCGAAGGAGACGGGGGCGGCGGCGAGCTCCTCGCCGACGATCTCCCGGCAGCGCAGCGTCTCGAACCGGAGCCGTTCCGCGTCGAGTCGGTCGAGCTGCGGGTGGCTGTGGCTGTGGCCGCCGATCTCCGTTCCCGCGTCGGCCAGTTCGCGCACCTGCGCCCAGTCGAGCATGGTGTCGAGCGCGCCGCCCCCGTCGTGCGCGCCGCGCAGCCAGCCGGTGGAGACGAAGACGGTGCTCGCGAAGGAGTGCTTCGCCAGGACCGGCAGGGCGTGCCGGTGCACGCCCTCGTAGCCGTCGTCGAAGGTGACG
The DNA here is from genome assembly GCF_001280125.1 of Streptomyces sp. NRRL F-6492. GTDB lineage: Bacteria > Actinomycetota > Actinomycetes > Streptomycetales > Streptomycetaceae > Streptomyces. Next base: position 67,652 of record NZ_LGEG01000002.1, read on the forward strand.
AGCAGCGGCCGCGCGGGCAGCGGCTTCCCGTCCCGCCAGGCGGCGGCGAGCCCGGCCGTGGTCAGCGGGGTGAACCCCCGGTCGGCGACCACCGCCATCTGCGCGGCGAACGCGTCGGGCGTGACGGAGAGGCCGAGGACGGCGGGAGCCGGGTCCCGGTCGACGGCGTGGTACATGAGGACGGGCACGGGCGTGTCCCCGGGGGCACCCGGCGTCGCCCCCGTCACGCGACCGCTCCCTCGGCGGCCCCGTCCCCGGTGCGTGCGGAGGTCGGCCCGCCGGAGCGTTCGATCGGGCCCCAGGAGAAGGTGGTGCCGGAGCGGCGGGCCCGCAACTGCCCGAGGGCGTAGCCGCCGGCCGCGAGGGCCACCCCGGTGACGATGGCCCCGGCGCGGCCCGCGCCGCCGGGGCGGCCGCGCAGGGCGTCGCGCACTCCGCGCAGGACGCCGGCGGGCAGCACCCGGGTGGTGTAGCGCCGCTCGGACTCCAGGCCCTTCTGCGCGCCGACGCTGCGGGCGACGAGCGCCTTGGAGAGCCCCTCGGCGTACACGCGGGTGCGGAAGTAGCCGAAGCGCTCGCGGGCGGCGGGCACCTTGTGGTGGATGACCGCCCGGTCGTCCATGAGCAGGACCGCCTCGGGCAGCGCCTTGGAGAGCCGGATGCACAGCTCGGTCTCCTCGCCGCCCAGGGGCCGCCGGTCGCCGTCCCGGCCGATGCCGGTGGCGAAGCCGCCCGCCGCGTCGAAGGCCGTACGGCGGAAGGAGGCGTTGCCGCCGAGCACGTTCCGCACGGGGACGCGGCCCGGGGCCAGGCCCCGGTACGTACAGCCGACGACCCAGTCGAACTCCTCCGGGAACCAGGCCGGGCGGTGGCCGGACGCCCAGGCGGGCAGGGTCCGGCCGCCGACGGCCATGACGCGCGGGTCGTCGTAGGCGGCGGCGAAGTGGTGGAGCCAGTCCCGCTCGGCGACGGCGTCGTCGTCGAGGAAGGCCACGAACGCGCCGTGGGCGGCGGCGATTCCGGTGTTGCGGCCGGCGGAGAGGCCGCGGGGGCCCGCGTTGGCGAGCACCCGCACCTCCTCCCCGGGCCGGGCGTCCGCGTACTCCTCGGCGAGCCGTGCGCGCAGGGGCTCGTTGTGGTCGACCACGAGGAGCGTCTCCAGCGGCGGCAGCGACTGCTTCCGCACGGAGTCGACGGCGGCGAGGATGTCCTCCCAGCGGTCCTCCGTGTAGACGCAGACGACCACCGAGAAGCCGTGCGGGGACGTGCCGTCGCTCAAGACACCTCTCCCCGGGGGACGTTCACCGAGAAGGGGGCGGGCCGGCGCCGGTCCGCCCGGCCGGGGGACTTCTCCTTGAGGATCACCTTCAGGACCCGGATGCCGTCGCGCACGGCGTTGAGGTTGCTGACGCCGTGTATGCGGTTGTACTCGTGGCTCGGCACCTCCTGCACCTTGAGGCCGGCCTTGACGACCCGGATGTTGATCAGGGTCTCGATCTCGAATCCGGTGCAGTCGAGGGTGATCTTGTCGAGGCAGTGGCGCCAGAAGGCGTTGTACCCGTAGCAGAGGTCGGTGTAGCGGGCGCCGAACTTGCGGTTGACGAGCGTGCAGAGGGCCCAGTTCCCGAGTCTGCGAACGGTCGTCATGTCGTCCGTGCCGCCGCCGTTGGCGAAACGGGATCCCTTGGCGAAGTCCGCGCCGCCGACGAGGGCGGAGACGTAGGAGACGATCTCCTGGCCGTCGGCCGAGCCGTCCGCGTCGACCATGACGATGATGTCACCGGTGCAGGCGGCGAAACCGCTGATCAGTGCGTCGCCCTTGCCCTTTCCGACCTGCTTGACGACCTTGACGTCCGGCCGGATCTCACGGGCTACGTCGACCGTGTTGTCGGTGGAGTTTCCGTCGACGAGGACGACTTCGTGAATCCAGTCCGGCAGCGTCTTGAAGACGTACGGAAGGTTTTCGGCCTCGTTCATCGCGGGAATGACCACGCTCACCGGCGGAGTGATCGCCAGATGCGAGGTGATGGCCCGGTACTGGGCCGCTATTCGACTCGGCTCAGTCAATTCTTGGCCCGTGGCGGCCGGGCGCAGGAACGAGCTCATGGGTCTTTTTCCCTCTCGTCCGGTGGGCCGCCCACCCCTTGGGCGGCCCGATGGCGTGTCCGGTTCGAAAGGGGGGTTCTCGCCATGTCGCGCGGAAACGATCTCCTTGCGGGATCGGCGAGTTGGCATGGCTGGCCGCGCGGTGTCCGCGACTCGGCGCACGTTCGAAGCGCGTTCGAACACCGAGCACGGCACCCCCCTACCGCGCCCCGCACCTGAGCCACCGCGACGCTAGAGCCCTCCCCTGAGCCGCTGTGCATGATGGACCGGTGCGGGTGAGATGTACGACGGTATTGATGAATGGGACTGTATGGCAAGCCCCGGATCCATGGCCTGCTTTTCCGTAGTTTGACGGAACTTCAGCGGTCGGATACGTAACCGTCCCGGTCGGATTCGATCAATCCGGCGATGCGTCGGGGAGTGAGGGGATGGGGGCGCACTCCTGTGGATCGATGTGCGAATGTGTCGCGGTTCCGCGATCTCGCGGGGCGTCAATCGGGAGTGGAGCGTCCGCTTCCTCTCCTGGCCGGATTTCGATGGTCCCTGACGGAGGGTCGGAGAAAGTTCACCCCCAGTTTTGACATGGACACTTCCGATGCGCCGGATCCACTGCTACTACCTGGTAACGCAGAGATCCTGCTACAGGGAGGTTCCATGAGACTGTCCCGATTCACCGCCCTCTCCTCCTCGCTCCTCCTCGGCGCCGTCCTCGCCCTCACCGGGGCGGGCGCCGCCCAGGCCGCGGAGAGCGCCGCCCTCGACTACGTGGCGCTGGGCGACTCGTACTCCTCCGGCGTGGGAGCCGGCAGCTACGACGGCGCCAGCGGCGACTGCAAGCGCTCCACGAAGGCGTACCCCGTCCTCTGGAAGAACGCGAACGCCCCCTCCTCGTTCGCCTTCACCGCTTGCTCGGGCGCCCGAACGGGTGATGTGACCGCGAATCAGCTCGGACCGCTCTCGGCCGCCACCGACCTGGTCTCCCTCACGATCGGGGGAAATGACGCCGGTTTCGCCGACGTCATGACGACCTGTGTGCTCCAGTCCGAGTCCACCTGCGTCAATCGTGTGAATCAGGCCAAGGCCTACGTCGACTCCACCCTGCCGGGCAAGCTCGACTCCGTGTACGGCGCCATCAGGGGCAAGGCGCCCAACGCCCGGGTGGTCGTCCTCGGCTATCCGCGCTTCTACCAGCTGAACGGCGGCTGCGTCGCCGGCCTGAGCGAGGGCGAGCGCAGGGCCATCAACGGGGCCTCCGACTACCTCAACGCCGCCGTGGCCAAGCGCGCCGCCGACCACGGCTACACCTTCGCCAGTGTCGTCTCCGCCTTCACCGGGCACGAGATCTGCTCCGGATCGGCCTGGCTGCACAGCGTCAACTGGCTCAACATCGGCGAGTCGTACCACCCGACCGCCGCCGGACAGTCCGGCGGCTACCTGCCGCCGTTCAGGAACGCGGTGTAGCCGGCGCGCCGTCCGCCCCCGCGGCGCCGGAACCGGCCGGAACGGTGCTCGGGACACCGCCCGGCGCACCCGGACCGGCGCCCGGTCCGTCGTCCCGCACCGCGTGGTAGACCAGCGCCCCCGCGATGAGCAGCGCCCCGACGACCCCGGCCACCAGGACGGGGACCCGGCGGGGCGCCTTCTGTCTCCGGGACGGCGAAGTGCCGTGCGCGGCGTGCGTGTCGTCGCCGTGGGCACCCCGGTACGGGGCGGGCGCGCCGGCCGGCACGGGCCCCGTCCTCGATGCGCCGCCACCCGTCCGCGAGCCGCCGCCCGTCCGCGAGCCGCCCCCGTCCGCCCCCGCGCCGCCCGCGGGCGTCCGTGCGCCGCCGCCCGCCACCCGCCGCAGCTCCCGCTCGGCCCCGTCCGCCGTCACGGCGCCCTCCGGGCCCTCGTCCAGGAGTGCGTCGATCACGGCGCCCAGCGGCCCGGACCGGTCGTCCGCGGCCGCCTCCAGGAGTGCTCCCAGGGAGCGCAGCTCGGCCGCCGGACCCGCGTCGTCCTGCGGCGCGCCGCCGAAGCCGGTGACGACCACCCGGCCGTCGTTCCCCAGGAGTACGTGCTCCGCCCCCACGCCCGGATGGGGGGCGCCGGCCTCCCGGGCGGCCCGCAGCCCGGCCAGGACCTCGGCGCCGACGCGCGCCGCCTCGCGCGACGGCAGGGGCCCGCCCGCCTCCAGGGTCTCGGCGAGGGTGAGGCCCCGGACCAGCTCCGTCACCGTCCAGGGCCGGCCGTCCTCGGTGACCACGCCGAGGACCCGTACGACGGAGGGGTGGGAGATGCGTGCGGCGGCCCGCGCCCCGCGCTCCCGCCGCGCGTGCAGCAGGGGCGCCTCGTCCGGCGGGAGTCCGGGCGGGACCCGGGAGTCCTTCAGGGCCACCTCGTGGCCGTTCGTCTCGTCCAGGGCGCGCCAGACGGTGCCCGTCGCCCCCTCGGCCAGGACGTCCAGAAGCCGGTAACGACCCGCGATCACCGTCATGGATCCACGGTAGCCGAGGAGCGCCCTCCCGGCTCCGGTCCGGCGCCGGACCGCGCTTCCGGCCCCCGCCGTTGGATCTTGGTGGTGGAGATCACAGGGGCCTGCGCACCCCCGGTGGTCACCCCGGAGTGCAGGATGGTTCGTGACGGTTCGACAGGTGTTCGAGCCCTGTCCAACTCGCCCTGGAATCGGATGTATTCGGAGGGTGACCGTCAACCCCCGTACGGGTGCGTTGAATCCCGTCGCCGGGATACACGGGTGTCATGACGGGGCGATAGGGTTAACCTGCCCGGGTCGGGTGCCCTTGTACGGGTGGGGAGTGACATGGAACAGATAGCAATGCGCAGCAGGCCCCGAGTGCCTGCCATCACCTGCGGGAGCGGCGCGACCAGTTCGCGGCTCGACCGTCATCTCGCGGTGCTCGGCGGACCCGCCGTGCCCCAGCGCGAGGCGGCCGAGGCGACCCTGCTGATGCGGGAGCTGACGACGCGTACGCGCGAGACGCCGGTGCACGGCCACCGCAGCCGCAGCGCCCGGGTCTCGCTCTTCGCCCCGCTCCGCCGACTCCGCCGCTCCCTCTTCGGCACCCGCCGCTAGCCCGGTCCCGGCCGCCCGTACGGCCCCGACCACGACTCCGCCGGACGTGTCCCCGCCCGTCCGGCGTTCGTCGTGTCCGCACCACCCGTCCGCCCGTACCGCACCGTTCGCACCGCCCGCCCGTACTGCTCCCTTCTCCCGGCCGCCCCCCGGGCCGCCCGCGCGCTCGACCGCCCGCGCCCGGCCGTCCAACGGGTCCGGGCCCGGGTCCGGGCCCGTCAGGCGACCACGCCCGCGCTCCTGAGCTCCTTCACCTCCGCCTCCCGCAGCCCGAGCCCGGCGAGCACCTCGTCCGTGTCCTGTCCCAGGGCCGGGATCCGGTCCATCCGCGGCTCCGGCGCGTCCGGGAAGACGATCGGCGGGAGCAGCGTCCGCAGCGGTCCCACCGGCGACTCCACCTCCCGCCACCGGTCGCGGGCCGTCAGCTGCGGATGGTCCGCCAGCTCCGCCACCGAGTTGAGCCGGGCGCAGGCGATGCCCGCCGCGTCGAGCCGGGCCAGGGCCCCCTCCGTCGTCAGCGGGGCCAGCGCCTCCGCGACCACCGCGTCCGTCGCCGCGCGCCCCGCCACCCGCGCCGCGTTCGTCGCGAACGCCGGATCGTCGGCGAGGCCGGGCCGGCCGAGCACCTGCCCGGCGAGCCGCCGCCACTCCCGGTCGTTCTGCACGGAGAGCAGCACCAGGCCCCCGTCCGCCGTCGGATAGGCGTCGTACGGGGCGATCACCGCGTGCGCGAGCCCCGTGCGCGCCGGGGCCTCGCCCCCGTGCGCCCCGTGGTGGAGCGGATGCCCCATCCACTCGGCGAGCGAGTCGAGCAGGGAGACCTCCACCGGCCCGCCCCGGCCGGTCGTGCCGCGCCGCACGAGCGCGGCGAGGACGCCGGAGAAGGCGTACATCCCGGCGGCGATGTCGGCCGCCGGGATGCCCGACTTGACGGGCTGCTCCGGGGTCCCGGTCACCGACACCAGACCCGCCTCGCACTGGACGAGCATGTCGTACGCCCGCCGGTGCGCGTACGGTCCCTCCGCCCCGTACCCCGAGAGGTCCACCGCGACCAGCCGGGGGTGCGCGGCGCACAGGGTGGCGGCGTCGAGGCCGAGGCGGGCCGCGGCGCCCTGCGCGAGGTTCTGCACGAAGACGTCGGCGCCGGCCGTCATCCGCCGGACGAGGGCCAGGCCCCGGGGGTCCTTGAGGTCGATCGCCACCGACTCCTTGCCGCGGTTGCACCACACGAAGTGCGAGGCCAGGCCCCGGGCGGCGGTGTCGTACCCGCGGGCGAAGTCGCCGCCGTCGGGGCGCTCGACCTTGACGACGCGGGCGCCGAGGTCGGCGAGCTGGCGGGTGGCGAAGGGCGCGGCGACGGCCTGCTCGACGGCGACGACCGTGATCCCTTCGAGGGGGAGTGGCTGAGTGCTCATGACCGCCCTGCCTACCCTGCCGCACCGGCCCTTGTCACCAGGGGATGCGTCACCCCCGCCCCGGCCGGTCCGCCCGCCGCGGTCACAGGAGCATGAACTGCCCCTCCGGGCCCTCCTCCGGATGGTCCAGTACGGACGCGGGGCGGCGGGCCCGGGCGGGCGGCGGCAGCACTCCGGCGGCGCGCAGGGCCGCCGCGCCCTCCGCCCCGTCCTCCGCCGCCCGTGCCGCGAAGGCGGCCCGCTCCGGCTCCCGCGCTCCGAGCAGCGCGAGCACGGTGATCAGGTCGAGCAGCTCCGAGGTCCACTCCTGCGGCCAGGCGACCGGCCCGATCGCCTCCAGGGAGCCGGGCTCCGCCGGAGCGGTCCGGTGCGCGAACCACTGCTCCAGGACCCGCACCCCACCGACCCGGAACTCCCAGGCCTCCGCCGGTACGGGGGAGATCCGGCCCCCGTCGAGGACCAGCGCCTCGTCCTCGGAGTCGTACGCCATCGTCGTCGGGCGGGCGGGGACCGCCGCCCGCACGTAGGGGCGGCGGCCGCCCGGAAGGCGGGGTTTCGTTCCGCTCAGGGCGCCCCGCAGCCGCACGTCGAGGAGGTCCCGGCCGAGCGCCACGCCCGCCGCCCAGACCTCCGGGCCGACGGGGAGGGGGACGCGGCACCCGGCGGGGGAGGGGCGGGCCGCCGCCACCGTCCACGCCAGCCAGTCACGGGCGTCGGCCCCGCGCCCGTACCGCCGCCCGAGGAAGTCCAGGAGTCTGGGCGCGAGGTTGGGCTCGCGGCCGCCGGGGCGCCGGAACAGCGGCCGGATCCGGCCCGGCCGGCCCGCGGGGGAGCGGCCCTCCGGCAGCGCGGCCGTCACCAGGAGCGCGGGCCCGGCCGCCCCCGGCACGTACCCCTGCTCGACGGCGAACAGCTGCGGCTCCCCGGCGACCCGCCACAGCTCCGGCCGCGCGGTGTCGATCAGCCGGTGGTCGGGGAGCAGCCACTGCTCGTCGAACGGTCCGCGCGCCACCCGCACCGGCGCCGGGCACGGGCCCGCCTCGCGCGCGAACCGCACGGTCCCGGTGCGCTGTCCGGGCAGCGCGGCCACCGCGCTCGCCGGGGTCCGCGCCCGGCTGGGCCGGAACAGCGCCTCCCGCTCGGCCCCCTCGGCGGCCACGAGCCGGTCCCAGCGGGTCCGCAGCGTCCGTGCGTCGGGGGCGACGATCCAGGAACGGCCGAACCGCAGCGGGGCCACGGACCACGGCATCAACTCGTCGAGGAGGGGCGCGTCCTGCGGCCGGGCGTCATCGGTCACGCCCCGCATGCTAACGACCGCCGTCGGTGCGCCTCCAGCGCGTCAGTGCGCCTCGACGGTGACCGTGAAGGAGAAGCGGTCGCCGCGGTAGCGGATGCGGGCCACGTCGACGACCCTGCCGTCCTCGTCGTAGGTCACGCCCGTGTAGTGGAGGATCGGGGAGAGCAGCGGGACCTGGAGCAGGCCCGCCGTCTCCGGGTCGGCGAGGCGGGCCTCGACCGTGTCCGTGATGCGGCTGATCCGCACCCCGACCACGTCCCGCAGCACCTTCGTCATCGGCCAGCGCTCCAGGTCCGCCGGGTCGATCGCGGCGGCGAGCCCGGGGAGCACCGCGTTCTCCGCCCAGTTCGTCGGCTCGCCGCTCTCCCCGTCGCTGCGCAGCCGCCGGTACGCCACGACCTCGGACACGCCGGGGAAGTACTCCGCGAGTTCCCCGGGCACCGGCTCGGCGCCGTGCCCGAGGACCGTCGTCCGCTCGCCCGACTGCTGGGCCACGATCGCGTCGATCGAGCCGAGCAGCCGGCGAGGGGTGGAGCGGCGGGCACCCGGCTCGATGAAGGTGCCGCGCCGCCGGTGCCGGCTGATCAGGCCCTCCTCCTCCAGCTCCTTGAGGGCCTGGCGCATGGTCAGCACGCTCACGCCGTAGTGGGCGGCGAGCTGCTCCTCGGTGGGCAGCCGCAGCGAGGCGTCGGGCGTGCGGCCCAGTATCGAGGCGCGCAGCGACTGCGAGACCTGGTACCAGAGCGGCAGCTTGCGGTTCAGGACCAGCGAATCGGGAGCGAAGGCGGTCACGGGTCCTCCGTACGAAGGCTACGGGTCTACGGCCGGGACGTTACGGCCGGAAATGGCGCTCCAGACCCTGCCACACGTCGTCGTACCCCTTCTGCAGATGGTCGGCGTTCGCGGCCTGCGGGGTCGCGGTCACCGGCCAGCGGGTCTCGAACATGAAGGCGAGGCCGTCGTCGATCTTCTGCGGCTTCAGCTCGGCGGCGCTGGCCTTGTCGAAGGTCTCCCGGTCGGGGCCGTGCGCGGACATCATGTTGTGCAGCGAACCGCCGCCGGGCACGAAACCCCCCTTTCCGGCGGTCTTGGCGTCATACGCGCCCTCGATCAGGCCCATGTACTCGCTCATCACGTTCCGGTGGAAGTACGGCGGCCGGAAGGTGTCCTCGCCGACCAGCCAGCGCGGGGCGAAGGCCACGAAGTCCACGTTCGCGAGCCCCGGGGTGTCGGAGGGCGAGGTGAGGACCGTGAAGATCGACGGGTCGGGGTGGTCGTAGGAGATCGTCCCGATGACGTTGAAGCGGTGCAGGTCGTAGACGTACGGGGTGTGGTTGCCGTGCCAGGCGACGACGTCCAGCGGGGAGTGCCCGTACGTCGCGGACCAGAGGTTGCCGCAGTACTTGTTGACCACCTCGACCGGGCCCTCGACGTCCTCGTAGGCGGCGACCGGGGCCCGGAAGTCCCGGGCGTTGGCCAGGCCGTTGGCGCCGATCGGGCCGAGGTCGGGGAGCTGGAAGGGGGCGCCGTAGTTCTCGCAGACGTAGCCGCGGGCGGTCTCGTCGAGCAGCTCGACGCGGAAGCGGACCCCGCGCGGGACCAGCGCGACCTCGCCGGGGCGGACGGCCAGCAGGCCCAGCTCGGTGCGGAGCAGGAGGCCGCCGTGCTCGGGGACGATCAGCAGCTCGCCGTCCGCGTCGCCGAAGACCCGCTCCATGGAGGCGTTGGCGTGGTAGAGGTGCACGGCCATGCCGGTGCGCTGGGTCGCGTCGCCGTTGCCGCCGAGCGTCCACAGTCCGGCCAGCCAGTCGGTGCCGGGGGCCGGGTCGGGCAGCGGGTTCCAGCGCAGCCGGTTGGGGTCGGGCACGGTCTCGGTGAAGGGGGCGCCGCGCAGCCCGCCGTTGTCGATCCGGACGTACGGCGGGTGCGCGGCCGACGGGCGGATCCGGTAGAGCCAGGAGCGGCGGTTGTGCGACCGCGGCTCGGTGAAGGCACTGCCGCTGAGCTGCTCGGCGTAGAGGCCGAGGGGTGCGCGCTGCGGCGAGTTGCGGCCGTGCGGCAGCGCGCCGGGGATCGCCTCCGAGCCGTGCTCGTTGCCGAAACCGGTGCTGTAGGTGAGCGCCTCGGCCGTCTTCCTGGCCTGCTCCGTGGTCATCGCCCGCTCCTGTCCTGAGCCCGCAAGGGAATCCTATGGGAGACCGTAGGATTCCGCGCGGCTCCCGTCAACGGTGCGCCGGGGGAAGCCGTCGGGAGTCGCTGTGGACCGATGCGTGCGCGAGGGGGTCAAAAAAGATGAACATTGCTCTACTCTCACGCGCATGTCCCGGACCCGAAGGTTCGTCCTCGCGCTCTCGGTCGTGCTCGCGGCGCTCGCCGCGGCCCTGTTCACCGCCCCCGGGGCCCAGGCCCACGAGGAGCGGCCCGTCACCTTCCCCGACGGCTCCGGCAGCGTGCCGAAGCTCCGCACGGGCGAACCCGACCTCCTCGTCTGCAAGGCCGACCGGACCGACTTCGCGCGCCGGATCTCCGGCTTCCCCGCCGTGCTCAGGGCCCGCAACCTCGCCCTCTTCGAGCGCTGCGCGGCCTCCGGGTACCGCCACCTCCAGCAGGCCGTCGACGCCGTCGACCGGCCCGGCCTCACCATCGCGATCCTCCCCGGCCGCTACGAGGAGGAACCCTCGCAGCCCCCGCCCACCGGCGCCTGCGCCCGCCTGAAGGCCCCGGACTCCGCGCTCGGCTACCAGATCCTCAGCTACGAACAGCAGCGGCAGTGCCCGCACAACCAGAACCTGGTCGCGATCCTCGGCAAGAAGGACCTCCAGATCGAGGGCACCGGCGCCTCCCGCCTCGACGTCGTCATCGACGCCAAGTACCAGAAGCTCAACGCGATCCGGGCCGACGGCTCCGACGGCGTCTACTTCCGCAACTTCACCGCCCAGCGCACCACCTTCAACTCGCTGTACGTCCTCGCCGCCGACGGCTTCGTCATCGACGACGTCCTCACCCGCTGGAACGACGAGTACGGCTTCCTCACCTTCGCCTCCGACCACGGCCTCTACAAGAACTGCGAGTCCTACGGCAACGGCGACTCCGGCATCTACCCCGGCTCGGCCTCGAACATCAACGACGGCCGCGGCTACGACGTCCCCCGCTACTCCATCGAGATCACCGGCTGCCGCAGCCACCACAACATGGTCGGCTACTCCGGCACCGCCGGGGACTCGGTCTGGGTCCACGACAACGAGTTCGACCACAACATGGGCGGCGCCTCCATGGACTCCGCCTTCCCCGGCCACCCCGGCCTGCCCCAGAACCACGCCCGCTTCGAACGCAACCTGATCCACGACAACAACCAGAACTACTACCCCTACGTCGCCGACGGCACCTGCGCCAAACCTCCCGTCGAACGCGGCTACGAACAGGGCGTCGTCTGCCCCCAGATCTCCATGCCGCCCGGCACCGGCATCATCACCGCCGGCGGCAACTGGAACCTCTACGAGGACAACTGGGTCTACGGCCACCAGCGCACCGCCTTCTACCTCAACGCCGTCCCCGCCCTCATCCGCGGCGAGTCCGCCTGGAGCAAGCAGACCGACACCTCCCACCACAACCGCTACGCCGGCAACCACCTCGGCGTCGACCGCTCGGGCGCCTCCCGCCCCAACCGCACCGACGTCTGGTGGGACGGCCAGGGCGGCGGCAACTGCTGGCAGGCCGACGCCGGCGCCACCAGCCCCGGCGCCCCGCCCCAGTGCGGCGCCCGGCGCGGCGAGGTCTCCGGCGCCGCCGACCGTCTCGTCGGCGAACCCGTCAAACTCGCCCAACTCCTCGTCTGCGCCGACTACGACGTCCAGGCCCGCCGCCTCCCGGCCGGCTGCGACTGGTACGGCGCCCGGGGCCTCCAGCGCGTCGAGACCCAGCTCGCCCTGGGCACCGCCCTCGTCCTCGCCCTCACCGGCGGCGCCCTGTGGTGGCGACGGCTGCGCGGCGACCGGCTCGCGGGCGCGGCCACGCTCATCGGCCTCGCGGGCCTCGCCCTGGACGTGGCCGGCTCGACCCTCGCCCTCACCCCGACCGCCGTCCCGGCCGTCGCACTGCTGCTCACCGGCGTCTGGTGGACCCTGCTCGGCCTCACCCTGCGCCCCACCCGCCCCGCCTTCGCCTGGACCACCCTGACGCTCGGCGCCCTCACCCTCCTCGACGCCTTCGACAAGGCGGTCCTCATGATCCCCGGCACCCCCGTGAGCCCCGCCTGGCTCCGCCTCCTCCTCGGCGTCGCCTGGGTCCTCTGGGCGGTGGTGGCGGCGGGGGCCCACCCGCCGGGCGGAGGAGAGACGGGCGGGGGACCGGTTGGAGCGTCGGTCGGAGCGGCGAGCGGGGGGCCGGGTGGAGTGCCGGGTGGAGCGGCGAGCGGGGAACCGGGTGGAGTGCCGGGTGGAGCGGTAGGCGGAGGACCGGGTGGAGTGCCGGGTGGAGAGTCGGCCAGGCTGGCGGGAGAGTCGGCCGGGCTGACCGGAGAGCCGGCCGGGTCGGCCGGGCTGGCTGTACCGCCCGGGGAGTCGGCCGGACCGACCGGAGGACGAGCCGGAGAACCAGTCGGAAGGCCGACCGGAGAACCGGGGGGAGAACCGGGCGGAGAACTGGGCGGAAGGCCGACCGGGAAACCGGACGGGAAGTCGACCGGAAAGCCGGGTGAGCCCGGAGGCGCTCCCGTCTCCCCTTCCGCAATCCCGCCGTCCCCTGACGCCCGCCCGCACCACGGGGAGGGAGCCGCGTGACGCGCGCGCACGGGTCACGGCCCCTCGGGCGGCGGTTCGGCGGCCTCTGCCTGGTGCTCGTCCTGGCCGCCGCTCCGGTCCTCGCGGGCTGCGGCGGCCGGGCCACCACCCACCACAAGCCCGGTACCGGCCACCAGGAGGCCACCGCCGGCAGCGGCGCCCTGCTGCCGGCCTGGGACGAGGCCGGGCACCGCCTCCGGGAGCTTCCCGCGGCGGAAGCACCCACCGTCCGGGCCGAGATCCGGCCCGACTCCGAGGGCGGCTGGAACGTCCACCTCACCGTGGAGAGGTTCCTCTTCACCCCGGAGAGCACCGGCGGCGCGGCCGTCCCCGGCCGGGGCCACGCCCGCCTCCTGGTCGACGGCCGTGAGGCGGGCCGCCTCTACGGCCCCTGGGGATATGTACCGACCGGCGCCCGCACCCTGACCGTCCGGCTCCACGCGGACGACCACACCGTCTGGGCCGTCGACGGCACCCCCGTCCAGACCACCGTCCCCCTGTCCGGAGCCTCCGCCCCATCCACCTCATCCGCCCCGCCGAACGCCCGCCCCACCGAACCCGCCGAACCCACCGACCGATCCGAACCCGCTGGTTCCGATCGGACCGTCACCCTCACCATCGCCGGCAGGGCCGTCCAACCCCCTCCCTCCCGCATCGAGTTGAAGAAGGGCGAACGACTCACCCTCCGTGTCACCAGCGACCGCGACGACACCCTCCACGTCCACGGCTACGACCGTGAACTGCCGCTCTCCGCCGGCGCACCCGCCACCCTCACCCTCACCGCGGACCGCACCGGCCTCTTCGAGGTCGAGACGCACGATTCCGGACTCGTGCTGACCCAACTCGTCGTCCGATGACCGCGGCCCTCACCCATTCCCTCACCTCCGTCCAGGCCTTCGCCCATGTCCCCGCCTCCGTCCAGCCCCTCGCCCACGCCCCTGCTCATGCCCACGCCACGCCGCTGCCCCTTCCGCTCGCCCACGGCGTGGGCTCCCAGCACGACCTCCCCCTCTCCCCCTTCTACGCCTACGCCGGAGCCTTCACCGCGCTCCTCGTCTCCTTCCTCGCCCTCGGCCTGCTCTGGTCCTCCTCCCGCTTCCGGGGCGACCTGGCCGGACGCCCGCTTCCCGCCGCTCTCCAACGGGCCGCCGACGCCCCGTCCACCCGCACCGCGCTCCGGCTCCTCGGCGCCGTCGTCGCCCTCGTCTTCCTCCTCCACCTCCTCTTCGGCCCGGACGACCCGGACCGCAACCCCGCCCCCGGCGCCCTCTACGTCCTCCTCTGGGTCGGACTCGTACCCGCCTCCCTCCTCCTCGGCCCCGCCTGGCGCCTGCTCAACCCCCTGCGCGCCCTCCACGCCCTCCACCCGCCGAGGAACCCCCGCCCACTGCCCGCCGCCCTCGGCATCCGGCCCGCCGCCGCGGGTCTCCTCCTCTTCACCTGGCTCGAACTCGTCGCCCCCGACAACACCTCCCGCACCACCCTCCTGATCGCCCTCGCCCTTCACGTCGGCGTCCAGCTCCTGGGCGCCGCCCGCTACGGCGACCGCTGGTTCGCCCACGCCGACCCCTTCGAGGTGTACTCCTCCCTCCTCGCCCGGCTCTCCCCGCTCGGCCGCCGCGCAGACGGCCGACTGGTCCTGCGCTCCCCGTTCGACGGCCTCGACTCCACCCCCCTGCTCCCCGGCCTCGTCGCCACCGTCTGCGTGCTCCTCGGCTCCACCGCCTACGACGGCCTCTCCGACAACCCCCGCTGGATCACCACCCTCCAGACCTCACCCCTCGGCCCCGTCCCCACCGCCACGCTCGGTCTCCTCGCCGCCGTGGTCCTCGCCGCCGCCTGCTACGGCCTCTGCGCCGGCGCCCTGCGTCTGATGGACCGCGAACTCACCACCCCCCTCACCTCCTTCGCCCATTCCCTGCTGCCCATCGCCCTCGGCTATCTCACTGCCCACTACTTCTCACTCCTAGTCACTGAATTTCCACGTACCGTAATCATGGCAGGGGGCACTGACAACGCCCATGCCCCTCCTCCGCCCCTGGATCCCGGCGGCCTCGCGACCCTCCAGGTCGCCGCCGTCGTCACCGGCCACGTCCTCGGTGTCGTCGCCGCCCACGACCGGTCCGTTCGCCTCTTCCCACCGGCCCGGGCCGTCGCCGGCCAACTCCCCCTGTTCCTGCTGATGATCGCGTACACCCTCGGAGGCATCGGTCTGCTCGTCGCCTGAGGCCCCGGCTTCGCCCTTCCCCGTCGGAGCGGCATCATGGACCCCGTGCCCCAGACCCGCCCCCAGACCGCTCCGGCGCTCCGCCGCGCCCCCGTGCAGCAGCGCAGTGCCGAGCGGCTCGCCCGGATCCTCGACGCCTGCGCCGTACTCCTCGACGAGACCGGGTACGAGCGGCTGAGCACCCGGGCCGTCGCCGTCCGCGCCGGTGTCCCCATCGGCTCCGTCTACCGCTTCTTCGGCAACAAGCGGGCGATGGTCGCGGCCCTCGCACTCCGCAACCTCGACCGATATGCCGAGCGGGTCTCCGAGCGCCTCGCCGCGACACCGCTCCTCGACGCGTACGGAGCCATCGACGGCGTCCTCGACGAGTTCATCGCGATGAAGCGGACCGTCCCGGGCTTCGCCCTCGTCGACTTCGGCGTGCCCGCCGCCGCGCCCGGAGAAGCCTCGGGTCGTACCTCCGAGGACGAGGCCGACGCCGCCGACACGGCCGACGAGACCGACACGGCCGACGAGACCGACACGGCCGACGAGACCGACGCCGCCGACGAGACCGACGGCGTCCCCGGCACCTCCGATGCGGGTGACGGCGTGGACCCGAGCGGCGGCGTGGACTCGCGCGGCGGCACGGACCCGCGGGACAGCACGGACCCGCGGGACGAGGCCGAGGATCCCAACCGGCTCGTCGCCGAGCGGCTCTGTGGTCTCCTCGCCGCCCATCTGGGCCGTCCCGCCGACGAGGAACTGCACCGGAAGGTGCTCGTCGGGGTCGAGACCGCCGACGCCCTCGTCCGGCTCGCCTTCCGCACGGATCCCGCCGGTGATCCGGCGCTCGTCGACGAGACCCGGCTCCTCCTCTACGCGTATCTGGCGCCCTCCCTCTCGTAGGGGCCGCGGTCCTCCGGGGTCGGTCCCGGTGTCGGTCGCGTTCGCGCCAGTGGAGGGCGGCTGCGAGAGCGATCGTCGCGTTGGGGACGGGGGACGGGAGGCGAGCGGGGGCGGCGGCAGCCTGTCGGTTTCTGGCGGCCCCGTCGTCCACGCCCCTCCGTGACCGAATCGCAGGTCGCCGTCTTGCTGGCCCGCCCTTTCACCCCGCTGCCCGCTGCCCGCCGCTCGTCCGCCTGGCCCTCTTATCCGCTTGTCAGTCCGCTCGCCTCGCCGTCTGGAGTTGTCGTCCATGCCCGCTTCCCCGGCTCCGCCCGCCGTCGAACACCTCGACGTCCTGGTCATCGGCGCCGGGATCTCCGGCATCGGGGCCGGCCGCTTTCTGAAGGCCGAGCTGCCGTCGAAGACCTTCGCGATCCTGGAGGCCCGGGCCGCCTCTGGCGGGACCTGGGACCTGTTCCGCTACCCGGGGATCCGGTCCGACTCGGACCTGCACACCTTCGGCTACGCGTTCAAGCCGTGGCAGGGCGAGGAGTCCATCGCCACCGGGCCCCGGATCCTGTCGTACCTGCGCGAGACCGCGACCGAGAACGGGCTGGACGACCACATCCGTCACCACCACAAGGTGCTCTACGCGTCCTGGTCGAGCGATCGGGCGCGGTGGACGGTGCACGTCGAACGCGCCGACACCGGCGAGCGGACGACGCTGACGTGCTCCTGGCTGTTCTGCGCGGGCGGCTACTACCGCTACGACCAGGGGTTCACCCCGCACTTCGAGGGCCGGGAGCGCTTCCGCGGCACGATCGTGCACCCGCAGCACTGGCCCGGGGACCTCGACCACGCCGGCAAGCGGGTAGTGGTGATCGGCAGCGGCGCCACCGCGGTCACGTTGCTGCCCGCCATGGCCGAGACCGCCGCGCACGTGACGATGCTCCAGCGGACCCCGTCGTACGTCATGCCGGTGTCGAAGAGGGACGTGATCGCCAGCGCCCTGAAGAAGTACCTCGGGCCGGAGCGGGGCCACGCGCTGACCCGGCGGAAGAACATCGCCCGGCAGCGCTTCTTCTGGGCCTTCTGCCGGCGGTGGCCGAAGACCGCGCGCCGGATCATCCGACGGGCCAACATCCGGCAGCTGCCCGAGGGCTACCCGGTCGACGAGCACTTCAACCCGCCGTACGAGCCCTGGGACCAGCGTCTTTGCGCCGTGCCCGACGGGGACCTGTTCGAGGCCCTCCGCGCCGGGAAGGCCTCGGTCGTCACCGACCGGATCGCCACCTTCACCGAGAACGGGATACGGCTGGAGTCCGGCCGCGAACTGGAGGCCGACGTCGTCGTCACCGCGACCGGTCTGAACGTGCAGGCGTTCGGTGGCGTACGGATCACCGTCGACGGCGAGGAGATCCGCCCCTCCGACACCGTCGCCTACAAGGGCGTGATGCTCTCCGGGGTGCCCAACCTGGCCTTCTCGATCGGCTACACCAACAGTTCCTGGACGCTGAAGGTCGGCCTGCTGTGCGAGTACTTCTGCCGGCTCCTGGCCCACATGGACGCCTCCGGTCATGACACCTGCCGGCCCGTTCCGGCCGATCCGGCGATGCCGACCCGGCCGTTCCTCGACTTCGGCGCGGGCTACATCCGGCGCGCGGTCGACCAACTGCCCCGGCAGGGCGACCGGACGCCGTGGCTGACCTCCATGGACTACCACTCGGACGTCAAACTGCTCCGCACCGACAGCATCCTCGACCCGGAACTGCGCTTCACCCGCGCCGGGGCCGCCCGCGCCGCGACGACGACAGCCACCCGGTGAGCGAGGCGAGCACGACGACGGCGCCCGGGCGCGGCGACTCCGGACGCGCCCGGGCGCGGCGGCCCCGGGCGCCCCCGAGCTCAGCGCCCCGCACCTGCCCAAGCGCCGGTTCGTCGACCTCGCGCACGACCCTCCCCTACGTCCCTACCGGTCGGTATGCTCGGGCTCCCGACGCCCCCAGGGAGACGCCATGTCCACCGCCCTGCGCATCTGCCCCCTCTGCGAAGCGACCTGCGGACTGACCCTCACGCTCGAAGGGGCCCGGGTCACCGGGGCGCGCGGCGACCGCGACGACGTCTTCAGCCAGGGGTTCATCTGCCCCAAGGGCGCCGCGTTCCCCGAGGTCGACGCCGACCCGGACCGGCTCCGCCGCCCCATGGTCCGGAAGGACGGTGAGCTCCGGGAGGTCGGCTGGACCGAGGCGTTCGACACGATCGCCGCCCGAATCCGTCCGATCGTCGAGGAGTACGGGCCGGACGCGGTGGGTATCGTCCTGGGCAACCCCAATGTGCACACGATCGCCGGAGCCCTCTACCCGCCCCTGCTCGTCGGCGCGCTGCGCACCAGGAACCTCTTCACGGCGTCCACGCTCGACCAGATGCCCAAGCACGTGTCCAGCGGCCTGCTCTTCGGGGACCCCCTCGCCGTCCCCGTGCCGGACCTGGACCGCACCGACCACCTGCTGATGCTCGGAGCCAACCCGCTGGACTCCAACGGCAGCCTGTGCACCGCCCCCGACTTCCCAGGCCGGCTCAAGTCGCTCCGCCGGCGCGGCGGCACCCTCACCGTCGTCGACCCCCGGCGCACCCGCACCGCCCGCCTCGCCGACCGGCACGTCGCGATCCGCCCCGGCGCCGACGCGCTGCTCCTCGCCGCCCTCGTCCACACCCTCTTCGCGGAGGACCTCACCGACCTCGGACCGCTCGCCGCCCACGTCGAGGGCGTCGAGGAGGTGCGGTCCGCGGTACGGGAGTTCAGCCCCGAGGCGGTCGCCGCCGCCTGCGACGTGGACCCCGCCACCATCCGCGCCCTCGCCCGGGAACTCGCCGCCGCGCCCACCGCCGCCGTCTACGGGCGGATGGGCAGCTCCACCGTGGCGTACGGCACCCTCGCCAACTGGCTGGTCGACGTCCTCAACATCCTCACCGGCAACCTCGACCGGCCCGGCGGCGCGCTCTTCCCGCTCTCCGCCACCACGCCCGCCCCGCGCCCTGCGGGACCCGGCAGGGGCTTCGCCCTCGGCCGCCGGCACAGCCGGGTCTCGCACCACCCCGAGGCCAAGGGGGAGTTGCCGCTGGTCGCGCTCGCCGAGGAGATCGAGACCCCGGGGGAGGGGCGTATCCGCGCCCTCGTCACCATCGCCGCCAACCCCGTCCTGTCCGCCCCCGACGGAGACCGCCTCGACGCGGCCCTCGGCTCCCTCGACCTCATGGTCGCCGTCGACCCGTACCTCAACGAGACCACCCGCCACGCCGACGTCCTGCTGCCCCCGCCCCCGCCCTCCCGGAGCGCCCACTTCGACTTCGCCTTCAACGGGTTCGCCGTCCGCGACCAGGTCCGCCACACCCCGGCGGCCCTTCCCCTCGAAGCGGACCGGATGGACGAGTGCGAGATCCACGCCCGGCTGATCCTCGCCGTCTCCGGCGCCCACGGCTCACCGCCCTCCGCCGTGGACGACCTCGCCATCCGCACCACCCTCGCCAAGGCCGTGACGCAGGAGCACTCACCGGCGTACGGCGCCGACCCCGAGGAGTTCGCCGCCCGGCTCACCGGGGACACCGGAGCCGAGCGGCGGCTCGACCTGATGCTGCGGCTCGGCCCGTACGGGCTCACCCTCGACGAGCTGAAGGCGCACCCGCACGGCATCGACCTCGGCCCGCTCAAGCCCCGCCTGCCCCAGCTCCTCAAGACCCGCAGCGGACGGGTCGAACTCCTTCCCGCGCCCCTCGCCGCCGACCTGCCCCGGCTGCGTGCCGCGCTCGACGACGTACCCGATCCGGGCACCCTCCGGCTCGTCGGGCGCAGGCACCTGCGCTCGAACAACAGCTGGCTGCACAACACCCCCGCGCTCGGCGGCGGTTCGAACCGCTGCACCCTCCAGGTGCACCCCCGGGACGCGGACCGGCTGCGGCTGACCGACGGCGGGCTCGCCCGGGTCAAGGGGGAGGGCGGCGAGCTGGAGGTGCCGGTCGAGGTCACCGACGGGGTGCGCCCCGGCGTGGTGAGCCTCCCGCACGGCTGGGGCCACGACCGGGCGGGCACCCGGCTCGCCGTGGCGTCCGCCCGCCCCGGCGTCAACGTCAACCAGTTGCTCGACGGGTCGCGGATCGACCCCCTCTCCGGCACCGCCGTGCTCAACGGCTTCCCCGTCGAGGTGTCGCCCCTGCCGTGACTCGGGGTGTCGCCCCTGCCGTGACCCGGGGTGCCGCCCTGCCGTGCCCCGAGCCGCACCCCCGTATTGACCTGGGGTTTTGCTCGTATTGCTCACGCGTCAACACCTTGTTAACGGTGGAAGGGGGCACCTACCGTCATCCGGACCGCCGCTCGGCGGCAGTTCAACGGTGAACGTGAGGTGCCCTCCATGCTGACCGTCCTCGGCTTCGCCATGATCGCGACCTTCCTGGTCCTGATCATGACGAAGAAGATGTCGCCGATCGCGGCGCTCGTGCTGATCCCCGCACTCTTCTGCGTCGCGGTCGGGCAGGGCGCCCGGCTCGGTGACTACGTCATCGACGGCGTCGGCAACCTGGCGCCGACGGCCGCGATGCTGATGTTCGCGATCGTCTATTTCGGGGTCATGATCGACGTCGGTCTCTTCGACCCG
Source organism: Streptomyces sp. NRRL F-6492 (assembly GCF_001280125.1). Lineage (GTDB taxonomy): Bacteria > Actinomycetota > Actinomycetes > Streptomycetales > Streptomycetaceae > Streptomyces. The sequence goes on from NZ_LGEG01000002.1 coordinate 88,067, forward strand.
ATCGTCCGCGCCATCCTGCGCTTCTGCAAGGCCGACCCCGTGCGGATCGTGGTGGGCACGGCACTGCTCGCCGCGATCGTCTCCCTCGACGGCGACGGCTCCACCACCTTCATGATCACCGTCTCGGCGATGTATCCGCTCTACAAGCGGCTCGGGATGAGCCTGGTCGTCATGACGGGCGTCGCCGCCACGGCCAACGGCGTCATGAACACCCTGCCCTGGGGCGGCCCCACCGCCCGCGCCGCGACCGCCCTGAAACTGGACGCCACCGACATCTTCGTGCCGATGATCCCCGCGCTCGGCACGGGCCTGCTCTTCGTCTTCGTCCTCGCGTACGTCCTCGGCCGCCGCGAGCGCAAGCGCATCGGCTACCTCACGCTCGACGAGGCCCTGGTGCCGGAGACCGACACGGTGCTGGTCACGGCCGGCAGCGGCGCCGGTGACCACGGCGGCAAGGGCGCGGCCGGAGGCACGGGTGCGTCCGGTATCGGTGCGGGGGAGGGGAGCGAGGACGGGTTCCAGGGGCTCGACCCGAACCGCGCCACGCTCCGTCCCCGGCTGTACTGGTTCAACGCCGGCCTGACGGTCGCGCTGCTCACCGCGATGATCCTCGAACTGCTGCCGATCCCGGTGCTGTTCCTCCTCGGCGCCGCCCTCGCGCTCACCGTCAACTACCCGAACATGGCCGAGCAGAAGGCCCGTATCGCCGCCCACGCCGACAACGTCCTCAACGTCTCCGGCATGGTCTTCGCCGCCGCCGTCTTCACCGGTGTCCTCACCGGCACGGGCATGGTCAAGCACATGGCGGACTGGCTCGTCGGCGCGATCCCCGAGGGCATGGGGCCGCACATGGGCCTGGTCACCGGCGTGCTGAGCCTCCCGCTCACCTACTTCATGTCGAACGACGGCTTCTACTTCGGCGTGCTGCCGGTCCTCGCGGAGGCGGGCGCGGCCCACGGCGTGTCGTCCCTGGAGATCGCCCGGGCGTCCATCGTCGGCCAGGCCCTGCACATGTCGAGCCCGCTGGTGCCCGCGGTGTACGTGCTCGTGGGCATGGCGAAGGTGGAGTTCGGCGACCACACCAAGTTCACGGTGAAGTGGGCCGCGCTGACGTCGCTGGTCGTGCTGGCGGCGGCGATCCTCTTCGGGATCGTCTGAACCGCCGGGGCCCGGCGGTCCGGTGGCCTCTGAGCCGGACGGGCGACTCGGAGATCGACACACGCATGTCGCCACCCTCCGCAGTCATGTGATGACGGATAGTCGGATTATCGGTTGAAACACCCGACATGTCCTTTCCTGGAGGAACCCGCATGCCTGCTCGTGCTCTCCGCCCCCTCGCCGCCACCCTCGCGGCCACGGCCGCCTTCGGCGGTCTCGCCCTCGCCGGAGCCCCGGCCGCGTTCGCCGCACCCGGCGACAACGGGGACATCAAGGTCCACAAGGTCGGCACCCCCTACGGCGACCTGAACGACGAGGCGAGGGTCTGCAGGTTCTACCTGGCGGCCTTCAACTTCGACATCCTCCAGGAGGTCAGCTGGGAGATCACCCCCCAGCCGCCCCGCCCCGAGGTCCCGACCCTCAGCGGCCGTGTCGCGCTGGCCACCGGTATGGGCCACACCAACCCGCTGACGCTGCCCGAGGGGCAGTACCGGGTCACCTGGACCTTCCCGGGCGCGACCCCCGCCGGCAAGCAGAAGGTCTTCACGGTCGACTGCCACGGCAACGGGCAGGGCGGCCGGCCGGGCAACGGGCAGAACAACGGCAACAACGGCAACAACGGCTCCGGCAACAACTGGTCCGGCAACGACAACAACTGGTCCGGCAACGGCCAGGGCCGTCCCCCGCAGGGCCCGGTGGGCGCGGGCGGCGGCGGCAGCGTCGAACTCGCCGCCTCCGAGGGATCCTCCGCCTTCGGCATCGGCGCGACCGTCGCCGCCGGTCTCGCCGGCACGGCCGGACTGGTCATGATCCGCCGCTCGCGCCGCCGCAACGATGGCGCCGCGTAGGTCCCGCATCACGCGCAGGCGACGGCGCCTGTTCCGGCTCGCCAGGACCATGACGGTGGTCGTGGTCCTGGTGGTCGGAGGCTTCTGGTGGGCGGGCGACGAGGAACCCGCCGCCCCGCCCCTCGCCTCCGCCCCGGCCGCTTCCACCGGAGCCGGAGCCGGAGCCGCGGCCGGAACCGGAACCGGGGCGGAGTCGGAGGCGGCGGGGGCGGCCGGAGCGCCGGCCGCCCTGGACCACAAGGCGAAACCCGAGGTCCCGCCGCAGAGCGCGCCCCGGCCGGAGAGCGCACCCTCCCCGAAGGCCGCACCCTCCCCGAAGGCGACACCCCCGCCGAAGGCCGCACCTTCCCCGAAGACCGTGCCCCGGCCGAAGGACGCGTCCGGGGCGCCCGCGCCGCTTCCCCGCTCGCGCCCCACCGCCGTCGCCGTCCCGGCCATCACCATCGAGGCCCCCGTGATCGACCTGGGCCTCGACGCCAAGGGGCAGCTCGCCGCCCCGCCGGCCGACGACCCCAGGGTCGTCGGCTGGTACGCCAAGGGCACCACGCCGGGCGAGCGCGGGACCGCCGTCGTCGTCGGCCACCGCGACACCCGCACCGGGCCCGCGGTCTTCCTCAACCTCGGCGTGCTCAACCCCGGCAACACCGTCCGGGTCGCCCGCGCCGACGGCAAGGTGGCCGTCTTCACGGTCGACCGCATCAAGACGTACGCCAAGGACGACTTCCCCGACAAGGAGGTGTACGGCGCCACCGGGCGGCCCGAGCTGCGGCTGCTCACCTGCGGCGGAGCCTTCGACCGCAAGACGGGTTACGAGGCGAACATCGTCGTCTTCGCCCACCTCACCGACATCGCCCAGAAGATCTGACGTCCCGGAGCGCCGAGACCCCGTGTCGAAGCGCCGGAACGTCCGGCCGACGGATCCCAGCCGCTCCGTCGGCCCCCTCCCGCCGCGTCCGGCGGGCCGCGCCACCCGGCGTGCGCCCCGCCGGACGCGGCGGTGTGTCCGGACGAGAAGCACCCGGACGAGGCAGACCCGGCGGCGCACATCCGGCCGCAAGGCGGAACGGCCCGGTTCCGGTGCCCCGTTCCTGTCCGGTAACCGCCGTGGACGGCACCCGGTCCGAGGCGGCACGATCGACTCCGGAACGGGACCGCAGGACCAAGGGACCGGCCCCGGCCGGTCCCCGGGACTGAGACCCGGGGCACGCCCCGCCACCCTGGCGCCGGAAAACTAACGGCGCTAGTTTGGGTGGGCGACGAACCCGTCGGTAACGTGAGGAGACAGCGGATGAAGGCGCACGACGCGATGTACATCGGCGGGGAGTGGCGCCCCGCCTCCTCCACGGACACCATCCCCGTACTCAACCCGGCGGACGAGCAGGTCATCGGCCACGTCCCGGCCGGCACCGCCGAGGACGTCGACGCCGCCGTACGCGCCGCCCGCGCCGCGCTGCCCGGCTGGGCCGCCACCCCGCCCGCCGAGCGCGCCGCCCGCATCGCCGCCCTGCGCGACGCGCTCGCCGCCCGCGCGGAGGAGATCGCCGCCACCGTCACCGCCGAGCTGGGCGCCCCGCCGCAGTTCGCCGCCGCCGTCCACGCCGGTCTGCCGATCGCCGTCGCCGGCACGTACGCCGAACTCGCCGCCACCCACCCCTTCGAGGAGAAGGTCGGCAACTCCACCGTCTACGCCGAGCCGGTCGGCGTCGTCGCCGCGATCACCCCCTGGAACTACCCGCTCCACCAGATCGTCGCCAAGGTCGCCCCGGCCCTCGCCGCCGGCTGCACCACCGTCCTCAAGCCCGCCGAGGACACCCCGCTCACCGCGCAGCTCTTCGCCGAGGCCGTCCACGAGGCGGGTCTGCCCGCCGGCGTCTTCAACCTGGTCACCGGCCTCGGCCCGGTCGCCGGCCAGGCGCTCGCCGAGCACCCGGACGTCGACCTCGTCTCCTTCACCGGCTCCACCGCCGTCGGACGCCGCATCGGCGCCCTCGCGGGCGGCGCGGTCAAGCGGGTCGCCCTCGAACTCGGCGGCAAGTCCGCCAACGTGATCCTGCCGAGCGCCGACCTCCCCAAGGCCGTCGCCGTCGGCATCGCCAACGTCATGTCCAACTCCGGCCAGACGTGCAGCGCCTGGACCCGCATGCTGATCCCCGCGGACCGGTACGAGGAGGCCGTGGCGCTCGCCGCCGAGGCCGTCGCCAAGTACGTCCCCGGCGAGCGCGTCGGCCCGCTGGTCAACGCCAAGCAGCGGGAGCGCGTCCGCGGCTACATCGAGAAGGGCGTCGAGGAGGGCGCCCGGCTCGTCGCCGGCGGCCCCGAGGCCCCGCGCGAGACCGGCTACTACGTCTCCCCGACCGTCTTCGCCGACGTCACCCCGGACATGACCATCGCCCAGGAGGAGATCTTCGGGCCGGTCGTCTCGCTCCTGAAGTACGAGGACGAGGCGGAGGCCCTCGCCCTCGCCAACGGCACCGTCTACGGCCTCGCCGGGGCCGTCTGGGGCGACCCGGAGGAGGCCGTCGCCTTCGCCCGCCGGATGGACACCGGCCAGGTCGACATCAACGGCGGCCGCTTCAACCCGCTGGCCCCCTTCGGCGGTTACAAGCAGTCCGGCGTCGGCCGGGAGCTGGGCGCGCACGGCCTCGCCGAGTACCTCCAGACCAAGTCCCTGCAGTTCTGAGCCCGTTCCGTTCCACGACGCAGTCCGAGCCCCGAGGAGCACCGCACGTGAGCCTGATCCGCGCCGCCGTCCTGCCCGCCGTCGGCGCTCCGCTGGAGATGACCGACATCGAGCTCCCGGAGCCCGGACCCGGCCAGGTCCGGGTCCGCCTCGCCGCCGCCGGGGTCTGCCACTCCGACCTCTCCCTCTCCAACGGCACCATGCGCGTGCCGGTCCCGGCCGTCCTCGGCCACGAGGGCGCCGGCACCGTCGTCTCCGTCGGCGAGGGCGTCGCGGACGTCGTCCCCGGCGACGAGGTCGTCCTCAACTGGGCGCCTTCCTGCGGAAGTTGTCACCCCTGCTCGCTGGGGGAGGTCTGGCTCTGCGCCGACGCCCTGACCGGCGCGGGCAACGTCCACGCCCGCACCCAGGACGGCACCGAGCTCCACCCCGGGCTCAACGTCGCCGCCTTCGCCGAGGAGACGGTCGTCGCGGCCCGCTGCGTCCTGCCCGCGCCCGCCGGCGTCCCGCTCGCCGACGCCGCCCTGCTCGGCTGCGCCGTCCTCACCGGCTGGGGCGCGGTCCACCACTCCGCCCGGGTCCGGGAGGGCGAGACCGTCGCGGTGTACGGCGTCGGCGGCGTGGGCCTCGCCGCGCTCCAGGCTGCCCGGATCGCGGGCGCGTCGACGATCGTCGCCGTGGACGTCTCCCCGGAGAAGGAGGCGCTCGCGCGGGCGGCGGGGGCCACCGAGTACGTCGTCGCCTCCGGCACCACGGCGAAGGACGTCCGGAAGCTGACCGGGGGACAGGGCGTCGACGTGGCCGTGGAGTGCGTGGGCCGCGCCGTCACCATCCGCACCGCCTGGGAGTCCACCCGGCGCGGCGGCCGGACCACGGTCGTCGGCATCGGCGGCAAGGACCAGCAGGTCACCTTCAACGCCCTGGAGATCTTCCACTGGGGCCGCACCCTGACCGGCTGCGTCTACGGCAACTCGAATCCGGTCGTGGACCTGCCGGTCCTCGCCGAGCACATCCGGGCCGGGCGGTTCGACCTGGGCTCCCTCGTCACCGAGCGGATCACCCTGGACGGCATCCCCGGCGCCTTCGACAACATGCTCGCGGGCAAGGGCGGCCGGGCCCTGGTCGTTTTCCCTTGAGCGCTTGAGCGCTTGAGTACTTGAGATCCTGTGCCCCCCCCGCGGCCTCTGCGTCCCCCCCCGCGACTTCCGGGGCGGGGGGACGCGGAGGCCCGGGGGAGGCGCCGGCCCGGGGTCAGGCGAGCTGGATGGTCAGAGAGCCGGCGATCAGCAGGACGAGGCCCAGGGCGCGTGGCCCGGTCAGGGAGCGCCGCGGGAGCTTGAACAGGCCCTTGTGGTCGATGAGGGCGGAGGTCAGCTGCTGGCCCGTCACGGTGAGGGCGATGGTCACCGCCGCGCCGATGGACGGGATGAGCAGGAAGGTTCCGGTGACGTAGGCGGCGGCGCAGGCGCCGCCGAGCCAGCCCCACCAGGGCATCCTCTTCAGCGGGGCGATCCTGGGCTTCGGGGTGCGACGGGTCGCGTGGAGCACGAGCAGGACGACGGCGATGGTGAAGGTCGCCACGGCGAAGCTGATCACCGCGACGGTGAGGGGCTCCTGGAGCTGCGCGCGCAGCCGGGCGTTGACCGCGCCCTGGACCGGCAGCACGCCGCCGGCCACGACGCCGAGGGCGAGCAGGCCGGCACGGCCCGCGCCCGACGCCCTGGGGGCGCCCGCGGGGGCCGCGGCCTTCATGCCCCGGATGATCACGACGATGCCCGCGAGGACCGCCGCGGCGCCCAGGACGATGCCGGTGCCGAACTCCTTCCGCTCCAGGCCGAGCAGGCCGAAGAGGTCGAGCGCGAGCGAGGCGAACATCTGGCCGGTGACGAAGAGCCCGACGGCGGCGAGGGCGCCGAGCCGGGGGAAGAGCAGGATGCCGCTGGTGATGTAGAGCGGGCTGGCGAGCCCGCCGAGCAGCTGCCAGGGCTCGACGTCGGGCAGCTTGCCGAGCGCGCCGAGCGCACCGGCCGCCACCGCGAGGACGACGAGCAGGCCGGTCGCGACGCCGAGCTGGATGGTCGAGGCGCCGTAGGGGGTGCCGACGGCCGAGTTGAGCTGGAGGTTCACCGAGGCCTGGACGGCCAGGAGGCAGCCGACCAGCAGGGCCGCGGCGAGGAGCGCGGTGTGCATGGGATCTCCCTGGGGCGGAACGACGGACAGCAAGTGGACAGTGCGTCCGTTTAGCATGCCACTCGACAAGGCAAGCGGACAAGGTGTCCACTTGTCTCGGGGGGAAGTGCGCACCTCGGGGAGAAGTCGAGGGAAGTAGGGTCGGGCCCATGAGCGACGACGAGCGGCAGGGCGGTGGATTCGGCTCCGCACACCGGGTCGACGGCCTCCTCGGTGACCTCCAGGTCGCGGACGAGCGGCCGGTCGCCCCGCGCAGGCGCGCGGACGCCGAGCGGAACCGTGCCCAGATCCTGGCCGCGGCCGAGCGGCTCTTCGCCGAACAGGACCCCCGGACGGTCACCATGGACCGGATCGCCAAGGCCGCCGGGGTGGGCCGCGCCACGCTGTACCGGAGTTTCCCCGACCCGTCCTCGGTCGCGGTGGCCCTGCTCGACGAGCACGAGCGCCGGCTCCAGGGGCAGCTCCTCCACGGCCCTCCGCCGCTCGGGCCCGGTGCGCCGGCGGGGGAGCGGCTGGCGGCGTTCTACCTGGCGATGCTCGATCTCCTCGAACGGCACCTGCCGCTGGCCCTGGGGGCGGAGACGGGCGCGGCGCGTTTCGGGACGGGCGCGTACGGCTTCTGGCGCGTCCACGTCCGGACGCTGCTCGTCGACCACGGGGTCGAGGACCCGGACCCGTTGGTCGACATCGCGCTCAGCCCGCTGTCGCCGGAACTCTTCCGCTTCCAGCGGCACGAACTCGGCCTGTCCGTCGAACGCCTCGGCCGTTCACTGGCGGCCTTCGCCCGCCAGCTGCTGCGGTCGGGGGGCGTGCCCTGACGGCACGCTCCCCGGCGCCCGCTGAGCGACTGGGGCCGCGACCGCGATCGGTGGCATGACCGTCAGGTCGATTCGGTCGCTCCGGCGGCGGAACTCCTCGGCCGGGAGCGGGACACGGCCACGCCCGCGAGGCACAGCGCGCCCCCGGCGAGGGTGAGCGGTCCGGGCAGCTCGCCCAGGAACGCCCACGCGAGCAGCACCACCAGGGCGGGCACGGCGTACGTCGTCGCGCCCATCCGCCCGGCGGTCGTACGGGCCAGGGCGTAGGCCCAGGTCGTGAACGCGAGCGCGGTCGGGAACACCCCGAGGTAGACCATGTTGAGGGTCGCCGACAGCGGCGCCCGCCCCACCTCCCCGGCCAGCTGCCCGGCGAACGGCAGACACGCCACCGCCCCCACCAGGCACCCGAACGTCGTCACCTGGAGCGCGCTGCCGTGCGCGAGCGCCGGCTTCTGGGCGACGACCCCGCCCGCGTACGCCACCGCCGCGAGCAGGCAGAGCGCGACCCCCAGCACCGAGGCGTGGCCGCCGGCGGAGTCCCGGGACATCGAGAGGCCGACGGTCACCGCGCCCGCGAACGACACCGCCATGCCCGCGAGCAGCCGGGGCGGCAGGGACTCCCCGAGGAACCGCGCGCCGAGCAGGGCGATCAGGATCGGTCCGACGTTCACCACCATCGCGGCCGTACCCGCGTCGACCTCCTGCTCGCCCCAGTTGAGCACCACCATGTACACCCCGAACCAGAGCAGCCCCGAGACCGCGATCCCCGGCCAGGCCGCCCGCGGCGGAAGCCCCTCCCGCCGCACCAGGAGGACGGCGCCGAGGACCAGGACCCCGGAGAGGAGCCGTCCGAGCGCGAGCGCGCCGGGGGAGTAGGCCGCCCCCGCGCTGCGGATGGAGACGAAGGCGGAGGCCCACAGGACGACGGTGACACCGGCCGCGGCGAGCGCGAGCCGGGAGGATTGCTTCTGCATGCCCCGACGGTAGGCGGAGGAGCGTTCGGCGTTCACCGCAATATCCGGGGGAACCGTTCCTGCCCGTGGCCGGAGGCCCGGCCCGGTTCGTCTGCGGCGAGGTGTCCGGGCACGCGCCCGGTCCCGAGGGCCCCGGCCCGGTTCGTCTGCGGCGACGTGTCCGGGCACGCGCCCGGTACCGAGACCCCAACCCGGTTCGTGTCCGGGCACGCGCCCGGCACCGAGACCCCAACCCCTCACCGCAGCGCCCCCGGCGCGATCCCCAGCTGGTCTCGCAGCGCGCGCCCGCCCGCCGGGGTCACCTTCACGGCCCGCCCGGACCCGATCCGTACGCACCACCCGGCGTCGAGCGCGTGGCGGCAGAGCGCGGCGCCCGCGACCCCCGCGAGGTGCGGCCGGCGCTCGGTCCAGTCGAGGCAGCCGCGCGCGACGGGCCGCCGCCCCTTCCGTACGAGGGCGATGCCCTGCTCGCCGAACCACGCCAGGCCCCGGTCCGTGAGCGCGAACCCGGTGTCCTGGCGCAGGAGCCCCCGCGCCGTCAGGGCCTCGGTGACCGCGGTGCCGAGCCGCCCCGCGAGGTGGTCGTAACAGGTCCGGCCGCGGGCCATCGCCTCCCCCGCGCCCGCCTCCCGCCGCGAACGCGGCGAGGTCACTGGCTGCCATGCCCCCAGGCTGCCGCACTCATCCTTCCGCGGCGGCCGAACCGTCGCGGACGCGGCCCTGCCGGTCCGCCCGGGACGCGTACTGCGCGGCGAGGCCGTCGAGGAGCGCCCGCAGGCCCGTCTCGAAGGCGCCCTCGTCCACCTGCCGGCGGCGCTCCGCGAGGAGGTGGGCCTGTCCGAGGTGGGGGTACGCGGCGGGGTCGTACGCCGTCTCGTCGTCGACGAAGCCGCGGGCGAAGGAGCCGAGGGCGGAGCCGGTGATGAAGTACCGCATCAGGGCGCCGATGTACGTCGCCTGGGCCGGGGGCCAGCCCGCGCGGACCATCGCGCCGAAGACGGCGTCGGCGACCCGCAGCCCTGCCGGGCGGCGGCCGGGGCCCTGGGCGAGGACCGGGACGATGTGCGGGTGGTCGGCGAGGGCGGCCCGGTAGGAGACGGCCCAGTCGTGCAGTGCCGTCCGCCAGTCGCGGGGGTCGTCCGCCGCGAACATCGACAGGTCGATCTTCGCGCTCACCGCGTCCGCGACGGCGTCGAGGATCTCGTCCTTGGTGCGGAAGTGGTTGTAGAGCGAGGGCCCGCTCACCCCGAGTTCGGCCGCGAGCCGACGGGTGGAGAGGGCGCCGAGGCCCTCCGCGTCGATCAGCGCGCCCGCCGTCTCGACGATGCGGTCTCGGCTGAGCAGGGGCTTGCGCGGTCGGGCCATGGCGCACATAGTAGGCCTGCGCTTCGAAAACTAGCAGTGGTAATTAAAGTGACCGCGGTCGGACGGGTGAGGTGGCACGGTGGATCTGGCGCTGAGCGAGGAGCAGGAGGCCGTACGACGGCTCGCCGAGGACTTCGTCGCACGTGAGGTGAGCCCGCACGCCACCGCGTGGGACCGCGCGGAGGAGGTGGACCGGGGCATCGTGAAGAAGCTCGGCGCCGTCGGCTTCCTCGGCCTCACGATCCCGGAGGAGTACGGCGGTTCGGGCGGCGACCACCTCGCGTACTGCCTGGTGACCGAGGAGCTGGGCCGCGGCGACTCCTCCGTGCGCGGCATCGTCTCCGTCTCCCTCGGCCTGGTCGCCAAGACGGTCGCCGCGTGGGGCGACGAGGAGCAGAAGCGGGCGTGGCTGCCCCGGCTCGCGTCCGGCGAGGCGCTCGGCTGCTTCGGCCTCACCGAGCCCGGCACCGGCTCCGACGCCGGGAACCTGGCCACCCGGGCCGTCCGGGACGGCGACGACTACGTCGTCGACGGCACCAAGATGTTCATCACCAACGGCACCTGGGCCGACGTCGTGCTGCTCTTCGCCCGGACGAACGACGCCCCCGGCCACAAGGGCGTCTCCGCCTTCCTCGTCCCCGCCGACAGCCCCGGCCTCACCCGCCGCCCCGTCCACGGCAAGCTCGGCCTGCGCGGCCAGGCCACCGCCGAACTGGTCCTGGAGGGCGTCCGCGTCCCGGCCGCCGCGATGCTCGGCCCCGAGGGCAAGGGCTTCGCCGTCGCCATGTCCGCCCTCGCCAAGGGCCGCATGTCGGTCGCCGCCGGCTGCGTCGGCATCGCCCGGGCCGCCCTCGACGCGGCCCTGCGGTACGCCGGGGAGCGCGAGCAGTTCGGAAAGCCGATCGCCTCGTACCAGCTGGTGCAGGAGCTGATCAGCGACATCTCCGTCGACGTGGAGGCCGCCCGGCTGCTCACCTGGCGGGTCGCCGACCTGATCGACCGCGGCCGGGACTTCGCCACCGCCGCCTCCCAGGCGAAGCTGTACGCCTCCGAGGCCGCCGTCCGCGCGGCCAACAACGCCCTCCAGGTCTTCGGCGGCTACGGCTACATCGACGAGTACCCGGTCGGCAAACTGGTCCGCGACGCGCGCGTCATGACCCTGTACGAGGGCACCAGCCAGATCCAGAAGCTCATCATCGGCCGGGCACTCACGGGGATCTCGGCCTTCTGAGTACGTCTCCGGACGGCGCTGAGTACGCGGACGGATGTGGCGGGGACCACATCCGTCCGATGCTGTCCGGCATGAGCGACACACCGGTCAAGCAGCAGAACACCGCCGCCTACTACACGCAGGCCGTCCTCTCCTTCGGGATCGCGATCGCGGCCGTGGCCATCGGCGTCTACCAGCTCGACGCCAGCGCCTGGGTGCGCGCCTTCCTCGCCGTCTCGGTCCTCTACCTCACGACCTCGGCCTTCACCCTCGCCAAGGTCGTCCGCGACCGCCAGGAGGCCGGCCAGATCGTCAGCCGCGTCGACCAGGCCCGCCTGGAGAAGCTCCTCGCCGAACACGACCCCTTCCAGAAGCTCTGAACCCGGCCCCGGACCCGTCCGCCGCCTCCGGTGGATCTAAGCGCTTGCTCACCCTCGTTGTATGGTGTCCGTGCTGACGGGGACCGAGGAGGAGTGTGGGATGAGCGCGGCGGAGGAGACGCCCGGGGGCGAGGACGTGCCCTGGGGCGAGGTCACGCCCGAGGCGGCGCGGCGGCTGCTGGTGGCCGCCGTCGAGGCGTTCGCCGAGCGCGGCTACCACGCCACCACCACCCGGGACATCGCCGGCCGCGCCGGGATGAGCCCGGCCGCGCTCTACATCCACTACAAGACCAAGGAAGAGCTGCTCCACCGGATCAGCCGGATCGGTCACGACAGGGCCCTGGAGATCCTCCGGGCCGCCGCCGACGGCGGGGGCACGGCGGCCGAGCGGCTCGCCGACGCCGTCCGCTCCTTCGTCCGCTGGCACGCCGAGCGCCACACGACCGCCCGCGTCGTCCAGTACGAGCTCGACGCCCTCGGCCCCGAGCACCGCGCCGAGATCGTGGAGCTGCGCCGCGAGTCCGACGCGGCCGTGCGCCGGATCATCGACGAGGGCGTGGCGGCGGGGGAGTTCGACGTCCCCGACGTGCCCGGCACCACGGTCGCCGTGCTGTCCCTCTGCATCGACGTCTCGCGCTGGTTCACCACCCAGGGCCGCCGGACGCCCGACGAGGTCGGCGCGCTCTACGCCGGCCTCGTCCTCAGGATGGTCGGCGCTCAGAAGTAGTAGCGGGAGACCGACTCGGCCACGCAGACCGGCTTCTCGGAGCCCTCGCGCTCCACGGTCACCGCCGCCGTCACCTGCACCCCGCCGGCGACCTCCTCGGCCTTCGCCAGGACGGCCGTGGCGCGCAGCCGCGAGCCGACCGGCACGGGGGCCGGGAAGCGCACCTTCTCCGTGCCGTAGTTGATGCCCATCCTCACGCCCTCGACCGCCAGGACCTGCGGGACGAACACCGGCAGCAGCGACAGCGTCAGATAGCCGTGCGCGATGGTCGTGCCGAACGGCCCGGCGGCGGCGCGCTCCGGGTCGACGTGGATCCACTGGTGGTCGCCGGTGGCCTCCGCGAAGAGGTCGATCCGCTTCTGGTCGACCTCCAGCCAGTCGCTGTGCCCCAGCTGCTCGCCGACCCCCGCGCGCAGCTCCTCGGCGGAGGTGAAGATCCTCGGCTCGGCCATGTCCCTGCTCCCTCTCGTCACGCCCTTCCCGGGCGCCCCCGCGCGCTCCGGTCGCGCTGTCCAAGCGCTTGCTCAGCTTTGTGGTGCGGACGGTCCGCTGTCAACGCCTCGCCGGACGGCGGGACGGTTCCCGTAGGGTCGCGGAGTGCCGCAGATTCCAGAGAAGATCCACGAGCTCACCGTCGGCCAGCTCTCCGCCCGCAGCGGGGCCGCCGTCTCCGCCCTGCACTTCTACGAGTCCAAGGGACTCATCAACAGCCGCCGCACCAGCGGGAACCAGCGCCGCTACGGCCGCGACACCCTCCGCCGGGTCGCCTTCGTCCGTGCCGCGCAGCGGGTCGGGATCCCCCTGGCCACCATCCGCGAGGCGCTCGCCCGGCTCCCCGAGGAGCGCACGCCCACCAACGAGGACTGGGCCCGCCTCTCGGCGGCCTGGCGCACCGAACTCGATGCGCGCATCACCCAGCTCGGCCGCCTCCGCGACCACCTGACGGACTGCATCGGCTGCGGCTGCCTCTCCCTGGAGACCTGCGTCCTGTCCAACCCGGACGACGTCTTCGGCGAGCGGATGGCGGGCTCCCGCCTCCTCCCGGTGCGCCGCCCGGCACCGGAGGAGGGCGAGGCGTAGGGGCCGTACGGGAGGGCGGGCCCGCCCGGACGCCGTGTCGCGGACCGCCGCGCCGGGCCCGGAACCGCCGGCTCGCGGACCCGTGCCCGGGCCCGCGCCGACCGGTTCCCGAACGACGCGCGTACGGGGCGCTTCGGGGCCTTCCGGCCCCCGCGCCCCGAGGGGTCACGCCGCCGACGCCAGCCGTCGGCCCCGGTCGGCGCGGGCCCGGGCCAGGGTGCCCGAGGTGAGCACCGTCCGCGGGACGCCCACGCCGCAGTCGCCGCACACCGGGCCGTGCCACGGCTCGTACCGGTCGCCGGGGCCCGCCCATTCGATCCTGGGCCCCGCGCACACCGGGCACGCCTCGCCCGGGCCGCGCTCCAGGGCCGTGATCAGCCGCCGCAGCACCTCGGGCAGCGGATCCGACGGATGCACCTCGGGATCGCCGCACCTGACCACGCCGTTGCCGCCCCAGACCCGCCGGTGCCAGTCGTCGAGCGCGCCGGGCCGGCGCAGCCCCTCGTGCTTCTCGCGCCGCCGCCGGGCGGCGAACTCCTTCTCGTACGCGAGCCACACGGCCCGCGCCTCCTCCAGTTCGTCGAGCGCCGCCACGAGCCGCCCCGGGTCGAGCTCCCGGTCCTCGGGTCCGAACCTGTGCCTGCGGCACAGATGGTCCCAGGTCGCGCGGTGCCCGTACGGGGCGAACCGCTCCAGGCACTTGCGCAGGGAGTACCTGCGCAGCGCCGTGTCGCACCCCGGATCGCGCACCTGTCTCGCGAGACTCCGGAAACCGGCCATCTCCCGCCACCTCCGTCGCTGGTCCTTCCGCGGTATCAGAGGGACGAACGGGAAGCCCGCTGTGTTCCATCGAAATGCGGATGGCAGCCATCAGTGGGGCGGGAGGGACCCCCGGGGTGGAGCGGAACCGTCGCGTCCGGCGGCTCCCGGACCCACGGCGGGACCGTCAGCGCAGCCGCGCCGCCGAGATCCGGGGGAAGTGGACCAGGAGGTCGTAAGAGGCGGAGAGCCGGCCGGGGACGGTGTCGCCCGGCCAGGGGTACGCGGTCCCGACGTTCCGGTCCGGTCGGGGCGTCCCCAGCCAGGCGCGCGCCGCCGGGGTCGTCCGCCGCAGATCCAGGTAGAACGGCTCGGAGGCGACCCGGTCCAGGGTGTGGGCGCCACTGTCCGGTCCGAGCGGGCCGACGGTGAAGACCCGCAGCGGCTCGCCCGGGGCCCCGGTGTCGTGCGCGTTGAAGGACCCCCGCCCGAAGGAGGCGCCCACGCTCACGTAGTCCCGGCCGAGCGCGTCCCGCAGGAAGGCGCCCTGGAGGCGCGGGTACTGCTCCGGGTCGAGCGTCACGTACCCCACGTGCCCGTTGTGCGCGGAGAGCAGGATGCGGTGTCCGGTCCGCCGCTGCCACCACACGGTGTTCTCCGCCATGACCCGGTCCCGGTACAGCATCGCCGCCGCGACCCCCTCGGGCGTCGCGAAGTCGTGGGCGTACTCGGTGCCGACCTGGGCGATCGCGCGCGCGTGCCGCACCGCCCAGGCGTGCGCCTCCCGCGCCCCGGCGCCCCCGCCGGGCCGCTGCCGCTCCAGGAGGGCGAGGGCCCGGCTCGCGTCCTCGGCCATCCGCCGCCGCTCGGCGAGCGGCCGGCCCAGGTACCCCTTCATCCACTCCTCGACCCCGCCGGCGGGCCGCGAGTCCCGGTACAGCTCCCGGAAGTGGGGCAGGAGCGCCGGGCGGATGCGGGAGACGTACGAGGTGACGGCGTCGAACAGGTTCGGGCCCGCGTACCCGAGGTCGTTCCCCATGAAGCGGACCTGGCGGTCGGGGTGGAGCCGGTTGTGCTCCCGCATCCAGCGGAAGAGGTCGAGGTACTCCTCGGTGTTCCAGAGGCGGTACGACTCCTGGAACTCGTCCCGCATGATCGCCTCGATGTCGCCCCGGCCGGTGCGCACCCACGCGTCGATCAGGAGCCCCGTGGACCAGTTGGCCTCCAGGGCGAAGGTCGTGAACCCCTTCTCCTCCACCAGGTGTTCGAAGATCCGGTGCTTGGCGGTGAAGAACTCCGCCGAGCTGTGGGTGGCCTCGCCGACGCCGACGACCCTGGCGGAGCCGATCATCCGGTCGAGCGGCCGCAGATCGGTCAGGGGGTGCGCGGAGCGGGCGAGTTCGCGCGCCGGGTCGGTGGCGGCCGGGGCGGAGGGGACGGGGGCGGCCGCGCCCGCCGGGGCCGGGGCGAGGCCGCCGAGGCAGACGGCGAGCAGCAGCCCGGCGACGGAGAGGCGGCGCCGTGAGGAGGACTTCGGGAGGATGACGGTGCGCATGGGACCAGCGTGGTCGGCGGGACGCCGCCGGGACATCCCGCCCGCACCCTTCCCCGGCCTCCCGCCCGCCCCCTCGGGACACGGGGGCCAACCCCCTTTCCCGGGGCGGCCCTCAGCGGTACAGCAGGTACTCCTTCCGTACCGCCCGGAAGGCCTTCAGGTCCGCCTGCCACGCCCCGACGACCTCGTCGGTGTCCGCGCCCGCGTCGATCAGGGTCCGCACCCGGGTCGAGCCGGTCAGCCTGTCGATCCAGTGGTCCGGCCGCCAGGCGAAGCCGGACCACGAGCGGCGGGCGGTGACCAGGAGCCCGATCCCGGCCCGTACCGGGTCGAAGGCCTCCCGGTCGTGGACGTGCAGCTGCACCCCGCCCACCGTCCTGCCCTGGAACTTGGAGAAGGTCGGCGCGAAGTAGGCCTCGCGGAAGCGGACCCCGGGCAGGCCGAGCGCGTTCGCCGCCTCCGCCCACCGGCGGTCGATCCCCTCGGCGCCGAGGAGTTCGAAGGGGCGGGTGGTGCCCCGGCCCTCGGAGAGGTTCGTGCCCTCGAAGAGACAGGTGCCGGAGTAGACGAGCGCGGTCTCCGGCGTCGGCATGTTCGGGCTCGGCGGCACCCAGGGCAGTCCCGTGGAGTCGAAGAAGTCCGTCCGCCGCCACCCCGTCATCCGCACGGTCTCCAGGGCGACGGGCGCGGCCAGGAACTCGCCGTTGAAGAGCAGCGCCAGCTCGGCCACCGTCATGCCGTGCGCCTGCGCGATCGGCTCGCGCCCGACGAAGGTGGCGAACGCCCGGTCCAGGACGGGCCCGAGCGCCGCGCGCCCGGTCACCGGGTTCGGCCGGTCCAGGACCACGAACCGCTTCCCGGCGAGGGCGGCGGCCTCCATGCAGTCGTACAGCGTCCAGATGTAGGTGTAGAAGCGCGCGCCGGCGTCCTGGACGTCGAAGACGACCGTGTCCACCCCGGAGGCGGTGAAGACGTCCGCGAGCGGCCGCCCGCTCTTCAGGTACGTGTCGTAGACGGGCAGTCCGGTCGCCGGGTCGTCGTACCGGCCCTCCGAGCCGCCCGCCTGGGCGGTGCCCCGGAAGCCGTGCTCGGGGCCGAAGACGGCGATCAGGTCCACCCGTTCGTCGGCGTGCATGACGTCCACGAGGTGGCGGGCGTCCGGGGTCACGCCGGTCGGGTTGGTGACGACGCCGACCCGCTGCCCGTCGAGCGGCGCGTACCCGTCCGCCGCGAGCCGCTCGAAGCCGGTCCGCACCCGGCGCCGCCCGGTCTCCCGGCCCGGAGCCCCCGTCTCCCGGTCCGGCGTCCCGGCGGTGGCGGGGGGCGCGGTCGCCGCCACCGCCCCCAGGGCGCCTCCGGCGGCCAGCAGACTCCGTCGCGACAGACCCATGCGCGAACCTCCTCGATCGCGGCCCCGGCCGGGGCGCATGACAGGGGCACGCACGCTAGCGCCCCCGGTCGCCCGGGGGAACGAGGCGTGCGGGAGGGTCCCTCCGCCGCCGACCCTTCCCACCCGGCATACCGACCGGTTAGTCTGCCGGGGTCGCGGCCCCGGAAGGGCCGGGGAGGCCGGAACGGCCGGAGAGTCGCGGAGAGTCGCGGAGAGGTGGGTCCAGACATGGACGCGGACACGGGCACGGACACGGGTGCCGGTACGAGTACGGGTGCGCGCGCCGGTGCCGGGGCGGACCTCCGGGACGCCGGAGTCGTCGTCACCGGCGCGGGCGGCGGCATCGGCGCCGCCCTCGCCCGCCGCTTCGCCGCCGAAGGCGCCCGCGTCGTCGTCAACGACCTCGACGCGGACCGCGCCGAGGCCGTCGCCGCAGAGATCGGCGCCGTCGCCGTCCCCGGGGACGCCTCCGCCGTCGTCGACGAGGCCCGCGCGGCCCTCGGCGGCGCCGTCGACGTCTGGTGCGCCAACGCCGGACTCTCCTCGCCCGGCGACGCCTTCGCCGACGAGGACGTCTGGGCCGCCGCCTGGGACGTCAACGTCATGGCCCACGTCCGCGCGGCCCGCGCCCTGCTCCCGGAGTGGCTGGAGCGCGGCGGCGGCCGCTTCGTCTCCACCGTCTCCGCCGCCGGCCTCCTCACCATGATCGGCGCGGCGCCGTACAGCGTCTCCAAGCACGGCGCGTACGCCTTCGCCGAGTGGCTCTCCCTCACCTACCGGCACCGCGGCCTCTCCGTCCACGCCATCTGCCCGCAGGGCGTCCGCACGGACATGCTCACCGCCGCCGGGAGCGCGGGCGAGCTGGTCCTCGCCCCCACCGCCATCGAGCCCGAGGACGTCGCGGACGCCCTGATCGACGCCGTCGCGGCCGACCGCTTCCTCGTGCTGCCCCACCCCGAGGTCGCCGGCTACTACCGCAACCGGGCCACCGACCCCGAGCGCTGGCTCGGCACCATGAACCACGTCCAGCGGACCTGGGAGACGGGCGCCGGTCGGCCGTAGCCCCCGGCGGATGGGAAGATCTGTCCGACGGGAACTCGTTCCCCTGACCGAAAACGATCACCGAAGAAGTACGAGGGAAGGCGGCGGAGCATGGCCAGGACGACGGACGGGAGCGGCACCCCCGTCCCCCAGAGGCTCCTCGCCGCCGCCACCCGGCTCTTCGCGGAGCAGGGCTACGACCGCACCTCCGTCCAGGAGATCGTCGAGGCCGCCGGGGTCACCAAGGGCGCGCTCTACCACTACTTCGGCTCCAAGGAGGACCTCCTCCAGGAGGTCTACTCCCGGGTCCTGCGCCTCCAGCAGGAGCGGCTCGACGCCTTCGCCGACGCCGACGCGCCCGTGGAGGAGCGGCTGCGCGACGCCGCCGCCGACGTCGTCGTCACCACCATCGAGAACCTCGACGACGCCTCGATCTTCTTCCGCTCCATGCACCACCTGAGCCCGGAGAAGAACAAGCGGGTGCGGGCCGAGCGGCGCCGCTACCACGAGCGGTTCCGGGCCCTGATCGAGGAGGGCCAGAAGGCCGGGGTGTTCTCCTCCGCGACCCCCGCCGACCTGGTGGTCGACTACCACTTCGGGTCCGTGCACCACCTGTCCACCTGGTACCGCCCGGACGGCCCCCTCAGCCCCCAGCAGGTCGCCGGCCACCTCGCCGACCTGCTGCTCCGGGCCCTGCGCCCCTGACCGCACCCCCGTCGGGGGGTGCGGTCGACCGGACGGCCCTACAGGTACTTCTTCAGCTCCCGGTGCGCCAGCGACCGCTGGTGCACCTCGTCCGGCCCGTCCGCCAGCCTCAGCGTCCGCGCCGCCGCCCACAGCTCGGCCAGCGGGAAGTCCTGCGACACCCCGCCCGCGCCGTGCAGCTGCACGGCCCTGTCGATGATGTCGACGACCGCGCGCGGGGTCGCGATCTTGATCGCCTGGATCTCGGTGTGCGCGCCCCGGTTGCCGACGGTGTCCATGAGCCACGCCGTCTTGAGGACCAGCAGCCGCAGCTGCTCGATCGTCACCCGGGCGTCCGCGATCCAGTTCTGCACGACGCCCTGCTGCGCGAGCGCCTTCCCGAAGGCGGTGCGGGAGACCGCGCGCCGGCACATCAGCTCCACGGCCCGCTCCGCCATGCCGATCAGCCGCATGCAGTGGTGGATGCGGCCGGGGCCGAGCCGGGCCTGCGCGATGGCGAAGCCGCCGCCCTCCTCGCCGACGAGGTTCGCGGCCGGGACGCGCACGCCGTCGAAGACCACCTCGGCGTGGCCGCCGTGGTAGTGGTCCTCGTACCCGTACACCCGCATCGCGCGCCGGACCTCGACGCCCGGGGTGTCGCGCGGCACGAGGACCATCGACTGCTGGCGGCGGATGTCGGTGCCGTCGGGGTCGGTCTTGCCCATGACGATGAAGACCTTGCAGTCGGGGTTCATCGCCCCCGAGATGTACCACTTGCGCCCGTCGACCACGTACGAGTCGCCGTCCCGCCGGATCCGGGTCTCGATGTTGGTGGCGTCGGAGGAGGCGACCTCGGGCTCGGTCATCGCGAACGCCGAGCGGATCTCGCCCGCGAGGAGCGGCTCCAGCCACTGCTTCTTCTGCGCCTCGTCGCCGAACTGGGCGAGCAGCTCCATGTTCCCGGTGTCCGGGGCGGCGCAGTTGAGGGCGGTCGGGGCCAGCTGCGGGCTGCGGCCGGTGATCTCGGCGAGCGGCGCGTACTGGAGGTTGGTCAGCCCCGCCCCGTACTCGGCGTCCGGGAGGCTGTGCCGGTCTACGAAGAAAAGGTTCCACAGGCCCTGCCGCCTGGCCTCGGCCTTCAGCTCCTCGACCACCGCCGGGGTGTCCCACGGGGAGGCGAGCAGGGCCCGCTGCTCCTCGGCGACGGCCTCGGCCGGGTACACGTGCTCGTCCATGAAGGCGAGCAGCTTCGCGCGGAGCTCCTCGGTGCGCGCGTCGTAGGCGAAGTCCATGGGGTTCAGCCCTCCTGAAGGGTGGTCAGGCCGTGTGCGATGAAGACGGGGACGAGCTCGCCGATGCGGTCGAAGCCGGCGCCGACCGTCTGGCCGAGGGTGTAGCGGTAGTGGATGCCCTCCAGGATCACGGCGAGCTTGAACCAGGCGAAGGCCGTGTACCAGGAGAGGGCGGAGGTGTCGCAGCCCGAGCGGGCCGCGTAGCGCTGGACCAGCTCGGCGGCGCTCGGGTGCCCGGCGGCCGCGGCGGTCGTGGAGATGGGGGAGCCCGGCAGGTCCAGCGGGGTGCTGTACATGACGAGCAGGCCGAGGTCGGTGAGCGGGTCGCCGAGCGTCGACATCTCCCAGTCCAGGACGGCCCGGATGCGGTCGTCGGGGCCGACGAGGACGTTGTCGAGCCGGTAGTCGCCGTGGACCACGGTGGGCGGGGGAGAGGACGGCAGCGCCCGGCCGAGGGCGGCGTGCAGCTCGTCGATCCCGGCCAGCTCCCGGCCGCGCGAGGCGTCGAGCTGCTTGCCCCAGCGCCGCAGCTGCCGGTCGAGGAAGCCGTCGGGCCGCCCGAAGTCGCCGAGTCCGACCGCGTCGGGGTCCACGGCGTGCAGGTCGACCAGGGTGTCGACCAGGCCGAGGACGGCGGCGCGGGTGCGCTCGGGGCCCAGCGGGGCGAGCTCGCGGGCCGAGCGGTACGGCGTCCCCTCGACGAACTCCATGACGTAGAACGGCGCGCCGAGGACCGACTCGTCCTCGCAGAGCAGGACCGTCCCGGGCACGGGCACGTCCGTCGCGTGCAGGGCGCTGATCACGCGGTGCTCGCGCCGCATGTCGTGGGCGGTGGCCAGGACGTGGCCGAGCGGGGGCCTGCGGACGACCCAGCGGCCGGCGGCGGTGCCGTCGGTCACCGCGTACGTCAGGTTCGAGCGCCCGCCCTCGATCAGCCGGGCTTCGAGGGGGCCGGCGGCCAGGCCGGGCCGCTCGCGGTCGAGGAAACGGCGCAGCCGCTCGGGGTCGAGACCCGGTGGGGGTACCTCCCGCGTCGTCGACTGCGGGTCAGGGGCGGAGCTCATCGGGCGTACCTCCGGATCGGCTTCGGTCGGCCCTCATGATGACCGACCAGTCGGTATGTCGTCCAGAGGGGTGTCCGCCACACTCCGGGGGCGCCCCCGCCGCAGGCGCGGAGAGCGCGCGCCGAGGGGGTGGTCCTCCCTCCGGCACGCGCTCCCCGGCGGCTCAGGCGTGGCAGGCCACCGGCACCCCGCCGTTCATCGCCGCCATGTCGCCGAAGACCGCCACCGGGTCGAGCGGGTGCCCCTCCGGCAGGCCCGCCAGCTCCGCGTGGGCCCGGTGCAGGTTCGCCACCAGGCGCTCGCTCTCCCGCCACGCGGCGAACTCGCCGAGCTCCGCCCGCCGCGCCGTCTCCAGCGGCGCGTCCCCCCTCGCGTACCCCTCGGCGGCCAGCTCCCGCACCCACAGCAGGTACCGCTCCGTCGCGTCGTACGCCGAGGGGTCGGTCACCCGCCCGTGTCCGGGCACCACCGTCGGCGCGTCGAGCGAGCGCAGCAGGGCGAGCGCGCGCAGCGAACCGGCGAGCGACCCCATCGGCAGGAACGGCGTCCCGCCGTGGAAGACCAGGTCGCCCGTGAAGACCACCCCCTGCTCGGGGAGGTGCACGATCGAGTCGCCCGTGGTGTGCGCGGCGCCCGGGTGGAGCACCCGCACCTCGATCCCGCCGACGTGCAGCGTCAGCCGGTCGGTGTACGTGACGGACGGCGGCAGGATGTCCACCCGGCCGAAGTCGGTCCGCGGCCAGATCAGATGGAGCTGGTGTCCGGCCGCGAGCTGCTCGGCCCGGCAGTTCTCGTGCCCCACGATCCGCGCCTCGGGGGCGAACACCCCGTTCCCGTAGGTGTGGTCCCCGTGGTGGTGGGTGGAGACGACCGTGCGCGGCAGCGGGAACCCGGCGGCGAGGACGGCCTCGCGCAGCAGCAGGGCCCGCCGTTCGGTGGCGGCGGTGTCGACGAGCAGCGACTCGCCCGCGTCGCCGAGGAAGCCCGCGTTGTTCAGGCACCAGCCCCCGTCGGGCTGGACGAAGGCGTGGACGTGCGGGGCGAGGGTGACCACGTAGGGGTCGGTGGAAGACAAGGGATTCCCCCGGGTGAGAGCCGGACCTGACAGGGGGGAGAGTGCCAGTCGGCCCCGGGCCGGGGGAAGTCGGAAGCGGTCCGTCCGGGAGCGCGGCGCGGTGGGGGGCGCCGGGCCGGTCACCGGGTCAGTGGTCGTCCCAGTGCCCGTCGTGCGCCGCGTGCCGGTGTCCGTCGTGCACGTAGTCGACGTGGTCGCCGTGCGTCACCGACTCGTGGCCGCAGTCGGGCCCGTGCTCGTGCGCGTGCGCCTCGTGGGAGACGTGACCGGCCGGCTCGCACTCGTCCCAGTGACCCGAGTGCTCGCGGTGGAGGTGCCCGTCGTGCGCGTAGTCGACGTGGTCCCCGTGGCCCACCGCCCGGTGGCCGCAGTCCGGACCGTGGGCGTGGGCGTGCGTGGGGTGTTCGTGGTGGAGAACGGTCATCACAAGGCCTCCGTGAGGGGACGGCTGACCTTTCCAGGCTAGTCCGATACGCCCCTCTCGTCCTGGTTCGGAAGGTTCGCCGCGTCCGTGTTCTCCCCCACCCCGTCCCTTACGGGGGCGCCGCCGGGCTCACCAGATCAGCGCCGCCCCGAAGACGGCGAGACCGATCGTGCACGCGGCGGCGAGCAGCGCGTCCCGGTGGGTGAGCGGACGCGGCCGGGCCGTGTCCAGGGAGCGGATCCGGCGGTGGGCCACCACCAGGAACAGGACCCACGCGAGGGCGGAGAGGGCGAGCCCGGCCAGCCCCCGGGGCGTGGTCTCGTCCTGGACGGCCAGCTTGACGGCGAGCACCGCCACGACCGTGCAGGAGAGCGTGGTGCGCCGCCAGGCGAGCCGGGTCCGCTCCGGCTGGAGCCCGGGGTCCCGGGTCACCACCGCCCCGGCGTCGCCCGCGTCCGGCGGCCCCTCCACTACCCGGCCCAGCCGAAGAGCACGACCACCACCATCGCGAGCGCCACCACGGCCACCGCGAGGCTGAGCACCGCCGGGAACCGGGACACCGGAAGGTCCTCGCCGCGCCGCATCGCCCGCTCGCAGCGCACCCAGTGGTTCACCGCGCGCAGGGCGCACAGCACCCCGGCGGCGAGCAGCGCGAGCGCGAGCCCGACCCGCACCCCCCACCGCAGGTCGGGGAGGAACTGGTCGACGGCGAAGCCGCCGCCGACCAGGGCGAGCGCGGTCCGGATCCAGGCGAGGAAGGTCCGTTCGTTGGCGAGGGAGAAGCGGTAGTCGGGGGTGTCCCCCTCGTCCCGGATCCGCTGCGGCGCGAACCAGAGCCGCAGACTCTGCACGAAATCGCTCACACGCGCACCCTAACGGTCTGATCATCCGACCGCCCGGTGCGCGGGGGCCCGGTGGCCGGGCCCTCAGCCCCGCCCCGCCGCCTCCGCCCGCAGCCGCTCGTACGCGGCGAGCCCGTCCGGCACCCACTCCCACTCACCGAGCCGCGCGGCCAGCTCGTCCTCCGTCAGGAAGGCGTGCCAGGCGACCTCCTCGACCTGCGGGTCCACCGGCAGCTCGCAGCGGACCTCGTACACGGCCGACCACCACTTCCCGGCCACGCCCCCGGAGTCGTACAGGAAGCGCAGCACCGGCTCGGGGCGGGGGAGCCCCCGCACCCCCAGCTCCTCCTCGGCCTCGCGCAGCGCGGCCTCGTCGTAGGACTCGCCCGCGCCGACGACACCGCCGACGAACATGTCGTACATCGAGGGGAAGACCAGCTTCGTGGGCGTCCTGCGGTGCACGAAGACCCGGCCGTCGGCGTCCCGGACCCGGACGAAGACGCAGCGGTGGATCAGGCCCCGGGCGTACACCTCGCCGCGCGGGGCCCGCCCGACCACCCGGTCCTGCTCGTCGACGACGTCGAGAATCTCATCGGCTGAACTCATGGCGCCATCCAAGCAAAACCGTCCGGCGGAACGACCCGGCGGGACCGCGCCGGGAGACCGCGCGTCCGAACGGTTGACTCGATACACCGGTGTATCCAAGATGCGGTCCATGTCCTATGACGCTGATGTGATCGTGATCGGGGCCGGTCTCGCCGGACTCGTCGCCACCGCCGAGCTGGTCGACGCCGGCCGCACCGTGATCCTCCTCGACCAGGAGCCCGAACAGTCCCTCGGAGGCCAGGCCCACTGGTCCTTCGGCGGCCTCTTCCTGGTCGACTCGCCCGAGCAGCGCCGGATGCGCGTCAAGGACAGCCACGCCCTCGCCCTCCAGGACTGGTACGGCACCGCCGGCTTCGACCGGACCGAGGACCACTGGCCGAGGAAGTGGGCCGAGGCGTACGTCGACTTCGCGGCCGGCGAGAAGCGCGCCTGGCTCCACGCGCGCGGGGTGCGCTTCTTCCCCGTCGTCGGCTGGGCCGAGCGCGGCGGCTACGACGCCACCGGGCACGGCAACTCCGTTCCCCGCTTCCACATCACCTGGGGTACGGGCCCCGGCCTCGTCGCCCCCTTCGAGCGGAAGGTCCGCGAGGGCGTCGCCCGCGGCCTGGTCCGGCTCCGCTTCCGCCACCGCGTCACCGGCCTCGGCCGCACCGCCGGAGCCGTCGACACCGTCACCGGCGAGGTCCTGGAACCCTCCGCCGCCCCCCGGGGCACCGCCAGCGGCCGCGGGGCCACCGGCTCCTTCGCACTGCGCGCCCAGGCCGTGATCGTCACCTCCGGCGGCATCGGCGGCAACCACGACCTCGTCCGCGCCCAGTGGCCCGCCCGCCTGGGCACCCCGCCCGCCAAGCTGCTCTCCGGCG
The DNA here is from genome assembly GCF_001280125.1 of Streptomyces sp. NRRL F-6492. Classification (GTDB taxonomy): domain Bacteria; phylum Actinomycetota; class Actinomycetes; order Streptomycetales; family Streptomycetaceae; genus Streptomyces. The sequence goes on from NZ_LGEG01000002.1 coordinate 113,092, forward strand.
TCCCCGCGCACGTCGACGGGCTCATGCTCGGCATCGCCGAGAAGGCCGGCGCCAGCCACATCAACCGCGACCGGATGTGGCACTACACCGAGGGCATCGAGAACTGGAACCCCATCTGGGCCCGCCACGGCATCCGCATCCTGCCCGGCCCGTCCTCCCTCTGGCTCGACGCCACCGGCAAGCGGCTGCCCGTGCCGCTCTTCCCCGGCTTCGACACCCTCGGCACCCTCGAACACATCATGCGGACCGGGCACGACCACACCTGGTTCGTCCTCGACAAGAAGATCATCGGCAAGGAGTTCGCCCTCTCGGGCTCCGAGCAGAACCCGGACCTCACCGGCAAGTCGGTCCGCGACGTCATCGGCCGCGCGCGGGCGGACGTGCCCGGCCCCGTCCAGGCCTTCATGGACAAGGGCGTCGACTTCGTCGTCGAGAAGGACCTCTCCGCCCTCGTCCGGGGCATGAACGCGCTCACCGACGTGCCGCTGATCGACGAGGCCGACCTGCGCCGCGAACTCACCGCCCGCGACCGCGAGATCGCCAACCCCTTCACCAAGGACCTCCAGGTCACGGCGATCCGGGGCGCCCGCAGGTACCTGGGCGACAAGCTCATCCGCACGGCGGCCCCGCACCGCATCCTGGACCCCGGGGCGGGCCCGCTGATCGCCGTGCGCCTCAACATCCTCACCCGCAAGTCCCTCGGCGGCCTGGAGACCGACCTCGACTCCCGCGTCCTGACGGAGGACGGCGCACCCCTGGAGGGCGTGTACGCGGCGGGCGAGGCGGCCGGCTTCGGCGGCGGCGGCGTCCACGGCTACCGCTCCCTCGAAGGCACCTTCCTCGGCGGCTGCGTCTTCTCGGGCCGCGCGGCGGGCCGGGCGGCGGCGAGGGCGGTGGGCTGAGGACCGGGGCCCCGGCACGAGGTCTTCGGCGGGGCCGGTCCTCCGGCGGGGCCGGTCCTCCGGCGGGGCCGGTCCTCCGGCGGGGCCGGTCCTCCGGCGGGGCCGGTCCTCCGCCGGGGACACCGGCGGCCCCGGCCCCCTCGGCGCGGCCTTCGGTCAGGCCCCCCGGAGCACCTCCACCACCCGGAACCACTCCACCACCAGCATCGTGTCGTCGTCCACGACGAACTCCGGGTCCCCCAGCGCCTCCCGCATCTCCTCGCCGTGCCAGAAGTCGTCGTGGCCCGCGCGCCACTCCGCGACCGACCGGTAGCCCTCGCCCTCGCCGAGCGCGAGGCGGAGGTCCGCGTCGCGCAGGGGCAGGACCCGGACCTCCGTGATCTCCACGACCGCCACCTCGCGGCCGTCCGAGTCGATGACGGCCGACCGTTCGCCGACCTCGGGCAGCTCCTCGTTCTCGGCCTCGTACTCCAGGAGGAGCCCCGTCGTGGCGGTCTTCTCGCCGGAGAGGACCGCCGCGACGAGCCGGTCCCGCAGGGGGCCGGGGAAGGCGAGCAGGAAGGGCTTGAGCGCGTGAAGGCCGGTCATGGCCGACAGTCTGTCAGCCACCACCGGCCCTCACCTCTCGTTTCCGGCGGCGCTACAACACCAGCGACAGCAGCAGCACGAACACGATGCCCACGACCGAGATGATCGTCTCCATCACCGACCAGGTCTTGATCGTCTGGCCGACGCTCATGCCGAAGTACTCCTTCACCAGCCAGAACCCGGCGTCGTTGACATGGCTGAAGAAGAGCGAACCGGCGCCGATCGCGAGGACGAGCAGCGCCGTCTCGCCCGTGGACATGCCCTCCGCCAGCGGAGCCACCAGCCCCGCCGCCGAGATCGTCGCCACCGTCGCGGAGCCCGTCGCGAGCCGGATCGCGACCGCGATCAGCCAGGCGAGCAGCAGGGCCGGGATGGACCAGCTCTCGGAGAAGTCCAGGATCATCCGGCCGACGCCTATGTCGATCAGGGTCTGCTTGAAGCCGCCGCCCGCGCCGACGATCATCAGGACGCCCGCGATCGGGGCGAGGGACTTCTCGACGGTCGAGGACAGGCGCTCCTTGCTGAAGCCGGCCGCCCGGCCCAGGGTGAAGAGCGCGACCACGACGGCGGCGAGCAGCGCGATCAGTGGCGAGCCGATGACGTCGGTGACCTTCTGGACGCCGTTCTCGGGGTCGTCCACGACGATGTCGACGAGCGCCTTCACCAGCATCAGGACGACCGGAAGGAGTACGGTCGCGACGGTGACGCCGAAGCCGGGGCGCTTCTCCAGGTCCTCGGAGGGGCGCGTCGGGATCATGTTCTCGGGGGCCGGGATGTCCACCCAGCGGGCCGCGTACCGGGAGAAGAGCGGACCGGCGATGATCACGGTCGGGATCGCGACGACGAGACCGAGGGCGAGGGTGACGCCCAGGTTGGCGCCGACGGCGTCGATCGCGACGAGCGGGCCGGGGTGCGGCGGGATGAGCCCGTGCATCACGGAGAGGCCGGCGAGGGCCGGGATGCCGATCCGCATCAGGGAGTAGTCGCCGCGCTTGGCGACGAGCAGCACGACCGGGATCAGCAGCACGATGCCGACCTCGAAGAAGAGCGGCAGGCCGATCACGGAGGCGATGAGCACCATCGCCCACGGCATGGCCCGGCCGCTCGCCCTCGCCAGGATCGTGTCGACGATCTGGTCCGCGCCGCCGGAGTCCGCGAGCAGCTTGCCGAGGATGGCGCCGAGGGCGATCAGCACGCCCACGCCGGCGACGGTGGCGCCGAGGCCGGCGGTGAAGGACTTGATGGTGTCCGCGAGCGGCGCGCCCGCGAACGCGCCGAGCGCGAGCGACCCGATGGTCAGCGCCAGGAACGCGTGCAGCTTGAACTTGGTGATGAGCAGGACGATGACGGCGATGCCGGCGAGCACGGCGATCCCGAGCTGGGCGTTGCCCGCCGAGGTGATCGGTTCGGCGGCGTCCGCTGCCAGGGTCTCGACGCTGAGACTGGTCACGGTGGTGTCCTTCGTACGGGCAGGAGAGAAGAAAAAGGGGGGCGGAGGGGGTCAGCCGGCCCGGCCGCGCAGTGCGACGACGGCGCGGGCGGTGATCTCCTCGGGGGTGCCGGACACGTCGACGGCGACGCCGGCCTCGTCGGACCGGAGCGGCTCCAGGGTGGCGAACTGGGAGTCGAGCAGCGCCGTCGGCATGAAGTGCCCCTTGCGCGCGGCCATCCGGCCCTCGATGAGTTCCCGGTCGCCGGTCAGGTGCAGGAAGACGACGCCGGGCGCGGCGGCGCGCAGCCGGTCCCGGTAGGCCCGCTTCAGCGCGGAGCTGCTCACCACGCCGCCGAGTCCGGCCCGGCCGTGCGCCCACGCCCCGATGGCGTCCAGCCAGGGGCCCCGGTCCTCGTCGTCCAGCGGGACGCCGGCCGACATCTTGGCGACGTTGGCCGCGGGGTGGAAGTCGTCGCCCTCGGCGTAGGGGAGGCCGAGGGCCTCGGCGACCAGCGGACCGATGGTGGTCTTGCCGGTTCCCGCGACGCCCATCACGACGACGACGGGAGGGGCCTGGGGTGTGCTGCTCATGGGAGGTTGCCTCGCTGTCCTCTTCGACATCGATTCCGTTGTCCGTCGCGCTCATGAAACCCATTGGGTACGACGTATTCAAGAGGCTGTGACATAAAAGTCGTACTTTTTATGCCGGGGTGCGCTCCGGACGTGATCACCCCCGCGTACCCGCATAGGCTGGCTCCCATGACGACACAGGCCCAGGGGCTTCACTCCCACGTCCTGGCCACCCTGGGCCTCGCGATCACCGCGGGGGAATACCCGCCCGGCACCGTGCTGCGCACCGACGAGCTCGCCCGGCGCTTCGACGTCTCCCGGACCGTGGTCCGCGAGGTCGTCCGGGTCCTGGAGTCCATGCACCTGGTCGAGTCCCGCCGCCGCGTCGGCGTGACCGTGCTCCCCACCGCGAGCTGGAACGTGTACGACCCCCAGGTCATCCGCTGGCGCCTGGCCGGCGCCGACCGCCCCCGCCAGCTCCGCTCGCTCACCGTGCTCCGCTCCGCCGTCGAGCCCGTCGCCGCGGGCCTCGCGGCCGTCAACGCCACCCCCGAGCAGTGCCGCGAACTCACCGAGGAGGCCCTCGGCATGGTCGCCACCTCGCGCGGCCGGCGCCTGGAGGAGTACCTCGTCCACGACATCGCCTTCCACCGGGTCGTCCTCAACGCCTCCGGCAACGAGATGTTCGCCCGCCTCGGCGACGTCGTCGCGGAGGTCCTCACCGGCCGCACCCACCACCACGTGATGTTCGAGGACCCGGACCCGGCCGCCGTCACCCTCCACGTCCAGGTCGCCGAGGCCGTACGGGAGCGGGACGCGGCCCGCGCCGAGGAGCTGACCCGCCGGATCGCGGTCGGCGCCCTCCAGGAGCTGGACGTCCTCGCGCCGTGACAACCGGACGCAAGCTCTGAACTAGCTCAAATATGGGCGTTCAGTGACATGCGCCACAGTCAGTTACCGCCCCGTGCCGTGAGGATGTGCGCTGGTCGTACCGGGGAGACCCCCCACCGGGTGCGACCGGGTACCGCACAGCCCCCCTCACGAAGGCGAACGACTCCATGAGTGACCGCGTCACCGCGGCCGACCCGCTGTCCGCCGCACCGGCGGCATCCGGCGGGCCCACGGCCGCCACCCCCCACGTCGACGCCGGCGACGCCGGATACCGCAAGGACCTCAAGTCCCGGCACATCAACATGATCGCCATCGGCGGCGCCATCGGCACCGGGCTCTTCCTGGGCGCCGGCGGCCGCATGTCCCAGGCCGGGCCCTCCCTCTTCATCGCCTACGCCGTCTGCGGCGTCTTCGCCTTCTTCGTGGTCCGCGCCCTCGGCGAGCTGGTGCTCTACCGCCCCTCCTCCGGCGCCTTCGTCTCCTACGCGCGCGAGTTCATGGGCGAGAAGGGCGCCTACACGGCCGGCTGGCTCTACTTCCTCAACTGGTCGACCACCGCCGTCGCCGACATCACCGCGGCCGCCACCTACGCCCACTTCTGGTCGATGTTCAGCGACGTCCCGCAGTGGATCCTCGCCCTGATCGCCCTCGCGGTCGTCCTCGCCGCCAACCTCATCTCCGTGAAGTACTTCGGCGAGATGGAGTTCTGGTTCGCCATCGTCAAGGTCGCCGCCCTGGTCGCCTTCATGCTGGTCGGCATCTTCCTCGTCGTGACCTCCCACGACGTCGGCGGCCACACCCCCGGCCTCGGCAACATCGCCGACAACGGCGGCGTCTTCCCGAACGGCATGATGCCGATGCTGCTGCTCATCCAGGGCGTCGTCTTCGCCTACGCCTCCGTCGAACTGTGCGGCGTCGCCGCGGGCGAGACCGAGAACCCCGAGAAGATCATGCCGAAGGCGATCAACTCGATCATGTGGCGCGTGGGCCTCTTCTACGTCGGCTCCGTCGTCCTGCTCGCCCTCCTGCTGCCGTACACGGCCTACTCCGGCGACCAGAGCCCCTTCGTCACCGTCTTCGACAAGCTGGGCATCCCCGGCGCCGCCGGCGTGATGAACCTCGTCGTCCTCACCGCCGCCCTCTCCAGCCTCAACTCGGGCCTGTACTCCACCGGCCGCATCCTGCGCTCCATGTCGCTCGCCGGCTCCGCGCCCCGCTTCACCGGCGTCATGAACAAGGGCGGCGTCCCCTACGGCGGCATCCTGCTCACCGCGGGCTTCGGCGTCCTCGGCGTCGCCCTCAACTACGTCATGCCCGGCGAGGCCTTCGAACTGGTCCTCAACTTCGCCTCGATCGGCATCATCGGCACCTGGGCCATGATCATGGTCTGCTCGCTGCTGTTCTGGCGCCGGGCCGAGCAGGGCAGGCTCGCCCGCCCCGGCTACCGGCTGCCCTGGGCCCCGTACACCCAGATCGTCACCCTCCTCTTCCTCGGCTCCGTCCTCGTCCTCATGTGGATGGACGAGGGCATCAGCCGCACCACCGTGAACTGCCTGCCGCTCATCGCGGCCGCGCTCGTCGGCGGCTGGTTCCTGGTCCGCCGCCGGGTCCGCGACACCGCCGCGACCCCGCGCGACTGACGTACCGTCAGGGAACCCCCGCGGGCACGGCCTGCGGGGGTCTCGCCTTTTGTCAGGAGATAGTGGTACGCAGGAGCCTTACAAGATCCGTTCGCAGAAAAGGAAGTTCGCGATGCCGCAGCACGTCCAGGGGGTCATCGCCCCCGGCAAAAACGAACCGGTACGGGTCGAGACGATCGTGATCCCCGATCCGGGCCCCGGCGAGGCCGTCGTGAAGATCCAGGCGTGCGGCGTCTGCCACACCGACCTCCACTACAAGCAGGGCGGCATCAACGACGAGTTCCCCTTCCTCCTCGGCCACGAGGCCGCCGGAATCGTGGAGTCGGTCGGCGAGGGCGTCACCGACGTCGCCCCCGGCGACTTCGTGATCCTCAACTGGCGTGCCGTGTGCGGCACCTGCCGCGCCTGTCTGCGCGGCCGCCCCTGGTACTGCTTCGACACCCACAACGCCGAGCAGCGCATGACCCTGCTCGACGGCACGGAGCTCTCCCCGGCCCTCGGCATCGGCGCCTTCGCCGAGAAGACCCTCGTCGCCTCCGGCCAGTGCACCAAGGTCGACCCCGCCGTCGCCCCCGAGGTCGCGGGCCTCCTCGGCTGCGGCGTGATGGCCGGCATCGGCGCCGCCCTCAACACCGGCAACGTCGGCCGCGGCGACACCGTCGCCGTCATCGGCTGCGGCGGCGTCGGCGACGCGGCGGTCGTCGGCGCCCGCCTCGCCGGAGCCTCGAAGATCATCGCCGTCGACGTCGACGACCGGAAGCTGGAGACGGCGAAGGCGATGGGCGCCACCCACACCGTCGACTCCCGCTCCACCGACCCCGTCGAGGCGATCCGCGAACTCACCGGCGGCTTCGGCGCCGACGTCGTCATCGAGGCCGTCGGCCGCCCGGAGACGTACGAGCAGGCCTTCTACGCCCGCGACCTGGCCGGCACCGTCGTCCTCGTCGGCGTCCCCACCCCCGAAATGAAGCTCGAACTGCCCCTCCTCGACGTCTTCGGCCGCGGCGGCGCGCTCAAGTCCTCCTGGTACGGCGACTGCCTGCCCTCCCGCGACTTCCCGATGCTCGTCGACCTGCACCAGCAGGGCCGCATCGACCTCGCCGCCTTCGTCACCGAGACCATCGGCCTCGGCGAGGTCGAGCAGGCCTTCGCCCGCATGCACCAGGGCGACGTCCTGCGCTCGGTGGTGGTGCTGTGATGACCGCCCGGATCGACCACCTCGTCACCTCCGGCACCTTCAGCCTCGACGGCGGCACCTGGGACGTCGACAACAACGTCTGGATCGTCGGCGACGACACCGAGGCGATCGTCATCGACGCCGCCCACGACGCCGGGGCCATCCTCGCCGCGCTCGACGGACGCACCCTGCGCGCCATCGTCTGCACCCACGCCCACAACGACCACGTGGACGCGGCCCCGGCGCTCGCGGCCGCCACCGGCGCCCGCATCCTGCTCCACCCCGCCGACCTGCCGCTGTGGAAGCGGACCCACCCCGACCACAGCCCGGACGGCGACCTCGCCGACGGCCAGGTCCTCACCATCGCCGGCACCGACCTCACGGTCCTGCACACCCCGGGCCACGCCCCGGGAGCGGTCAGCCTGTACGCGCCGGAGCTCGGCACGGTCTTCACCGGTGACACCCTCTTCCAGGGCGGCCCCGGCGCCACCGGCCGGTCCTTCTCGGACTTCCCCACGATCGTCGACTCGATCCGGGACAGGCTCCTCGCCCTGCCGCCGGAGACGGTGGTGCGCACCGGCCACGGCGACACCACCACCGTCGGCGCCGAGGCCCCCCACCTCCAGGAGTGGATCAGCCGGGGCCACTGAGCCGCAGCCGGCTCCCGAAGCGCATCGCGCGGCCCGTGAACGGGTCGGTGAACTCCAGCGTCCGCGCCAGCAGGTGCAGCGGACGCCCGAAGTCCTCCGGCCCGTCCTCACGGACCACCGGATAGACCGGATCGTTCAGGATCGGCAGCCCGAGCGCGTTCATGTGCACCCGCAGCTGGTGCGTCCGCCCGGTCACCGGCTCCAGCCGGTACCGGCCGAGCCCGCCCGCGTGCGCCACGAGCGCGATCCGGCTCTCGGCGTTCGGCTCGCCCGGCACCTCCCGGGCGGCCATCACCCCGCGCTCCTTCTCGATCCGGCTCCGCACCGTCACCGGCAGCCCCACCGCCGGGTCGTGCGGCGCCACCGCCTCGTACTCCTTGCGCACGGCCCGGTCCCGGAACAGCGTCTGGTACGCCCCCCGGTCCTCCTCCCGCACGACGAAGAGGACGAGCCCCGCCGTCAGCCGGTCGAGCCGGTGCGCGGGCTGCAACCGGGGCAGCCCCAGGTCCCTCCGCAGCCGCGCCGTCGCGGTCTCCGTGACGTGCCGCCCCCGGGGCATCGTCGCCAGGAAGTGCGGCTTGTCGGCCACCACGATCCGCTCGTCCCGGTACACGACCCCGACCCCGAACGGCACCGGAGCCTCCGGCGGGAAGTCCCGGTGGAACCAGAGCCACCGCCCCGCGGCGTACGGCTCGTCCCCGGCGACCGGCCCGTCGGTCCCGACGAACCGCCCCGCCCGCAGCATCTCCTCGACCCGCCCGGCCCCGACGGCCGCCCCGTACCGGTCGAGCAGGTGGTCCCGTACGGTCGCCCAGGCGCCGTCCGGATCCTCCGGCAGCCGCACCCGTACGGGATCGATCCCGTCCCGCTGGGACAGCGGCGACGCGGGGGGCCTGGTTCTGCGTCTCACCGCTCCGCCTCGTGCCGTCCGTACGCACGCGCGCCCGTGACGCACGCGCATACGCGGAAGTCCCGGTCGAGAAGATCTCGACCGGGACTCCGTGTGGTGTCCGAGGGGGGACTTGAACCCCCACGCCCGATAAAGGGCACTAGCACCTCAAGCTAGCGCGTCTGCCATTCCGCCACCCGGACAAGGTGTCTGTCTTCCCGGCCGCTGGGCCCTTCCGACGAGGAAAACCATAGCAAACATTCGGGGTGGTCGATCACCACCCCCGGGCGGCCCCGGACGGCCCCGGGCATGTGACAGCCGCATGACGGTCGGCGGGCGGCCTTGGGCCGCGAGGGGGCCGCGCGGGAGGATGGGGGGAGACCACCAGCAATCACGTGGGGCACGTAGTGGGAGGAAGCAGCGTGAGCGAGTCGAACACGGCCGGGAGCGTCCGCGGCGAGGACGAGGTAGTCGACCTCTGTCGCGACCTCATCCGCATCGACACCAGCAACTACGGCGACCACTCGGGGCCGGGGGAGCGGGCGGCGGCGGAGTACATCGCGGAGAAGCTCGCCGAGGTCGGCCTCGAACCGAAGGTCATCGAGTCGCACCGGGGCCGGGCCTCCACCGTCGCCCGGATCGAGGGCGAGGACCCGTCGCGGCCCGCCCTGCTGATCCACGGCCACACCGACGTCGTCCCGGCCAACGCCGAGGACTGGACCCACCACCCCTTCTCCGGGGAGATCGCCGACGGCTGCGTCTGGGGCCGCGGCGCCGTCGACATGAAGGACATGGACGCGATGACCCTCGCGGTCGTGCGGGACCGGCTGCGCAGCGGCCGCAAGCCCCCGCGCGACGTCGTCCTCGCCTTCCTCGCCGACGAGGAGGCCGGCGGCACCTACGGCGCCCGGCACCTGGTCGACGAGCACCGGGACCTCTTCGAGGGGGTCACCGAGGCGATCGGCGAGGTCGGCGGCTTCTCCTTCACCGTCAACGAGAACCTGCGGCTCTACCTGGTGGAGACGGCCCAGAAGGGCATGCACTGGATGCGGCTGACCGTCGAGGGCACCGCGGGCCACGGCTCGATGACCAACGACGACAACGCCATCACGGAGCTCTGCGAGGCCGTGGGCCGCCTCGGCCGCCACCAGTGGCCGGTGAGGGTCACCAAGACCGTCCGCTCCTTCCTGGACGAACTCTCGGACGCCCTGGGCACCCCGCTCGACCCCGAGGACATGGACGCCACCCTCGCCAAGCTCGGTGGCATCGCCAAGATGATCGGCGCCACCCTGCGCAACTCGGCCGCCCCGACCATGCTCGGCGCCGGCTACAAGGTGAACGTGATCCCCGGCCAGGCCACGGCGCACGTCGACGGCCGCTTCCTGCCCGGATACGAGCAGGAGTTCCTGGCCGACCTCGACCGGATCCTCGGGCCCCGGGTGAAGCGCGAGGACGTGCACGGCGACAAGGCCCTGGAGACCAGCTTCGACGGCGCCCTGGTCGACGCCATGCAGCTGGCCCTGCGCGCCGAGGACCCGATCGCCCGCGCCGTGCCGTACATGCTCTCCGGCGGCACCGACGCCAAGTCCTTCGACGACCTCGGCATCCGCTGCTTCGGCTTCGCCCCGCTCCAGCTGCCGCCGGAGCTCGACTTCGCCGGCATGTTCCACGGCGTGGACGAGCGGGTCCCGGTCGACGGCCTCAAGTTCGGCGCCCGCGTCCTGGACCGCTTCCTGGACGCCTGCTGAGACCGCCCGCCGGGACCGTCCGCCGTGAGTGCCCGCGGAATTCGTCCGTGCGTTTGCGCGTGCCCGAAAAGAGTGAATGAACTCGGGCGCTCGTAGCCCCCACCCTTCCCCCTCGTTACAGGTGTGCGGTCCGCGGCTGGGGCCGCATTGCCAACTAGGAGGAATAATGATCAAGAAGGTCGTCGCTGCTGCGGCTGCCACTGGCGGTCTCGTTCTCGCGGGTGCGGGCATGGCCGTTGCCGACGCGGGTGCCCAGGGTGCGGCCATCGGTTCCCCCGGTGTCCTCTCGGGCAACGTCGTCCAGGTGCCGGTTCACGTTCCCGTGAACCTGTGCGGCAACACGGTCTCCGTGATCGGCCTGCTGAACCCCGCCTTCGGCAACACCTGCGTCAACGCCTGACGTTGTGCCCCGCCCCGTGGGGGCGTGAGCCGGTCCGGCCCCGGAGTGCGTGCCATGCACTCCGGGGCCGGTGGCCATTTCCGCCCCGGGCCCTCCGCCCGGTGGCACCTCTTCGAAGCCGAGCAGGCAGGGAACAAGCTATGCGACAGGTCACGCGCAAGGGCCTCATCACCGTTGCGGCCGCGGGCGGCGTCTTCGCCGCGGTCGGCGGCGGTTATGCGCACGCCGACTCCGGTGCGAACGGCGCGGCCACGAACTCCCCGGGCGTCGCGTCCGGCAATTCCGTCCAGGTCCCGGTGCACGTGCCGGTGAACGCCTGCGGAAACACCGTCAGCGTCGTCGGGCTGCTGAATCCGGCGATGGGCAACAAGTGCGCCAACGTCTCCGGGCCCGGAAAGCCGGGCAAGCCCGGCGGCGGGTCCTCCGCCGGGGGCCACACGAGCGACTCGCTCGGCGTGGGCTCCGGGAACAACGTCCAGGTGCCGGTCGACGTCCCGGTGAACGCGTGCGGCAACAGCGTCTCGGTCATCGGCCTCCTCAACCCGGCCGCGGGCAACGACTGCGCCAACGAGGTCGAGCCGACGCACCCGGGGAACCCCGGAAACCCCGAGAACCCGGGCAACCCCGGCACCCCCGGAAACCCCGGCACTCCCGAGACCCCCGGCACCCCGGGCACCCCCGGCACCGAGGGCGGGTCGAACAACCCCGGCACGCACGTCGCGGCGCCGCCGCGGGCCGTCGAGGAGCTCGCCGAGACCGGCTCCGGGCCGCTCGGCGTGATCGTCCCGGCCGGCGCCGGACTGCTGCTCGCCGGTTCGCTGATCTACCGCCGCGCCCGCCGCGCCGCCTGAGGACGGCGCACGGCCGAGGCCGTGTGACACGCGCCACGCACAGGGGCCCCGCACACCGCGGGGCCCCTTCTCGTCGTCCTTCGGGCTACCAGGTCGCCCTGACCTGGCGGATGATCCGCCGCTTCAGCCGCACCCTGCGGCTCCCGTCCCGGTGCAGGCTCAGACGGTCCAACTCCCAGTGTCCGTACTCGGCATGATCGGTCAGCAGCCGCGTCGCCTCCTTGCGGGAGACACCGCGCGGCACGTACACGTCGACAAATTCGTATTCCGGCATCGCATCTATTGTGCGGGCACGGCCCCGGTACGGATAGCGTCTGTCCCATGTCTGATGCTGCGCAGCCCACCGCTGCCGAGGTACGTGCCGCCGCCGAGGCGGTCAAAGCCGCACTGGACCGTCACCTCGCGGCGGTCGAACGCCGCACGGGGGACGACGACCCGGCCGTCTACGAGGCCTTCAACGCCCTGGCCTCGGCGGCCGAGACCTACGACGAACTCCTCTACGACCACTACGACGAGGTCACCCCCTTCGAGATCCCCGGAGCGGACGGCTCCCTGCCGCCGTACACCGGACCCGACGAACCCCACGCCCTCAGCCTCCTGATCCGCCGCGACTACGCCGTGGCGGAACCCCGGCGACTGCTCGCCCAGGCCCGCCGAGTCGCCGAGAGCGGCGGCGAGGACGTCACCGGGGCGGCCGCCAAGGCCGGGGTCTCGCCCCTCGCCGCGCTCGGCGTGCTCTTCGGCGAGTACGAGCCGGACGAGATCGCCTCCCGGCACAAGGACTTCGGTCTGGAGGAGGGCGACTCCACGCTCTGGGTCGTCGCGGCCGACGAGCTCCCGGAACCGGGGGAGTGGCTCGGCGCCCCCTTCGAGCACGCGGACCCGGAGCGGATCGTCTGCCGCTTCGACGTCAGCTCCGTCTTCGACGAGGACGAGGACGAGGACGAGGAAGCGGAAGCGGAAGAGGACGACGACGGCGCCGCCGAAGGCGGCACGGTCGGGAGGGTCCGCGCCTGACCTCCGGGCCGACGCGGGGACGCGGGAGGGCCGGGACGCCGTACGAGGCGTCCCGGCCCTCCCGCCGTTCCTACTCCCCGGGAGCGGCGAGCAGCGCCTCCAGGAGCGGCCGCAGCCGTGTCGTGCGCTCCGGGGCCACCCCCTCGGCCACCGCGCGGGGCAGCGCCTGGTCCACGCCGTGCACGACCGACAGATGGCGCTCCGCCCGGCCGAAGGCCGTGTACACCCAGGGCCGGCTCAGACCCCCGGCCGCGTCCCCGGGCAGCACCGCGACCACCGCGGGCCACCGCGTCCCGGCCGCCTGGTGCGCGGTGAGGGCCCAGCCGTGCCGCAGCGCCGACTCCACCCGCTCCTTCGGTACGAGGACCTCGTCGTCCCCGCACCGCAGCCGCAGGCCCTCGGCGTCGGCCGAGAGGACCGTGCCGGTGACCGTCCGGCCGGGCGCGGGCGCGTACGCCACCCGGTCCCCGGGGTCGTAGCCGCCGAACCGGCCGGGCCCGGGATTGAGCCGCTGCTTGAGGGCCGCGTTCAGCGCGCGCGTGCCGGCCGAGCCGCCGTGGCCGACCGTGACGACCTGCGTCCGCTCCGGCGGCACCCCGAACGCCCGGGGCACCGAGTCGGCCACCAGCTGGACCGTACGGTGCACGGCCTCGCCCGCGTCCCGCACCGGGACGATCACGATCTCCTTGCCGGGCGCCTCGACCTGGTTCAGCTCGCCGGCGCCGACGCCCGACACCAGCTCGCCGAGCGGCCCCGGGTCGGGGACGCGCGAGGCGATCCGGGGGCACACCCGGGCCGCGAGCGCGTCGGCGAAGGCCCGGCCCGCGCCCGGCGCCCCGAGGACCTCCGGGTCGCCGCTCAGGACCAGGCGGCAGCCGTCCGGCAGCGACTCCACGAGCGTCGCGGCCGTCTCCACGTCCAGCTGCGGCGCGTCGAGCACCACCAGGAGGTCGAGGGCGAAGGCGCCGTCCTCGTCCCGGCCCGGTCCGGCCGCCCCGGACAGCAGGGCGGCGACCGTCACGGCCTCCGTCCCCGCGGCGCCGAGCGCGCGCCGCCCGTCGTCGGAGTGGACCGCGACCAGGGCGCGCAGGCCCCGCTCACGGGCCGCCGCCGCGAGCGCCACCGGCTCGGCGCGGGCTGCCTCGCCACCGGTGTGCAGCACGAGGCCGTGCGCACCGGCGGCGCGTTCGAGCTCGGAGCCCTCCCAGGTGTCGGCCGTGACCGTCCTGACGAGGCGGGCGAGGCCCTCCGCGAGGCTCTCCTCCGCGAGCGCGTACCGGTCGAGGCCGAGCAGCGCGGGCGGCTCCTCGCCGCTCTCGCCCGCCGCCCCGTCCGTCGGCCGGTCCGCGTCCGCGTCCTCGTTCTCGTCGGACTCCTCCGCCGGCTCCTCCCGCTCCTCCCGGAAGAGGTGGACCGCCCCCTCGGAGACCGCCGTGTCGACGGCTTCGTCGGGGTCGGGCACGGAGTGCGCGGCGAGCCCGGCGCGCACCGCGTCCAGCTCCAGGGCGGTGTGTCCCTGGAGCGCGGCCCGCTCCAGGAGCCACACCGTGAGGGCGACCGTCCGGCGCGGGTCGCCGGGGCCGCAGTCGGGGCCGAGCAGCGCCCGCGCGAAGCCGTCGGCCTGCTCCGGCCGCACCCCCGCCACCGCGAGGAGCTGCCAGGGGTCGTCGGACAGCGCCGCCGCCGCGCCCTCGCCGAACACGGCGGCCACCGGCCCGGCCAGCGCCTCCGGGGCGCCGCCCTTCGCCAGGACCTCGCGGACGGCGGCCGTGGTGGCGGGCGCCGGGGCCGTCGCCCGGTCCGGTGCGGGGGGCCGGGGGGCGGCCACCGGGGCCGGTTCGGGGACGGCGGGCCGGGGCGCCGGCTCGGCCGCCTCGTAGAAGGCACTGCCCCTGGCCGCGCCGCCCTCCACGGCCCGGACCGCCGCGAGGAGGTCCGCGGCGGTGCCGCTCAGCTTGGCCCCGGCCTCGACCGGACCGTCCTTCCCGGCCTTCCGCGCCTCGATCCTCGCCCGCAGCTCCCGCTGCGCGGCCAGCTCGGCCTGCGCCTCGCTCGGCCCGGGCGCGTCGGCGTCCCCAGCGACCTCGGCCGGCTTCTCGGTCTCCTCGGCCGGCTTCCCGGCCCCCTCGGCGGCGTCGGCCGCCCCGGTCTCCTCCCGTACGTCCTCGGTGGGCTCCACGTCCTCGGGTGCCTCGGGCGCGGTCTCCCCGGAAGGCTCGGTCACAAGGTGCTCCAGTCGTGATCCGGATAGCGGTGCACGGGCGCCGACACGTCGTCCAGCGCCCGACAGATCTCGTCAGGAAGACTAAGGGTCTCCACCGACAACGCGGCCGCGAGCTGGCGCGCCGTGCGCGCGCCGACGATCGGGGCGGTCACCCCGGGCCGGTCGCGGACCCAGGCGAGCGCCACGTGGAGCGGGGTCGTCGCGAGGCCGTCGGCCGCCGTCGTCACCGCGTCCACGATCCGGCTCGCCGCCTCGTCCAGGTACGGCTCCACGAACGGCGCCATCCGCTCCGACGCGCCCCGCGAGTCCGACGGCGTCCCGCTCCGGTACTTGCCCGTCAGGACGCCGCGCCCCAGCGGCGAGGAGGGCAGCAGGCCCATCCCGAGGTCCATGGCGGCCGGCAGCACCTCGCGCTCCACGCCCCGCTGGAGCAGCGAGTACTCCAGCTGCGCGCCCGCGAGCCGGGTCCGGTCCCCGGCGAGCTGCCAGGTGCCCGCCTTGGCGAGCTGCCAGCCGCAGAAGTTCGCCACGCCCGCGTACCGGGCCCGCCCGCTGCGCACGGCGATGTCGAGCGCCTGGAGGGACTCCTCCAGCGGCGTGTGGGGGTCGAAGGCGTGCAGCTGCCACAGGTCCACGTGGTCCGTGCCGAGCCGGGCGAGGGAGGCGTCGAGCGCGGCGAGCAGGTGTCCGCGCGAGCCGTCCGTGCGCCGGTCGGGATCGGGAACGCTGCCCGCCTTGGTCGACAGGACGAGGTCCTGCCGGGGCACGAGCCGCTCCATGAGGCGGCCGAGCAGGTACTCCGCCTCGCCCCCGCCGTACACGTCGGCGGTGTCCACGAGCGTGCCGCCGGCGTCCCAGAACGCCTTCAGCTGCTCGGCGGCGTCGTGCTCGTCGGTGTCCCGGCCCCAGGTGAGGGTGCCGAGTCCGACGCGCGACACACGCAGGCCCGTACGTCCGAGATGCCTCTGCTCCATGGGCGCGAGATTACTGGCCGGGGCACCACGCGGAGGGAGCCTGTGGACAACCGCGTCCTGTCGGAGGCGCCGACCGCGCGCTAGAGTCCGGCCCACAGGGACGTTACCGATGGGTAAGGGGTGTGTGGCATGCGGCTCGGCATCAACCTCGGCTACTGGGGCGCGGGCATGGACGGCGACAACCTCGCCGTCGCGCAGGAGGCGGACCGCCTCGGGTACGACGTCTGCTGGGCCGCCGAGGCCTACGGCTCCGACGCGCCCACCGTCCTCGCCTGGGTCGCGGCGAAGACCGAGCGGATCGACGTCGGCTCCGCGATCATGCAGATCCCGGCCCGGCAGCCCGCCATGACGGCGATGACCGCCGCCACCCTCGACTCGCTCAGCGGCGGCCGCTTCCGCCTCGGCCTCGGCGTCTCCGGACCCCAGGTCTCCGAGGGCTGGTACGGCGTGAAGTTCGACAAGCCGCTCGCCCGGACCCGCGAGTACGTCGAGATCGTCCGCAAGGCCATGACCCGCGAGCGGCTCGGCTACGAGGGCGAGCACTGGACCCTCCCGCTCCCGGACGGCCCCGGCAAGCCCCTCAAGCTCACCGTGCACCCGCAGCGCGAGCACATCCCGCTCTACATCGCCGCGATCGGCCCCAAGAACCTGGAGCAGACCGGCGAGATCGCCGACGGCGCCCTGCTGATCTTCCCCTCCGCCGACCACCTGGAGGACACGGCCCTGCGGCACATCCGCGCGGGCCGCGAGAAGGCCGGCCTGACCATGGACGGCTTCGACGTCTGTCCCACCGTGCCGCTCGCCCTCGGCGACGACGTCGACGCGCTCGCCGACGTGTTCCGCCCGTACACCGCCCTGTACGTCGGCGGCATGGGCAGCCGCAAGCAGAACTTCTACAACCAGCTCGCGCGGCGCATGGGCTACGAGAAGGAGGCCGCCGAGGTCCAGGACAAGTACCTGGCCGGCGACAAGACGGGCGCCGCGGCCGCCGTGCCGCACTCGCTGATCGACCGGACCACCCTGCTCGGCTCCGTCGAGCGGATCGCGGACCGGATGGCGGCCTACGCCGCGGCCGGGGTCACCACCCTCACCGTCGCTCCGGCCGGCTTCACCCTGGACGAGCGGGTGGCGGCCCTGCGGGCGGGCGTCGAGGCGATGGAGCGCGCGGGACTCGCGTGACGCGCCGGCGGCTCCCTGCGGGACGTCCCGCACGGAGCCGCCGGAGAGGTCTGCGGCCGTGGTGGGGGCTCGGGGGTCTTCCCCGCCACGGCCGTCACGCAGCACAACGGCTCCGGCGTGCCCCTGGTTACGCCTCCGGGGCTCACTCTTTCGGCCGATCCGTTCCCGCCCCCGTGTTGCCCGCCGTCCCGGACCGGACTTGACTCGTTCTCCCCGGACGTGGTTCTCCCCGGACGTACCGGAGTGCGAACGTCCGCACGGAGGTGGCGGCGATGCTCACGGCCAAGGGCCTGTTCCAGGAAATCATCGACGACGACGAGTCCTTCCGGCTCTTCTGCTCGATCGCGGCGAGCGGCGAGACCCAGGGCGGCTGGGAGAACGGCCGGATCGCGGCCCTCGTCGCCCCCGGGATGCTCGAACTCGCGCCCAAGATCGTCCGGCACGGCGCCGACGAGGACAAGCACGGCCGGATCTTCAACGCGTTGATGAAGAAGCGCGGCCTCGAACCCGTCCCGGTGCCCCCCGACACCGACTACACGATGCTCCTCGAACAGCGCGGCATCGGCCTCGCGCACGACAAGCTCCGCCGCGACGAGCCGCTGACCGAGCGGGACATCATCGTCTACCTCGCGCACAGTCGGGTCACCGAGCAGCGGGCCGCCGACCAGATGGACATGCTCGTCACGTACTTCGGCGACCACCCCGAACTGGGCAGGGCCATCCACATGATCGACAACGACGAGGCGAACCACCTCGCCTACTGCCACGAGGAACTGCTCCGGCTCGCCGGCCAGGGCCACGGGCGGCTGATCCAGCGGACCCTGCGCGAGTCCGCCCTCGTCGAGATCCAGGTCTACCGCGACGTCAGCCTCGCCGTGATGCGCCACATGGGCCGCATCCTGAAGTGGCCGAAGCCCAAGGCCCTCGCCCTCGCCGCCGGCATCCACGGCATGTACGCGTACGAGCGCCTCGCCGGGTGGCACAAGATGATCGACCTCAGGACGCCCGAGCGGCTCGACGCCCTCGGGGGCCCCGCGACCCCCGCCCCCGCCTTCTGAGCCGGATTCCCGCACACCGCGGCGGGAACGCCCCTACATCCAGCCGCGCCGCTTGAACATCCGGTACAGGGTGATGACGATGCCCGTCATCACCAGGATCACCGCCGGGTACCCCATGCTCCAGCGCAGCTCCGGCATGTGCTCGAAGTTCATGCCGTAGATCCCCGCGACCATGGTGGGGACCGCGGCCATGGCGGCCCACGCCGAGATCTTCCGCATGTCGTCGTTCTGCCGCACCCCCATCTGCGCCAGATGGGCCGACAGCACGTCGGACAGGAGCCGGTCCAGGCCCTCCACCTGCTCGTTGGAGCGCATCAGGTGGTCGTTGACGTCCCGGAAGAACGGCTGGGAGTGCTCGTTCACGAACGGCACCGCCCCCGCCGTGAGGCGGGCCATCGGACCGGCCAGCGGACCGCTGGCCCGCCGGAACTCCAGGACCTGACGCTTCGCCGTGTAGATCCGCGCCGCCGTGTTGGAGGCCGCGTCCCCGGTGGGCGCGAAGACGTCCGCCTCCAGCTCCTCCAGGTCTACCTGGAGCTCGCCCGCGATCTCCAGGTAGTGGTCCACGATCGCGTCGCTCACCGCGTACAGGACCGCCGTCGGCCCGTGCTTCAGGACCTCCGGGTCGGCCTCCAGGCGCCGGCGCACCTCCGCCAGCGGGGCCCCCTCGCCGTGCCGGACCGTGACCACGAACGAGTCGCCCACGAACACCATCAGCTCGCCCGAGGAGACCCGGTCGCTCTCCGGCTCGTACACGACCGGCTTGAGCACCATGAAGAGCGAGTCGTCGTAGACCTCCAGCTTGGGCCGCTGGTGGGCCTTCAGGGCGTCCTCGACGGCCAGCGGGTGCAGCGCGAACTCCGAGGTGACGTGGTCGAACTCCTCCTCCGTGGGCTCGTGCAGACCCACCCACAGGAACGCGTCGTCGCCCGTCGACCGCGCCTCCTCCAGGGCGTCGGAGAGGTCGGCGGGGCCGTCCGTGCGGCGCCCGTCCCGGTAGATGGCAGAGTCCACGATCACGGGGCGCATTCTCCCCCCGAACGGCTCGGCCATGCACGCGTACGGCCCGCGCGGGCCCCGGGCCGCTGCGCACGCGCGCGTGACCGCCGCGCGTCGCCCCCGCGCGCGTGCGACCGCCGCCGGAGGAGGCCTGCCCGCGCCGGACACCGCCTAGGCTGGCCGGCATGGCCACGCTGATCCTCGTCCGGCACGGACGCTCCACCGCCAACACCTCTGGGATCCTCGCCGGGCGCACGCCCGGGATCGCGCTCGACGAGCGCGGGGCCGCGCAGGCCGCCGCCCTCCCCGGGCGCCTCGCGGACGTCCCGCTCGCCGCCGCCGTCTCCAGCCCCCTCCAGCGCTGCCGGGAGACGCTGCGGCCCCTCCTCGACGCCCGCCCGGACCTCCCCCTCCACGTCGAGGACCGGATCAACGAGTGCGACTACGGCGACTGGTCGGGCCGCAAGCTCGCCGAGCTCAACGACGAGCCCCTGATGCAGGTCGTCCAGGCGCACGCCTCCGCCGCCGCCTTCCCCGGCGGCGAGTCCATGCGCGCCATGCAGAACCGCGCCGTCGAGGCCGTACGGGACTGGAACGCGCGGATCGAGGCCGAGCACGGCGAGGACGCCTGCTACCTCATGTGCTCGCACGGCGACATCGTCAAGTCGCTCGTGGCCGACGCCCTCGGCCTCCACCTCGACCTCTTCCAGCGCGTCCACGTCGACCCCTGCTCGGTCACCGTCATCCGCTACACGCGCCTGCGCCCCTTCCTCCTCCGGCTCGGCGACACGGGGGACTTCGCCGGATTCGCCCCCCGTGAGCACCCCGGCGGCAGCGGGACGGCCGAGGTCGGTGGCGGTGCGGGCGCACCGTGATCCCTTCGCGCAGTAGGGTGGACGCGCCGTTGTAGTACGACCGTCGAGACTCAAGGGAGCCGGGAACGTGTCCCGTCAGGTGTTCCTCTACGACCCACCGGAGCGTTTCGTGGCCGGCACGGTCGGGCTGCCTGGCCGCCGTACGTTCTTCCTCCAGGCGTCCGCCGGCGGCCGGGTCACCAGCGTCGCCCTGGAGAAGATGCAGGTCGCCGCCCTCGCCGAGCGCATCGACGAACTCCTCGACGAGGTCGTGCGGCGCACCGGCGGCAACGCGCCCGTGCCCGCCGTCGCCCCCTCCGAGACCGCGGACACCGCGCCCCTCGACGTGCCCGTCGAGGAGGAGTTCCGGGTCGGCACCATGGCGCTCGCCTGGGACGGCGAGGAACAGCGCATGATCGTCGAGGCGCAGGCCCTCGTGGAGCTCGACGCGGACTCCGAGGAGGACCTCGCCGAGGCCGAGGAGCGACTGCTCCAGGACGAGGAGAACGGCCCGCCGATGCTCCGGGTCCGCCTCAGCGGCGCCCAGGCCCGGGCCTTCGCCAAGCGGGCCCTGGACGTGGTCAACGCCGGCCGCCCGCCGTGCCCGCTGTGCAGCCTGCCGCTCGACCCCGAGGGGCACGTCTGCCCCCGCCAGAACGGATACCGCCGCGGAGCATGAGCAGCAGCCCCCAGACCCTGCCGGGCGCGGAACTGCTCGCCCGCGGTGAGCTGACCGTACGCGGACGGATCCGCGAGGCCTCCAACGCCGTGCTGTACTGCTCCGTCGCGTACGACGGCCGGGAGGCGGCCTGCGTCTACAAGCCGGTCGCGGGGGAGCGGCCGCTGTGGGACTTCCCCGACGGCAACCTCGCCCGGCGCGAGGTCGCCGCGTACGAGGTCTCCGAGGCCACCGGCTGGGGCCTCGTCCCGCCGACGGTGCTGCGCGACGGCCCGTACGGGGAGGGCATGGTCCAGCTGTGGATCGAGGCCGACCCCGGGGCGCGGCTCCTGGCCCTCACCGAGGACGAGGAGCCGGGGGAGGGCTGGAAGGCCGTCGGGGAGGCCGAGGTCGGCGAGGGCCGCACCGCCCTCCTCGTCCACGCGGACACCCCCGGGCTGCGGCGGCTCGCCGTCCTGGACGCCGTCATCAACAACGGCGACCGCAAGGGCGGCCACCTGCTGCCGGCCCCCGGCGGACACCTGTACGGCATCGACCACGGGGTCACCTTCCACGTCGAGGACAAGCTGCGCACCCTGCTGTGGGGATGGGCGGGCGAGGCGCTGCCCGCCGAGGCGGTCGAGGTCCTCGACGGTCTCGACCGGGCCCTGACGCCCGGGGCGCCGCTCGCCACCCGACTGGCCGAACTGCTCACCGGCGCCGAGGTGGCGGCGGTACGCGCCCGCGTGGCGGCCCTGCGGGCGGGCGGACACCACCCGGAGCCCTCGGGCCGGTGGCCCGCCCTTCCCTGGCCGCCTGTCTGAGAACCGCTGTCCCCGGACCCGCTTCCCGCACCTCGGGACTCCGGTGTCCCAGAGGTTCGACCGAAAAGTTCCGGCCAAGCTGCACTCCGGGAAAAGGCGCTCTCCGAGGGGGCGCACGAGTGCATTCGCCCCGCAAGACCGCCTAATCGGTCAAGATCCCGGATCCGGTTCGTATCCGGAACAGCTGTCCGGTTACGCTCGGGTCATGCATGCCTGGCCCGCTTCTGAGGTCCCCGCCCTTCCCGGCAAGGGCCGCGACCTCCGGATCCACGACACCGCGACCGGCGGACGAGTCACCCTCGCCCCCGGCCCCGTCGCCCGCATCTACGTCTGCGGCATCACCCCGTACGACGCGACCCACATGGGTCACGCGGCGACCTACAACGCGTTCGACCTCGTTCAGCGCGTGTGGCTCGACACCAAGCGGCAGGTTCACTACGTCCAGAACGTGACGGACGTGGACGACCCCCTCCTGGAGCGCGCGATCCGCGACGGCGTCGACTGGGTCGGCCTCGCCGAGCGCGAGACCGCCCTCTTCCGCGAGGACATGACCGCCCTGCGGATGCTGCCTCCGCAGCACTACATCGGCGCGGTCGAGGCCATACCGGGCATCGTCCCGCTCGTCGAGCGCCTGCGGGACTCCGGCGCCGCCTACGAGCTCGACGGCGACGTCTACTTCTCCGTCGACGCCGACCCGCACTTCGGCCAGGTCTCGAACTACGACACCGAGCTGATGCGCCACCTCTCGGCCGAGCGCGGCGGCGACCCCGAGCGCCCCGGCAAGAAGAACCCGCTCGACCCGATGCTCTGGATGGCCGCCCGCGAGGGCGAGCCCAGCTGGGACGGCGGCAGCCTCGGCGCCGGTCGCCCCGGCTGGCACATCGAGTGCGTCGCCATCGCCCTCGACCACCTCGGCATGGGCTTCGACGTGCAGGGCGGCGGCTCCGACCTGATCTTCCCGCACCACGAGATGGGCGCCTCGCACGCCCAGACCCTCACCGGCGAGTTCCCCATGGCCAAGGCGTACGTCCACGCCGGCATGGTCGCCCTCGACGGCGAGAAGATGTCCAAGTCCAGGGGCAACCTGGTCTTCGTCTCGAAGCTGCGCCGCGACGGCGTCGACCCGGCCGCCGTCCGGCTCGCGCTCCTCTCCCACCACTACCGCGCCGACTGGGAGTGGACCGACCGGGTCCTCCAGGACGCCGTGGAGCGCCTCGGACACTGGCGCGCCGCCGTCTCCCGCCCCGACGGGCCGTCCGCCGACGCCCTCGTCGAGGAGGTCCGCGAGGCCCTCGCCGACGACCTCGACGCACCGGCCGCGCTCGCCGCGGTCGACCGCTGGGCCGCGCTCCAGGAGGCCGAGGGGGGCACCGACGACTCCGCCCCCGGACTCGTCTCCCGCACCGTCGACGCGCTCCTGGGCGTCGCCCTGTAGGACACCGGAGCAGTTCCGCACGGCACACACGACACGAGGGAGGGGCGCCCGGTTCCGGGCGCCCCTCCCTCACTGCTCGTCACTTGCCGGAGTCGTCTCCCGGACCCTCGCCGTCCTTCGGCCCTCCGCCGTCCGGACCATTGCCGTCCGCACCCTCGCCGGGCGGGTTCTCGCCCGTGGCGCCCCCGTCCGGAACGGACCCGTCGTCCGGCGCGTCCGCATCCGTGACCGACTCCGCATCCGTGACCGACTCCGCCCCCGGGACCGACTCCGGTCCCGGCTGTTCCGGCTTCGGCGGGCGGGTGCGGCCGCTGCCGGGGTCCCGCAGGAACGGGGAGTCCCCGCCCTCCGTCGCGACCCCGGGACCGGGCCCCGCGCCCGGCTCGCGCCGCCGCAGGTACCGCTCGAACTCGCGGGCGATCGCCTCGCCGGACGCCTCGGGAAGCTCCGCGGTGTCCCGCGCCTCCTCCAGGGTCTGCACGTACTCGGCGACCTCGCTGTCCTCGGCCGCCAGCTGGTCCACGCCCACCTGCCAGGCCCGCGCGTCCTCGGGCAGCTCGCCCAGCGGGATGCGCAGCCCGATCAGGTCCTCCAGGCGGTTGAGCAGCGCCAGCGTCGCCTTCGGGTTCGGCGGCTGCGACACGTAGTGCGGCACCGCCGCCCACAGGCTCACGGCCGGCACGCCCGCGTGCGTGCACGCCTCCTGGAGGATGCCCACGATGCCCGTCGGGCCCTCGTACCGGGTCTCCTCCAGGTCCATCGTGCGCGCCAGGTCGGGATCGGAGGTCACTCCGCTGACCGGCACCGGCCGGGTGTGCGGGGTGTCGCCGAGCAGCGCGCCCAGGATCACCACCATCTCCACGCCCAGCTCGTGCGCGAAGGCGAGCAGCTCGTTGCAGAAGGAGCGCCAGCGCATCGAGGGCTCGATCCCGCGCACCAGCACCAGGTCACGGGGCTTGTCGCCGCCCACCCGGACCACGGAGAGCCTGGTCGTCGGCCAGGTGATCTTCCGTACGCCGTTGTCCAGGAAGACCGTGGGCCGGTTCACCTGGAAGTCGTAGTAGTCCTCGGCGTCGAGCGCCGCGAACACCTCGCCCTTCCACTCCCGGTCCAGATGGGCGACCGCGGTGGAGGCGGCGTCCCCGGCGTCGTTCCAGCCTTCGAACGCGGCCACCATGACCGGGTCGATCAGCTCGGGCACCCCCTCGAGCTCGATCACCCAGCGCCTCCTTCTCGAAGTTCCTGTCGTACGGACCAACCTTACGGCTTTCCTGCGGTCCGTCCGCAGCCCCCGGACATCCCCGAAAACCCGTGCGGCCTTGATCGACTACCCAGGAACTCACCTCCGCACACGGCGGTGTCACTCCTCCCAGAGCGTGCTGGGCGCCTCCCTCCGGACCACCGGCGCGATCTCCTCGGCGAAGCGCTGGAGCGTCTCGGCCTGTTCGGCCGTCGACTGCCCGAAGGCGTCGACCGTGACGGACTGGAGGTCGTGCCCGTAGTGCTCGTGGTAGCCGAGGATCTTGTCGATGATCTGCTGCGGCGAGCCGATCAGCTGGGGCCCGTCCGCCACGGCGTCCTCGATCGTGCGGAACGGGGTGTTGTAGCCGGCCTTCCCCTCCAGGTGCGGCCGGAAGCTCTGCCGGATCCTCGCCTCGTACAGGTCCTTGTAGCGGGTGACCGCCCGCTCGGCGGTGTCGGCGATCAGCAGACCGCCGGAACCGGCCGCCACGCGCGCGTGGGCCGGGTCGTGCCCGTACTCCTCGAACTTCTCGCGGTAGTGGGCGATGAGCCGCGCGTACGCCTCGCGGGGCTGGATCGCGTTGGCGGTGAAGAGCGGGTCGCCGTGCTTCGCCGCGAGCTCGGGGGAGTTGAGGCTGGTGGCCGAGCCGTGCCAGATCCGGGGCGGACCGGCGTACGGGCGAGGCACCGTGGTCACGCCCTTCAGGGCGGGCCGGAACTCGCCCTCCCAGTCGACGCCCTCCTCCGTCCAGAGCCGGCGGAGCAGCTCGTACTTCTCCCTCTGGAGGTCCCACTGCCGCTCCTCGTCCAGGCCGAAGAGGTCGAAGTGGCCGGCCTCCGCGCCCTTGCCGACGACGAGTTCGATCCGGCCCCGGGAGAGCTGGTCGAGGGTGGCGTAGTCCTCGGCGACCCGGACCGGGTCCAGGATCGCGACCACGGTCACGCCGGTGAGGAGCCGGATCCGGGTGGTGCGGGCGGCGAGCGCGGCGAGCAGCACGGTCGGGGCCGAGGAGAGGAACGGGCCCGCGTGCCGTTCACCGACCGCGTACGCGTCGAAGCCCAGCCGTTCGGCGGTCTCGCCGAGCGCGACGACCTGCTCCAGGCGGTCCGCGGCGGACAGCAGTTCGCCGGTGAGCGGGTGCGGGGAGTGGTGGACGATCGTGAGCACTTGAAACTTCATGCTTCAACTCTGCGCGCGGAGTGTTGCGGGCGTGTGGACGGTGCGTGGCACGCCGAAGGGGCGGCCCCCCGAAGGAGAACCGCCCCCGCTTCCGGGCCGGTTACCCGCCCAGCATCGACTCGACCCCGGCGCGGACCTCGTCCGTCGCCAGACCGCGGATGGTCAGCGTCGTGCGGCGGCGCAGCACGTCGTCGGCCGTCTCGGCCCACTCGTGGTCGCGGGCGTAGGCGACCTGCGCCCAGATCTCCGGCGCGTCCGGGTGGATGCGGCGGGCGAGCTCCGGGTTCTCGTTCGCCATGCGGGCGATCTCGAAGGAGAGCGAGCCGTAGTGCGTCGCCAGGTGCCTGGCGGTGTCGGCGGCCATGCGCGGGCCGGGGGCCGGGCCGTCGACGAGCAGCCGGTGGGCGACCGCGTTCGGGTTGGCTATGCCGGGCAGCGGCAGCCGCTTCGGCAGCGCGGACACCGGCACGGCCCCCTCGGCGTACTCGCCGAGCGGGTGGCCCGGGAGCCGCTCCAGCTTCTTCATGACCGTGCGGCCGATGTGGCGGAAGGTCGTCCACTTGCCGCCGGCCACCGACAGCATCCCGCCGCGGCCCTCGGTCACGACCGTCTCGCGCTTGGCCTTGGAGGTGTCGCCGGGGCCGCCGGGGAGCACCCGCAGACCGGCGAAGGCGTACGTGACGAGGTCGCGCGACAGCTGCTGGTCGCGGATGGAGAAGGCGGCCTCGTCCAGGATCTGGGCGGTGTCCTTCTCGGTGACCTCGACCTGGCCGGGGTCGCCCTCGTACTCCTCGTCGGTGGTGCCGAGCAGCAGCATGTCCTCCCAGGGGAGGGCGAAGGTGATGCGGTACTTGTCGATCGGGGTGGCGAGCGCGGCCTTCCACGGCGAGGTCCGCTTCAGGACCAGGTGCGCGCCCTTGGAGAGGCGGATGGAGGGGGCCGCGTTCGGGTCCTCCATCCTGCGCAGGTGGTCGACCCACGGGCCGGTCGCGTTGAGGACCAGACGGGCGTTCACGCCGAACTCGTCGCCGCTGGTGCGGTCCTTCAGCTCGGCGCCGGTGACCCGGCCGCGGGTGAAGCGCAGACCGGTGACCTCGGCGTGGTTGAGGACGGTGGCGCCGGCGTCGACCGCGGCGCGGACCGTCATCAGCGCCATCCGGGCGTCGTTCATCTGGTCGTCGCCGTAGACGGCGACGGCCTTCAGGTTGTCGGTCCGCAGCTCCGGCACGTCCTGCGCGGCCCTGGCGGGGGAGAGCAGGTGGCCGACGCCGTCGCCGAACGCCGAGAGCGCGGAGTACGCGAAGACGCCGGCGCCCAGCTTGGCCGCGCCGTGCGGGCCGCCCTTGTAGACGGGCAGGTAGAAGGTGAGGGGGTTGGCGAGGTGCGGGGCCACCTGGCGGGAGACCGCGCGCCGCTCGAAGTGGTTCTCCGCCACCAGCTTCACCGCACCGGTCTGCAGGTAGCGCAGGCCGCCGTGGAGCAGCTTCGAGGAGGCGGAGGAGGTGGCGCCGGCGAAGTCGCCGGCGTCCACCAGGGCCACCCGCAGGCCCGACTGCGCGGCGTGCCAGGCGGTGGAGATGCCCAGGATGCCGCCGCCGATCACCAAGAGGTCGTACGTCGCCTTGGAGAGCTGTTCCCGGGTCTCGGCGCGGCTCGGCAGGGAACCGGCGGCCGGGCGCGTCCCCAGGGCGGGGACGCTCTGCAGGGTGGTCATGTCGCTCACTCCTCTTACTGCTCGCTCTTACTGCTCGTCGGATTCGTCTTCGAGCCAGCCCATGGAACGCTCGACGGCCTTCAGCCAGCTCTTGTACTCGCGGTCGCGCTTGTCGGCGTCCATGCGGGGGGTCCATTCGGCGGCCCGCCGCCAGTTGGCGCGCAGCGCGTCGGTGTCCGGCCAGAAGCCGACGGCCAGGCCGGCGGCGTAGGCGGCGCCGAGGCAGGTGGTCTCGGCCACCATGGGGCGCACGACGGGCGCGTCCACGAAGTCCGAGAGGGTCTGCATCAGCAGGTTGTTGGAGGTCATGCCGCCGTCGACCTTGAGCGCGGCCAGCTCGACGCCGGAGTCCTTCGTCATGGCGTCGGCGATCTCGCGGGTCTGCCAGGCGGTGGCCTCCAGGACGGCGCGGGCGATGTGCGCCTTGGTGACGTACCGGGTGAGGCCGGCGATGACGCCGCGCGCGTCGGAGCGCCAGTACGGGGCGAACAGGCCGGAGAAGGCCGGGACGAAGTAGGCGCCGCCGTTGTCCTCGACCGAGGACGCGAGGGTCTCGATCTCGGCGGCGGACTTGATCAGGCCCATCTGGTCGCGCATCCACTGCACCAGGGAGCCGGTGACGGCGATCGAGCCCTCCAGGGCGTAGACCGGCTTCTCGTCGCCGATCCGGTAGCCGACCGTGGTCAGCAGGCCGCTGTAGGAGTTGATCACCTTGTCGCCGGTGTTCATCAGCATGAAGGTGCCGGTGCCGTACGTGGACTTGGCCTCGCCCTCGGCGAAACACGTCTGGCCGAACAGGGCGGCCTGCTGGTCGCCGAGCGCGGAGGCGACCGGGACGCCGTCCAGGACGCCGCCCTTGACCGTGCCGTACACCTCGGCGGAGGAGCGGATCTCCGGCAGCACGGCGACCGGGACCTCCATGGACTGCAGGATGCGCTCGTCCCACGCCATCTCGTGGAGGTTCATCAGCATGGTGCGGGAGGCGTTGGTGACGTCGGTGACGTGCACGCCGCCGTCGACGCCGCCGGTCAGGTTCCAGATGACCCAGGAGTCCATGGTGCCGAAGAGGATGTCGCCGCGCTCGGCGCGCTCGCGCAGGCCCTCGACGTTGTCGAGCAGCCAGCGGACCTTGGGGCCGGAGAAGTACGAGGCGAGGGGGAGGCCGGTCTCGCGGCGGAAGCGGTCCTGGCCGACGTTGCGGCCGAGCTCCCGGCAGAGGGCGTCGGTGCGGGTGTCCTGCCAGACGAGGGCGTTGTGGACGGGCTCGCCGGTGTGCTTGTCCCACAGCAGCGTGGTCTCGCGCTGGTTGGTGATGCCGATGGCCTTGACGTCGGCGGCGGTGATCTCCGCCTTTTCCAGGGCGCCGGCGACGACCTCCTGGACGTTGGTCCAGATCTCGGCGGCGTCGTGCTCCACCCAGCCCGGCTTCGGGAAGATCTGCTCGTGCTCCTTCTGGTCGACGGAGACGATCCGGCCGTCCTTGTCGAAGACGATGCAGCGGGAGGAGGTGGTGCCCTGGTCGATGGCGGCGATGAAGGGGCCGGAGGTGTGGGCGTCGGTCACGGTGTGCTCCAAGGGAAGTCTGGAAGAAGGACGGCTCAGGCGAACGCGATGGTGTAGATACCCGCGGCGAGGGCTCCGCCGATCAGCGGGCCGACGACCGGGATCCAGGCGTAGCCCCAGTCGGAGCCGCCCTTGTTCGGCAGCGGGAGCAGGGCGTGCACGATGCGCGGGCCGAGGTCGCGGGCCGGGTTGATGGCGTAGCCGGTCGGACCGCCGAGCGAGAGGCCGATGGAGACCACGACGAAGGCGGTGATCAGGGCGCCCAGCACGCCGAGGCCCTTGCCGCTGTCGTTGAGGCCCTGGGTGAGCACGGCGAGCACGAGCACGACGGTGCCGATGATCTCGGTGGCCAGGTTCTGCCAGGTGCTGCGGATCTCGGGGCCGGTGGAGAAGATCCCGAGCACCGGGCCGGGGCCCTCGATCGGCTTCTCGCCGATGGTCTCCGGGTCCGTGAGGTGGGCCCGGAACTGGCCGTAGTAGGCCACCCAGACCAGCGCCGCGCCGATCATCGCGCCGAGTATCTGACCGGCGAAGTAGACGGGCACGTCGCCCCAGGCCCCGTCCTTGATCGCGATGCCGACCGTGACGGCGGGGTTCAGATGGGCGCCCGAGAGGGAAGCCGTCATGTAGACGGCCGTCATGACGGCGAAGCCCCACCCGAAGGTGATCGCGAGCCAGCCCGCGCCGCGGGCCTTGGAGCTCTTGAGCGTGACGGCGGCGCACACGCCGCCGCCGAGCAGGATGAGTACGGCGGTACCGATGGTCTCGCCGAGGAAGATGTCGGAGCTGGACACCCGCGACTCCTTTGTCCTTCGTCCAGGGGAAGGCGAACCACGGGTCCCTCCGATGGTCCGCACCCTCGTGCTGAGGGCGTTGCCGGCCCTTGGCACTGCCACACTCTAGCGCGTATTGCCGTTAGGTGTTCGACAATGCCGACCGGTGAACGGAAGTTTTGCCCCCGGGTTAACAGCGCGTCAAGGGTCTGGGAAGCGAAAAACCCGCCGATAACGCGATCGTTACCGGCGGGTCGGAGGGGGCGCGGGGAGGCCGCGCGGGCCTCAGAAGCGGCCGGCTCCCAGGTCCCGCGAGACCGCGCGGGCGCAGTCCCGCACGGCCGCCACCAGCTCCGGACGCAGCTCGCCGTCCGGGCGGAGCCGCTCCACCGCGCCCGTCACCGCCACCGCCCCCACCGGCATCCGCCGCCGGTCGTGGATCGGCGCCGCCACCGACGCCACGCCCTCCCAGGTCTCCTCCTCGTCCGCCGCCCAGCCCCGGGCCCGCACCGTGTCGAGCAGCGTCTCGAAGTCCCCGAGCGCCGTCGTCGTCCGGGGCGTGAACGCCTCCCGCTCGACCTCCAGCACCTCGCTGTGCGCCACCGGGTCGTACGCCGAGAGGACCTTGCCCAGGGCCGTGGAGTGCAGCGGCTGCATGGCCCCCACCTCCAGGACCTGGCGGCTGTCGTCCGGCCGGAAGACGTGGTGCACGATCAGCACCCCCCGCTGGTGCAGCACCCCCAGGTGCACGCTCTCGCCGCTGGACCGGGCCAGGTCGTCCGTCCAGACCAGGGCCCGCGCCCGCAGCTCGTGCACGTCCAGGTAGCTGTTGCCGAGCCGCAGCAGCTCCGCGCCCAGCTGGTAGCGGCCCGAGGCCGCCTCCTGCTCCACGAAGCCCTCCGCCTGGAGGGTGCGCAGGATCCCGTGGGCCGTCCCCTTGGCGAGCCCGAGCGAGGACGCGATGTCGGACAGACCGAGCCGGCGCTCGCCGCCCGCGAGCAGTCGCAGCATGGCCGCCGCTCTTTCAAGCGACTGGATGTTCTTAGCCATCGCCCGACCCCTATCCCTCTCACGCTGTTCGACAATGCTGAACACTATCGGCCGATGCCGACCTCGCGTCACATTCCACAGTGTCGGTCAAGGAGGGGCAGGACCGGGAGTCCCCGGACACAGGATGCCGTCCGCCCCCTGGGACGCCGTGTCCACCCCGGCCCGAGCGCGGTTACGCTGGCCCCGTGCGCCCTCCACCGAGGGTGCAAAGCCGACAGCCGTCGCATCCCAGGGAGATCGCCCATGGCCCCGTCGCCGTCCCCTTCCGCCTCCGCCCCCGGCTCCGCCCCCGGCTCCGCCTCCGGAGAGAGCGCCGCCGTCCCCGGAGACGCCCGGAGCCGCGCCGCCGCCCTCCGCGAGGCACTCGCGACCCGGGTGGTCGTCGCCGACGGAGCCATGGGCACCATGCTCCAGGCCCAGGACCCCACCCTCGAGGACTTCCAGAACCTCGAAGGCTGCAACGAGATCCTGAACGTCACCCGGCCCGACATCGTCCGTTCGGTCCACCAGGAGTACTTCTCCGCCGGCGTCGACTGCGTCGAGACCAACACCTTCGGCGCCAACCACGCGGCCCTGGGCGAGTACGACATCCCCGAGCGCGTCCACGAGCTCTCCGAGGCGGGCGCCCGCATCGCCCGCGAGGTGGCCGACGAGTTCACCGCCTCCACCGGCCGCCAGCGCTGGGTCCTCGGCTCCGTCGGCCCCGGCACGAAGCTGCCGACCCTGGGCCACGCCCCGTACACCCTCCTGCGCGACGCCTACCAGCAGAACGCCGAGGGCCTCCTGGCCGGCGGCTCCGACGCGCTGCTCGTCGAGACCACCCAGGACCTCCTCCAGACCAAGGCCTCCGTGATCGGCGCCCGCCGCGCCCTGGAGGCCCTGGGCGCCGACGTGCCGCTGATCGTCTCCGTCACCGTCGAGACCACCGGCACCATGCTCCTCGGCTCCGAGATCGGCGCCGCCCTGACGGCCCTGGAGCCGCTCGGCATCGACATGATCGGCCTGAACTGCGCCACCGGCCCCGCCGAGATGAGCGAGCACCTGCGCTACCTCGCCCGGCACTCCCGCATCCCGCTCTCCTGCATGCCCAACGCGGGCCTGCCGGTCCTGACCTCCGACGGCGCCCACTACCCGCTGTCGCCGGCCGAGCTGGCCGACGCCCAGGAGACCTTCGTACGGGACTACGGCCTCTCCCTCATCGGCGGCTGCTGCGGTACGACCCCGGAGCACCTGCGCCAGGTCGTCGAGCGGGTCCGGGACCTCGTGCCCGGCGTCCGCGAACCGCGCCCCGAGCCCGGCGCCGCCTCGCTCTACCAGACCGTGCCGTTCCGCCAGGACACCTCCTACATGGCGATCGGCGAGCGGACCAACGCCAACGGCTCCAAGAAGTTCCGCGAGGCCATGCTGGAGGCCCGCTGGGACGACTGCGTCGAGATGGCCCGCGACCAGATCCGCGAGGGCGCGCACATGCTCGACCTCTGCGTGGACTACGTCGGCCGCGACGGCGTCGCGGACATGGAGGAGCTGGCCGGCCGCTTCGCCACCGCCTCCACCCTCCCGATCGTCCTCGACTCCACCGAGGTGGAGGTCATCCGGGCCGGTCTGGAGAAGCTCGGCGGCCGGGCCGTCATCAACTCGGTGAACTACGAGGACGGCGACGGACCCGAGTCCCGCTTCGCCAAGGTCACCCGTCTGGCCCAGGAGCACGGCGCCGCCCTCATCGCGCTGACCATCGACGAGGAGGGCCAGGCCCGCAGCGTCGAGCACAAGGTCGCCATCGCGGAACGCCTCATCGACGACCTGACCGGCAACTGGGGCATCCACGAGTCGGACATCCTCATCGACACCCTGACCTTCACGATCTGTACGGGACAGGAGGAGTCGCGCAAGGACGGCATCGCCACCATCGAGGCGATCCGCGAACTGAAGCGGCGCCACCCCGACGTCCAGACCACCCTGGGCCTGTCGAACATCTCCTTCGGCCTCAACCCGGCGGCCCGCATCCTCCTCAACTCGGTCTTCCTCGACGAGTGCGTGAAGGCCGGCCTGGACTCGGCGATCGTGCACGCGTCGAAGATCCTGCCGATCGCCCGCTTCGACGACGAGCAGGTCACCACCGCCCTCGACCTGATCTACGACCGGCGCGCGGAGGGCTACGACCCGCTGCAGAAGCTGATGGCGCTCTTCGAGGGCGTCAACACCAAGTCGATGAAGGCCGGCAAGACCGAGGAACTCCTCGCCCTGCCCCTGGACGAGCGCCTCAAGCGGCGCATCGTCGACGGCGAGAAGAACGGCCTGGAGGCCGACCTCGACGAGGCCCTGACGGTCCGTCCGGCCCTGGAGATCGTCAACGAGATCCTGCTCGACGGCATGAAGGTGGTCGGCGAGCTGTTCGGCTCCGGCCAGATGCAGCTGCCGTTCGTGCTCCAGTCCGCCGAGGTCATGAAGACGGCGGTCGCCCACCTCGAACCGCACATGGAGAAGTCGGACGCGGAGGGCAAGGGCACCATCGTCCTGGCGACCGTCCGGGGCGACGTCCACGACATCGGCAAGAACCTCGTGGACATCATCCTGTCCAACAACGGCTACAACGTCGTCAACATCGGCATCAAGCAGCCCGTCTCCGCGATCCTGGAGGCCGCCGAGGAGCACAATGCCGACGTCATCGGCATGTCCGGCCTCCTGGTGAAGTCCACCGTGATCATGAAGGAGAACCTGGAGGAGCTCAACCAGCGCGAGCTGGCCGCCAGGTACCCCGTGATCCTCGGCGGCGCCGCCCTCACCCGGGCCTACGTCGAGCAGGACCTCCACGAGATCTACCAGGGCGAGGTCCGCTACGCCCGCGACGCCTTCGAGGGCCTGCGCCTGATGGACGCCCTCATCGCCGTCAAGCGCGGGGTCCCGGGGGCCTCGCTCCCCGAGCTCAAGCAGCGCCGGGTCCCCAAGCGGGACGCGGCCGCGCTCCGGGTCGAGGAGCCGGAGCCCGGCGGCCGCTCCGACGTCGCCGTCGACAATCCGGTGCCCACCCCGCCCTTCTGGGGCACCCGCGTCGTCAAGGGCATCCCGCTCAAGGACTACGCGTCCTGGCTCGACGAGGGCGCCCTCTTCAAGGGCCAGTGGGGCCTCAAGCAGAACCGGGCCGGCGACGGACCGGCGTACGAGGAACTCGTCGAGACCGAGGGCCGGCCCCGGCTGCGCGGCTGGCTGGAGCGCCTCCACACCGAGAACCTCCTGGAGGCGGCCGTCGTGCACGGCTACTTCCCCTGCGTCTCCAAGGGCGACGACCTGATCATCCTGGACGAGGACGGCAACGAGCGGACCCGCTTCTCCTTCCCGCGCCAGCGCCGGGGCCGCCGCCTCTGCCTCGCGGACTTCTTCCGCCCGGAGGAGTCCGGCGAGACCGACGTCGTCGGCCTCCAGGTCGTCACCGTCGGATCGAGGATCGGCGAGGCCACGGCCAAGCTCTTCGAGTCCGACTCCTACCGCGACTACCTGGAGCTCCACGGCCTCTCCGTCCAGCTCGCCGAGGCCCTTGCCGAGTACTGGCACGCCCGCGTCCGCTCCGAGCTGGGCTTCGCCGGCGAGGACCCGGCCGACGTCGAGGACATGTTCGCGCTGAAGTACCGCGGCGCCCGCTTCTCCCTCGGCTACGGCGCCTGCCCCGACCTGGAGGACCGCGCGAAGATCGCGGACCTGCTGCGACCGGAGCGGATCGGCGTGCACCTCTCGGAGGAGTTCCAGCTCCACCCCGAGCAGTCCACCGACGCCATCGTCATCCACCACCCGGAGGCGAAGTACTTCAACGCACGGTGACCGCGTTCTGACCCGGCGTCGCCGAACGGCGCGTAAAGGGGCGCGTTTCCGGTGACCGGGACGTACACTTGTCCGTCCAGCAGGCCGGTCCTCCTCCCGTACGGCGAGGAGGGCCGGCCTTCTCGTCCCCTCATGGAGGTGTGCCGGATGACCAGTACGGTTCCCGCGTCCCTGTTCCGTACGAACGGCAGCTCCGCCCTCCAGGCGGTCTTCCTCGACATGGACGGGACCCTCGTCGACACGGAGGGCTTCTGGTGGGACGCGGAGGTCGAGGTCTTCGCCGACCTCGGGCACCGGCTCGACGAGGCCTGGCGGGACGTGGTGGTCGGCGGGCCGATGACCCGCAGCGCCGGCTACCTCATCGAGTCCACCGGCGCCGACATCACCCTCCCCGAGCTGACCGTCCTCCTCAACGAGAAGTTCGAGCAGCGCATCGAGCGGGGCGTCCCGCTCATGCCCGGCGCCGAGCGGCTCCTCGCCGAGCTGGCCCGGCACTCCATCCCCACCGCCCTCGTCTCCGCCTCGCACCGCCGGATCATCGACCGGGTCCTCGCCTCGCTCGGCCGCGACCGCTTCTCCCTCACCGTCGCGGGCGACGAGGTCGAACGGACCAAGCCGCACCCCGAGCCGTACCTGACGGCCGCCCGGGGCGTCGGGGCCGACCCCACGCTCTGCGCCGTCGTCGAGGACACGGCGACCGGCGTCGCGGCGGCCGAGGCGGCGGGCTGCCGGGTCGTCGCCGTGCCCTCCGTCACCCCGATCGCGCCCTCCCCGGGCCGGGTCGTCGTGCGCTCGCTCGAAGAGGTCGACGTGCCCTTTCTCCGTACATTGATCACGGGAATCTGAGCTTTCACTGAGCTTTCCCGCGGGAAAACGATCAGGCCATTTGCCGAAAAGGCCTCCGCGTGACGTTGGTCACCCAGAGTGCCGGACGGCAGGTGGCCTGTCCTCGTCCACCGTCCGGAATGCGCCCTTTCGGCGTCCCCATGTGCCCCGATTCGCTCGCGCCCGTCCGCAACGTCCGGCGCATGACTATCGAACCGCACGCATTCATGATCACTGTGCGATTACCCCGGCCCCGGACGGTGGTCCGGCAATAGGAGCGCGGCCCACTAATCTTTCGCGAGTACTTCGCCGCATAACCGCGTGCACCGGCGCACACCCAAGTCGCCGTGAACACAGGACCGATCGCAACATCCGGCCCGATCGCTCCCGCCCCGACCGGGCGGCAGGCGGCGGAGTGTCACTGACCGCTGCAACCCAGTGCCGGATGAGGAGATCGTCCCTGATGAACCGCAAGACCCTGGTGCTCCCGGCCGTGGCCGGCCTGCTCGCCCCCCTTCTCGTCGCCTGCGGCGGATCCGAGGGCGACCGGGCCATCGTGGTCGGCACCACGGACCAGTTCATCGCCACCGAGGACGCCCCCGCCCCGCTCGACCCGGCCTACGCCTACGACACCGGCGCCTGGAACGTCCTGCGGCAGACCGTCCAGACCCTGCTCCACGTGCCCCGCGAGGGCGGCGAGCCCGTCCCCGAGGCGGCCGAGAGCTGCGGCTTCTCCGACAAGGCCAGCGAGAGCTACCGCTGCACCCTCCGCGCCGGCCTCACCTTCGCCGACGGCACCCCCATCACCGCCGAGGACGTCAAGTACTCCATCGAGCGCGTCCTGAAGATCAAGTCGGACAACGGAACGGCCGCCCTCCTCGCCAACATCGACACCGTCGAGACCCAGGGCACCGACGGGATCGTCTTCCACCTCAAGACCCCCGACGCCACCTTCCCGTACAAGCTCTCCACCCCGGTCGCCGGCATCCTCAGCAAGGACAAGTACGCCACCGACGCGCTCCGCGACGGCTTCGACGTCGACGGCTCGGGCCCGTACACCATGAAGGTCGAGCGCGAGGGCGAGAAGGCCGGCCGCTTCGTCTTCACCAAGAACCCGAAGTACAAGGGCGACATCACCCCGCGCAACGACAGGGTCGAACTGCGCCCCTTCGCCGACTCGACCGCCATGGGCAAGGCCCTGGAGAGCAAGGACATCGACATGATGGCCCGCTCCCTGTCGCAGAAGCAGATCAAGGACCTCGCCGAGACGCCCAAGGAGGGCATCAAGACGGTCGAGGTCCCCGGCCTGGAGATCCGCTACCTCGGCTTCAACACCAAGGCCCCCTCCGTCGAGCAGAAGGCCGTCCGCCAGGCGATGGCCGCCGTCGTCGACCGGGGCGCCCTGGTCAACCTCGTCTACGGCCCCACCGCCCAGCCGCTCTACTCGCTGATCCCCTCCAGCATCACCGGCCACGCCACCCCCTTCTTCGACGCCTACGGCGAGCCCGACACCGACCGGGCCGCCCAGCTCCTCAAGAAGGCGGGCATCAAGACCCCGGTCAAGGTGACCCTCAACTACACCACCGACCACTACGGCGCCGAGACCGCCGAGGAGTTCGAGGCGCTCGGCAAGCAGCTCAACGCCAGCGAGCTCTTCGACGTCACCGTCAAGGGCACCGAGTGGTCCACCTTCCGCACCGCCCAGAAGCGCGGCGACTACGCCGTCTACGGTCTCGGCTGGTTCCCCGACTACCCGGACCCGGACAACTACATCGCGCCCTTCCTGGACAGCGACAACTTCCTCAACACCCCGTACGTGAACAAGGTCGTCCGCGACCAGCTCATCCCGCGCTCGCGCCGCCAGGCCGACCGCACCGCCGCGGCCCCCGTCTACGCGCAGATCCAGAAGATCGTCGCCGAGGACGTCCCCGTCCTGCCGCTGTGGCAGGGCAAGCAGTACGTTGCCGCCCGCAACGACCTCAGCGGAGTCGAGTACGCGCTCAACACCTCCTCCGACCTGCTGCTCTGGGAACTGGGTCGCGGCACCGCCTGACCCCTTCGTTGTCCCGGCCGCGCGCCCGCGCGGCCGGCCTGGCAAGAGATCAAGAGGCACGACTGTGAAGGCACACAACAAGTGGCTGACGGCTCCGCTCGCCGCGGGCCTGTCCGCCGCCCTCCTCAGTGGCTGCGGCACCGAACAGGGCGGCGGCTCCGGCGGCTCCGGTGACGGGATACGCGTCGGCATGTCCGACGAGATCCTCTCCACCGACCCGGCGGCCGGCTACGACCCCGGCTCCTGGCTGCTGTTCAACAACGTCTTCCAGTCCCTCCTGGCCTTCCCCAAGGGCGGCCTCGAACCCGAGCCCGAGGCCGCCGACGAGTGCGCCTTCTCCGCCGGCAGCAAGGTCTACACCTGCACCCTGCGGGACGGCCTCACCTTCTCCAACGGCAACGAGCTCACCTCGGAGGACGTCAAGTTCTCCTTCGAGCGGGCCATCAAGATCGCCGACCCGAACGGCCCCGCGCCCCTGCTCTCCAGCATCGACAGCATCGAGACCCCCGACGAGAAGACCGTCGTCTTCCGCCTCAAGGTGCCCGACGCCACCTTCCCCAGCAAGATCGCCTCCGGCGCCGGCTCCATCGTCGACCACCGCGAGTACCCCGCCGACGCGCTGCGCACCGACGGGAAGGCGACCGGCTCCGGCCCGTACAAGCTGGACTCCCTCAGCGACGCCGAGGCCACCTTCTCCGCCAACTCCGGCTACCACGGCACCGCCAAGCGCAAGAGCGACGCGGTCACCCTCAAGCTCTACCGCGGCGACCGCTCCGCCCTCGCCAAGGCCTTCGCCGACGGCGAGATCGACGTGGCCTACCGAGGCCTCTCCGCCGACGACATCGCCGCCCTCGAAACCTCCGACACCACCGGCGACCGGGGCATCGACGTCGTCCAGGGCAGCAGCGCCGAGGTCCAGCACCTCGTCTTCAACATGAAGGACCCGGTCGTCGGCAAGCTCGGCGTCCGCCGGGCCATCGCCCACCTCGTCGACCGCGAGGCGCTCGTCGAGGACGTCTACAAGTCGACGGCCACCCCGCTCTACTCGATCGTCCCGGCCGGCATCAACGGCCACAACACCGCCTTCTACGACACCTACGGCGCCCCCGACGCCGCCAAGGCGAAGAAGGCCCTGCGCGCGGCCGGCGTCAACGACAAGGTGAAGCTCACCCTCTGGTCCACCCCCAGCCGCTACGGCCCGGCCACCGACCAGGAGCTCAAGGCCATCGCCGGCCAGCTCAACGCCAGCGGCCTCTTCGAGGCCGACGTCAAGTCCGTCGCCTTCGAGCAGTACGAGAAGGACATCGCGGCCGGCAAGTACGGCGTCTACGTCAAGGGCTGGGTCCCCGACTACCCCGACGCCGACAACTTCACCGCCCCCTTCTTCGGCGCGGGCAACGTCCTCGGCAACCACTACGAGAACGACGCCATCACCGGCGGCCTCCTCCCGAAGACGGCCGCCGCGGCCGACCGCGCCGGCACCGCCGACGAGTACGTGAAGCTCCAGAACATCGTCGCCGAGGAGCTGCCCATGCTCCCGCTCTGGCAGGGCAAGCAGTACGCCGTCTCCCGCACGGGCGTCACCGGTCTCGAATGGACCCTCGACGCCTCGACCGTCTTCCGCTTCTGGGAGCTCCGCAAGAGCTGAGAACCGGCGGAGAAACCTTCCCCCACGACGAGAGGGGCCCGGCGCACCCGCGCCGGGCCCCTCTGTCGTCTCCGCTACTGGTTGCCGCCGGGCCGCACCAGACCGCTCTCGTACGCGTACACCGCCGCCTGCACCCGGTCCCGCAGCCGCAGCTTCGTCAGCACGTGCCCCACATGGGTCTTCACCGTCGTCTCGCTGACGAACAGGTCCGCCGCGATCTCCGCGTTCGACAGGCCCCGCGCCACCAGCTTCAGCACCTCCACCTCACGGTCGGTCAAGGTGTTCAGCGTGTCGGGCATCTGCTCCTCGCCCGTCGGCAGGTGGGCCGAGTACTTGTCGAGCAGCCGGCGCGTGATCGACGGCGCCAGCATCGCCTCGCCCGCCGCCACCACCCGGATCGCCTGCACCAGCTCGTTCGCCGGGGCGTCCTTCAGGAGGAAGCCGCTCGCACCGGCCCGCAGCGCCTCCACCACGTACTCGTCCAGGTCGAAGGTGGTCAGGACGAGGACCTTCGCCGGACCGTCCCGGCCCGGACC
Source organism: Streptomyces sp. NRRL F-6492 (assembly GCF_001280125.1). Lineage (GTDB taxonomy): Bacteria > Actinomycetota > Actinomycetes > Streptomycetales > Streptomycetaceae > Streptomyces. The sequence goes on from NZ_LGEG01000002.1 coordinate 152,449, forward strand.
CGTGATCTGCCGGGTCGCCTCCACCCCGTCCATCCGCGGCATCCGGATGTCCATGAGCACCACGTCCGGCTGGAGCGCGCGCACCTGCTCCTGCGCCTGGAGACCGTCCCCGGCCTCACCCACCACCGCGATGTCCTGCTCCGCCTCCAGAATCATCCGGAAGCCGGTGCGCAACAGCGGCTGATCGTCGACCAGGAGGACGCGGATCGTCACAGGGGCTCCTTCAGGGGGCTGGACTCACGGGGCTCACGGGGCCGGCCCCCGCGGAACGGGCCCGGCCCCCGCGGTGCGGGCGGCCCCCTACGGTGCGGGCGGGGCCGGGTCCATTCTGCCCTGCCCCGATCCGCCGGACTCCGGCGGCCGCACCGAAACGATCTCCAGCGGATAGACCGGGGGAGTCCCGCCGAACTCCGGACAGACCGCCCGGTGGTCGCACCAGCCGCACAGCTTCGTCGGCCGCGGCCGCCAGTCGCCCGTCTCCGTCGCCAGCCGGATCGCCTCCCACAGCGCGAGCAGCTTCCGCTCCACCCGCAGCAGGTCCGCCTCCACCGGGTCGTACGTCAGCACCTCCCCGCTGCCCAGGTACACCAGCTGGAGCCGCCTCGGGACCACCCCCTTCAGCCGCCGGACCACCAGGGCGTAGAAGGTCATCTGGAACAGCGCGCCGTCCCGGTACTCCGGCCGGGGCGCCTTGCCCGTCTTGTAGTCGACGATCCGCACGTCGCCCGAGGGCGCCACGTCGATCCGGTCGATCACCCCGCGCAGCCGCAGCCCCGAATCCAGCTCCGTCTCCACGAACAGCTCGCGCTCGGCCGGCTCCAGACGCGTCGGATCCTCCAGCGTGAACCACCGCTCGACCAGCCCCTCCGCCTCGCCCAGCCAGCCCGCGAGCCGCTCCCCGTCCGGGTCCTCCGCGAACAGCTCGCCCAGCTCCGGCTTCGACGCGAGCAGCCGCTCCCACTGCCCCGGCACCATCGCCTTCGCCCGCGGCGCCGTCCGCTCCGCCGCCGGATCGTCGAAGAGCCGCTCCAGCACGGCGTGCACCAGCGTGCCCCGGGTCGCCGCCGGACTCGGCTTCTCCGGCAGCCGGTCGATCACCCGGAACCGGTACAGCAGCGGACACTGCATGAAGTCGCTCGCCCGCGAGGGCGACAACGACATGGGCGCCCTCGGCTCCGCCGGCACCCGCTCGCTCGTACTCATGACCCCGACCCTACGACCCGCCACCGACAACCGGACGCATACCATCGACCCGGGACCCCGTCGCACTGCATGATCGAACCGTGACGCACCGACGCGGGTCACACCGGCGCGACGAAAGGAACCCGTGAACCAGGACGAGCCCAAGCCGCAGCGGACCGAGGAGCCCGGCGGAGGCATCCTCATGGGCCGGCCCTTCGGCGTGCCCGTCTACGTCGCCCCCAGCTGGTTCCTGGTCGCCGCCCTCATCACCTGGGTCTTCGGCGACCAGATCGAACGCGTCCTGCCCGACCTCGGCGCCGCCCGCTACCTCGTCTCCCTCTTCTTCGCGGTCGCCTTCTACGCCTCCGTCCTCGTCCACGAGCTGGCCCACACGATCGCCGCGCTCCGCTTCAAGCTGCCCGTGCGCCGCATCCAGCTCCAGTTCTTCGGCGGCGTCTCCGAGATCGAGAAGGAGAGCGAGACCCCCGGCCGCGAGTTCGTCCTCGCCTTCGTCGGCCCCCTCCTCTCCCTCGTCCTCGCCGGCCTGTTCTACCTCTCCCTGTACGCCGTCGAACCCGGCACCGTCCCCGGCGTCCTCCTCGCCGGCCTGATGATCTCCAACCTGATCGTCGCCGTCTTCAACCTGCTCCCCGGCCTCCCGCTCGACGGCGGCCGGATGCTCCGCGCCGTCATCTGGAAGATCACCGGCAAGCCCATGAGCGGCACCGTCGCCGCCGCCTGGGTCGGCCGCGCCCTCGCCGTCCTCGTCCTCGTCGGCCTGCCCCTGCTGACCCGCACCGGACTCCTCGGCAACTCCACCGAGGACATCAGCGGCTTCGACACCGTCACCGACGCCCTGCTCGCCGCGATCCTCGCCGCGATCATCTGGACCGGCGCCGGCAACAGCCTCCGCATGGCCCGGCTGCGCGAGCACCTCCCCGAGCTCCGCGCCCGCTCCCTCACCCGGCGCGCCGTCCCCGTGGAGCCCGTCACCCCGCTCTCCGAGGCCCTCCGCCGCGCCAACGAGGCGGGTGCCCGCGCCCTCGTGGTCGTCGACGCCACCGGCGAGCCCACCGGCATCGTCCGCGAGGCCGCCATCGCCGCCGTGCCCCAGCACCGGCGCCCCTGGGTCGCCGTCAGCACCCTCGCCCAGGACCTCGCCGACGGCATGCGGGTCCCGGCCGAGCTCACCGGACAGCCCCTCCTCGACCACCTCCGCGCCAGCCCGGCCACCGAGTACCTGGTCGTCGAGGAGACCGGCGAGATCTACGGCGTCCTCTCCACCGCGGACGTCGAGCGGGCCTTCGTGAAGGCCATGGCCCGGCCCGGTTCCTGACCCCGGTACGCGGCTCTCCGGCCCGGAAGCCCTTGATAAGGTGCTCGTATGTCCGAACCGACCGGTGCCGCCCGCCGACGCGGGCCCTTCAAGGTCGGGGACCAGGTTCAGCTGACCGACCCCAAGGGCCGTCACTACACGTTCACGCTCGAAGAGGGAAAGAACTTCCACACCCACAAGGGTTCTTTCCCGCACGACGAACTGATCGGCGCCCCCGAGGGCAGCGTTGTCCGCACCACCGGAAACGTCGCCTACCTCGCGCTGCGCCCCCTGCTCCCCGACTACGTCCTGTCCATGCCCCGCGGCGCCGCCGTGGTCTACCCCAAGGACGCGGGGCAGATCCTGGCCTTCGCCGACATCTTCCCCGGCGCCCGCGTCGTGGAGGCCGGGGTGGGCTCGGGATCGCTGAGCAGCTTCCTCCTGCGCGCCATCGGAGACAGCGGCATGCTGCACTCCTACGAGCGCCGCGAGGACTTCGCCGAGATCGCCAAGGGCAACGTCGAGCGCTACTTCGGCGGCCCCCACCCCGCGTGGCAGCTGACCGTCGGCGACCTCCAGGACAACCTGTCCGACACCGACGTCGACCGCGTCATCCTGGACATGCTCGCCCCCTGGGAGTGCCTGGAGGCCGTCTCCAAGGCCCTCGTCCCCGGCGGCATCCTCTGCTGCTACGTGGCGACCACCACCCAGCTCGCCCGCACCGTGGAGTCCATCCGCGAGTTCGGCTGCTACGCCGAGCCGCAGCCCTGGGAGTCCATGATCCGCAACTGGCACGTCGAGGGCCTCGCCGTCCGTCCCGACCACCGCATGATCGGCCACACCGGCTTCCTCGTCACCGCCCGCCGCCTCGCGGACGGGGTCGAGCCCCCGATGCGCCGCCGCCGCCCCGCCAAGGGCGCCTACGGCGAGGACTACGAAGGCCCCAACAAGGGCTGACGTCCCGACACCCGGGTCACGCCGCCGTCGAGTTCCCGCCCCCGGGAGGAACTCGACGGCGGCTTCCTCGCGTTCGAGCCCTCCCGGGAACGGTCCGGGACCTCCGGAAAACGGTGCGAGCCCGCCGGGAGAAGGCCGTCCGGCGCTCACCCCACGTGTTCCGTCGCCCTGTGACGTGTGGCACGATGCCGGAAACCCTCGCCGCACCACCCCACAGGAGACGTCTCGCGTGCAGCTCCCCGCCGCCCCGGACCTCACCGACCTCGCGCACACCCACGCCGGGCCGATGCACTGGCTGGCCACCGCCACCGCGACCGCCGCGGTCGTCGCCCTCGCGGGACTCCTCCAGCCCGGCCCCGCCGCGACCACCGCCACCGCGACCGCCGCCCCCCGCCCGGCACCCGCCCCCGAGGCCGCGGCGGCCGCCTACCCCCTGGAGTGCGGGGGAGGTCCCCGTACGGTCGCCAAGCGGGTCTCGGGGGACCTCGACGGCGACGGGAACCCCGAGACCGTTGCGGTCGTGCACTGCGAAGCCGGCTCCGGAACCCCGCCGAGCGGCGTCTACGTCCTCACCCGGGGCAAGGGGACGGACGCACCCGCGCGCGTGGTGGCCACGCTCGTCGCACCGGACCAGCACCGGAGCGTCACCGAGCTCGCCGTACGCGACGGGGCGGTGCTCGCCACCCTCCTCGGCTACTCGTCCCTGGACGTGCCCCGCTGCTGCCCGGACGAGAAGGAGCAGGTCAGCTGGCGCTGGCGGGGCGGCGCCTTCGTCCGCGCCGGCCAGGACGAGGCGCGGAGCGCCTGACCCGTCACTCCGCGTCGGGGCCGTACACCTCGACCTTGTCCGCGACCCGGCGCACGTGGATGCAGTCGCCCGGGCACTCCTTCGCGGAGTCCACCACGTCCTGGAGCAGCGGCAGCGGCACCGGGGTGGTGGCGCCGGTGTCCTGGAGGAGCTCGTCGTCGGCGCTCTTCACATAAGCGAGCCCGTCGATGTCCAGCTCGAAGACCTCCGGGGCGTACTGCGCGCAGATCCCGTCCCCGGTGCACAGGTCCTGGTCGATCCAGACCTCCAGCGCCTCGCCGGCGCCCGTCGCCGGGGCCTCGTCCTGCACGGTCATGTCTCCTGCCATTTCTGCTTCGCGCGATAAGTCGGGCCACCCTTGGCGGGTGTTGGCCAATGACGACGATACAACCGCCCGCTTTCAGACGGTGAAGGGTGGGTATTCCCCTGGCGAGAGGGGAAGCGCAAGGGTGAAGATCGGACACACCTCGGAGTCTTTTTGATCTAGGGGTTTCAATCACCACCCACGCAGGTAGGGTCAGGAAGCGTCCAGCTCCCCTTGGAGGAGGTGAGGACCGTGGCAGCCCACGACGACGACATCAACCGCGGCATCCGGCCGGGGCGAGGGTCTGAAGACCCCGCCGGTCAGGTTGCCTATCTCGAGCAGGAAATCGCCGTCCTGCGCCGCAAGCTCGCCGACTCTCCGCGCCATACGAGGATTCTCGAAGAGCGGATCGTCGAGCTGCAGACCAACCTGGCCGGCGTGTCCGCGCAGAACGAACGTCTGGCGAACACGCTCCGTGAGGCCCGCGACCAGATCGTGGCCCTCAAGGAGGAGGTCGACCGGCTCGCACAGCCGCCGGCCGGCTTCGGTGTCTTCCTGCAGGCCAACGAGGACGGCACGTGCGACATCTTCACCGGCGGCCGCAAGCTCCGGGTGAACGTCAGCCCCAGCATCGAGCTCGAAGAGCTCCGGCGCGGCCAGGAGGTCATGCTCAACGAAGCGCTCAACGTGGTCGAGGCCATGGAGTTCGAGCGCGCCGGCGACATCGTCACCCTCAAGGAGATCCTGGAGGACGGCGAGCGCGCCCTGGTGGTCGGGCACACGGACGAGGAGAGGGTGGTGAGGCTCGCCGAGCCCCTGCTGGACGTCACCATCCGCTCCGGCGACGCCCTGCTGCTCGACCCCCGGTCCGGCTACGTCTACGAGGTGGTCCCCAAGAGCGAGGTCGAAGAGCTCGTCCTCGAAGAGGTCCCGGACGTCGACTACGAGAAGATCGGCGGCCTGGGCAACCAGATCGAACTGATCCGCGACGCGGTCGAGCTCCCGTACCTCCACCCGGACCTCTTCAAGGAGCACGAACTGCGGCCGCCGAAGGGCATCCTGCTCTACGGCCCGCCCGGCTGCGGCAAGACGCTGATCGCGAAGGCCGTGGCCAATTCCCTGGCCAAGAAGGTCGCCGAGGTGACCGGCCAGCCCGCGGGGAAGTCCTACTTCCTCAACATCAAGGGCCCCGAGCTCCTCAACAAGTACGTCGGCGAGACCGAGCGGCACATCCGCCTGGTCTTCCAGCGTGCCCGGGAGAAGGCGAGCGAGGGCACCCCCGTCATCGTCTTCTTCGACGAGATGGAATCCCTCTTCCGCACCCGCGGATCCGGTGTCAGCTCGGACGTGGAGAACACCATCGTCCCGCAGCTGCTCGCCGAGATCGACGGCGTGGAGGGCCTGGAGAACGTCATCGTCATCGGCGCCTCCAACCGCGAGGACATGATCGACCCCGCGATCCTGCGGCCCGGCCGGCTCGACGTCAAGATCAAGATCGAGCGTCCGGACGCGGAGGCGGCGAAGGACATCTTCGCGAAGTACCTCACCGGCAACCTGCCGCTGCACGAGGACGACGTCTCCGAGCACGCCGGCTCCAAGGCCGCCGCCGCCCACGGAATGATCCAGTCCGTCGTCGAGCAGATGTACGCGGAGTCCGAGGAGAACCGCTTCCTCGAAGTCACGTACGCCAACGGCGACAAGGAAGTCCTGTACTTCAAGGACTTCAACTCCGGCGCGATGATCCAGAACATCGTCGACCGGGCCAAGAAGATGGCCATCAAGGCCTTCCTCGACCACAACCAGAAGGGCATCCGGGTCTCCCACCTCCTCCAGGCGTGCGTGGACGAGTTCAAGGAGAACGAGGACCTGCCCAACACCACCAACCCCGACGACTGGGCCCGCATCTCCGGAAAGAAGGGCGAGCGGATCGTGTTCATCCGCACGCTCGTCACCGGAAAGCAGGGCGCGGACACCGGACGCTCCATCGACACGGTGGCCAATACCGGTCAGTACCTGTAAAACGCCCACCGGCTGCGGATGCCCGGAAACCGGGCATCCGCAGCCGACGCATTCCATCCAGCATTTCCCCCGGCATCACAGGGGAATACCGCAACTCATCTCCCCACCAGCGCGGAGCCGATCTAGGCTCTTCGGTACAGCCGAGTCGCGCACAGTGAGCGCCGCCGGGCAAGGAGGGCCGCATGACCGTACGGCGAGTAATGGGCATCGAGACGGAGTACGGGATCTCCGTCCCGGGACACCCGAACGCCAATGCCATGCTCACCTCGTCCCAGATCGTCAACGCCTACGCGGCGGCGATGCACCGGGCGCGCCGCGCCCGCTGGGACTTCGAGGAGGAGAACCCGCTGCGGGACGCCCGCGGCTTCGACCTCGCCCGCGAGGTGGCCGACTCCAGCCAGCTCACCGACGAGGACATCGGCCTCGCCAACGTGATCCTCACCAATGGGGCCCGCCTCTACGTGGACCACGCCCATCCGGAGTACAGCTCGCCCGAGGTCACCAACCCCCGCGACGCCGTCCTCTGGGACAAGGCCGGCGAGCGGATCATGGCGGAGGCCGCCGAGCGCGCCGCCCAGCTCCCCGGCGCCCAGCCCATCCACCTGTACAAGAACAACACCGACAACAAGGGCGCGTCCTACGGCACGCACGAGAACTACCTGATGAAGCGGGAGACCCCCTTCTCGGACATCGTGCGCCACCTGACCCCCTTCTTCGTCTCCCGCCAGGTCGTGACCGGCGCGGGACGGGTCGGCATCGGCCAGGACGGGCGGCAGCACGGCTTCCAGATCAGCCAGCGCGCCGACTACTTCGAGGTCGAGGTGGGCCTGGAGACCACCCTCAAACGGCCCATCATCAACACCCGGGACGAGCCGCACGCCGACGCCGAGCGCTACCGCCGCCTCCATGTGATCATCGGCGACGCCAACCTCTCGGAGATCTCGACCTACCTCAAGCTGGGCACCACCGCGCTGGTCCTGTCGATGATCGAGGACGGCTTCATCACCGTCGACCTCGCCGTCGACCAGCCGGTCCGCACCCTCCACCACGTCTCGCACGACCCCTCGCTCCAGTACCTGGTCACGCTCCGCAGCGGCCGGACACTCACCGCCGTGCAGCTCCAGATGGAGTACTTCGAGCTGGCCAGGAAGTACGTGGACGAGCGGTACGGCACGGACGCGGACGAGCAGACCAAGGACGTCCTGACGCGCTGGGAGGACACCCTCAACCGGCTGGAGAACGACCCCATGAGCCTGGCCGGCGAACTCGACTGGATCGCCAAGCGGGAGCTCATGGAGGGCTACCGGCGCCGCGACGGCCTGGACTGGGACGCCGCCCGGCTGCACCTGGTGGACCTCCAGTACGCGGACGTGCGCCCCGACAAGGGCCTCTACAACCGGCTGGCGGCCCGCGGGCGCATGAAGCGGCTCCTGGACGAGACCGAGGTGGAGCGGGCCGAGACGGCGCCTCCCGAGGACACCCGGGCCTACTTCCGGGGCCGCTGTCTGGAGCAGTACGCGGACGACGTCGCCGCGGCCTCCTGGGACTCGGTGATCTTCGACCTGCCGGGCCGGGACTCGCTCCAGCGCGTCCCGACCCTGGAGCCCCTCCGGGGCACCAAGGAACACGTGAAATCGCTCCTGGACCGCTGTCGCACGGCGGAGGAACTGGTGCGCGTGCTCTCGGGCAACTGAACCGGGAGACCGGTACGCGCCTGAAATGCCCCGGCGCTGGGAATCATGGAACCAGTGCCCGGGCGTTGTGGAAACCACGAGGCCGAAGTCGGACCCGACCTATAGGGTCTGATCTTGTAAGGACTCAACCGAGCGGGCCGATTCGAGCGGGGTGAGGGATATGGCGACCAAGGACACCGGCGGCGGACAGCAGAAGGCGACGCGCTCCACGGAGGAGGTCGAGGAGACCACCACGGAGGCGAGCTCCGACCTCCAGGAGCGCCAGGAGAAGCTGAGCGAGGACGTGGACTCCGTCCTGGACGAGATCGACGACGTCCTGGAGGAGAACGCCGAGGACTTCGTTCGATCGTTCGTGCAAAAGGGCGGCGAGTAGCAGCCTCGCGCACCTGTCGTCCTCCGTCCCCGGAGCCCCGGACAAAGCCGTGGGTCCGGGGACGGGTGACAGGCCGTGGCACGGGTAAGGTCCGTGCACAGCAAGCAAGATCGGCCCGCGCTCCCCACGGCGGGCCGACTCTCCCACCCGGAAGGAATCGCGTGGAAGCCAACCCTCGTAGCACCGGGCGTCTGCCGGCGGCCTTCCTGACGCCGGGCTCGTCCTCGTTCATGGACTTCCTGTCCGCGCACTCGCCGGATGTGCTCCCCGGCAACCGGAAGCTTCCGGAGGGCATCGTCGAGGCCCCCCACGGCACGACCATCGTGGCCGCCACGTTCCCCGGCGGGGTCGTCCTCGCCGGTGACCGCCGCGCCACCATGGGCAACATGATCGCGCAGCGGGACATCGAGAAGGTGTTCCCGGCCGACGAGTACTCCGCGGTCGGCATCGCCGGCACCGCCGGCCTGGCGGTGGAGATGGTCAAGCTGTTCCAGCTGGAGCTGGAGCACTTCGAGAAGGTGGAGGGCGCGACGCTCTCCCTGGAGGGCAAGGCGAACCGCCTGTCCACCATGATCCGCGGCAACCTCGGCATGGCCATGCAGGGCCTCGCCGTCGTGCCGCTCTTCGCGGGCTGGGACGAGGGCAAGGAGAAGGGCCGGATCTTCTCCTACGACGTGACCGGCGGCCGCTCCGAGGAGCACGGCTTCGCCGCCACCGGCTCGGGTTCGATCTTCGCGCGCGGCTCGATGAAGAAGCTCTACCGCGACGACCTCACCGAGCAGCAGGCCACCACGCTGGTCGTGCAGGCGCTGTACGACGCGGCGGACGACGACTCCGCGACCGGCGGCCCGGACATGGCCCGCCGGATCTTCCCGATCGTCACCGTCATCACCGACGAGGGCTTCCGCAGGCTCACCGAGGCCGAGTCCTCCGACCTGGCCCGGTCGGTCACCGAGCGACGGCTTGAGCAGCCCGACGGGCCGCGCGCCGCCCTGCTCTGACCACTCGTCGCTCCAGAAGCCCAGAAGAAAGGGACGGACCGCCGGTGTCCACTCCGTTCTACGTCTCACCCCAGCAGGCCATGGCCGACCGGGCCGAGTACGCCCGCAAGGGCATCGCCCGCGGCCGCAGCCTCGTCGTCCTCCAGTACACCGACGGCATCGTCTTCGTCGGCGAGAACCCGTCCCGCGCCCTCCACAAGTTCAGCGAGATCTACGACCGGATCGGCTTCGCGGCCGCCGGCAAGTACAACGAGTACGAGAACCTGCGCATCGGCGGCGTGCGCTACGCCGACCTGCGCGGCTACACCTACGACCGGGACGACGTCACCGCGCGCGGCCTGGCCAACGTCTACGCGCAGACGCTCGGCACCATCTTCTCCAGCGCGGGGGAGAAGCCGTACGAGGTGGAGCTGGTCGTCGCCGAGGTCGGCACCGAGCCGGAGGGCGACCAGATCTACCGGCTGCCCCACGACGGCTCGATCGTCGACGAGCACGGCTCGGTCGCGGTCGGCGGGAACGCCGAGCAGATCGGCTCCTTCCTGGACCAGCGGCACCGGGACGGCATGTCCCTGGCCGAGGCCCTGAAGCTGGCCGTGCAGGCGCTCTCGCGGGACACCAACGGCAGCGAGCGGGAGATCCCCGCCGAGCGCCTGGAGGTGGCGGTCCTGGACCGCACGCGCCCGCAGCAGCGCAAGTTCAAGCGGATCGTCGGCCGGCAGCTGTCGCGCCTCCTGGGCGCGGACAACGCGGCGGTGACGAAGACGGACGAGCCCTCCGACGAGGCTCCCGAGGAGTAGGACGGTCCCGCCCGAGGGGCCCGGCCCGCGAGCGGGCCGGGCCCCTCGGCACGTCCGCCTCCGGTTCCGGGCTTCGGGGGAAGCCCCCCGGGGGAGGGCCTCAGGCGGCCGGGGCGGGTCCCGAGGAGCCCCGGGTGACCAGGGCGACGGGAAGGGTGTCCGGCCGGGGCGGTGCGCCCGCGAGGACGGCGAGGAGCGCCTCCATGCCCCGCCGGCCGAACTCCTCGGCGGGCAGCCGGACGGTGGTGAGCTCCGGCTCGACCACCGTGGCCAGGGCCATGTCGTCGAAACCGGTGACCGACAGGTCCTCGGGCACGCGCAGACCGAGCCGGCGCGCGGCCTTGTAGACGCCGGCCGCGAGGACGTCGTCGTCGCACACCACCGCCGTGGGACGGGGCCCCGGGGCGGCGAGGGCCCGGTGCGCGGTCTCCCGCGCGTCCGCGACGTTCAGCGGCGACCGCACGGTGCGGACGTCCGTCCCGCGCAGGGCCAGGGCGAGCGCGTCCGCCCGGACGTCGAAGGTCCAGGACGGGGCCGCGGACGCCAGGTGCAGGAAGCGGCGGTGGCCGAGGCCGAGCAGGTGCTCGGTGACCCGGCGCATCCCGTCCGCGACGTCGAGGTTCACATGGGCGGCGGCGCCGGTGCCGGCCGGGTCGCTGTCGAGCATGACGAGCGGCAGGTCGGAGCCCCGGAAGGCCTCCAGGGCGTCGGTCGCCATGGACGAGGCGATCACGCCGTCGAGGGCGGCCTGCGCCGAGGCGAAGGGGTCCCGGGCCGGTCCCAGGCCGTCGGGGGAGGGGTAGAGGACGACCCCGAAGCCCTGCCGCGCGGCCGCCGCGGCGGCGCCCGTGTAGACGTGGGCGAAGAACTCGTTGGTGAGGGCCGGGACGACGAGCAGGGCCGTCCTGGTGCGGCCGAGCCGGAGGTTGCGGGCGGCCAGGTTGGGCCGGTAGCCGAGCTCCCGGGCGGCCTCCCGCACCGCGCCGGCGGTGCGCTCGGAGACCCGGCCGCGCCACTTGTCGCCGAGCACCAGGGAGACGGTGGCCTGCGAGACGCCCGCCGCCCGGGCGACGTCCCGGCTGGTCGGGCGCGTGCCGCCGAGCGGCTCCGGGGTCTGCACACAAGCCTCCGCGTCGGACGGTCCCAGGGACGCGGAGTGGACCCGCGTACAGCCGACATGGTACGTATGACGTCGGACGTTATACGTAAAACCTCGGGGGATCCCGGGCGAGGGGAGACCGACATGGCCACCGAGGCACCGGCACGCGGCGGCTATCTGGACATCCTCAGGGCGCCGCACGCCGCCCGGCTCCTCGCCGGGACCCTCGTGGGACGCCTGCCCAACGGCACCGGCCCCGTCGCCCTCACCCTCTTCGTCCGCGACCAGGGCGGCAGCTACACCCTCGCCGGCGGCCTCATCGCCGCCTACGGCGTCGCCACCGCCCTCGGCCAGCCCCTCCTCGGCCGGGCCGTCGACCTCAAGGGCCAGCCCCGGGTCCAGCTGCCCGCCGCGGTCCTCTCCGCCCTCGGCATGGCCCTGCTCGCCCTCACCGGCATCGGACACCTCGGCCTCGCCTACGCGGCCGTCGTCCTCGCGGGCCTCTTCACCCCGCCCCTGGAGGGCGGGCTGCGGGCCCTGTGGCCGAGCGTCCTCGGCCGCGCGGACCGGGTCCACCGGGCGTACGCCCTCGACGCGGTCGCCCAGGAGGTCATGTTCACCGCCGGGCCCCTGCTGCTGACCCTCCTGGTCTCCCTCTGGTCGCCCGCCGCCGCCCTCCTCGTCATCAACGCCCTCGGCGTCCTCGGCGCCCTCGCCGTCGTCCTCTCCGAGCCCTCCCGCGCCTGGCGCTCCGCGCCCCGCGAGGCCCACTGGCTGGGCGCCCTGCGCTCGCCCGGCCTCCTCGCCCTCCTCGGCTCCTTCTTCTTCGTCGGCCTCGCCCTGGGCTCCATCACCGTCGCCGCCGTCGCCTACGCCGACGACCGGGGCGCCCCCGCCGTCTACGGCTGGCTGATGGCCGCCCTCGGCCTCGGCGCGCTCCTCGGCGGCGTCGCCTACGGCGCCCGGCAGTGGGCCGGAGCGCCCGAGCGGCGCCTGCGCGTCCTCGTGCTGCTCCTCGCGGTCTGCTACCTGCCGCTGATCCTCGTCCCGGGCCCCGTGGCGATGACGGGCCTCTCGGTCCTCTCCGGCGTCTTCCTGGCCCCCGCCCTCGCCTGCGCCTTCATCGTCGTCGACCGGCACGCGCCGCGCGGCACCGTCACCGAGGCCTTCTCCTGGCTCGTCACCACCTTCGGCGTCGGCTCGGCCCTCGGCTCCGCCGTCGCCGGCCCCACCGTCGAACTCGCCGGGACGGCGTCCGGCTTCGCCGTCGCCGGAGCGGGCGGCCTCGTCGCCTTCGCCGTCCTCCTCGCCACCACCCGCGTCCTGGACGCCCCGGCGGCCCCCGCCGGCCCGGACGCCGAGGCGCGACACGCCGCCGACGCGGACGGCCCCGCCGCCGCGCACGGCGAAAAGAACACGCCCTGATCGGAAAATGATCCGAACGTGAGTGTCCAACCCGGTTTCAGCACAGGCCGTCAGGCGTAATGTTCAGACATGGACCGCCGCATTTTCGGGCTGGAGAACGAGTACGGCGTCACGTGCACGTTCAGGGGACAGCGCCGACTGTCTCCTGACGAAGTGGCGCGCTACCTCTTCCGCCGTGTCGTGTCATGGGGCCGCAGCAGCAACGTCTTCCTGCGGAACGGCGCCCGCCTGTACCTCGACGTGGGTTCGCATCCGGAATACGCCACACCGGAATGCGACGACGTGACCGAACTGGTCACCCACGACAAGGCCGGCGAGCGCATTCTCGAAGGCCTGCTCGTCGACGCCGAACGCCGCCTGCACGAGGAGGGAATCGCGGGCGACGTCTACCTCTTCAAGAACAACACCGACTCGGCCGGAAACTCCTACGGCTGCCACGAGAACTATCTCGTCGCCCGCCACGGGGAGTTCTCCCGGCTCGCGGACATCCTCATTCCGTTCCTCGTCACCCGACAGCTCATCTGCGGTGCGGGGAAGGTCCTCCAGACCCCGCGCGGCGCGGTCTACTGCGTCTCCCAGCGCGCCGAGCACATCTGGGAGGGCGTCAGCTCCGCCACCACCCGCTCGCGGCCCATCATCAACACCCGGGACGAGCCGCACGCCGACGCCGAGCGCTACCGCAGGCTCCACGTCATCGTCGGCGACTCGAACATGTCCGAGACGACCATGCTGCTCAAGGTCGGCGCCACCGACCTCGTGCTCCGCATGATCGAGGCCGGCACCGTGATGCGCGACCTGACCCTGGAGAACCCGATCCGGGCGATCCGCGAGGTCAGCCACGACATCACCGGCCAGCGCAAGGTCCGGCTCGCCAGCGGCCGCGAGGCCTCCGCCCTGGAGGTCCAGCGCGAGTACTACGAGAAGGCCGTGGACTTCGTCGACCGCCGCGGCATCCGCTCCGGCACGGTCGCCCAGGTCCTGGAGCTGTGGGGCCGCACGCTCGACGCGATCGAGGCCGAGCGCCTGGACCGCATCGAGACCGAGATCGACTGGGTCATGAAGTACAAGCTCATCGAGCGGTACCGGGCCAAGCACAACATGACCATGTCGAACCCGAGGGTCGCGCAGATAGACCTCGCCTACCACGACATCCACCGCCGTCGTGGGCTGTACTACCTGCTGCAGAAGAACGGGCAGGCGGCCCGGATCTGCAACGACCTGAAGATCTTCGAGGGCAAGTCCGTGCCACCGCAGACCACTCGGGCCCGACTCCGCGGCGACTTCATCCGCCGCGCCCAGGAGCAGCGGCGGGACTTCACCGTCGACTGGGTCCACCTCAAGCTCAACGACCAGGCGCAGCGGACCGTGTTGTGCAAGGACCCGTTCCGCTCCGTCGACGACCGGGTGGAGAAGCTGATCGCGGGGATGTGACGGAACCACCGCGTACGGAACCACCGCGCACGGGGTCACCGTAAGGGTGAACGCGACGTCCGCGGCCGGGCCCGGTCCTCCGGGTCCGGCCCGCCCGTGTCCGGGGCCGCGCCCCTCCGGGGGTGCGGTCCCGGTTCTGTGCGTCCGGTCCGGCAGAACCCCTGCGGGGCAGGGGCCGCACCGTAGAGTGTGGACGTTCCCATGGCCCCGACTCCCAGTTGGACTGATGAACTACAACACGAAGCGACGTATCGCCGCCCTCTTCGCGGTGCCGGTCCTGCTGATCACCGCCGCGTGCGGTTCGGACTCGGACAAGAACACCTCGGAAGGCACGGTGGCCGAGGTCAAGGGGAAGTTCGGCGCGCAGCCCGACGTCGTCGTCCCCAAGGACGCCAAGGCCGCCGACAAGACGGTGATCGAGACCGTGACGGAGGGCAGCGGGGCGACGGTCAAGAAGGGCGACTTCGTCAGGCTGGACTGGACGGTCGAGAAGTGGCAGGAGGACAAGCCGCTCGGGGGCACCTGGGCCCAGCAGACGCCCGACGCCAAGGGAGCGCACCCGCAGGCCGTCGAGCGGCTCGGCCAGCCGAGCCAGCAGCTGCCGGAGAAGGTCCTCAACGCGGTGGAGGGCAAGAAGGTCGGCTCCCGCGTCCTCGTGCAGGGCAGCGCGGGCGACCTGGTCGGCGAGAACCTGAACCCGCAGTCGGGGCTGAAGACCACCGACACCCTGGTCTGGGTCGTCGACGTGGCGGGAGCCGCCGCCGTGGACTCCAAGGCCGAGGCCAAGGGCACCCAGGCGGCGCCCGAGGCCGGGATGCCGGTGGTGAAGGCCCCCTCCCAGGCGGCCGCGACGATCACCGTCCCGAAGGGTGAGAAGGCGCCCACCGAGCTGAAGGAGCAGGTGCTGATCAAGGGCACCGGGCCGAAGGTCGAAGCCGGGCAGGGGCTCATCGCCCAGTACACCGGTGTGAAGTGGGAGGACGGCAAGAAGTTCGACTCCTCCTGGGACCACGGGGGCGCCACCGCCTTCCAGATCGGCACCGGATCGGTCATCCAGGGCTGGGACAAGGCCCTGGTCGGCAAGAACGTCGGTGACCGCGTCCTCCTGGTGATCCCCCCGGCGCTGGCCTACGGGTCCAACCCGAGCAGCGAGCTGGCGAAGAACACGCTGGTCTTCTCCGTCGACATCCTGGGCGTCGCCTGATCCCCGACCGGATCAACGATCTGTGAGACTGTTCCGGATCAACGCACCACAAGAAGGAGCACACAGCAGTGAGCATCGAGAAGCCCGAGGTCGACTTTCCGGGTGGCGAGCCGCCGAAGGACCTGGAGATCAAGGACGTCTGGGAAGGTGACGGCGAGGTCGCCGAGGCCGGCGACGCCGTGCAGGTCCACTACGTGGGTGTGGCCTTCTCCACCGGCGAGGAGTTCGACGCCTCCTGGAACCGCGGCACCCCGCTCGGCTTCCAGCTCGGCATCGGCCAGGTCATCAAGGGCTGGGACCAGGGCGTCCAGGGCATGAAGGTCGGCGGCCGCCGCCAGCTGATCATCCCCGCCCACCTCGCCTACGGCGACAGCGGCGCCGGCAGCGCGATCGCCCCGGGCGAGACGCTGATCTTCGTCTGCGACCTCGTGGCCGTCGGCAAGCGCTGACCCGCCGTCCGGACGGGCACGGCCCCGACCGGTGAGGCCCTCGGGGGCCCCCGCCGTCCACGGTGGGGGCCCTCCGCTTTTGTCCCGAGAGCCCGGGGCGGTACGGTCGGACGTCCGAGAAGTGGAACCGGCTGAAGAGGTGCAGGGCGTCGATGGCGATTGCCAAGTCCGAGCGGCTGATGAATCTCGCGCTGTGCCTGCTCGGGACGCGCCGCCCGCTCAGCAAGCGCGAACTCCGCGGCTCCATCGAGGCCTACCTCGAAGCGAGCGGCGAGGACGCCTTCAACCGCATGTTCGAGCGGGACAAGGACGACCTCCGCGAGCTCGGCCTCGTCATCGAGACCGTCGAGAACCTGGAGGGCGAGACCGGCTACCTGGCCCGCCGCGACTCCAACCGGCTGCCGCCCATCACCCTCGACGCCGAGGAGGCCGCCGCGCTCGGCCTCG
Source organism: Streptomyces sp. NRRL F-6492 (assembly GCF_001280125.1). GTDB lineage: Bacteria > Actinomycetota > Actinomycetes > Streptomycetales > Streptomycetaceae > Streptomyces. The sequence continues at coordinate 168,954 of NZ_LGEG01000002.1, forward strand.
CCGCCAAGGTCTGGCAGCAGGCCCGCCTCGCCGGAGCCGCCAGCGGCGCCCTCCAGAAGCTCCGCGCCGCCGGCATGCCGGAGGCGGAGGACTCGTACGACGTCCAGCCCAGCGCCCTCGAACCGCGCATTCCGGTCCGCGAGGCCGCCTTCGAGCCCCTCATGCTGGCCTGCCGCGACCGGCGGCCCGTCGTCTTCGACTACCGCAAGGCCAACGCCGCCCGCCCCGGGACCCGGCACGTCGAGCCCTGGACCCTCGAATGCTGGCGCGGCCACTGGTACCTCGCGGGCTGGGACCGCGACCGCGGCGCCGAGCGCGTCTTCCGCCTCTCCCGGATCACCGGCAAGGTCCGCTCCCGGGCCGGCGCCTTCACCGCGCCCGTGCCCGACGTCGTCACCGTCCGGGAGACCGTCGAGAGCTGGGCGGGCGAGACCGCCACCCGCTCCGCCCGGATCCGCCTCCGCGCCGGTGCCGGCTATCCGCTGCGGGCCCGCGCCCAGTCCGTACGGGAGGGCGCCGACGGCTGGGACGAGCTGGAGATCCCGTACGGGCACGGCCTCGACGCCTGGCTCGTCGAGTTCGGCCCCGACGTCGTCGTACTGGAACCGGCCGATCTGCGGGCCGACGTGGTGGACCGGCTGCGCGCCGTGGCCAAGGGCTGAGGAGAGAGACGGACGCATGGCTGCCAACGCGATCGACCAGACGAGGCGGATGCTCTCCCTCGTCACCTACCTCCGCGAGCGCCCCGGCGCCCACGTCGCCGACGTGGCGCGCGCCTTCGGCATCACCGAGGACGAGCTGATCTCCGACCTGGACGTGCTGCCCATGTGCGGCACCAGCTTCCGGGGCGGGGACCTCCTCGACATCGACACCGACGGCGACCGGATCTGGTGGCACAACCCCGACGACGTCGCCGCCCCGCTGCGGCTCGCCGCCGACGAGGCGACCGCCCTGCTCGTCGCCGCCCGCGCCGTCGCCACCCTGCCGGGGCTCCGCGAGAGCGACCGGGAGGCCCTGCTCCGCGCCACCGCCAAGCTGGAGACCGCGGCCGGCGAGGCCGCCGGGGCCAGCGCCCGGCTCTCGGTGACCTTCGAGGCCGAGGGCGGGGTCTTCGCCGAGGTCGACCGGGCGATCTCCGAGCGCCGCCGCCTGTGGGTCCGCTACTACTCGCCCGCGCGCGACGAGCTCACCGAGCGCGAGGTCGACCCGATCCGCCTCTTCGCCGTCGGCCACACCTACATGGAGGCGTGGTGCCGCCTCTCCGAGGCCCGCCGCACCTTCCGGCTCGACCGGGTCGCGGAGATCCGCCTCCTCGACGAGCCCGCCGCGCCGCCGGAGCTGGAGCTGCGCGACCTCTCCGAGAACCTGGTCCAGCCCTCCGCCGACGACCCCGAGGTCGTGGTCGAGGTCGGTCCCGGGGGCCGCTGGGTCGCCGAGTACTACCCGCACGACCGGGCCGACGAGCTGCCCGACGGCGGTCTGCGGATCACCCTGCGGACGCCGGACCCCGCCTCGCTGCGCAGACTCGCGCTCCGGCTGGGCAGCGACGGGCGCATCGTCGCGCCGGCCGACCTCGCCGACAGCGCCAGGACGGCCGCCGCCGCCGCGCTCGCCGCGTACGAGAGCGAGCGGGGATGAGCCGCCCGGGGCGAGCGGAACGATCGGCCGGGAGCGCGCGGGGATGAACGAGCGGAGGTGGGAGAGATGAGAGAAATATCCGTGATGCACGGTTTCGCGGCGGCGGTGGCTCCGGTGCTCTTCAAGGCCGCCTGCCCCGACTGCCGTTCCCGCTTCGAACTCTCGGCGAACGCCCTGCGCCTCGCCATCGGAGCCAGCCGCCGCACCACCTTCTACTCCTTCACCTGCCCCGAGTGCGGAAGCTCCGTCCGCAAGCCCGCCGGCGAGCGCATCGTCGAACTCCTCACCGGCGGCGGCGTCCGCACACTGCGCCTCCACACCACCGTCTGAGAACCCCGCCACCGTCCAGCGTCTAGGCTCGCCCCATGTTCTGGCCCATGCTCGCCATCGCCCTCGGCTTCCTCGGCATCGCCGTCCTCGGCGTCCTCGCCGTCAAGGTCTTCCTGGAGGTCCAGCGCCTCGGCCGTCAAGTGGCCCACACCACCCAGCGGATCACCCGGGCCGCCGAAGAACTCGAAGACGCCGCCGCCGACCTCGCCCGAACCGGCGAGACGCTCCGCTGAACCCGTGCCGTACGCTGCGGGAAGCGGCCCGGCCGGGGCGCACGGGACGCAATCGGGAGTACGCACGGGCATTGCCCCCCGTTTACTCCTGCGGGTTACGATCGCAGACAGCGCGGTGGCCGGACACCTGTCCGACCCGCCGGGTACGCACACCATGTCGCCTCGGTGAAGAAGGTAAACAGCTATGTTCGGAAGGCTCGGCCCCACCGAGATCATTCTCATCCTCGTCGTCGTCATCCTCCTGTTCGGCGCCAAGAAGCTCCCGGACATGGCCCGCTCCCTCGGCAAGTCGGCCCGCATCCTCAAGAGCGAGGCCAAGGCGATGAAGGCCGACGACCAGCAGAGCGCGCCCGCCGACCCGCCGCACACCGGAACCGTCACGCCGGACCAGCCCGTCGCGCGCACCATCCAGGCCGCTCCCGGCGACGTGACCAGCGCGCGTCCCGTGACCGAGCCCACGGACACCACCAAGCGCTGACCCGGTCCGCCGCGGCCGCCGCACCGGGCGGCGGCCTGCCGCACGAGATGAGGACGTGGGTTGCCCAAGTCTGCCCGCAAACAGGAGAAGGATCCCGAGGGCCGGATGCCCCTCGTGGAGCACCTCCGCGAACTCCGCAACCGACTGGCGAAGGGTCTCCTCGCCGTCGCAGCGGTGACGATCGTCGCCCTCGTGTACAGCGAGGAGCTGATGCAGTTCCTGACGCAGTCGGTGCCCACCTGCCCGAAGGACGTCGTCAGCAACGGCGGAAACTGCGCGATCGTCTCCTTCAACACGCTGATGGCCCCGTTCAGCACGACGATCCAGCTGTCGCTGACGACGGGCCTCGTCGTCGCCAGCCCGATCTGGCTGTACCAGCTGTGGGCCTTCGTCGCGCCCGGACTGCACAAGAACGAGAAGAAGTACACGTACGCCTTCGTCGGCGCGGCCGTGCCGCTCTTCACCGCCGGCGCCTACCTCGCGTACCTCATCCTCCCCATCAGCGTGAAGGTCCTCATCAGCCTCACGCCCGAGGGCTCCGCGAACATCCTCTCGCTCGGTGACGTCCTCGACTTCACCCTCCGCATGGTGCTCGTCTTCGGCCTCGCCTTCGAGCTCCCGCTCGTCCTGGTGATGCTCAACCTCACCGGCGTCCTCACCGGCCGCCGCATGGCCGGCTGGTGGCGCGGCGTGATCATGGGCGTCTTCGTCTTCGGCGCCGTCATCACCCCCACCACCGACCCCATCGGCATGATCGCCCTCGCCGGACCCATCACCGTCCTGTACTTCGGGGCCGTCGGCTTCTCCCTCCTCAACGACCGGCGACGCAGGCGCGGCAACCCCGACGCCGGACTCGACGACGACGAGGCCTCCGTCCTCGACCTCACCCCCGAGAGGGTCGGCGCCGTCGAGGCCGTGAGCGCTCCCCGCGCCCTGCCCGAGCAGGCCACCGGCGAGCACGGCGGCGCCGTGCGGCGCCTCAACGGTTACGACGACATCACCTGATCTTGTAGGGTCCCCCCAGACTCCGTCCGGGGGGACCCCAATGACCAGCGACATCACCCTCTTCGTCAACCCCACCGCGGGCCGCGGCCGGGGCGCACAGGCCGCCCGGCCCGCCCTCGACGCCCTGCGGGACGCCGGATTCTCCGTCCGCACCGTCCTCGGGCACGACGCCGCCGACGCCCTGCGCCGCGTCCGCGAGGCCGTCGCGGACGGCACCGGCGCCCTCGTCGCCGTCGGCGGCGACGGCATGGTCTCCCTCGCCCTCCGGGTCGTCGCCGGCACTTCCGTCCCCCTCGGGATCATCGCCGCGGGCACCGGGAACGACTTCGCCCGCACCCTCGGCCTGCCCGTCCGCGACCCGGCCGCCGCGGCCCGCGTCACCGCCGGGATCCTGAAGGACACCGGAGGCCGGACCGTCGACCTCGGACGCGTCACGGGCGGAGACGGGGGAGCCGCCGCCACCGGCCCCGGAGGCGAGGCCCGCTGGTACGGGACCGTCCTCGCGTCCGGCTTCGACTCCCGGGTCAACGACCGCGGCAACCGCATGCGCGTCCTCGCGGGCCGCTTCAAGTACGACCTCGCGATCCTCGCCGAGCTCGCCGCCTTCCGGCCCGTGCCCTACCGCCTCACCCTCGACGACGGCCGGGTCGTGGAGGTCGACGCCACCCTCGTCGCCGTCGGCAACGGCACCTCCTACGGCGGCGGCATGCGGATCTGCGCCGACGCCCGCACCGACGACGGCCTCCTCGACGTCACGGTCGTCGGCGACTGCGACCGCACCACCCTGATCAAGGTCTTCCCCCGCGTCTACAAGGGCACACACCTCGACCACCCCAAGGTCACCACGTACCGCACCCGCTCCCTCGCCCTCGACGCCCCGGACACCACCGGCTACGCCGACGGCGAGCCCCTCGGCCCGCTGCCCCTCGCCGTGGAGTGCGTACCCGGCGCCCTGCGCGTCCTCGCTCCGGAGACCCCCTCCCCTCCCCGGTGACCCGCCGGCCGATCGGTGCAGGCCGATCGGCTCCGGCCGATCCGCGCAGGCCGACCGACTCCGGCCGGTGCGGCGCGGCCGGTCCACTCCGGACGGTCCGCTCCCGCCGCTCCACATCGCGCGATAAAGATCGCGTCACTGTCAGGGGTGGCGGGTAGGCTCGACAACAAGATGACAGAGGACCTCACACCAGCCGAGGCTTACGCGGCCGCCCGCGCCCGCAACGCCGAGCGGGCCACCGCGCTGTACCCCTTCCGCGAGATGTACGACTTCGACCTGGACCCCTTCCAGATCGAGGCGTGCAAGGCCCTCGAAGCGGGCAAGGGGGTGCTCGTCGCCGCGCCCACGGGCTCCGGCAAGACCATCGTCGGCGAGTTCGCCGTCCACCTCGCCCTCACCCAGGGCCGCAAGTGCTTCTACACGACCCCCATCAAGGCGCTGTCGAACCAGAAGTACGCCGACCTCGTCAAGCGGTACGGAGCCGACAAGGTCGGCCTGCTCACCGGGGACAACAGCGTCAACGGCGACGCGCCGATCGTCGTCATGACCACTGAAGTCCTCCGCAACATGCTCTACGCGGGCTCCCAGGCCCTCTCCGGCCTCGGCCACGTCGTCATGGACGAGGTGCACTACCTCTCGGACCGCTTCCGCGGCGCCGTCTGGGAGGAAGTGATCATCCACCTCCCCGAATCCGTCACCCTCGTCTCGCTCTCCGCGACCGTCTCCAACGCCGAGGAGTTCGGCGACTGGCTCGACACCGTCCGCGGCGACACCGAGGTCATCGTCTCCGAGAGCCGCCCCGTGCCGCTCTGGCAGCACGTCCTCGCCGGACGCCGGATGTACGACCTCTTCGAGGAGGAGACCGACCACGGCGGCCGCGGCGCCTCCCGCCGCGAGGTCAACCCCGACCTCCTCCGCCTCGCCCGCACCGAGAACACGCGCACGTACAACCCGCGCGAGCGGCGGCGCGGCAAGATGGTCCGCGAGGCCGACCGCGAGCGCGAGCGCCGCCAGCGCTCCCGTATCTGGACCCCCGGCCGGCCCGAGGTCATCGATCGCCTCGACGCCGAGGGACTCCTGCCCGCCATCACCTTCATCTTCAGCCGCGCGGGCTGCGAGGCCGCCGTCCAGCAGTGCCTCCACGCGGGGCTCCGCCTCAACGACGACGAGGCCCGGCAGCGGGTCCGCGAGATCGTCGAGGCGCGCACCGCCTCCATCCCCGCCGAGGACCTCCACGTCCTCGGCTACTACGAGTGGCTCGAAGCCCTGGAGCGGGGGATCGCCGCCCACCACGCGGGCATGCTCCCCACCTTCAAGGAGGTCGTCGAGGAGCTGTTCGTCCGCGGCCTCGTCAAGGCCGTCTTCGCCACCGAGACCCTCGCCCTCGGCATCAACATGCCCGCGCGGTCCGTCGTGCTCGAAAAGCTGGTCAAGTGGAACGGCGAACAGCACGCCGACATCACCCCCGGCGAATACACCCAGCTCACCGGCCGGGCCGGACGCCGCGGCATCGACGTCGAGGGACACGCCGTCGTCCTCTGGCAGCGCGGCCTCGACCCCGGCCACCTCGCCGGACTCGCCGGCACGCGCACGTACCCGCTGCGCTCCAGCTTCAGGCCCTCGTACAACATGGCGGTCAACCTCGTCGACCAGTTCGGCCGGCACCGGTCCCGCGAACTCCTCGAAACCTCGTTCGCGCAGTTCCAGGCCGACCGCTCCGTCGTCGGGATCTCCCGCCAGGTCCAGAAGAACGAGGAGGGCCTGGAGGGCTACCGCGAGGGCATGACCTGCCACCTCGGCGACTTCGAGGAGTACGCGCTGCTCCGCCGCGACCTCAAGGACCGCGAGACGGAGCTGGCCCGGCAGGGTGTCGCCCAGCGCCGCGCCCAGGCGGCCGGCTCCCTGGAGAAGCTGAAGCCCGGCGACGTCATCCACGTCCCCACCGGAAAGTTTGCCGGCCTCGCCCTCGTCCTCGACCCCGGCATCCCGGCGGGCCGCACCAACGGACACCGCGGCTTCGAGCACCACGACGGGCCCCGCCCCCTCGTCCTCACCGCCGAGCGGCAGGTCAAGAGGCTCGCCTCCATCGACTTCCCCGTCCCGGTCGAGGCGCTGGAGCGCATGAGGATCCCCAAGTCCTTCAACCCGCGCTCCCCGCAGTCCCGCCGCGACCTCGCCTCCGCGCTGCGCAGCAAGGCCGGCCACATCAACCCCGAACGGCACCGCAAGGACCGCGCCGCCGCCGCCGACGACCGCGAGATCGCCCGGCTGCGCACCGCGATCCGCGCGCACCCCTGCCACGGCTGCGACGAGCGCGAGGACCACGCCCGCTGGGCCGAGCGCTACCACCGCCTCCAGCGCGACACCCGGCAGCTGGAGCGGCGCATCGAGGGCCGCACCAACACCATCGCCCGCACCTTCGACCGGATCGTCGCGCTCCTCACCGAGCTCGACTACCTGCGCGGCGACGACGTCACGGACAACGGCAAGCGGCTCGCCCGGCTCTACGGCGAGCTCGACCTGCTGGCGAGCGAATGCCTCCGCGACCGGGTCTGGGAGGGCCTCACCCCGCCCGAGCTCGCCGCCTGCGTCTCCGCCCTCGTGTACGAGTCCCGCCAGGCCGACGACGCCGTCGCCCCCAAGCTGCCCACCGGCAACGCCAAGGCGGCGCTCGGCGAGATGGTCCGGATCTGGGGCCGCCTCGACGCCCTCGAAGAGGAGTTCAAGATCAACCAGGCGGAGGGGGTGGGCCAGCGCGAGCCCGACCTCGGGTTCGCCTGGGCGGCCTACCAGTGGGCCTCCGACAAGACCCTCGACCAGGTGCTCCGAGAGGCGGAGATGCCGGCCGGAGACTTCGTCCGCTGGTGCAAGCAGGTGATCGACGTCCTCGGGCAGATCGCCGCCGCCGCTCCCAAGGAGAACAGCACCGTCGCCAAGAACGCCCGCAAGGCCGTCGACTCGCTGCTGCGGGGCGTCGTGGCCTACAGCTCGGTGGGCTGACGGTCCTCACTCCTTCGGGGGGCAGAGGCTTCGAAGCCTTCCGGGCTTTCCGGGCCTTCCGGTTTTTCGGGCCCTCAGGGCCTTCGGAGCCGAGTGCCCGTGGTGATCACGCCACGGGCACTCGGCTTCTGTCGTGTTCTCGACGCCGTTGTCCACAGGTCGTTGTCCACAGGGGTGGCGCGGACCCTGGCCCTTCCGCTTGCATGGACTCACATGCGGGGAAGGGCAGTTGGGGAGGGGAAACGGATGACCACACATGCCGGTCCGGATGCCGGGGCGCGCGACGAGGAACGACCGGCGGAGACGCCGGAAGGGAAGACGGCGGGAGCGGAGACGCAGGGAGATGAGGCTGTACGGGAGTCGGCGGTCTTCGCGGAAGGACCGCGAGGCGTGCCCCTCCTCGGCAACCTGCCCGCCTTCGGCAAGGACCCCCTCGCCTTCTTCGAACAGCTGCGGGACCGAGGGGACTTCGTCCGCTGGCGCTTCGGCCGCAGCCGCGCCCTCTTCATCGCCCATCCCGACAACATCGGTGAGCTCCTCACCGAGGTCGAGCGCACCTTCGACCAGCCAGACCTCGGCATCGCCTTCCGCACCCTCCTCGGCAACGGCGTCGTCGTCGCGAAGGGCGCCGACTGGCGGCGCAAGCGCTCCCTCGTCCAGCCCTCCGTCCGACCCAAGCAGGTCCGCTCCTACGCGGCGACCATGGCCGAATGCGCCGTCGACCTCGCCGACCGGTGGACCGACGGACAACGGATCGACATCAAGAGGGAGATGGCCGCCCTCACCCAGCTCATCGCCGTCCGCACCATCTTCGGCGTCGACACGGCCGCCGACGCCGAGTCCATCGGCCGGGCGATGGACATCGCGCAGAAGGAGATCGGCGCCGAGTTCAGCGGCATCGGAGCCCTGCTGCCCGACTGGGTCCCCACCCCCGGACGCGCCCGCATCAAGCGCGCCACGGCCGTCATCGACGCCGAGGTCTCCCGGGTCGTCTCCCGCCACCGCGACGGCGACACCGACCGCCCCGACCTGCTCAGCCGGCTCCTCGCCGCCCGGGACGAGACCGGCGCCCGCCTCTCCGACCGGGAGATACGCGACGAGACGGTCACCCTCTACATCGGGGGCCACGAGACCACCAGCTCCACCCTCGTCTGGGCCTGGCACCTCCTCTCCCGGAACCCCCGGGTCCGTGACGCGCTCACCGAGGAGCTCGACCGGGTCCTGACCGACCACGAACCGGGCTACGACGACTACGCCTCCCTGCCCTACACCCAGGCCGTCGTGAAGGAGACCCTCCGGCTCTACCCCACCATCTGGCTCATCACCGGCCTCGCGAAGGAGGGCGCCACCATCGGGGGTACCCCCGTCCCCGTCGGCACCCGTGTCTGGTCCAGCCAGTGGGCCACCCACCGCGACCCCCGCTGGTACGGCGATCCCGAGGCCTTCCGCCCCGAGCGCTGGCTGACCGGGGACCCCGGGAACGGCAAGGAGGCCGGGGAGGGAATGGGCGGCGGAGAGGGCAAGGGCGGAGCGCCGGTCGAGGAGATACCCGAGTACGCCTGGTTCCCGTTCGGCGGTGGCCCCCGGGTGTGCCTCGGTACCCGCTTCGCCCTCGTCGAGGCCGTCCTCGTCCTCGCGGTGCTCGCGCGCCGCTTCCACCTGGACGTCACCGCCGACGGGATACGCCCGGTCCCCAGCCTCACCCTCCAGCCGGACCGCGACGTCCTCGCGACGGTCCGCGCCCGGGGCTGAGACCGGCCCGGCGTCCTCAGCCGGCCGTGGCCAGGTCCCTTGCCAGGTCCCGCAGGTCGTCGGCGCGCAGGACACGGCCGCCGAAGCCGGGGAGGGGGACGTGGAGGGCGGACAGCCAGCGGGCGGGGACGCCGGCGGAGCCGTACACCGCGCCCGCGAGCGTGCCGGTCACCGCCGCCACCGTGTCGGTGTCGCCGCCCAGGTCGACCGCCGCGGCGAGGGCCTCCTCGAAGGAGCGGGTGGTGCGCAGCGCCCATACCGCCGAGCCGAGGCACGGCCAGACGGCGCCGTTGAACTCGGTCGCGTCGTCCGGGTGCCAGCCGGGGGAGAGCACCGTCGCCCACCGGTCCCGATGCGCGGGGGCCACTTCGGCGAGGGTGACGGGCAGGGCGGTGAGCGGGTCCTCGCCGAGGAGGGCGACCCGGACGAGCTCGTGGAGGATCGCCGTACCCTCCCAGGCCGCGCCGTCGCCGTGCGTCAGGGCGGCGAGGCGACGGGCGGCGTCCATGGTCGCGGCCCGTCCCCGTGCCGCGAAGTACACGGCGGAGGTGGCGGCCCGCATCAGCGAACCGTTCCCCGCGGCGTACATGTTGGCCTGGAAATGGAGGGAGGACGCGAGGTCCCACGGGTCGCCGCCGAGCAGCACCTGCTCGGTCTGGAGGCCGATGTCCTTGGGGTCGGCCGCCGCCCAGCGACGGAAGCGGTCGAAGACGTCCGGCAGGTCGAGACCGCCCCGTTCGAGGAGGGACTCCCCGAGCAGAACGGCCATCTGCGTGTCGTCCGTGGCCTCGCCCGGGTCCCAGCCGCCGCCCCCGCACAGCTCGCCGGCGCCGTCCGGAAAGCGTTCCCGGAAGACGCCGGGGAGGCCGAACTCGAAGGGCGCGCCCAGGGCGTCACCCGCCGCGGAGCCCAGGACGGCGCCCACGGCACGGTCGGTGTTCGTCATCCGGCCACCCTGGAACGGGGGTTGTGGCTCCCCGCGCCGTGGTGGCGGGGCGCGGGGAGCGGCCGGCTCACGCCGGGGCGGGGGCCGGGGTGCGTCCCTCGCGCCGTGCGCGTGCGGTCCAGAGGGCGCGGACCACCAGGAAGAGCGGCAGGGCGACGGGGGAGAGGAGGATCGTCAGGAGGAGCAGAGGACCCATCAGGAGGGTCGGTACGGAGAGGCGTCGGCCCTCCCGGTACATCCACTGACCGAGCAGCAGGTCCCAGGCGAGGATCTGGGCCCAGATCGCGCCGGCGCCGTTCGCGAGCGCGGCGAGGTCCCGGAAGGCGTCGATGTCGGGGCTGCTGACCGCCGTCCAGAACTCGGGCAGGACGGGGACGGCCAGCACCGCCCAGAGGGCCAGGAGGGGGAGGACGGTCAGCGGCGAGGCCGCGAGACGCTCGGTGAACCGCCACCGGGGCGCGAGGACCATCAGGAACCAGACGGGAGCCGCGAGGAAGAAGGCGAGCTCGAAGAGGAATCCGGTCATGCCGGGATCTCCTCGGTGGGGGAGGTGGGAGGGGCGGGGGAGGTG
>NZ_LGEG01000003.1 GCF_001280125.1 Streptomyces sp. NRRL F-6492
CATCGACATCCCACGGCTTCGGCCGCGCCACCCCGCACCTCCGGATCATCACTCCTGGAGTGATCCAACCATCTCGAAGATCATTTCGTTAGGAGTTCTAAGGGCTGCCGCGCCCTTGAGTTCATTTATGCGACGGCTACCACCGCCACCGACTCCGCCATCGGCGACTTCACCGGCCAGGTGAAGAGGGTCATGCTGTGGTCCACCGAGCCCGGCGCCGCCTCGGCGACCGCCAAGGCGATGACCGCGTACGCGTACGACAAGGACGGCCGTCTGCGCCGTCAGTGGAATCCGCAGATCAGCCCGGCGCTGTACACCGACTACGGCTATGACACGGCAGGCCGGGTCACCGGCCTGACCCCCGCGGGCGAGCTGCCCTGGTCCTTCACCTACGGCAAGGCCGGCAACGCCGCCACCGCCGGGGAGGGCATGCTCCTCAAGGCGTCCCGTTCCGCTCTCCAGCAGGGCACGGCCGATGTCGAGCAGGGCACCAACACCACCTCGGTCGTCTACGACGTCCCGCTGACCGGCGCCACCGCGCCGTACGCCATGGGCGCCAGCGACGTGAAGGCATGGGGCCAGACCGACGCCCCGACCGACGCCGCCGCAGTCTTCCCTGGTGACTCCGTTCCCGCCTCGCACGACGGAGCAGCCCTGTCCGCCTCCGGTTATAGCCGCGCCGAGATCACCTACCTGGGCGTCTCCGGGCGGTCCGTCAACTCGGTCACCCCGGGCGGCCACATCTCCACCACCGAGTACGACCGCTTCGGCAACACCGTGCGCGAGCTCTCCGCGGCCAACCGCGCAGTCGCGGTCGGCGTTTCCGCCGCCGACCGCGCCGTCCAGGCCGACCTCGGCATCACCGCGCTGTCCTCGTCGGAGCGTGCGGGCCTCCTGTCCACCTCCTCCGTCCACGACGAAACCGGAACCCGCGAGCTGGAGGAGTTCGGCCCGCTGCGCCGGATCGACCTGACCGCCGACCTCAAGTCCGGTACGACCGCCCTGGTTGCGGCGGGCACGTCGGTGACGGCCCGTACCTGGACGGTCAACGAGTACGACGCGGGCCGTCCCACCGACGGTACCGCGAAGATCAAGGACCAGGTCACCAAGGTCACCACGGGCGCACAGGTGCGTGAGCACCCCACCGTCCACGGCGAGACCCGCGCCGTCCAGACCGTCTTCGACTGGGCCAAGGGCCTGCCCACCCAGTCCATCAAGGACCCCGGCGGCCTGGCGATCACCACGACCACGGAGTACGACGCCCAGGGCCGCGTCATCAAGCAGATGCTGCCCGGCGCAACCGGCACCGACGCCGCCACCCGCGTGACCACGTACTGGTCCGCGACCGGCACCGGCACCTGCCAGGGCCGACCCGAGTGGGCCGACGACGTCTGCTCCACGGGCCCGGCCGGTGCCGTTACCGGCAGCGGCACCAACCCGTCGCAGTTGCCGACCTCCACCACCGAGTACGACTGGTGGGGCAACCCGGCGAAGGTCACCGAGACCGCGAACGGCACCACCCGCACCACCACGACCACCTACGACGCCGGTGGCCGCCCTACCAAGATGACGGTCACCGGCGGCGCCGGCCAGGCGATCCCCGAGGCCACCACCGAGTACGACCCGGCCACCGGCCGCGCCGTGAAGGTGACCTCGCCCACCGGCGGCACCATCCTCAAGACATACGACAAACTGGGCCGCCAGATCTCGTACACCGACGCCGACGGCGGTGTCACCACGACCCAGTACGACCTGCTGGGCCGCCCGGTCAAGGTCACCGACAACAGCCCGTCGACTGTCACGTACACCTACGATCACGCGGCCGAGCCTCGCGGCATGGCCACAAAGACCACCGACTCCATCGCCGGTGCCTTCCAGGCCACGTACGACGCAGACGGCTCCGTCACCTCCGAGAAGCTGCCCGGCGGGTACACCGCCACCCTCACCGAGGACACCACCGGCAGTCCGCTGAAGCGCACCTACACGCGCGACAGCGACGGCACCGTCGTCTACTCCGACACCGTGACCGAGTCCGTCCATGGCCAGGTCACCGCCCACGCGGGCTGGTCCGACCAGCGCTATGGCTACGACAGGATCGGGCGTCTCACCTCTGCCGAGGACATGGCGGACACGGTGTGCACCAAGCGGACGTACACCTTCGACAACCGGACCAACCGCAAGACGCTGACCTCCGCGGCCGGCACCCCCGGTGCGGAGTGCCCCATCACCGGAGGCACCACCACCAGCCACGCCTACGACAGCGCCGACCGCCTGGTCGACGCCGGCTACACCTACGACAGCCTCGGCCGCACCAGCGCCCTGCCGGGCAGCACGCTGTCGTACTACGCCAACGACCTCGTCCACCAGCAGACCGCGGGAGGCAAGCGCCAAACCTGGCAGCTCGACGTCGCCCACCGGTTCCGCTCCTGGACCACGGAGACCGGCGGCGGTTCCACCTGGACCCAGACGGGCTCCAAGGTCAACCACTACGACGGCGACGGCGACAACCCCCGCTGGATCGTCGAGGACACGGCCACCGGTGCGCTGACCCGCAACGTCGAGTCGGCCTCCGGCGATCTCGCCGCCACCACGAGCAAGACCGGCGACACGGTCCTGCAGCTGGCCAACATCCACGGAGACATCGCGCTCCAGCTCCCGCTGGACCTGTCGAAGGCACCCGTCGCCCTCGACAGCGACGAGTATGGCAACCCGCGCAGCGGCCAGCCGGCCTCCCGCTACAACTGGCTCGGTGCCAAGCAGCGCTCCACAGAGACCGTGACCGGCCTCACCCTCATGGGTGTCCGCCTGTACAACCCGGTGACGGGACGCTTCCTTTCCATCGACCCCGTCAACGGCGGATCGGCGAACGCATACGAATACACCAACGCCGACCCGGTCAACCAGTACGATCTCGACGGCCGGTGGAGCTGCGGCTGGTGCAAGAAGGCCGGCCGGTGGGCCTGGAAGAACAAGTGGGAGATAGGTCTCACCGCAGCCGGCTTCATTCCCGGCGTCGGTGCCGCGGCCTGGGCGTACCGCGCGTACCGCGTGTACAGCGCGGTGAACAAGACTAGGAGCCTGCGGGCGGCCTTCTACGTCACGAGGAGCCGCAAGACCGCGTACGGAGTGGGCCGGACCTTCCACCGGGGGTCCTTCAAGAACTCCGCACGGTCGTTCGTCTACCACTACGCGAAGCACGGCAAGAAGTACGGATCGGCCCGCAACTACCACCGCGCCGCGTCCAGCCACCTGCGTAACGCCCGCGGAACCAAGCGCAACCACCGCGGCAGCCCCGGCGGTAAGCTCAACCCGAGGCTGACTCGTTGGCAGACGTTCTGGTAGGACACGGCAAATGTGGCGGAAGAAGCAACGGTCCGCGCTGGAGGAGCTGCTCCCCCGCGGATCATGGATCGACGGGTTCCCGGGTCTGCGGGAGCGCGACGAGCTCGGTGACCTCCTTGTCGAGGTGGATCAGCTCGAAGCGCACCTGACCGGCGTCCTGGGGCTCGAGGACCGTCAGCTGACGGCTGCGAGCGCCACCGTCAGCGAGCAGTTCGCCGTCGTGGACGCCGAACTCGCGCGAATCGGCCAGGACGCGGAACCGGAGGGCTTGCGCAGCTACGTGCAGGTACTCAGGACCGCGTACGAGCAGTACCTGGCGGAGCGCATGCCATCTCGGTGAACTCCGTGACCTCCACGAGGTGAACATCCGGCCCACGGCCTTGAGCCGTGGGCCGGGTCGTTTCCCGGGCCTGGCCGCCAGACCTCCTGTACAGACGCCGATGGCGGTACGACCACAACGGAGTACGACCTCCTCGGACGACCGGTCAAGGTTGCGGACAGCGTTCCGTCCTCCGTGCCGTACACCTACGATCACCTCGCTGAGCCTCGAGGTCTGGCTACGAAGATCACCGACTCGATTGCGGGTTCCTTCCAGGCCACCTACGACGCGCTCGGCCGCACCACGGCCCTGCCCGGCAGCGCCTTCAACCACTACGCCAACGACATCGCCTACCAGCAGACCGCAAACGGCGAACGCCAGACCTGGCAGCTCGACGCCGCCCTGCGCTTCCGCTCCTGAAAGGTGGAGGCCGACAGCGGCTCCACCTGGACCCAGACCGCCTCCAAGGTCAACCACTACGACGGAGACGGTGACAACCCGCGCTGGATCACCGAGGACACCACCAGCGGTCCGCGGAGACGCTGACCGGCCTCACCCTGATGGGTGTCCGCCTCTACAACCCCGCCTCCGGACGCTTCCTGTCCGTCGACCCCGTCTACGGCCGCAACGCCAACGCCTACTGCTACGGCCGGCCCACCAACCACTACGACCTCGACGGCAAGTGGGCCTGGCTCGCGGTAGGCGCGGCTACCTGGGCCTGCTCCCGCTGGTGCCCGGGCAAGAACACCCGCCGTGTCGCAGGTGTGGTCTCGATGGTCGCCGGCGGCGGGTTCCTGCGCAGCACGGCGATCAAGGCCGGAGGGCGTTGCCTCGCGAAGAAGTCGGTCAGGGACAGCATCCACACCAAGCGCGGCTACCGTGTCGACGTCCGCGGCGACAAGCCCCACTTCAACAAGGTGGGCGCCCGGCCCAAGGGCAAGGGTCTCGGAGCCCGCTGGCGCGTCATCCGCTACAAGAAGAAGAGCATGGGCTTCCCTCACGTGCAGTACTACCGGGGCGGGAAGCGCTACGGAAAGTGGCCCATCGGCTCGGCCTGCGCCACATCCGGCGGGTGTGGCGCTCCCTGTAGGGACGCGGTGACCCCGTCGAAAGTGGACTGATGTGACACTCGGGGGCGCGGAGCGAGTCCTTCGACCCGCTCCGCATCCCCGATCCGTTTCAAGATGAAAGGTTGGCCATGTGGGAAGGCTGTACCCCGGTTCTGGGGGCCGAGCCTGAGCCGTCCCGTCGGGAGATCACCGGCTGGGAGATCCCCGGCATCGGCGAGATGGACATCGAATCCGAGGGGTACCGCATGTCGGTGTTGCCGTCGGACGGATCCCTGCGCATCGAGCTGGCGTTCTCCGACGCGTACGTGGAGTCCGAAGCGATGCCGTACCGGCGACTCGGACCTGTGCTCCTGCCCCTGGAAGGCGTGCGGTCCCTCGGCATGGAGACCCCCGGGGCCCCGGCGAGCCCGCTGTGGAAGCGGGCGCTGCAAGGCGATTCCCGGGACGAGCTGCTGCGCATGGCCTAGGACGAGAACGAGGACGTCCTGTACGTGCGGGACGGCGGCACGATCCTGAGCTGCCGGGGTGGCGCGTGGCACTGGCAAGTCGGCTTGGCCGCTCGTTGATGTACGCGGGCGGGAGCTGGGCGCTGCGGGCATCAACCACGCCGCGCGCTGTGGCACAGCCCCGCCACCCCCGCTCCGGCGCCCGGCCGGGAAGTGGTCGACGGCCGGCGCAACGACGCCGGCAGCGAGATGTCGAGCCGCCGGGCCGGTGCCCGGGCGGGGCCGTGCGTCCGGAGCACCGCGTACAGAGGCGGGACGCCGGCACCGTACGGTGGTCGACAGAACGGCACGGCGCGGCCGGCGGGATGGCCGGACACCGCGTACGGCGAGCGGCAGGACGGCGCCTCTCGCCGACAGCGGGGCCGTACGGCGATCGAGGGCCGACGGCGGACGACCGGACGCCGCCCTCCGCACCGCGGAACCAGCAGCGGGCCGGGACGACGGCACGGTGGCGGGGCGGTCAACAGCGTACGCACCGGCGGCGGGGCGGCGCAGCGAGGGACGGGCGGCGGCGTACGGCTGTCGACGGTGCCGGTCGACGGCGATCTTGTCGGCAAGACGGCGGTCGACGGTCGACGACGGCGGGACGGAGCAGCGGTGCGCGGCGGGTGGCCGGCACAGCGACGGCACCGTACAGCGGTCGACGGCGGCACGGGCGGACACCGCCCCCGGCGGTGAGCTGGGACCGGGCCGGCACCCGGGGCCCGGGGGGGCGTACCGAGGTGTCCTCGGCACCGTCTGGCCAGACGGCCAGGGCGCGTGGCAGTGGACCTGCGACCTGCGCCCCGAGGAGTTGTAGAAGCCCCGGCCGGCACCCGGACACCCAGCGGCGAGACCGGCAGCGGGCCCCGCGAGCCCGGCCCCCGGTGGGTTGCCCGAGGCCCGGGCCGGCCGGGAGCCGCCTGCTCACCGAGCAGCGCCAAGAAGTCGGGCGCACCTCGTGTACGAGGAGTCGGTGTCAGCGCGTTTGACCGACGCCCGCAGATCGGCGGCACCCCCTCACGGTTCGGTGAGGGAGCGCCGTTCTCGGTCTTGTGGTTGTGGCGGTGACCGGTATGCCTGTTCCGCTACGGTGCGGTCATGAGCCAGCCGTTCGCCCAGGGCGAGGATCATCCGGCCTGTGGGATCTGTCCGTCGAAGCGTCTGCCCCGCTCGGGGTTCGTCGTCTACTCGCGCCCCTCCTGGGAGTGCCCCTTCGACCCCGCCGACGGGCCGCGCTACACCCCTAAGGACCGGACGCCGGCGTGCGTGCACCCGCACAAGCTGGGCGTGGAGCCGGACCGGATCGCCCCGCCCCCCAGGGAGCCGGTGGTCGAGGTAGAGGCTACGCCGGTGCGGCGTGGTGGATGGCGCTCGTTGTTCCGCGCCCGGTGATGCCGATGCCCGCGCAGATGCCGTCGAGGATCTGGCGGCGTTCGGTCTCGACGGCGCCGATCCAGTACCGCGTCTCGACGGGGCCGAAGGCGAGCTCGTAGGCCCGGTGCGTGAAGTCGCCGGCGTCCCAGGCGGTGGCGTTGCGCTGCTCGTTGACGGTGGAGTGCACGAACGGGTGGCCGGTGCGCTGCTGGACGCGGGACAGGACGGTGAACTGGGCGCACAGGGCGTGGCAGGTTCTGACAGTGAGCCTCTTTCAGAGCGGCCACTGATCGGGTGACGGGCAGACGTCCCACAACGCACGAGGCTCCTGTGCCATTGAGAGAGGTGTTCGACCCCAGGGGTGGGAGATCCGCTTGGAGTCGAGGACGTAGGTGTGGGCGCCGTGGTGCAGGAACTGGGCGGCCAGGATGCGCAGTCGTGGTGCCGCCGCCAGTGGCGTTGACGACCAGGACGTGCGGGGCCCCGGCGTTCAGGTCGATGGTGACGGGCTGGCCGTCGGCGTCGTGTCCGAGTAGGAGCAGGAAGTCGGGCAGCATCTCCAGCTCCTCGCGGACGCCAGTGTCGGTCAGCCGCAGCGCCTCGGGGAACGTGCGGGTGGTGGTGTTCGTCATGGTGGGGTGCTTCCTTACCTATGGGGCCGGAGGTCCGGGTGTTCTCCGGGATGAGGGGGATCGTGTCGGCCGAGGCGGACAGGCCCGTTTCCGGGCGCGGGCCGTCCGGCCGGGCGGGGTTCAGTCGTCGGGGTCGGTGGTGCCGGACGCGGCGCGGGGCCGGTTGCGGGCCCAGCGCTTGAGGTCACCAAGGCGGTAGAGGAGCTCGGCGCCGCGCTTGCCGGTCGGGGCGGGGAAGTCCGGGTCGTTTTGCCGGGCCCAGCGCAGCGCGTCGAGGCTGGCGACCGTCTCCGACAGGTGCTGCTCGTACGCCGCGCGCAGCCCGAGCACCTGGTCGTCGTCGACCAGGTGCTCGGGCCGACGACGTCGTCTCGGCGGGAGCGGGGCCGGCCGCCGCGCCCGGATCGGCCACCTGGTCGCGGTGGGCGGTGGGGATCGGTTCTGTGGCGGGAGCGGGCGGGAGCTCGTGGGCGCTGCCGGCGTTGACGAGGACGTC
Source organism: Streptomyces sp. NRRL F-6492 (assembly GCF_001280125.1). Taxonomy (GTDB): domain Bacteria; phylum Actinomycetota; class Actinomycetes; order Streptomycetales; family Streptomycetaceae; genus Streptomyces. The sequence goes on from NZ_LGEG01000003.1 coordinate 7,722, forward strand.
GCCGGCCGCAACGGCGGGTTCCGGGGCGAGGATTGCTTCCCTTGTGCAGGGCGGTACCGGCCGTGTTCTTCGCGTGGGCGCCGGACATCGCCCACGCGCGGGCCTCGGCGTCCGTCAGCAAGAGGACCTGGGTCTTCTGGGCGCGGCCGCGGGTGACGACCTGGACGCGGCCGTTGTGCTGGCTGGGCATCGGGATCGGGCTGACCTCGGGCACCAGCATCCGCCAGGCGTTGAGCGTGTAGCGCACGAGGATGCGGGGGAGAAGTTCTCGCGTATCTCCGGGCCGCCAATCGCACGGGCGGTGGCGGACTGCGCGACGAGCAGGACGTGGAGGCGGACCTGGCGGCCCATGAACAGGATCTCGGCGAGCGCGTCGACGGCCGGGGACTCCTTCGGGTCGCCGGACTCGCGGATCCTGGCCCAGTACCGCTTGAGCTGCGCCATGGTGGCGTTGACCTCTTCGAGGAGGATCACCGGCCGGGGCCCGACCCGCCACGGCTCGCGGGCCAAGACGTCGTCGGCCAGTTGCTCGGCCAGGCGGATCCGGTCGCGCCCTTCCCGGGCGAGGCGGATCAGGGCGTCGTGGATCTCGGCGATGTCGCGGCAGTAGGTGACCCCGGGCACCCCGCGGGCCCAGGTGTGGGAGATGCGCTTGAAGTCCAGGACGTAGGCGTGGGCGCCGTTGTGGATGAACTGGCAGCAGATGGCGCGCAGGATGGTCGACCTGCCGCCGCCGGTCCCGTCGGAGATCAGGACGTGCGGGGAGTCGGCGTCCAGGTCGACGGAGACCTTCGTGCCGCCCGCGCCGAAGCCGATCAGCGGCGCGGACTCGGGCATCTTCGCCAGGACCTCCCGCACCCCGGGGTCGGACAGGCGCAGCATCTTGGGCGGGGTCTTGCGCTTCTCAAAGAAGTACATCGGGGCACCCGGCGGTCCAACCGGCCTATCCCGACATGCGGGCAAGGGCAGGTACTGGTGAAGTCTGCTGTGTCCCTGACCTCCACTTTCTGGAGAAAGATCATGCTGTCTTTCCGTAAGACCTTCGCGGCCGTTGCTCTTGCTGCTGCCGCGGTGATGGCCGGGCCCGGCATCGCCTCGGCCGACGACCACTCCGAGCGGGGCGAGGAGCCGTCGTCCTACGGGCAGTGCAACGACTTCACCACGCAGGTCGGCGCGGTGAACGTCAACCAGGGTCCGGTCTGCATCGACTTCGGGCCCCTCTACGACGAGGACGAGAACAAGGGCAGCGAGAGCGGTGAAATGAACTTCAACTGCAACGCCGCCGTCACCCAGGTCGGTCTGGTCAACGTCAACCAGGGCCCGGTCTGTATCGACTTCTGACCCGTGTGAAAAGCGGGCTGCTCCCACGACTGCCGTCGTCTACATGTCTGTTTCGGCGCGTATCGACAGCGGCCGGGAGCGGCTGCGGGCGGCCGGGAAGGCCCGGTGCTCGTCTGCTCGCATCGCTGCGGCCCGTGCGACAAGCAGCACCGGCGTAAAGGTTAGGTGGGAAGGGGCGGCTGTCCGGGGAACCCGGCCGGCCGCCCCTTCGCTGTGCCGCGCGTGCCCGTGGCCCGTGGCCCGTGGCCCGTGGCCCGTGGTGTCAGGCGAGGATGCCGCTGGGATCGTCGGCCAGGGCGAGGCAGGCGGTGACGCGTTTGCCGACGTGGCTATGGGTGGGCGGGTCACCCTGCACGGCGAGGCTGGCGACTCGGGTGCGCTCACAGCGGGACGACTCCCCCGCCGGCTTGCCCTCGGCACCGACGATCCACCACCGTTTCGGCCAGGCGAAGTCGCCTGTGCAGGAGAGCAGACCTGGTGCCAGATCGGGCCGACCCTGCTTCACCGGGGTGAGGTGAAGCCCGCACCTACCTCCTCCTCGACCCGATCGAGCACCTGACCTGTCAGAGAGCAAGCTGTCCTCCGGCAGATGGTCTTGATCAGTTGCCAAGAGGTGCTGGCCGATCAGGGAAGCAGTAGGTCAGGTGTTCGGGCGGTCGCGGTGGAGTTCCGCGTCGCGCTCTCGGACGAAGTCCATAGCTTCGCGGATCGTGCAGCCGGACGCGTTCTGGTACGCCTTGATCGCGTGGATGATCCGACCGTTCAAGATCTCGCGATCCACGCTCTCTGGAAGGTTGCTCATGGGCCGACCGTATCGAGAAGACGTTCGACTGCACCAGTCAAGATCATCTGACGGAGGGCGCAAGTGACCTCTGACAGGTGATCTTGACCATTTGACAGGTGAGTCTGACCGGTCGGATCGGTTCCTACTCGCCGGAGTCCATGGAGCGGGCATGCGCCCACTGCTCTTCGAAGTCGCTCCGGCTGATCTCCTGACCCACCAGCACCGGATCGAAGAGGTCCACCACCGGTGGATTGAACGGCCAGTCGTCGGGACCACTGCGTAGGGCGGTCCCGTTCTCCGGCAGTTCCACCTGGCGGAGCCGACGCCCGTCGGAGCCCACCTCCATCAGGTAGTCGACCGGTCCGTCGTCCTCCTCCCAGCGGCGCCGCAGATACACGATGCTCCTGTCCGCGAGTGCACCGAAGCCCTCCTGTCCGCGCTGCGCATCACGCTCGGCACGCAGCCCGTTCAGACCCGCGGGCATCCGGGGCGCGTCGATGTCGGCCTCCTCCAGCTCTTCCGCCTCGAACCCGGCCACGGTCTCTGGATCGGCGACTACCTCGACCCAGGCGAACACTTCACGCACCTCCCGCGCCGACCGCGCCCGGACCCACCACCACGAGCCGCCCATGCCGTAGTCGTGCAGTACGAGAAAGCGGCCCTTGTCCGCGACGTCTTCACCCACCATGAAACCCGACCTTAACGACGCACCCGACAAGACCACAGGCCCGGTCAAACTCACATGACAAACAGTCAAGATCATCTGTCAGAGGACAACAAGCGCCGACTCCCCGCGCAACCTCATGGACAGTTCCTCACAGTCTCACAGACGCACGCCCACCAGGGGAAACGGCCTGTGAGCCTCACAAACGGGCCTCACCACGGACGCGGGTGGTGAGTGGAGCCGGCCTCGCTCACCACGGCAGGCGTCCGGTACGGCCGGGCTCGTCGTCGGCCGGTGTCTGCGGGGCCGGGCGGGGTGACCCCGTCCGGCCCCGCTGTCGTTCGGGCGGCGTGCCGGGGCCGGTGACGCTCTGGGGTCGGGCGGCCCCGCCCGACCCCAGAGTTTCCGATCAGACCTTCAGGTGGGGGGCGGCCACGCATTGCACACCCTGCTCCGGCGCGATCGGCTCCGCCGGTCTCCGCGTCCGTGCAGTACGCGTTGGAGATCTCGACGGCGCTGAGCGGCTGGGCGTAGAACTCCGTGAGCTTCCAGCCGCGTACCTGGGAGGTCTCGTCGGCGAAGTTCGTACGCATCACCACACCGCCGCCGGTCGACGCCGCCCGGATGAGGATCGTCATCGCCTCATGGGCGTCGTCCGAGTCCAGGACGGTCGTCTCGCCCATGTTGTGGAACGGCATGGCGACCCCGAGGGAGTCCCCCTTTCCCCGCTGTCACGGCGACGAGTACGTGACAGCCGTCCCCTACTGCCCCGAGGAGGCCCGTCAACAGCCCGGCGGCGCGCTGGAACTCGAGGGGTGGGGCACCGCTTCCGGCGGTCGGTCCTCGTCGGGCAGGGAGATCGTGATCACGGGCTCCCCTCCGTCGCCGGGTCCGCATGTGGCGAGCAGCCGCGTCTGCTCGCTCTCGTGGCTCTCTCCGTCGCGCGGGACGCGGTAGAGCTCGACGGTGCAGGAGCTCCCGTCGCCGTCGGACCGCCGGATGGCGTAGCGGGTCATCCAGAGCACGTCCCAGAGGCGGCCCGCCTGGTCCTGGTAGGTCTGCCGGTTGTCCTCGGCGGTCCCCAGGTGACGCAGTCGGCCCACGCGGCTGCGGCGAGCGCCACCGGGACCCCGAAACCGGCCTCGCGGGCGATGTCGTCGTCGACGGCGACCAGGGCCCCGTCGGCGAGAGCCTGGGCCCGGCTGTACCGGTGAATGACCACTCCGAAGAGGTCGGCCACGGAAACGGCCGGCTGCTCCGGCTCAGGGGTCCAGCGCATCGCGTCGGGGCCCAGGGCGTCCGGGTTGGCGGCGCCGTCATTGAGGGGGTTGTCGGTCATGGTCTGCCCTTTCGTGAGCGGGTGTTCTCGGCGGCATCGGGGTGCCACTCCCCGCCACCCGGGGCGGGGCGCAACCGGTCGGCTGCACCCCGAGGGAGGGTCAGGCGTTGGCGGCCGACCGGGTGATGGACTTGCGGCGCACACAGCGCAGCGTGAGGGCGTCCGGGTCCTCGGCGAACGAGGCGCTCAGCCGATAGCGGGCGTCGGTGCTCCCGAGGTAGTCCGCGCGGCCGCCCTCCGCCGGCCGCGCGTGCGCCGCCGGCACTCTTCTCCCTCCGTGCCGGCCGGGGCGTGCTGCGGCTGGCACGGAGGGAGAACGCTCGGGAGGCCGCCGCTGCCCGGAAGGCTTCAGCCCGGCGCCCTGTCGGCAGGAGCGCGGCTGCGCCCCCACCGTGCGGCAGTGGCACGGTGGGGGCGCAGGGCGGGTGGATGTCTATCCGGTCGTGAGGCTGGCGCGTACGGCCGTGGTGGCGGTGTCGGCGTCGAGGGTCAAGCCGGTGACGGTGTACCTCTGGGTGGCGTCGGTCATGCGATCAGCTCGAAGTACGCGGCGTCGACCGCCCGAGTGCCGAGGTCTCCGAGGTCTCCGAGGTCTCCGAGGAAAGCTGCGACCACATAGGCGCCGTGGTCGCCTCCCCAGAGGGTTTCGGGTGTCTCCCCGTCCTCCTCTGCGCGGTGCGGGAAGGCCTCCAGTACCGCGACAACGGCATTCGCTTTGGCTTCCTCGAAATCCGCTCCCTCGGCGACGACCGCAAATGATGAGGCGAGATCACAGACTTCGTACCAGTCTCCGACGATGGTGAATTTCACGGGTTTTCCTTTCGTCGGGTTCGAAGTCCCCGGAATTCGGTTCCGGGGCCTGTGGTGATCTGCGTCTAAGAGCTGTCCTGTAACTCAGAACGAAGGCCGACGGGGCACCACAGGCAGATCGGCTTGTCCGGTTGCGCCCCGACTCGCGACCTCAGCTGGAGCCGAGCAAAGCAGGTTGAACCGGACACTGGCAGACGGTATCTGGAGTTATGGGACAGCCCTTAGGGCGTGTCCTGTCGATCTGACCGGCTGAGTAAAACCAGGTGCGGCCGGTCGCCGCGACGGTGTGAGATGCGGGGCATGACGATCGTTCTGAACGGGCCCGGCGTCGAGGGGCTGACCGGGGTCGTGGATGTCCTTCGCGTGTGGCAGGACGACCGCACACCGCTGCAACTCCATCCGGGAGACCTCGGCTGGGCCTGGGCACTGGGCGCGGAGAGGCTGGCCGCGGCCGTCCGCACCTGGAGCGTGGACGGACGGATCGTTGCCGTCGGATACCTGGACGACCCTGATGTGCTGCGCCTGACGACCGCGCCGGATCTGCGACAGGACGGTGATCTGGCGCGCCGGCTGCTGGCGGACCTCGATGATCCGGAGTGCGGGGTCCTGCCGCCCGGGAAGGTCGGCCTCGAAATCCCCAACGGCGCCCTGCTCCGCGAGGTCCTCTTGGAGGCGGGCTGGATTCTGGACGAGCCGTGGACGCCGCTGCGCCACGACCTTGCCCAGCCGGTGAAGGACTCCGGCCTGCGGATCGAGGTAGCCGGTCCGAAGACGGCGGCGGTGCGGACCGCGGTGCATCGCTCGGCTTTCGGCAGCCCGGCGTTCACCCAGGAGATCTGGCACGTCCTCGCGGCTGGGCCGGTCTATGCCGACGCCCGCTGCCTGATCGGCTACGACGCCCAGGACAACGCGGTGGCCGCGGCGACGGTCTGGTCGGCCGGGCCCGGCAAACCCGGCCTGCTGGAGCCGGTGGGTGTGCACGCCGACCATCGCGGTCGCGGCTACGGGACGGCGATCAGCGTCGCCGCTGCGGCGGCGCTGCGTGAACTGGGTGCGTCAAGCGCACTCGTCAGCACCCCGACCTCGAACGCTGCCGCCGTCGCCACCTACAGGGCAGCCGGCTACGAGCCGTCGTCCGAACGGCTCGACCTCAGCCGAGCCGTCTGAAAACGATCAGGCGGCGGTATCGGACAGGCCGCGCCGCTGACCCTGGCTGGGCCCGAACGCCCTTTGAGGACATGGGGCGGGTCGGGGTTCGACGATGGGCGGATGATTCCTCGTGGTGAACTGACCGATGTGGCCCGGGCGCGGATCATGCCGCTATTGCCGCGCCCCGACGGGCGTCGTGGCCGGTGGCGGGACCTGCCGGATCGGTACGGGCCGTGGAAGATCTGTCATGAGCGGCCGCGCCGGTGGACGGCGGACGGGACCTGGGATCGGATCCTCACGCAGGTCCAGGCGGACGACGACGCGGTCGGGACGATCGAGTGGGTGGTGTCGGTCGACTCCACCACCGCCAGGTCCTATCAGCATGGGGCAGGGGCCCGGAAGAAGGGGGGCTGCGGCACGTGGCCGGTCACGCCGGTCGGCGGCGAGGCACTGGGACGATCCCGCGGCGAGTTGAGCACCAAAGTGCACCCGGCTGTAGGTGGGCGCGGCCGTCCACTGCCGATCCTGCTGACGCCCGGACAGGCCGGTGAAAAGCCGCAGTTGGTGCCGCTACCGGAGGCGATCCGGGTGCCCCGGCTGGGGCCGGGGGCGTCCCCGGTCGCGGCCGGATCGGGTCATCGCCGACAAGGCATACTCGCATCCGTCTCCCGCGCCCAGCTACGCCGGCGCCGGATCGCCACCACCATCCCCGAGCGTGCTGATCAGAAATCCCGGCGCCGCGGCCGTCCACCTTGCTTCGACCGCGACCTCTACCACGACCGGAACGTAGTCGAGCGCTGCTTCAACCGGCTCAAGCAATGGCGCGGCCTGGCCACCCGATACGCCAAACGCGCCGCGATCTACCGAACCGAAGTCGTCATCGCCGCCATCATGATCTGGCTCCGCTGATCGACAGGACACGCCCTAGGAGCTGTGCGAAGTTCGGATCTTTGTGAGGCTCGGTGGTGTGCTGGTCTGGGCTGGTAGAACTCGCTTGTGGCGCGTTTTGATGTGACGGATGCGGAATGGGCGTTGATCGAGGGGTGTCTGCCGGCGGCGGGGACCGGTCCGCTGTCCCGGCGGGTGCGGGACCAGTTCGACGGGGTGCTGTGGCGATTTCGCACCGGGTGCGGCTGGCGTGATGTCCCGGAGCGCTACGGGTCTCGGTCGACGGTGTACTCGCGGTTCAATGCCTGCTCCAGGGCCGGGGTGTTCCAGGCCTTGACGGATACCCTGATCGTCGAGGCGGCGATGCGCGGCCGGGTCGGTCTGGAGCCGGTGAGCGTGGATTCCACGGTCGTACGAGCCCATCACGAGTCGGCCGGGCCGGTGATTGCCGGGGAGACCCTGGACGCCCTTGAGCAGGCCCTGACCGAGGAGAAGGGGGTTCCGCTGCTGGAGCAGGGGCCGGTCCTGCGGGTGACACGCCGCAGGCCTCGCCCGGTGCGAGCTGCGCAGAGGAGGCGGACCGCAACCGGGCTGCCGCACGTCGGCGTCGTCGGGCACGGGGGCAGGCGGCCGGACTCGGGCGGTCCAGAGGCGGGTTGAGCAGCAAGATCCACGCCGCGGTCGACACGGCGGGACTGCCGCTGGTGTTCGTCCTGACTCCCGGGCGGGCAGCGGACAGCCCGCAGTTCCAGGCGGTACTCGACCGGATCAGGGTCCCCGGTCCCTCGGCCTCGTACCCGGCCCGGTGCGGTGGCTGAGGACAAGGCCTACTCCTCCAAGGCCAACCGCGTCTACCTGCGCAGACGCGGGATCACCGCCGTCGTTCCGGAGAAGTCCGACCAGGCCGCCAACCGGCGCAGGAAGGGCCCGGCCGGCGGTCGCCCCGTCGCCTTCGACACGCACCGCTACCGGCAGCGCCATACCGTGGAGCGCTGCTTCCAGAAGATGAAGACCTTGCGCGGAATCGCCACCCGCTACGACAAGTCGCCCGAGAGCTACGCAGCGGGATTCCATCTCCGAGGATCGATCATGTGGCTGAAGCACATCACGACAGCCACATGATCCGAACTACAAACAGTCCCTAGTACACCTCTACGTGCACCCCTCCAGCCCTCCTTCTGGTGTAACTGTTGCGGGACCACATCCGCATGGGTCTGCCCGCCTCCGCAACACGCCGGACGGCTTGCTCCCAACTGCCTCTGCCGGTGGCACCGAAAGGCGTGGCGGCTGGGCTCGCCAGACATCACGTTGATGAGGGTCCGCGAGATCGGCGTTCACGGGATGTGCCACGCCGGCGTGTCCGTGAAGGCTGCGGAGCCGGAGATTTCTGCGGTTCTCAGCGGCTGGGTGAACCATGATCTTTCGATCGTCACGCCCATCACCCGCTCGGCCAGGAGGAACAGCTTCGGGCCCCAGACCTCAGTCGGGTCGGTGACATCGATCAGACCGGCGCACCAGGCGGGGTCCCAGCGAGTGTCTCCCTCTCGCAGCGGTGTGACAGGTCCGTAGGGCTCCTCGTAGACGACGAGGTCGCCGTCAACCGCGTAGTGGACGGTGTCGCCGCCGTTGATATCGAGGTGGAGTCCGAAGCACCTGCCTGCGCGCGAGAGGTCGCGCAGGACGCCGGGGACCGCTCCTGTCCATCCGACGACTTCCAGTGCGAAGACCACGTCTCCAGCCGTGCCGACGCTCACGTGGTCGCGCCGGTCGGGGTATTCGGGCTGAAGATCGTGGACCTCTTCGGAGGCAAGGAGCCGAGTGGCCGACGCGTTGCCTCCGAATCGCCGGATGACCTCGTCCTCGGTGATCCCTTCGATGAGGGTGAGGACCGGGTAGAAGCCGTCCTCCTCATCGGTCCAGTCGAACCGGTCGTCGTGAATCTTCATGCCGCATGCATAGCAGGGGCTCCGGAGCGACCACCGGCCCGCCCGGGGAAAGAGATGCGTCTGGGGTCGGCTCAGGTTGATGCTCAGGGCGCGGTGTGGGGGCGTTTGGTTCCCTTGCGGCCGTCGCGCAGAGCCTCGAGGAGTTCTTCGGGTTCGGGTCGCAGTCCGCTGCCCAGGTAGCGGATCCCCTCCCCTTCGGGCGGGGTGGTGGTGGCCTTGCCGATGGGGTGGCGGCGGCTGGTGGAGGTGCGCCATCCGTAGCGGGAGTCCCACACCAGGGCCGCGGCGGGCTGGCCGGCCTCGAGCAGGACGGCGGCGGCGACGTGTTCCGCGTCGGGCCGGCGCATCTCCACCAGGGCCTGCTGGGCGATGCCGGCCGCGGCCAGGAAGTCGGCGGTCCGCTGCAGGTAGGGCTTGTCGCTCCGGACGCTCAGCTCCCGCTCGGCGGCCGCGATGGCGCCGCGGTGGGTGCCGGTCGGGTAGCCCAGCCGAATGGCGGCGTCCTTCGGATCCAGGCCGGGCTGCTCCTCGACCAGGTCGGCGATGCGCCGGCCGCGCAGGGTGACCAGGCCCGACTGCGCGGTGGGGAACTTGGCGACGCCCAGGGTGTAGGCGACGCTCTCCACCGTGACGGCCGGGTCGGCGTCCAGGAGCTCGGCGATCCGCGGCAGGATCTCGTCGCGGGGGATCATGTCGCCGCTGCCCGCGGGGCGGCCGCCGCCGGCGGCCTTGCCGGGCCGGCTGTTCTTGTAGCCGAGGACCAGGCGGCGGGGCCAGTGCTCGGTGCCCTTGGGACCCGCGGGCACGAGAACGACGCCGGCGGCCAGGTTCGGGTCCCGCTTGTAGGTGTTCCAGGACACTGGGGCGACGCCAAGCAGCTCGGCGGCCTCGTGGCGGTCCAGGAGGTCCTCCTCGTCGTCGACCCGGGGCAGCTCGGGGACGGGCTGGCCGGCGTAGTAGGCCCTGGTCTGCTCCGCGTCCCACAGCTGGGCCCTGGCGTTGGGCGAGCTGATCGGCGCCGGGTGGCCCTCTGCCGCGTACGGCTTCTGGTTTCGGACGGTAACGAGCTTCTTGCCGAGGGTGTCGGCCAGGTCGGCCATGGTCTGGACGTACTGCAGGCGTCCGGCGCGGATCACGTTCTTCTCCTTCATCGCGGGGCGGGGCGCTCGCAGCGCCCCGCCGACAGGGGGTGTCAGTCGGTCGAGGGGTCGGGCAGGCAGTGCGGCTTGCACGGCGCGCCGGCCCCGGCGTCGCACCCGTCGCAGGGTGGACGGCCGCCCCGATCAGCGGGTGGAGTTAGGCGAAGGCGCTGCCGGCGCCGGCGTGCGGAGGGAGGTCGCCGCCGGCGATGACGTACAGGGCGTGCGGCGGGTTGCCGGTGGTGCGCACCCGGATGCCGGTGGTGTCGCCCGGGCCGGCGGCGCGTGCGGGGATCGCCCGGACGCCCGTGGTGGGGACGACGGGGGTGCCGGCCCCGGCCAGGAGTCCGGCAAGCCGGGTGAGTTCGGTCTCGGCGGCCCCGGGGGGGGCCGGCCACCCCGGCGCGACGGCCGCGGTCCGCATCGGGACGTTGGCGGGGTGGGTGAGGAGAAAGGGCATGGTGCCTCCAGGATGCCGGTGTGTGTTCGGTATCGCGGGCTGCCACCACCCGCGATCAAGAAAACGTTACCCACAATGCATCATCGGTAGCAAGTGGGCAGGTCCGCAACGCCGCGGCGTTGCGGATACAGTCGGAGACGAGATATGCCTCTCGGGTCTCCCGGAGTGTGTGTTTTCGGTTGGCCGGCGCCCTTGCCACCCGCCTCGGCGGAAGTGGGCGCCGGCCGCTTTCGTTTCCGCCGCCCCGGGGCGGCCCCGCGCACCGGGTGCTCACCGCCTCTCGCCTTCCGGGCTCCGGCGGCATGCTCCTGCGCTAGCCTCGTCACAGCGTCTACGACTTGGAGGCCGCGATGCGGATCGTCTTCGACCCGGCCGAGCAGGAGGCCCTGCGGGCCGACGCGCGGGAGATGGCCGACGGCGACCCGCAGATCGCTTACGTCCTGGAGCGCCTGGCCGGCGAAGGTGTCGACCTGGACCGCGTCACCTCCTGGGAGGACCTGCGCGAGAAGCTCGGCCAGCCCCCGCTCGACGACTCCTCCCCCACCTCGCACGTCGCCTGATGGGACGCCATACGCCCCGGCGCGCCCGCATCGTGTTCTACGACGTGGCGCAGGAACAGATCGAGAAGATGACCGAGGCCGAACGCCTCCGGCTCGACCCCGTCCTGGCGGCCGTCTCCAGGAACCCCGAGATCGGTGTGCCGTCGAAGCACGGCGCAGTCCGCGAGCACCGGGCAGACGGTGTCCGGATCCTGTACGTGCCAACAGCCCTCGGCACCCTGGTCCTGGTCGCCTACATCGAGACGGACTGACTCCTCCAAAGACCCCGAACGGCCAGCCGCGGAAGAGCCCCGGACCTCAGTTCCGGGGCTCTTCCGCGGCTGGCCGGGACGCGTGAGCGCGTCCCGGCCCGTCCTCTGTCCTGTCCGCCGGCCGGGGCGAGGGACGGGACGGACCAGGCGGGGACGGACAGGGGCTGTCCGGTGGTACGGGAGGTGAGGACCGCTTCCCGCACGGCGGGAAGGTCGTCGCCGTGGAGCCTCTTCCGGCCGATGAGGAACCGGCAGGCCCGCGCGACGCACCGCAGCCGCGTGACCTGGTCGATGCTGCCGGACAGGCCTCGGACCAGGTGCTGTACGGCCTTGATCTCAGCGGTGCCGAGGAGGGCTTTGTAGGGACCGGTGGTCAGTCGCAGGAGGTTCATGCCGGCGTCCCCGTGCGCGTACGGAGGTGTCTCGCCGGGCAGCGGCAACAGGTTGGCGGCGGCCTCCAGTGGTTCGAGTCCGTGGGGCCGTGTTCACCGGCAAGCTGCTGGTAGAGGTAGCGGGCGGCAATCTCGCCGCCGAGCATGACCGTGCCGACCTGCAGGGGCGTGCCGACCTGCAGGGGCGAGGCGCCTGCGCCGTGGGTCCGGCCGGTGGCGTGGGTGACGCGCAGGAGCCGGGCCCCGGTCGTATCCCAACGGCCCGGCCCCGCCCCGCGCTCCGCACTTTCCCGTACGGACCTTGCCCCAGGGCGGCAGGGGGGCCGGGGTAGCTTGTCTGTTCCGTAAAATTCGATGTCTGCCCTTAACTCGGTTTCTGGTGAGCGGGCGCCTCGTCTGCGACGAGGTCTCCCGCCGAACACCAGGGTCCTTCCGCCGCCGGCGCTCTACGGTGATCCCATGGCAGACCTCGACCCCACCGCGCTCCCACCCGAACTCGCCGACCCCGCCGACATCGAAGCCCTCAACGACATCGCCCGTGAAACCGGCACCAGCGCGGCCGAGATGATCCGCGACGCCATCCACAAGGCCGTCCTCGCCCACCGGGTATGGGACACCCCCTTCTTCGACAACCCCCACATCAACCGCCCCGAGGAACAAGAGACAGATCAGATCCGCTCCAGAGACGCGGAAGACGGCGGCTACGGCGACCTCCGCGAATACGTGGATGCCTACCACGCAGACCTGCCTCCCTCAGAGGGCCTGAGATACGACGGCGCCGACTGGATCGTGTACACACCTGACCGCACCCTTGTAGGTCAGGCCAAGGCGTTCGGTGAGCGGCTTTCCGGCTCCGGCCACGCACTCGCGGCCGCCAAGGAGATCAGCCGGCGCAACCCAGAAGGGTGGCAAGCCGTTCGCACGCTCCTCCTGGAGTCACGAGGAGTTCCTATCAAGCAGCGCGACCCAGACCGGTGGCAGCGAGCGCACCACGCAGTCCGCAACGACCCTGAGCTCCGTGAACTCCTGAAGGAAATGAACGAGGCCGCGGAGGCTCTTCGACACCGGTTCGACACCGAGGGCAGAGCCCCCCTTCTGCTCGTCGAAAGGCCAGACAGACACCGAAGTCCTCGATGTCCTGGTACGCAGCGCCGCAACGCCAGGGAGCGACGCTTCGTGAAACTGCCCACGGCGCGGCGCATCGTCATGGCAGACACGTCCGCAGTCCTCGCCGGATACGACACAGGCGACAAGATTCACAAGGAAGCCAGAAACGTTCTGGACACCGCGGCCACCCTCGTCATGTCACCCCTCGTGTTAGCGGAGCTCGACCACCTCGCCCGCGACCGGCTGGGGTACAGAGTCGCGATGTCCATGCTCGACGAGCTTCAGCAGAGGATGACCGAGGAACGCCTCGTGGTACCCAAGCTCACCTCACTGAGCCTTTTCCAACCTCACATCTGTGCTAGTCAAGGGCGTGCTGACGAGTGACCATGTCAGCCGGCGACAGGCCGGTGACCAGCAGATCCACAGTCGGCCACCATGCTGCGAACGCTCCGACGGACGGGGGCGGCCGACCTGACAGACAGGTTGGAAAAGGCTCAATGACGATAAGTACACCAGTAGCTGTTCAATGCTGCGACTTTATCATTGAACTTGGGATCGATAAATGATACAGGGGCGTCCAACGCAACACTTTCCCCCGAGGTCAGATAAATAATTACTCGACTCACGCCAGCTGTGCGCCGCACGTCAATCCCTGCGACTTCTTTCCATGGGGTGAAACGACTGCGGCGATCAAAGATCTTGAAGGTTTCCAGACCCTCGGGGGAAAGGCGAACTCCGCGGGTTCGAGGCCAGATCACCGCGAAGGCGATGGCTGCGCAAGCGGCGTACGCACAGGATCGCAGCTCTTCTTCCGTCATGGGATCACCATTCCACTGCAATCCTAGGTAGAGCAGACTCGTCGCCAGGATTATCCCCAGAGTAATGGGAGTGGCTACTTGCATCGTTCCCAGTCGGAAACTTCTGGTTTCTTTGGTGTGCGGCATTAAAATCCTCCTTTGGGGCCGGGGTGCTGAAGGGGCGGCCCACGCAGGGCTGCCCCTTCAGTGCTACTCAGCTATCTTTTGCAGTTGCGGTTTCTCTTGCTTACATTTCCCGGCTTGGCCCAGCCGGATATCCCCCATCCGACAGTGGCGCCCATTTGCCAGGTGAAGCATCCCCCCCTGGCGTTAGCGGCATTGATGTGGTGGACCGACCACCATGTATAGGTCCATGCCAGTGTGACGCAGACACCGACCGCAACAGGATGTATGAGCCTGGAGCACAGGAACGTCTCCATCAGCGTTGCTGCGATTCCGCCCATTGTGCCGACATCCTCTTTGAGGATCTGAGTGTGGAAGCGAGTGACGTAGAACTTGCACCAGAAGGTGTACCCGTACCACTTCCAGTTGGTCCCGCACAACCGAACGTATGCTGCTCGGCCGGACGGGTCGACCTGGTTCCCGGGGTCCTGGTTGGCGTAGTCGTAGGCGGTTGCCGAACCTCCGTAGACGGGATCCGTGGTGAGGAAGCGTCCCGTGGCGGGGCTGTACATCCTTGCGCCCATGAGCATGGAACCGGATACCGTCTCAGATGACCGCTGCTGTCCGCCGAGCCAGCCGTAGCGTGCCTGCTGTTGGCCTTCGCGTGGGTTGCCGTACTCGTCGGTGTCCAGTGCAGTGGGGGTCTTGGCAGAGTCGAGCGGGAGCATCAGCGCGACGTCACCGTGGATGTTGGTGAGCTGAAGGGCAACATCTCCGGTCTTGCTGGTGGTGGCCGCTATTTGCCCGGTCGCGGAGGTGACGTAACGGGTTATTGCTCCCGTTGTCGTGTCTTCGGTGATCCAGCGCGGGCTGTCGCTGTCGCTGCTGTAGTGGTTGACCTTGGAACCGGTCTGGGGCCAGTTGGAGCCACTGAGCCCATTTCATCTTGGCGTTGACCTGGCCAGATGAAGCGTGAGGACGGCTCGGACAAGGTGAGTGATCCGGTTGGTGCTGCATCGGATCTTGCGGA
>NZ_LGEG01000004.1 GCF_001280125.1 Streptomyces sp. NRRL F-6492
GCGCCCACCAGGCGGCGGGGCGACACATTCGAGTCCCGATCCGCGGCCGGAAACTCAAGCGATGGCAGCGCCGCTACAACACCACCCACGCCAAGATCCGCTGCGTCGGCGAACAGGCCGTCGCCACGCCGAAGGGCCGGCGAGTCCTCCGCAAGATCCGATGCGGCACCAACCGGATCACTCACCTTGTCCGAGCCGTCCTCACGCTTCATCTGGCCAGGTCAACGCCAAGATGAAATGGGCTCAGGGTGGCGGATCGCGGGTTGAGAGTGTGGGCCGAGGCGTCGGTCCTCGTGGGTGGTCGGTGGAGGTGTGGGTGCGGCGTCCCCGGGGGGTGTCGGCCCGTGGGGCTGCTCTATAAAATGAGGGCGTTCGTTTTTTTCTTAGGGAGGTCGGTGCGCCCCATGGCGAAACCCCAGCAGGAGCGGACGGCGAGGGCGCGAGGGACGTGGCGCGTCGCGTTGACGGGTGCCACGGGATTCATCGGGTCGGCGGTGCTGGGCGCGCTGGCGCGGGAGCGGGACGAACTGCCGGGCGGTGAGCGGTTCGTCATTCGGGTGCTGGGGCGGCGGCTGCCGGACGAGGCCGCCGCGCTCGTCGACGAGTGGGTTCCGGTCGACCTCTCGGACCCCCGTACGGTGGACGGCTCCTGTGGTGGAGCGGACGTGCTGCTGCACCTGGCCGCCGCGCTCGGTCCCGACGAGGAGCGGTGCGCCCGGATCAACGTCGGGGGCACCGCCGCCCTGGCCGGGGAGGCGGGGCGCGCGGGTGTCCGGCGGATGGTCCATCTGTCCACCTCCGCCGTCTACGGGCCCGGCCCCCACCGGGGGATCGCGGTGGACGAGGTGGCTCCCGCCCCCGCCTCGGCGGCCAGCCGGACCCGCCTCGCCGCCGAGGAGCACGCGCTGGCGGCCGGCGCGGTGGTGCTCCGGCCCGGTCTGGTGACGGGCGCCGGCGACCGGTGGGTGGTGCCCGCGCTCGCCCGGCTCCTCGACGTGGCACCGGGGTTGTGGGACGGGGGGCGGGGGCTGCTCTCGATGGTCGACGTGGTTGATCTGGCGCGTCTCTTCGTCCGCCTGACGTCCTCTTCCGAGCCCGGCGGCGGGACCGTCTGGCACGCGAGTCATCCCCTGCCCGTCCGCACCGGTGATCTCCTTGCCTCCCTGGCGGCCTCCGGGGTGCTCCCCGAGGCGGGGGAGGAGATGCCCTGGGAGGAGTGCCTGCGGCTGCTGCGCGCCTCGCGGAGCCCTTTGAGCGAGCGTCAGTTCGCGCTCCTCGCGCGGGACCACTGGTACGACAGCGCCGAGATCTGGCGCCTCGCCGCGTGCCCGCCGGGTCCCGGGCCGCTCGCCCGGCTGGACGCGGCCGCCGAGTGGTACCGGAGTGCCTGCTCGGTCGGGTGAGGGGGTACGGGTGTGGTGGTGCCGTTTTCGGGCGGGCGGCATCGCGGCCCCCGTCACGCTTCGGCGGCCGCGCAGGACCTGTGGTGGTGGAGGTGGTGGAGGGCGTGGGCGGCGGAGACCAGGGTCATGTGGTGGTGCCAGCCGGGGTACGAGCGGCCCTCGAAGTCGAGGAGGCCCAGGTCGTCCTCCAGGCGGCGGGTGGTCCGGCGGGTGACGACGGGTAAGCGGGTGAGGGCGAGGAGGTCCTCGGTGCGGGCGTGGGTCATGTTGGTGAGCCACAGCCGGGACGGCGCCCCGCTCTCCTCGGTGCGGGCCGCGAAGAGGAGGTAGGCGCGGTGCGGGGTGCCCACCGAAGGGCGGTCGACGGGGTGGACGAGGGCCGTCGTGGCCGCGGCGCGGTGCTCGCGGCCGGCGGGGTGGGCCGCCCCCGCGGCGCGGCGCGGGGGCGGGACGGGGCCGAGCATCCCGCGGGCCGTGTGCACCGGACCGTACTCCTCGCCGCGCGGGCGGGGCGGGTGGCCGGGGTACCGCGCGGCCCTGACCCGCAGTCCGTCGGGGACGGCCAGCGCGAAGTCCCGGCCCCGGGCCGCGAGCCCCCGCGCGAGGGCGCCCGCCCGGGGGGTCGCGCCCAGGTCGGCGACGACCGGGACGGGGACGGCGCGGCTCGCGGCGGTCAGGGCGTCGACGAGTTCGAGGGCGTGCTGCTCGGGCGGCCGGAAGCCCACCTCGTCGGGTATCCGGGCGCGCCGGCGGCGGTGCGGGTCCTTGCCCCAGGCGCCGGGCAGCTGGAGGCGCCAGTCGACGGGGACCGCGTCGGCCGCCGTCGCGAGGAAGGCGCCCACGCCCACCTGGCAGGTGACGGTCCGTCCGGCGGCGGCGACGAAGCGGTGGTGCACCCCGCAGGAGTGCTCCCCGCGCTTCGGCAGCACCGCCAGGTCGACGACCCAGGCCCGCGGGGCGAGCCGCCGCTCGGTCCAGCGGACCAGTTCCCCGCGCACCGGGGTCCAGTCCCAGGGGCTGACGTTGACGAACTGGTGCAGGGCCTGGGCCGCCGTCGGCGAGGCCGAGACGCTGGCGGCCAGCCGGCGGACGGACTTCTTGCCGGAGGTGGTCAGCAGGGCCCGCAGGTATCTCCACGCCCAAGCGCGCTGGTCGGCACGTGCCAGCGGTTCGAAGACCCGCTCGGTGAAGCGGGAGACGGCGTCGTCGGACGGGAGGGTGGCCATGGTGAAAGAATAGCGAACGTTCTCTTTCCTGAGAGCGCCGCATCCCCCTCGGAGACGGCGGGGCCGCCTCCGAGGGGGATGCGGAAGAATTGTCTTGCATCTTGACCAACTCGACGTTGTCCACCCTTGGGAGGCGCGCCCAGGATGCTCTTTTCAGGTGCTCGTTCGGAGACAGCATGGTGAAACAGGAGAGGGCCGTACGCACCCGTGCGGGACTCGTTCGGTCGGCCGCGGTGGAGTTCGACCGCGAGGGATACGCCGGTACGTCGCTGTCCCGGATCAGCAAGGCCGCGGGCGTGTCCATCGGGGCGGTCACCTTCCACTTCGCCTCCAAGGCCGATCTGGCCGAGGCGGTGTGGGAGGAAGGGCGCGCGGTCACGCGGACCGTGCTGAAGCGGGTCACCGCGGAGCGGACCTCGGCGCTGAGCGCGGTGGTCGACTTCACCGTCGAGCTCGCGCGGCTGATGGAGCACGAGGTCCTGGTGCGGGCGAGTGCCCGGCTGGCCCGGGAGCTCCCGGAGAGCGCCTCCTGGACGGGCATCTGGCTGCCGACGGTCCGGGACCTGCTCGACGAGGCCCACCGGGCGGGCCAGCTCCGCGACGGCGCACCGCCGGAGGACGTGACGACCCTGGTGGAGTACCTGGCCGGCGGGGCGGAGACCTCGCTGCGCGGGCGGCGGGGCGCGAAGGGCCGACCGGACGGGCCCGCCGATCAGCTGGACCGGGTCTGGCGGCTGGCTCTCGGGGGAGTCCTGGCGGCGGGCGACGCCGGCGGGACGCGCACCGCCCCGGACGCCCGTCGGCCCGGGGAGGACGGAGGAGCCCCGGCGGGCCGGGCGGACCGGGTGGACCGGGCGGACCGGGTGGACCGGGCGGACCGGGTGGACCGGGGCGCCGCGGAGGACTCGGCGGACTGAGGAGCCGCGGAGGGCCGGGCGGACCCGGGTGCCGTGGAGGACCG
Organism: Streptomyces sp. NRRL F-6492; assembly: GCF_001280125.1. Taxonomy (GTDB): domain Bacteria; phylum Actinomycetota; class Actinomycetes; order Streptomycetales; family Streptomycetaceae; genus Streptomyces. The sequence continues at coordinate 3,591 of NZ_LGEG01000004.1, forward strand.
GGCGGGCTGAGGAGCGCCCGGGGCCGGGAATGCCGAACGGACCGGGGCGCCGTGGAGGACCGGGCGGGCTGAGGAGCGCCGGAGAACCGGGCGGACTGAGGAGCCGCGGAGGGCCGGGCGGACCGAGCGGACCGGGCGCCGTGCGCAACCGTACGTACCGAGCGGACCGGAGCGCCCCGGAGGGCGCGGGCCGGCGGTCGGCGGAGGGCTGGGGCGCCGTCTCCGCCGTTGCGGCCGCGACGGTTCACCGTCGCGGGGGTCCTCGGGGGCGGCGTCAGGCGGGAAGGCCGCTTCTGCCCGGGCGGATGCGGAGCTGTTCGATGGCCTCGGGGGTCGCGACGGCCGGCAGCGTGAACTGCCACAGCAGCGAGACCCGCCGCGGAAGGTCCCTCCGCTCGCTCGCGATGTTGGAGTAGAGCTGGGTCCCGGTGTAGGCGCCCACGAGGGTCGTGGCGAAGTCGTACTCGTCGACTCCCGACAGGAGTTCGCCCAGCTCGCGCGCCGTGCGCAGGTGCTTCAGGAAGTGGTCCACCCACTCCTGGTAGGCCGTGTCGGTCCGGACGCCGAACTCGCCCTGCTCGACCGCGAGCCGCACGCTCGCGCGGAACAGCACGTTTCGCTGGAGCTCACGGGCCAGGTAGAACGTGAGGTCGATCAGCGCCTGGAGGCCCGAGGAGCGCTTGGGGGGCTCCACGAAGTCCTGCTGACTCGCCATGACGGCCATGGCGAGGCCCCGCTTCGACTTGAAGTGGAAGTACATGCCGCCCTGGGTCACCCCGGCCCGGCTCATGATCTTGCTGATGCTGGCTCCGCTGAAGCCGCACTCGTCGAACACCTCGGCAGCCGCGTGGAGGATGGTGTCCCGCGTCTTCACCGCCCGTTCCTGCTTCGGCTCGTCCATGAAGACCCTGCATCCCCTCGACAAAAAAAACGAACGCCCTTATTTTACAGGCAAGCCCGTGCGATCGGTAGATCCACTCGGGTTCCACATACGCACGCCAGGGGGAGAGGCATGCTTATCAAGGAACGCTCTGAGGTTTTACGCACCCCGCTCACCACCACGGTCCCCCGCGAGTACGTCCACCGGGCGGCCCTGTCCGAGGTCTTCCTGACAGGCTGGCACAGGAACGGCCCCGATTCCTTCACCGTCAGTGCCCAGTGGCCGCGCAGCCACTGCTTCTACGTCTCCGAGCACGGGATGTACGACCCCCTGATGCTGTGCGAGACGGCCCGGCAGACCTTCCCGCTGCTCGCCCACGCCGCGTACGGCATGCCCTTCGGGTACCAGCTCAGCTGGCGGGACCTGCGGTACGAGGTCGACCCGTCGGGCCTGCGCATCGAGGGCACGCCGGCCGAGGTCGAGCTGCGCGTCTCGTGCTCCGACATCCGGTACCGCCGGAACCTGCCCGCCTCGATCAGGATGCACATCGAACTCGTCCGTGACGGCGTGCCGTTCGCGGTGGTCGAGACCGAGTTCGGCTGTCACTCCCCCGAGGTGTACAGCAGGCTGCGGGCGGGCCGCGGCGACGCGGCCGGGATGTTCCTCGGCGCGCCCGCGCCGACGTCCCCCGTCCCGCCGGGCCTGGTCGGGCGCGGCCGGGACCAGGACGTGGTGCTCTCCCCGTCCGGGGAACTCGGCCGCTGGCGGCTGCGGGTGGACACCACGCACCCGGTCCTCTTCGACCACCCCGTCGACCACGTCCCCGGCATGGTCCTGCTGGAGTCCGTGCGGCAGGCGTCCCACGCCCTGAACCCGTCCCGGGGGCCGGCGCTGCCCCTCTCCATGGAGGTGCGCTTCAACCGGTACGTGGAGTTCGACTCGCCCTGCTGGATCGAGGCCGAGGCGCTCCCGGGGGAGTCCGCTCCCGGCCGCCACCGGCTGCGCGTGAACGCCCTCCAGGGGGAGGGGTCCACCTTCTCGGCCGTCGCCGAGATGGCGGACGCCTCCGTCTTCCGCGGTCCGGTCCCCTCCAGGATCTGATCCGCGGGACGGCTCCCGTACGCCCGACCCCGGCCCGCCGCGTCCCCCACCGCGGCGGGCCGGACGCGTGTCCGGGGACCGACTTCACACCTCCTTCCGGAAGTTGCCAAGGTCGTCGCGGAACTCCACGCCCCAAAAGAAAACCGAACGTTTTCTATGTAATGCTCCCGGCCATGACGGACACGACCCCCGCCCCCGCCATCGAGACGGACGAGCAGCGGACGGCCCGCTTCGTGCGGGACGCCGTCGGCTACCGTCCCCAGCTGTACGCCCAGGCCATGCGGCTCACCGGGAACCCCGCGGACGCGGAGGACCTGGTGCAGGAGGCGTACGCACGGGCGTACCGCGGCTTCCAGCAGTTCCGGCCCGGCACCAACCTGCGGGCCTGGCTCTACCGGATCCTCACCAACGTCCACCTGACGGCCTGCCGCAAGCGGCGGGTGGAGCAGACGTACGCGACCAGCTCGGACATCGAGGACCGGCAGCTCGCCCGCGCGGCCTCGCACACGGCCGAGGGGCTGCCCTCGGTCGAGGCGCAGGTCATGGCCCGGGTGCCGGACCCGGTGATCAGCGAGGCGCTGCGGTCGATCCCCTGCGACTTCCGGACCGTCGTCTACCTGGCCGACGTCGAGGGCCTGCCGTACGAGGAGATCGCCTCGCTCGTCGGCGTCCCCTGCGGCACCGTCAACTCCCGTCTGCACCGCGGCCGCAGGCGGCTGCGGTCGCTCCTGGACGGACAGTTCGGCTACCGGGCGGACGCCGGATCCGCCGCCGGGGCCTGAAGCCCACCCCTCACCCCACGACACCCGGGCCCGGACGGGCCGAGATGCGAGCTGATGCCCCATGACCACACACGCGCCCGCCGACGTACGGACGGAGGAGGCCGAGCCGCAACGGCTGCCGCTGCTCGCCCTGCTCGCCCTCGCGACGGCGGTCTTCATCACCAGCCTCACCGAGACCCTGCCGGCCGGTCTGCTGCCCGCGATGAGCGGCGACCTCGGCGTCAGCGAGTCCGCGGCCGGGCAGACGGTCACCATCTACGCGATCGGCACCGCGCTGACCGCGATCCCGCTGACCGCGGCCACCGCCGCCTGGCGGCGCAAGCGGCTGCTGCTCACCGCGATGGCCGGCTTCGCCGTCGCCAACACGGTGACCGCGCTCTCCACCTCGTACCTGCTGACCATGGGCGCCCGGTTCGTCGCCGGTGTGGCCGCGGGCCTCGCCTGGGCCCTGCTCGCCGGCTACGCCCGCCGGATGGCGCCGGCGCACCTCCAGGGCAAGGCCATCGCGATCGCCATGGCCGGCATCCCGCTCGCCCTCTCGCTCGGCGTCCCGGCCGGCACCTTCCTCGGCAAGGCCGTCAGCTGGCAGGTGGCCTTCCTGACCATGACCGTCCTCACGGTGATCCTGCTCGGCTGGATCGCCCTGGCCGTGCCGGACTACCCGGGGCAGCGGCGGGAGGGCAAGGGGGCCCCGATGCTGAGCGCGCTGAAGGTGCCCGGCGTGACGCCCGTCCTCTTCGTGACGCTCGTCCTCGTGCTCGCGCACACCATCCTCTACACCTTCATCGCGATCTTCCTCGACCAGCTCGGCCTGGGCGACTCGACCGACCTGGTGCTGCTCGTCTTCGGCGCCGCGTCCCTGCTGAGCATCTGGGCGGTCGGCGCCGGGATCAACCGCCGCCTGCGGGTGCTGACGATCGCGAGCGTGCTGCTCATGGCGCTGGCGGCCGCCGCGCTCGCCGTCCTCTCGGGCAACACCGTCGTCATCTACGCGGCGGTGACGCTGTGGGGCCTCGGCTGGGGCGGCGTGCCGACCCTGCTCCAGACGGCGGCGGCCGACGCGGGCGGCGACGAGGCCGCCGACGCGGCCCAGGCCATGCTCGTGACCCTGTGGAACGTGGCCATGGCCGGCGGCGGTCTGGCCGGCGGGCTGCTGCTCGACCGCTTCGGCTCCGGGTCCTTCCCGTGGAGCGTCCTGATCCTGATCGTGCCGGTCCTGGTCGTGGTGGTCGGCGCGCGCGCACACGGCTTCCCCGCCAGGCGGGCGGGCACGGGCGGGTAGCCGGGGGCCGGCCGTGCCGGGGCGGGCGTCCAGGGGGGCGCGGTGGCCGCCCCGGCGCGGCGGCTCGGGCCGTTCGCGCCCGGTCGGCGCGGGGGGCCGGCCGTGGCGCCGATCACGCGCTGTGGCCGAAAACGGGCGTCACTCTGTTCGACTTGGCTAAGTCGAACAGAAGGGGGGTTCTACCCTCTCGCGAAAAATACAGGGTGTTCGTTATTCTTTCTGTGGTGCCTGATGGGGGGGAGCGCAGCATGGCGGAGTACAGCACGGCCCGGGCGGCGGATCCGGGCCACGACACACGGGTCTTCCGCTTCGCGGAATCGGTCTTCGCCCACCTGCCCAGGGCGGACCAGCGCCGCTGGGCCCAGCTCTACCTGCAGGGGCTGCTGACCACACCGGGCCGCAAGTCCATCCGCCGGCTCGCCGCCGCGGTCTCCGCCGTCCCGGCCACCACCTCCCAGTCGCTGCACCAGTTCATCAGCGCCAGCCCCTGGGACTGGGGTCCCGCCCGGCAGGAGCTGATCCGGCTGACGGGCGAACACTTCTCGTTACGGGCGCTGACCATCGGCACCGTCGTCCTGCCCAAGCGGGGCGAGCACACCTGCGGGGTGCACCGCCGCTTCGTCCCCGCCGCCGGGCGCACCATCAGCTGCCAGGTCGGCCTCGGCGCCTTCGTCTCCACCGGCGACGAGGACCTGCCGGTGGAGTGGCGGCTGATGCTGCCCGAGCAGTGGAACGAGGACGCGAAGCTGCGCGAGCGCGCCCGGATCCCCGACTCGGCCCGGCACCGGCCGGTGTGGGAGCACGTCCTCGACCTGGTGGACTCCGTCTCGGACGCCCTGCCCCGCCGGCTGCCGTCCCACGTGCCGGTGGTGGCCGACATGAGCGAGCACCTCGACGCCGGGCGGCTCCTCGCGGGCCTCGACCGGCGCGGCCACGACTTCGTGGTGGCGGTGCCCGGCGCCCTGCCGGTGCTCCCCGCCGACCCGCGCGTCTCCCGGGCCGTCCCCGGCGCGGCCGACGCGCCGCTCGGCCGGATCGGCGCCCGGCAGTTCCTCCAGCGCCACCACGTCCTGCCGCCGCGCGCGGTGACCCTGGCCGCGCCGGGCGGGCGGGGCCGGCAGGTGCGGGTGGTCTCCGAGCTGGTGCGGCTGCCCGGCTCCTGCCGGACGTACCGGCTCTTCACCGAGTGGCGCCCGGCGGACTCCCGCGTCCCCCGGGTGTGGATCACCAGCCTGACCGGGCGGCGGGTGGAGCAGCTGACGACCCTCGCCCAGGCGCACCCCGGGACCTGCCTGACGGTGTCCACGCTCGAACGGGACTACGGGCTCCTCGACTTCGAGGGCCGCTCCTTTCCCGGCTGGCACCACCACATGACCCTGGTCTCCGCCGCCCACGTCTACGACCGGCTCCTGCACGCGGGTGCGCTCGAAGAAAGGCTGCCGCAAAGCGCCTGACATTTCCCGGACCGATGTCTCCCGGACCGATATTTCCCGGACCGATATTTTTCAACCAGACCGAAGGAGTTGACAGCCAGATGGTGAATGCACTCGTGGTGGAGGATTTGGAAACGATCGAGTCCACCGTCCAGAACCTGCGGCGCCAGGGATATCAGGCGAGGGGAGTGGGGACCGGGTCGGACGCGCTGAGACATCTGCCACAGGCCGATATAGTGCTGCTCGATCTCGAACTGCCCGACATGGACGGCCTGGAGGTGTGCCGGGCGATAAGGGCCGCCGGCGACACGCCGGTCATCGCCTTCAGCCGCCAGGACGCGGAACTGGACCGGGTGCTCGCGCTCCAGGCCGGGGCGGACGACTGCGTGGTGAAGACCTGCGGTTCCCGCGAGGTCATGGCGCGGATGGGGGCGGTGCTCCGCCGGGTGAACCCGCAGACCGCCGACGCCCCGCAGTCGATCTCGCTGCGGCCGCTGCACATCGACGGGCGGTCGCGGGAGGTGCGCCTCGACGGCCGGCCGGTGGACATGACGTCGAAGGAATTCGAACTCCTGTACGTGCTGGCGTCCACCCCCGAACGGGTCGTGTCCCGGAAGGAGCTGATGGCGAAGGTATGGGAGAGCGACCGCGCGGCGTCCAGCCGCACCATCGACACCCACGTCAGCAGCCTCCGGGCCAAACTCGGCTCCAGCAAGTGGATCGTCACGGTGCGCGGTGTCGGGTACAAGATCGGCACGGCCCGGCGGCACCCCGTCGGGGTCTGAGCGGGCACGGTCCCGGCGCCGCCGGCGAGGGCGCGGACGGTCCCGGCGACCGGCCGCGCCCCTCTCGTGCGCCGGCGCCCGCGCCGGATCAGACGGCCGCGCCGGACCGGACCGCCACCGCCGCCGCGCGCCGCTCCAGCCGGGCGAGCAGCGGATGGCCGCCGGCCGGGTCCCCGCCGGCGCCGGCCGTGCGCAGGGCCCACCAGGCGGAGGCCAGGTTCGAGGTGAGCAGCACCCGGTCGCCGTCGTCGCGGCCCAGCTCCTCCAGGGCGGCGAGCGTGCCCATGCCGGTGCCGGTGAACAGGAGCGCGGTGCCCTCGGCGAGCCGGGCCCCGCGGACCCGCTCCAGTATCGCCGCGGTCGTCACCTCGTACGGGTCGAAGTGGCCCTCCCGGGCCGGGACGAGGAGCGCCTCGTCGACCGTGAGCCCGGCCGCGCGCCAGAAGCCGGCGGAGGTCTCCGTCAGCCACGGCTCGTACGGCGAGACCAGGGTCAGCCGCTCCACGCCGAGCCACGCGCAGGCGGTCAGTATGGCCTGGGTCGAGGAGCGCACCGGGTAGCCGGCCCGGTCGCTGAGCTCCTCGCAGAAGGCCCGGTCGCCCTCGGGCGCGAGCAGGTAGTGGGAGGCGCTGCACGCGACGACGGCGGCGTCCAGGCCCATGGCGCCGAAGCCCGCCAGGGTGTCGGGCAGGGCCTCGTTCCACGCCTCCAGCATCTCCAGGAGCCCCTTGCCGGGCGTCACCGGGAAACGGCTGGAGTACACGTTCATGCGCTCACCGACCAGCCGGTTGAACTCCGGCTCCGCCGTGGGGTTCTCCGGCGGGACGACGACGCCGAGCCGCGGGGTCGCGAGGAGGTCCATCATGAGGTTCCCGTCTCCTGGAGTGATTTCCTGGTTTTCCGGTTCCTTGCCCCGATGCAATCCCCGGGACACGGGAAACCTTCCCGGGCGGCTCCGGCGGGGCGTCAATTGACTCTTTTTGCAGCCTGCTTCACATCCGGTTCGCATTCCTTGACGGGCCTCACGTCCCCTGACAAAAGTCGAGGAAGCCTGACACGGATCTCCTTGACCCCCCTTCCGTCATTGGCTGATTCTTGATGTCAGCACCAGCCGCATTCCAACGGCTTCGACCAAGGAGTAAAGGCTAATGGCGGTTTCACAGAACGGTGGCAGTGTCCCGGAGGTGCTGCCCCACATATCCGACGCGACCCTGCGGGACTCGGCCCATATGGCCGGTGTCGAATTCCGTCCGCACGACGCCTCGGTCATCGCGGACCTGCTGGTGAAGACCGGCGTGTCCCTCGTCGAGGTCGGGATGGTCTCCGGACCCTCCTCCAAGGACGCCGACCTGGTCCTCGCCACGCACGAGACCGTGGGACCCGAGCGCAGCCTCACCCTGGTCGTGGTCCGTGACCGGCGACAGGTGGAGGAGGCGCTCGACGAGGCGCTGCGCCTGGGCGTGCGGAACGTGATGTTCTCCATCCCCACCTCGGAGGAGCACGCCGCGCTCAAGCTCGCCTCGCCGAGCAGCAAGTACCTGACCACCGTGGCGCGCGCCGCGATCGAGGGGGCCAAGGAGCGCGGCTTCCACGTCACCTTCAGCGGTGAGGACGGCGCGCGCACCCCCAGGGAGCGGCTGGTCCCGTACGTGACCGCGGGCTTCGCGGCCGGAGCCGACCGGTTCCGGCTCGCGGAGACCGTCGCGTACCTCTCGCCGTGGCAGATGGAGGAGAAGATCGCGGACCTGACCGCGATCGACGGCGCCGAGATCGAGATCCACTCGCACAACATGCTCGGCATGGCGGTGGCCAACTCGCTGGCCGCGGTCCGGGCCGGCGCCCGGTGGATCTCGACCACCGTCGGCGGCATCGGCGAGCGCGGCGGCAACGCCCCGCTGGCCGAACTGCTCACCTCGCTGCGGGTCATCCACGGCGACACCCGCTTCGACCTGACCCACCTCACCGAGCTGTCCGAGGCGGCGCTCAGGGGCGCCGGGCTCGGCGAGGCCTTCCAGTCCGGCCCCACCACCCCGCACGCCTTCGCCTACGAGCTGCCCGGCCAGCTCACCCACCCCGAGGCGTACGAGACGCTGCCCGCCGAACTCGTCGGCAACACCCGCGAGCTGCGCGTCCGCACCCGCCTCACCACGCCCCTCGTCGACTGGGCGCTGGACGAAGAGGCCGCCGGCCTCGACACCGCCGCCTTCACCGCGTGGCTGACCGCACGCCAGGAGGCCTCCGGCGCCCCGCTCCTGGACCGGGACGACATCCGCAAGGCAGCCGTCGACTTCCGGTCGCTCTGACCCGCGATCCCGCACACCCACCCCGCACCACCGAAACGGAGACACCCATGTCCACCCCGCTCCTCAGCGCCGTCTGCCCCGAGTGCGAGACCGACCTCTCCACCCCGCCGATGGTCCAGGGCGAGACCCTCGTCTGCCCCGAGTGCATGCTCACGCTGCGCGTCGAGAACGTCGAGGACGACGGCACCCTCTCCCTCGCCATGATCGAAGTGACGCTGCGCGACTGGGGCCAGTGAGCCGCACCGCCCGGATAGGAGTCCCTCAATGAGCGGCAGCAGCATCGCCATCGTCGCGGACCGGATCGGCTGGGAGGAACGCCGGCTGATCGAGACCGCCCCGGCCTTCGGGCACCGCATCGAGTGGGTCAACGACGAGTCCCTGGCGCTGGGCGCCGAGGACTCCCCGCTCGGCGGCTACGACATCGTCCTCATCCGCAGCCGGAGCTACACGCGGGGCGGCCTCCTGGCCGTCCAGGCGGAGGCCTCCGGGGTCAGGACCCTCAACACGGCCCACGCGATCCAGGCCTGCGAGAACAAGCTCGCCCTGCGCACCCTGCTGCGCGGGGCCGGCGTCCCCGTCGCGGACCACCGACTCGTCCTCTCCCGCAAGGACTTCGAGAAGACGCTGAAGGAGCTTCCGCTCCCCCTGGTGCTGAAGCCCGTCTTCGGCGGCATGGGCAAGCGGGTCACGCTCATCCGCGACGCGGACACCGCCCAGTCCGTCTACGACTACATCGAGGACCTCGGCCACGGCTTCGAACAGGCCAGCCTGGTCGAGCCGTTCCTCGACGGCGGCAGCTCCGTACGGTGCTTCGTCGTCGGCCGCGAGCTGATCGCCGCAGCCGAGTTCACCAGCGCCGGCGAGGACTGGCGCAGCAACGCGGCCCTCGGCAACCGCCACCAGGCCATGGACCACGACCCCGAGGTCCAGAAGATCGTCGACGGCGTGGTGAACGAGCTCGGCGAGGGCATCTACGGCATCGACCTCTTCAAGACGGCCGGCGGCTACGTCGTCAACGAAGTCAACCACGCCCCGGCGTTCCGGGCGATCACCTCGGCGACCGGCGTGGACATCCCCTCCGCCGTCAGCCGCTACGTGCAGGAGACCCTCGCATGATCCGTGTCGGAATCGTCGGCGCCTCCGGGCTCGCCGGCGGTGAACTGATCCGCCTGGTCACCCAGCATCCCGAGCTGGAACTGACCTTCCTCGGCGGCTCGTCCAACGTGGGCCGGCGCCCCTCGGAGCTCCACCCGGGCCTCCGCCTGGACCTGGGCCTGAGCGTCGAGTCCACCGCGGACACGGACCTGTCGGACCGCTGCGACGTCGTCTTCCTGGCCACGCCCGCCCCGGTGTCGGCCGCGCTGGCCGCCCGGCTGGCCGACCAGGTGCCCTGTGTGATCGACCTCAGCGGCGCCTTCCGGATCCGCACCCCGGAGCTGCACGAACGCTGGTACCCGAAGGTCGAGCGGACGGCCGAACTGGCCGACCGGTTCGTCTACGGCGTCCCGGAGCTCGTCGGCGACCAGCTCGCCGGAGCCTCGCTGATCTCGCTGCCCGGCTGCTACGCGACCGCCATCACCCTCGGCCTCGCCCCGCTGACGCTCGGGCTCGGCCTGGACCTCAAGACGGTCATGATCGACGGCAAGAGCGGCTCCAGCGGCGGCGGCCTGTCGCTGCGCACCGCGGACCTCCACCCGCTGCGCAACGGCGCCATCGCCCCGTACGCCCCGACCGGGCACCGGCACGCGGCGGAGGTGCGCGACTTCTTCGAGCGGGCCAAGCCCGGCACGATCGCCTCCCTGTCGATGTCGGCGTACGGCGTCTCGCACGTGCGCGGACTGCTCGCCAGCACCTACGTCCTCACCGACGACGAGGTCGACGCCCGCCAGTTGCAGCGCGCCTACCTCCGGTTCTACAAGGACAAGCAGTTCGTCCGGGTCCGCCGCAACACCGAGACCCTGATCCCGGTGCCCGACCCGCAGGCGGTGCTCGGCTCCAACTACTGCGACGTCACCGTCATGCACGACCCCGAGGGCGGGCGGATCGTGGTCCTGTCGGCCCTCGACAACATGGTCAAGGGCGCGGCCGGGCAGGGCATCCAGGCGCTGAACCTGCGGTTCGGCCTGGCCGAGGAGACGGGGCTGACGGCGCAGCCGGTGATGCCGGCATGACCGGGACCCCGGTCCACGGGACCTCGTACACCCCCACCGTCGTCAAGCTCGGCGGAAGCTGCCTGGGCGACATGTCCGAAGGCTGGTGGGACGACCTGGCCGAGCACGGCCGGAACAACCCGCTGGTCCTCGTGCACGGCTGGTCCAAGCCGCTGCGCGAGCTCAACCCCCGCTACGCGGAGCCGTCCGCGATCCTCCGGGACCGCTACGGCAACCAGAGCCGCTGGACCACCCCCGAGGTGATCGCCGACATCAAGGCGGTCAGCGAGGTCGTCGGCAGGACCGTCACCGAGCGGCTCACCCGGCGCGGCATCACCGTCGAGCGGGTCATCGGCAGCGACGGCCTGGTCCGGGCCGGCGCGGGCGAGCGCTGGTGGTGGCAGGGCAAGCAGCTCGTCGAGCTGGAGAACCTGGTCGGCCCGATCACCGAGGTGACCCCGGCCCGGCTGACGAACCTCCGGCCCGGCCACTGCTACCTCGTCACCCCGCTCGCCCGCAACGCCGCCGGGCAGGAGGTCAACACCGACGCCGACCGGGCCGCGGCCGCCATCGCCGGCGCCTCGGCCGCCGTGTCGCTGGCCCTCGTCACCGACGTGGAGCACCTCCTGATCGACGGCGAGCCGGTCCGCCGGATCAGCGCCGAGGCCGCCGCCGACTTCCGCGACCGCGGGGCCACCGGCGGCATGCGGAAGAAGCTGCGGGCCGCCGGCGAGGCCCTGGACCACGGCGTCCGGCGGGTCGTCATCGGCAGCGCGCCCGTGAGCCTGCTGCTCGCCGAGTCCACCGGAACCGTCATCACGGGTTCGTGACCCCCCACCATCGAGAGGAGCAGAACTCGTGGCGACTTCCCGGGTTCTCGTAGTCAACAACGGAACGCTCTCCCTGCCGCAGCTGCGCAAGCGCTTCGAGGACCTGGGTTCCGAGACCACCGTGGTGGACGTCGCCTCGGTCCCCACCCGCCTGAACGCCAAGTACCAGGCGATCGTCCTGAGCGGAACCAAGGTCCGCGCCTTCGACGGCGACTACTACAAGACGCTGATCGACCTGGTGATGGGCGCCAAGGTGCCGGTCTTCGGGATCTGCGGCGGCATGCAGATCATCGCGGTCGCCAACGGCGGGGAGCTCAAGGAGGGCCCCCAGCGCGTCGGCGGCTACGAGGTGCGGGTCGACAAGGACGAGCCGCTCTTCTCCCACGTCAAGCCGACCGTGACGGTCTTCCACCGCCACACCCTGTACCTCCAGGCGGCACCGGCCGGCTTCCGCTCCATCGGGCGCTCCGAACACGCCCCCGTCGAGTTCCTCCGGTCCGACGACGGACGCGTCTTCGGCGCACAGGCCCACCTGGAGTTCCGCAGCGACGGGACGGACATCCTGCGGGGCTTCGCCGAGACGTACCAGTGACCGGTCCGGCCGACTGAGCACCGCTCCCGAGACACGTGCCGCGGGGCCGTCCGACAACCCCCGCCTCCGGCCCCGCGGCACGTCACCGCCCTCGCTCCGGTCCGGACAGCAGCCCATCGAATCGATTATGAGGTCCTTGGACATGACTTCCCAGAACGGCAATCCCATCCCGGACGACCCCCAGGATCCGGCCTTCGTCGTCTCGCTGAACGGCAGCGGCGGCTCCCTCCGGGGTTGGGTCGTCGTCGACTCGCTCCACGACGGCCTGGCCATGGGGGGCACCCGGATGACCCCCGGCGTCACCGAGGAGGAGGTGGCCGGCCTCGCCCGGGACATGACGCACAAGTTCACCCTCGCCGGCCTGCCCATCGGCGGCGCCAAGGCCGGCATCGTCTCCGACGGGAGCGACCGCGAGCAGACCTTCCGCACCTTCGGCCGCACCGTCAAGCCGCTGCTGCACGGCGGCATCCACCTCGGCATCGACATGGGCGTCACGCCCGCCGACCGCGCCGTCTTCTTCGAGGAGGCCGGGTACGACCCGCGCTACCGGCTCGGCGCCCCGGACATGCCGATCGACTGGCGCACCTACTACGAGCCGCTGATCGACTGCACCGGGCACGGCGTCGGCGTCGCCGCCGTCACCGCCCTGGAGGCGAGCGGCCACCAGGGACGGGCCCGGGTCGTGATCCAGGGGTTCGGCGCCGTGGGCCGCGCGGTCGCGCACTTCCTGGAGGACCGCGGGCACACCGTCGTCGGCGTGGCCGACGTCCAGGGCACGATCAGCGCGGACCGGCTGCCGGTGGCCGACCTCGTCGCGATCACCGACGAGTTCGGCAGGATCGACCGCTCGCGGCTGCCCGCGGACGTCACCGTCTCCGACGAGCCGGACGCCTGGGTGGACGTGGAGGCCGACCTGCTGATCCTCGCGGCGCAGAAGCACGCGATCAACGCCGAGAACGCGCACCGGGTGCGGGCCGGCCTGGTCGTCGAGGGCGGCAACCTCAGCTCCAGCTCCGAGGCGAAGGAGAAGGTGCGGGCCTCGGGCACCGTCCTCGTGCCCGGCGTCATCGCCAACATCGGCGGAGCGGCCTCGGCCGCCCTGGCCGTCACCCGCGTCGTCCCCTTCGACCTGTCGGCCGACGCCCGCAAGGCCTGGGTCTTCGACTGGGTCGGCGACCGCGTGCGCCGCAACACCCGGGACCTCCTGGAGATCGCCGCGGCCCACGCGGGCGATCCCCTGCCGACCCTCCTCGCCGCCCGCCGGAAGGACCGTTCGTGACCACCGAGGTGAAGGAGGCGCCGGCCGGACCGGCGCCGCGGATCGTGGACGGAGTCGTCCTCACCCGCGAGACGACGCCCGTCGTCGAGATCACCAGCCCGATGCCCGACGGCCGCGAGGCCCGGCGGGCGCTCTACTACCAGCGCGGCTGGTGGCGCGAGGGGACCTTCCTCGACGACCTGCGCCACCAGGCCCGCACCCGCCCGCACAAGCTGGCCGTGGCCGCCCGCCGCATCAAGGAGGCCCGCACCGACACCCTCGACTACCTCGAACTGCGGCAGCTCACCGACCGGTTCGCCGCCGGTCTGGTCGAACTGGGCGTCGAGCCCGGCGACTTCGTCGCCGTCCAGCTCCCCAACCGGTGGGAGATGGTGCCGCTGCTGTACGCGTGCCTGCGCGTCGGCGCCGTCATCTGCCCGATCGACCCGACCGCGCCCGAGCAGCCGCTGCGCCACCGGCTCGACCTCACCCGGGCCCGCGTGCTCGTGACGATGGCGGAGTGGGAGGGCAACCCGACCGGCGAGACGGCGGACCGGCTGCGGCGGGAACTCCCCACCCTGGAGAACGTGGTGATCGTCGACGGCCCCGCGCCCGAGGGGTGCGTCGACTTCCAGCAGCACTTCGTCGACACCGTCTGGGAGGACGTGCACGACGACCTCTCCGGGCGAGAGCGCGGCCCCGACGAACCGTTCGTGGTGCTCTTCACCTCCGGCACCACCGGCGAGTCCAAGGGCGTGCTGCACAGCCAGAACACGGTCCACTCGGCCCTCCGCGGCTACGTCGACACCTTCCTCCTCGACGAGCACCTGGTCGCCGCCGTGACCACCCCGCTGGTCCACTACTCCGGCTTCGGCCAGGGCATCCTCGCCAGCGTCATGCTCGGCGGCACGATCGCCTTCCAGGACCGCCGGAAGAACGACGCGCTGCTCGACCTGGTGCAGAAGTACGGGGCGACCCTGCTGTACGGCCCGCCGCCGACGCTCACCGACATCGCCCAGTCGCAGCGGGACGAGCCGCGCGACGTGCACACCCTGCGGCACGTCGTCACCGGCTCGGCACAGGTCCTCCAGCCCCTGGTGGACGACCTGCGCGAGACGCTCGGCGCCCGCACGTACTCGCTGTGGGGGATGTCCGAGAACGGCCCGGTCACCATCACCAAGCTGGACTACAACCAGGACTGGGCGGCGCACAGCAACGGCCGGCCGATCGACGCGATGGAGATCCGGATCGACAAGTGCATCAACCCGACCGAGCGGGCCCCCGTCGGCCGGCTCCGGGTGCGCGGCGCGTCCCAGGCGCTCGGCTACTACAAGCGGGACGCCGAGTACGACGCGCTGATCCTGGACGACGGCTGGTTCGACACCGGCGACGTGGCCCGCGACGACGGCCGGGGCGGCATCCGCATCCTGTGCCGGGCGAGCGACGCCATCAAGCGCGACGGCATGGTCGTGCCGCTGGCCGAGATCGAGTCGACGATCAACCGGCACCCGAAGGTCGTCGAGACCACCCTCGTCGGCCCCACGGGCCAGGTCGAGGACCCGATCCTCGCGGTCGTCGTCCCCGCCGGCGACGAGCACCCGACGCTGGAGGAGCTGCGCGCCTACCTCCGGACGACCGACCTCGACGAGCGGTTCCTGCCGGACCGCCTGGAGGTCGTCGCCGCCCTGCCCAAGACCCTCACCGGCAAGGTCCGGAAGAAGGTCCTCCGCGAGCTGTACGGCGAGGCGTGAGCACCGTGCCCGAAGCCAACCAGGTCACCATGTCGGCGACGCTCGCCGCCGACGAGGCCATCGCCCGCCGCCGCGCGGCCGGCCAGTCCGTCCTCTCCATGGCGAGCGGCGAGATCGGCCTGCCGGTCCACCCCGGCCTGCGGGCCCGGCTCGCCGAGGCCGCGGAGCTCGGCTCGTACGGCCCCGTCGCCGGCAGCCCCGAGCTCCGCGAGGCCGCCGCCGGCTACTGGGACCGGCGCGGTCTCGCCACCGCCCCGGACCAGGTCGTGTGCGGCCCCGGGAGCAAGCCGATGCTCTTCGGCCTGCTCCTGGCGGTCGGCGGCGACGTCGTCATCCCCGTGCCCAGCTGGGTCAGTTACGCGGCGCAGGCCGGTCTCATCGGCGTCCGCCACTTCCCCGTCCCGGCCCTGCCCGGCCAGGGCGGGGTGCCCGACCCCGACCGGCTGCGCGAGACGGTCACCGCCGCCCGCGCCGCCGGCCACGACCCGCGCTCCGTCATCGTCACCCTGCCGGACAACCCGACCGGGGGGATCGCCGCCCCCGAGACCGTACGGCGGCTCGCGGAGGCGGCCCGGGAGCTGGACCTCGTCGTCGTCTCCGACGAGATCTACTGCGACCTCGTGTACGACCCGGTGGCGACGCCCGCCGTCTCCCCGGCGGTCTTCGCCCCCGAGCGGACCGTCGTCACCACCGGCCTCACCAAGAACCTCGCGATCGGCGGCTGGCGGACCGGCGTGGCCCGGCTGCCGGCCGGGGAGGCCGGGCAGCGGCTGCGGGACCGGCTGGTGGGCGTGGCCAGCCAGATCTGGTCCAGCCCCGCCGCCCCCGTGCAGGCCGCCGCCGCGTACGCCTTCGCCGAGCCCGACGAGATCGTGGAGCACATCGCCGCGAGCCGCCGCCTCCACGAGACGGTGGCCCGCGCGATGGCCGAGCGGTTCGCCGCCGCGGGCGCGGTCCTGGAGCCGGTGGTGGCGACCTGCTACCTGTACCCGGACTTCGAGCCGCTCCGCGCCCACCTGGCCGAGGCCCACGGGGTGCGGACCGGCGCCGCGCTCGCCGAACTGCTCGTCGAGCGGTACGGCGTGGGGCTGCTGCCCGCGAGCGCCTTCGGCGAGGCGGCGGAGTCGCTGCGGCTGCGGGTGGCCACCAGCCGCCTGTACGGCGACACCGAGGAGCGGTGCCTGGCGGCGCTGCACGCCGAGGACCCGCTCGCGCTCGACTGGATCCGCGCCTCCCTCGACCGGGTCGAGGAGGTCCTCGCGGACCTCACGGCGGGCGCCGCCGCACCGGTCCCCGCCTGATCCCCTCCCGCTTCCGGACGCCGGCCCTCCCCCCGGCCGGCGCCCGGAACCCTTCCCCGGCGGCCCTGCCGCCCCCCGGCCTAGGAGGGCCGACCGACATGTCCATCTCCATCCTGTTCGAAGCCGAGTACAAGGGCCAGCGGTACGCGGGGTTCGAGAAGCCGGCCGCCGGTGACCCGCTGACGCTCTTCCCGGTCGCCGACGGCCGGCTCCGCGCGGAGTTCACCGCAGGCTCGTCCCCCGAGGCCGTCATCGCCTCCGTCACCGGCGAGGGCGGGCAGATCGTCGTCGCCACCGACGACCCCGGGCTGCGCTTCCTGCCGCCGCTGCTCCCCGCCTCCGGGAACGCGCTGTTGAGCGGCTTCATGCGCACCCACAAGTCCAAGTTCGAGGACGAGCCCACCGACGAGACCGAGTTCGTCGCCCCCAACTGGTTCTTCAAGGGCTTCGGCTCCTGGATCCGGATGCCCGAGGAGCCCCTCGTCGTCCCGGAGAAGGCCGTCGCGCTGATCGAGGAGCCCGAGGTCGCCCTCGTGTACGTCAACGACGACGACGGCGACCCGCACTACGTCGGCTACACCTTCGGCAACGACCTGTGCGACATCGGCCTGCACCGGCAGAACCCGGGCTGGAACCCGTACTGCAAGCTCAGCGACACGTCCCTCTCGCCCTTCGTCTTCCTCGGCCCCCCGCCGACCACCGTCACCGGCCGCGTCACCATCGAGCGCGACGGCGTGTCCGCCTGGGAGGGCTCCTTCGACTGCGGCGAGAGCGCGCTCTACTTCAAGGTCCGGGACATGACGGACCACCTCTTCACCTACCCGGCGATCCGCCGCCCCGGAATGGTCAACTACGTCCTCCTCGGCGCCGACGAGGCCAGCTTCCACGACGGCTTCCGCATCGCCGACGGCGACCGCGTGGTCATCGACGTCAAGAGCCACGACGTGAGCTTCGCCAACTCCATCCAGTTCGGCAGGGAGGCAGACCGCGCCGCCGGGGCCGCGGCCTAGCACCGAGCGATCCGGGCCCCCTCCCGAGGGGGCCCGTGCCCCTTGACCCCACCGCTCCCCGGCCCCGACGCCGGTAAGGAGGACGAACCGTGAGCACCACCGAGGAGAAACCGTTCGACCTGCTGGTACGCCGGATGACGTGGGAGGCCGACGACGTCCTGTCCGTCGAGCTGGTGAGCCCCGACGGCAAACCGCTCCCGGACTGGGCGCCGGGCGCGCACATCGACCTGCACACCGGTGACCTGATCCGGCAGTACAGCCTCTGCGGCGACCCCGCGGACACCGCGCGCTACCGCATCGCCGTCCTCAAGTCGCCCGAATCGCGCGGCGGTTCCTCCTTCGTCCACGACGAACTGCGGCCCGGCGCGACCGTCGCCGTGCGCGGCCCCCGCAACCACTTCGCGCTCGTCGACGCCGACGCGTACGTGTTCGTCGCCGGCGGCATCGGCGTCACCCCGCTGCTCGCCCAGGCCCGGGAGGCCGGAGCGCGCGGCAAGCCCTGGCAGCTCTGGTACGCCGGCCGGACCCGCTCCACGATGGCCTTCGGCGAGGAGCTCACCGCCCTCGCCGCGCACGGCGGCACCGTGGAGCTGCACCCCAAGGACGAGCACGGCCGGATGGACCTCCGGCAGGTCCTCGGAGGGCTTCCCGACGGCGCCCACGTCTACTGCTGCGGCCCGCAGGCCCTGATGGACGGCGTCGCGGAGGTCTGCGCGGAGCTCGGGGCCGCCGACCGGCTGCACGTCGAGCGCTTCGCCGGCGTCGCCGTTCCGGCCCCCGAGGGCGGGGAGAGCTCCTTCGAGGTCGAGTGCTCCCGCTCCGGGCAGACCGTCACCGTCGGCCCCGACGAGTCGATCGTCGACGTCCTCGACGACGCCGGGATCTACGTGGACGCCTCCTGCCGCGAGGGCGTCTGCGGCACCTGCGAGACCGGTGTCCTCGGCGGCGTCCCCGACCACCGGGACACCCTGCTCAGCCCGGCGGAGCAGGAGGCCGGCGACGTGATGATGATCTGCGTCTCGCGGTGCGCCTCGAAGCGCCTGGTCCTCGACATCTGAGACCCGCCCGTCTCCGCGTCGCCCTCCCCCCCCC
>NZ_LGEG01000005.1 GCF_001280125.1 Streptomyces sp. NRRL F-6492
CCCCTGCCGCGACCCGCCCGCCCTCCGCCGCCTCCACGGCCCGCAGGAACTCCGCGTACTCCGCGCTCGCCCCCGCGGCCATCGCGTCCAACTCGGCCCGCCCCCGCGCGAGCAGCGCCCCGGCGCCCCGGCCGCCCGCCTCCTCCGCCACGACCCGCTCCAACAGCCCTTCGGCCTCGGCCCGGTGACTCTCCCTCATCCGCGTTCCCCCTCCGCACGCACCCGACGAAACGGCCCCAGTCTCCTGCGTGACGCGCTCGGGCGCGAGGGAGCGTGGTGAGGGGAGGAGGCGACGCCCACGACGACCGGCCCTCCCGGTAGGTTCGGTTCGACGCCGCACCCTCCCGGACGACGAGGAAAGGGACGCACCGGTGCACGACGAGGCCCCCGTAGGGACGTCACCCTCCGGGCCACGCTCGACCAGCGGGTGGCCGCGCCCCGCGGCGGTCTCCTCGTCCACCGGTTCCGCACCGCGACCGACCTCCTCTTCTCCACGGGAGAAGAGGAGTCGTCCGATTCCTGGGCGCTGATCACGGAGTCGATCGACGCTCTTCGCCGCTCCCCCGCCCACACCCGTCCCGGAACGCCGAACCGGTGGCTTCGAAGCCGGCTCGTGTGTCGGTCCTCTGCCCTAGCCTTGATCGAATAGGTCAAGAGGGGGGGGCGAGATGCCCAGGGTTCCCGAGAGCCGGCGTGTGGGACGCATGGCCGTGAACGAGGTGCGTTCGTTGCTGGAACGGAACGGCCACATCGTGCAGGAGATCGACGGCGCGAACGACCACGGAGAGGACCTGCACGTCACCTTCGTGCAAGACGGGCGGCGAACGGCGGACTCCCTGGCCGTGCAGGTCAAGGGTGGGGCCTCGACGCGCACCCGGCGGGGGCATCGCGTCCGGGTCGGGGACCACGGGGACAATTGGCGCGACGGCAGCCTCCCGGTGCTCTGCGTCGTCCATGATCCTGAGCGGGGCGGCCTCTTCTGGGCCAACGCGACTCGTCAGCTTCGCCGGGCCGAAGCGCTGCGCAAGACGTTGAAGTCCGTTGTCGTCCGGCAGGAGTCGGTGCTGGACGATTCCACTTCCGAGGCCTTCGTCCGGCGCATGCGGAACTACCTGGCTCGGGAGCGCGAGGGCGTCGGCAGATGGGCGGACATGGCGGACGTCGAGTTCGCGCCGAACGACATCGTCAAACCGTTCGTCAACGACTGCGGCGAACCCATGGTCTTCTGGCAGAAGCGCGGGGAACCCTTTGCGGTGTTGCTGCACCACGACCTCGACTGGGAGCCCGTGCGCATCCAGGAGCAGACGCTTCGCCTCCACCTCGTCCCGTCAGTCGGCGACATCATCCTCGACAGCGCGGAAGCGCACTGGCTCATGGGGTGCTTCAAGTCCACGGAGTGGTGGCGCCGACCAGCCACACAGGGCGATCTCGCCTGACCACCGGCACTTCTTGGAACTCCCCGGCTGCTGCCGGTCGAGCCGAGCTTCCCGTGTGTCCGGTCACGAGGAAGCAATCGTCCGGCGTGCTCAGACGGCTCCCAGGTCGACGGCTACGGAGAAGGGCGCGACAACTCTGACCGTACCGATGAACACCTCACCGTCCCGATAAGCCGTGGTGGCGGGGTCGAGAACGTGCGTATAGACGATCGGGACCCCGGTGGCGGCCTGCTCGACCCGCCAGTAGAAGGGGACGCCGGCCTTGGCGTACTGGTCGACCTTCACGATCCGGTCCGTGGTCTCCGAACCGGGCGAGACGATCTCGACGACCAGAAGGACGTGCTCGGGGCGCGTGGGCGTGAGGTCGATGGTCTCGGCGCGGTAGACGGTGACGTCCGGACGGCGGTTGGTGAGCGGGACGTCCTGCAGACGTACGTCGAAGTCCGTGTCGGCGTTCCAGTCCGGGCCCGCGGCGGCGTCCAGGGCGTTGGCCAGGATGCGGGCCAGCCGGTTGTGCCGCTTCGAGGCGCTCGGGCTCACGACGACCATTCCGTCCACGATCTCGATGCCGGCGCACTGCTCCTCGGACCAGGAGTCGTACTGCTCCGCGCTGATCTGTGAATGCATCCACGCGGGCGCCACCATCTCGGCGGACATGGTGTACCTCCTTCGAGGAGCCCCGGCAGGCCGGGCGCTGCTGCGCCCAGCCTACTGTTGCGGGACGCAGGACCGCCCGGTGCGGCGGAACGTCGGTGGGCTCGCGCCGCTTTCGCCGGCCGCCTCGGGTGCTGTGAGAGGCTGGATCGCATGAACCGGCTGGCTGGTGTGACCTCCCCGTATCTGCTGCAGCACGCTGACAATCCGGTCGACTGGTGGCCCTGGGGCCCGGAGGCGTTCGAGGAAGCGCGTCGCCGTGACGTGCCCGTGCTGCTGTCGGTCGGCTACTCCGCGTGCCACTGGTGCCACGTCATGGCCCACGAGTCCTTCGAGGACGACGCCACCGCCGCCCTGGTCAACGACAACTTCGTCGCCGTCAAGGTCGACCGCGAGGAGCGGCCCGACGTCGACGCCGTCTACATGGAGGCCGTCCAGGCCGCCACCGGGCAGGGCGGGTGGCCGATGACCGTCTTCCTCACGCCGGACGCCGCGCCGTTCTACTTCGGCACGTACTTCCCGCCCGAGCCCCGCCACGGCATGCCCTCCTTCGGCGAGGTCCTGGCGGGCGTCCGGGACGCCTGGGCCGGGCGGCGCGGGGAGGTGGACGAGGTCGCGGAGCGGATCGTCAAGGACCTCGCCGACCGCTCCCTGGCGTACGGCGGCGACGGGGTCCCCGGCGAGGAGGACCTCGCCCAGGCCCTCCTCGGCCTCACCCGCGAGTACGACGCCACCCGCGGCGGCTTCGGCGGCGCCCCCAAGTTCCCGCCGTCGATGGTCCTGGAGTTCCTGCTCCGCCACCACGCCCGCACGGGCTCCGAGGGCGCCCTCCAGATGGCCTCCGACACCTGCGAGGCCATGGCCCGCGGCGGCATCTACGACCAGCTCGGCGGCGGCTTCGCCCGCTACGCCGTCGACCGCACCTGGACGGTCCCGCACTTCGAGAAGATGCTGTACGACAACGCCCTGCTCTGCCGGGTGTACGCGCACCTGTGGAAGGCCACCGGCAGCGACCTGGCCCGCCGGGTCGCCCTGGAGACCGCCGACTTCCTGGTACGGGAACTGCGCACCCCCGAGGGCGGTTTCGCCTCCGCGCTCGACGCCGACTCCGACGACGGCACCGGCAGGCACGTCGAAGGCGCCTACTACGCCTGGACGCCCGGGCAGCTCGCCGAGGTGCTCGGCCCGGAGGACGCCGCCGTCGCCGCCGCCCACTACGGCGTCACCGAGGACGGCACCTTCGAGGAGGGCAGCTCCGTCCTCCAGCTCCCGCAGGACGCGGGCGTGGCCGACGCCGAGCGGATCGCGTCGATCGCGGACCGGCTCCGCGCCGCCCGCGAGGAGCGCCCGCGCCCGGGCCGGGACGACAAGGTCGTCGCCGCCTGGAACGGCCTCGCGATCGCCGCGCTCGCCGAGACCGGCGCCCTCTTCGACCGCCCCGACCTGGTCGAGCGCGCCACCGAGGCCGCCGACCTGCTCGTCCGGGTCCACATGGACGAGGGCGCCCGCCTCGCCCGTACGTCCAAGGACGGCCGGGCCGGTGCCAACGCGGGCGTCCTGGAGGACTACGCCGACGTCGCCGAGGGCTTCCTCGCCCTCGCCGCCGTCACCGGCGAGGGCGCCTGGCTGGAGTTCGCCGGCTTCCTCCTCGACATCGTCCTCGACCGCTTCACCGCCGAGGGCGGCGCGCTGTACGACACGGCCCACGACGCCGAGGTCCTCATCCGGCGCCCCCAGGACCCCACCGACAACGCCACCCCGTCCGGCTGGACCGCCGCCGCCGGAGCCCTGCTCTCGTACGCGGCGCACACCGGCTCCGAGGCCCACCGGGCCGCCGCCGAAGGGGCCCTCGGCGTGGTCAGGGCCCTCGGCCCGCGCGCGCCCCGCTTCATCGGCTGGGGCCTGGCCGTCGCCGAGGCGCTCCTCGACGGCCCCCGGGAGGTCGCCGTCGTGGGCGACCCCGGCGACGAGGCCTTCCGGGAGCTGCGCCGCGCCGCCCTCCAGGCCACCGCCCCCGGCGCGGTCCTCGCCGCCGGCGCCCCCGGCGGCGAGGAGTTCCCGCTCCTGGAGGACCGGCCGCTGGTGGCCGGGGGCCCCGCCGCGTACGTCTGCCGCCACTTCACCTGCGACGCCCCCGTCACCGACCCGGAGGCGCTGCGCCGGAAGCTCTGAGCCGGGCCCGGAACGGCGACGGCCCCGCCGCCCCTCCGAGGAGGGACGGCGGGGCCGCGCCGGAACGGGATCCGGTCGCTCAGCCGTTGCCGGCGCCGTTGCCCGACAGGACCGGGATGTCGCTGAGGATGTGCGACAGCGGCTCGTCGCCCTTGGCCTGGGTGGAGTTCTCGACGCACTGCTGGTTCTGCGGGGAGGACAGGACGTTGATGTCCTGGACCGTGATCGGGACGAGGCCGATCAGCGAACCGGCGTTGACCTTGGCCGGCAGGCCCACGCACGGCTTGTTCAGCGAGCCCTGCACCAGCGCCAGCTGCGGGCTCATGTTGCCGTAGGTGGCGGAGTTGCCGTACACCTGGCTGGCACCGTTGCCGCTGAGCGAGGTGGTGCCCCCGTCGTCGGCGATCGCGAGCGCCTGCCCGGCACCCGTCGCCGTCACGCCGAGGACGGACGCGGCCACAGCAGCCGTAGCGAACAGCTTCTTCATCAGTTCAGGCCTTTCGGATACTGGCCCGCCGATTGCCGGGCCGCACTGATCAACCGGCCGGAATCCCGGAGGTTCCGGGAAGTCCACCGGACGGACTACGGGCAGATGAGCGAAATGCCTTCGCCCGCACCGTTTTTCGACCCGCTCGCACACAGGTGCGCGACGCGACATGAAGAGGGTGAATCACCCTCCCGCGGCCTTTGTGTAATGATGCGGGAATCGCAGCGGAAGGAGCGAAGATGGCGCCGGACCCCGGGAAATGGGAACGGATGGCCTTCATTCCGAAGAGCCGGTACGTGAGCGACCCGACCCCCGCCGACCGCACCCCTTTCCCGGTCTATTCCGCCCTGGTGACGCAGTGGACCCAGGCGGGCCGTGCGGTGCCGGGGATGCCGGACCGGGAGTGGGAGCGCCTGATGGCGGCCCCGGTCTGGCCGCGCTGAGAACGAAAGGGGCCGCTCCCGAGGGAGCGGCCCCTGACGCGTGGAGCGGGAACGTCAGTTGTTGCCGACGCCGTTGCCCGACAGGATCGGGATGTCCTCCAGGATGTGCGACAGCGGCTCGTCGCCCTTGGCCTGGGTGGAGTTCTCGACGCACTGCTGGTTCTGCGGGGACGACAGGACGTTGACGTCCTGGACGGTGATCGGGACGAGGCCGATCAGCGAACCGGCGTTGACCTTGGCCGGCAGGCCGATGCAGGGCTTGTTCAGCGAGCCCTGGACCAGCGCCATCTGCGGGCTCATGTTGCCGTAGGTGGCGGAGTTGCCGAACGCCTGGGTGGCGCCGTTGCCGCTGAGCGAGGTGGTGCCGCCGTCGTTGCTGATGGCGAGCGCCGGGGAGGCCACAGCGGCGATGGAGACGGCCGCGGCCGCAGTGGCCATAACCTTCTTGAACACGGGAGTTCCCTTCTAGAACCGGCTCCGTGCAGGGAGCCACCCCGTCAACAGGGAGCCGGACGCGGGGGTTCCGCCGTGTCACCCTCTTGGCGGAGCGCACGCGGCAGCGCGAAACGGGGTCCCAGTCGAACGGGTGAAGGGCCGGAACCAAACCCTCCGACAGCAGTTGAGCCGGTCGCATCAATCAGGTCGATTGGTGGGAACAGGAACGGAATCACCGTGATCAAGAAGATTGTGGCGGCTGCGGCTGTTGCGGCCTCCATCGTCGGCGCTTCTGCCGCGGCGGCCTCCCCGGCGCTGGCCATCGCCGACGACGGCGGCACCACCTCGCTCAGCGGCAACGGAGCCTCCCAGGCGTTCGGCAACTCGGAGACCGCGGGCGACCAGAGCCCGCAGCTCACCCTGGTCCAGGGCTCGCTGAACAAGCCCTGCCTCGGTATTCCGGTCAAGGCCAACCTCGGCTCGCTGGTCGGTCTCGTCCCGATCACCGTCCAGGACGTCAACGTCCTGTCCTCCCCGCAGAACCAGCAGTGCGCGGAGAACTCCACCCAGGCCAAGGGCGACGAGCCGCTGTCGCACCTCCTGGACGACATCCCGGTCCTCTCCGGGAACGGCGTCGGCAACGGCTGATCCGCGGCGCGTACGACCGGCTCGTCGTGACGGGGCCGGAAGGGAACTCCGTGTTCCCTTCCGGCCCCGTCCGTTTCCGGAACCGTTCCGCTCGGCCCTTCCCCTTCCCCCTCCCCCCTTCCCCCTTCCGTCTCTGTTCCGTGCGGGCGATTCCGTGCGCGCAATGGGGTGAAACAATCTCCTCCGGTGTTATTCCGGTTTCCTTTGCGCGGGATGTTCGTTGTGTTGTGTACAGCGGAGGCCGGGGAACTTCCCTCCCCGGGCATCACGAGATCCGTGAGAATTCTTCCGCCGAGGAAAGGATCCAGACGAAATGAACTGTAAGAAGGCTGCGGCCGTCGTCGCCGGAATCGTCCTGGCCATGGGTGTGGCGTCGCCCGCCTTCGCGGACGCCGACGCGGAGGGTGCGGCCATCGGCTCGCCCGGCGTCCTGTCCGGCAACGTCATCCAGGTCCCGATCCACATCCCGGTCAACGTCTGCGGCAACAGCGTGAACATCATCGCGCTGCTGAACCCGACCCTCGGCAACGTCTGCGTCAACGACTGACCCGACGCGGTACGCGGACACGCACGGGGCCGGCCCCGGGGAGCACGCGCTCCCCGGGGCCGGCCCCGTGTCGTGCCGCGACCGCGCTCAGCGGGGGGTGAGCCGGTCGGCGGAGGACTCCGGGGCGCCGCGCGGCGCCGGCGTCGCGGCGGTGGCCGGGCGCGCCCCGCCGGACGCCCACCGCCCGCGCAGCGCCGCCAGGGCCTTGCGCAGCAGGTGCGCGAGCCAGGCGCGGCCCATGGCGAGCGCGGGCAGCGGATCGTCGGCCGCCCACCACGCCCACTCGGTCCGCCGCCGCACCCCGCCGGTCTCGGCCGCGTACCGCCGGCGCGGGACGGCGAGCAGCGACAGCAGCGCGTAGTTCTCGGCCACGAACCGGCGCCCGTACGCGGGGGAGGGCGGGGGTACGGGGCGCCCGGTGAGGTCCAGGTGGAGCGCGCGGACCGCGTCCAGGCCGTCCAGGTCGGTGAAGAGCCGGAACTGCGCGCCGGGTCGGGGGTTGAAGTCGAGCAGGTGGTACGCGCCGGTCGTCCGGTCGAGCCGGAAGTCCAGGTCGCACACGCCCCGGTAGCCGAGCGCGTCCAGCAGGGCGCGGGCAGTCCGGTCCAGTGCCGGGTTCACGGTCCAGCGGCCCGCGGCGGTGAGCCCGGCCCCGGTGGGCCAGGAGCGCTCCTTGCGCCCGGTCGCCCCGGTCGGGCAGCGGCCCGCGGAGTCCACGTACCCCTGGAAGAACCAGTCCAGGTCGCGGCCCGCCGGGAGGAGCTCCTGGAGCAGCAGCCGGCTGCCGGCCTCCGGGGAGCGGGCGTACAGCTCCCGCACCTCGGCGAGCGAGCGCACGATCGAGGTGCTGCGCAGCCCGGCGCCGGCCGGCAGCAGCCAGGGCCTGCTCCACTTGGCGACCACCGGCAGGCCGAGCGCCCAGGCCATGGCGGCGGCCTCGTCGGCGCCGGTGGGGAGTTCGGTGCGGGGGTGGGGCAGGCCCAGGGCCGCGCAGGTCTCGGCGAGCGACGCCTTGTCGGCGACCCGCAGCAGCTGCGCCTCGGTCTGCTCGGGCAGCAGGAAGCGCGGGGCGAGTTCGGCGCGGCGGCGGGCCAGGGCGAGCGCGGTGACGTCGTCCAGCGGGACGGCGAGCAGGCGGGTCGACGGGCCGTCGGAGACCTCGTCCCCGACCCGGAGGAGGAAGTCGGCCAGCTCCGCGGAGGAGGCGGCGGCGGGGCCGGGGCGGGCCGACCGGAGGTGGCGGGAGCGGGCCACCGGACTGGTCCGCGATTCGACGACGGCGTGGACCGGAATTCCCGCCCGGCCCAGGGAGCGGACCGCCCCGAGGGTGCCGTGGTGAAAGGGGTTCCGGTCGAGCCGTACGAGGACGGTCGGGACGCGGGTGTCAAAACTCGGCACGGCATGCCCTTCGTCTCGGTGCACCAACCGGGCGATCAAATCCTCTAATGGACTAGCGAGCGAAGGAAAGCCGAGTTCACGGACGGCTTATTAGGAATACTTTCTGAACATCGGATTGACGATCCATCACCTGGCGTACGACGCGGAGGAGCGGCCATGAGAGCTGCATGCCGGAGAACTTCGAGAGCGTGGCTGGGGGTGTTCACCGCCGGTCTCCTCGCCTCGGGTTCCCTCGCGCTGTCGCCCCCCGCCGGTGCCGCCGCATCCGTGACGACGCGGGACGCGGCAGAGGTACGGGAGACGGAGGAGGTACGGGGTGCGGGGGAGGCGCGGGACCCCGAGTCGTCGGTCGCCGGTGCCATGGGGGCCTTCCTCTCCTCGGGCGCGTACGGGGTCGCCCGCATCGGCGAGCTCGAACGCTGGCTCGGCGGCCGCGAACTCCGCGTCGGCCACACCTACCTGCCCGGCGACCTCTGGAAGAACATCGAGAGCCCCCCGGGCTTCCTCGACGCCTGGGCGGACTGGCGCAACGAGAAGGCCGACCGCCTCTTCGTCCTCAACGTCCCCATGCTGGAGCGCAACGAGGCCCGCGTCCCCGACGCCGAGGTCCGCCGCCTGCTCCGGCTCGGCGCGGCCGGCTCCTACGACCACCACTTCAGGACCCTCGCCCGGCGCCTCGTCGACCTGAACGCGACCGACACCGTCGTCGTCCTCGGCTGGGAGATGAACGGCACCACCTACACCCACCGGTGCGGTCCCGACCCCGAGGCCTGGAAGGCGTACTGGAACCGCATCGTCACCGCGATGCGTTCCGTTCCCGGCCAGAAGTTCCGCTTCGACTTCAACCCGAGCCGCGGCCGCGACGCCGTTCCGTGGACCGAGTGCTACCCGGGCGACGACGTCGTCGACATCATCGGCATGGATTCGTACGACCAGCCGCCGGGGAGCAGTTTCGACGAGCACGTCAACGAGCCGTACGGCCTCCGCAAGCAGATCGAATTCGCCGCCGAACACGGGAAACTGATCTCCTATCCGGAATGGGGCCTCTTCCGGAACGGCGACAACCCGGAATACATGCGGCGCATGCTCGAATGGATGAACCTGCACAAGCCGCTGTACCACACGATCACCGATTACTGCCCGCACGGCGTCTGGCAGTGCGACGACAACCCGCGGTCGTCACTGGTGTTCCGTCAGATGCTGTACGGGAAGGAGCCGGAACTCCCGACGCAGCCGGCACCCGAGCCGACGCGGCCGCAGCCGGAACCCACGAAGCCGGAGCCGACGCCCACGCAGCCTGAGCCGAAGCCCGCGCCGACACCGACGCCGACGCCCACGCAGCCCGCGCCGACGCCGACGCAGCCTGAGCCGAAGCCCGTGCCGACACCTACGCCGACCCCGACCCCGACGCAGCCCGAGCCCGAGCCCAAGCCCGCGCCGACGGAGCCCACGCCCGTACCCCTGCCCACGCCCGTGCCTCAGCCGAACTGCTGGTCCCTCGACCTCGGTTCCTGGGTCGAGAGCTGGATCGGCGGGCCCGTCTGCGTCCCGAAGGACTCGTGGAAGGAGGAGTCCGGCCTCGGCTGGAAGGACGCGCTCAAGGGCGTCTGGCCCTTCTGACCCGGGCGGAGCTCATCCGCCGCCGTGGGGCGGGCGCCCCTTGACCCGGTCGAGCGCCCGCCCCGCCCAGGCCCGTTCCCGTGCCTGGCGGGCCGCCCAGCGCCGCGCGTCGGCCGCGCCCGCGCGGAGCCAGAGCAGCGGGGCCGTAGCAGGCCCGGCGAGGAGCAGCCGGCGGTTGCGCACGGGCTCCGGACGCCAGTGCTGCTTGTACGGCTCGCTGCCCCGCAGCATGCTCAGCGTGGCCCGCCCGCCCGCGCTGGTCTCCCGGGCCCCGTGCCGCAGCAGCATCGTCGCCACGTCGACCTTGCGGGCCCGCAGCTCCGGGTCGGCCCCGTACAGGTACCCGCCCGCCAGGCGCGGCGACATCAGGGTCAGGTCGGCGGCGACCACGTCCCCGGCCAGCCGGAACTCGGTGACCATCGCGTCCCCGCGCTCCACCATGGGCCGCACGGCCCGGGCCAGGTGCTGGGCGAAGCGCTCGCTGGTGTGCTCGGCGGTGACGCCCCGGCCCTGCCACTGGAGCCGGTGGAGCGCCAGGAGCCGGTCCAGGGCGGCCGGGACCTCCTCGCCGGTCACCACGCGCGCGTCGATGCCGAGCGCGTCCAGCTTCCGCAGCTTGGCCCGGACCCGCTGGGCCTTCCCGGAGGGGATCCGTTCGAGGAGGCCCTCCATCGGGACGGCGGGCAGCTCCAGGCACAGCGAGTCGGGCAGCCGCCTGCGCGGCCCCCGCCAGTGCGCGAAGACCCGTTCGCCGGCCGCGCCGGGCCGGACCTCCCGCAGGTCGACCACCGCGCCCCGGGCGGCCCGCGCGACCGCCCGGGCCAGGGCGGGCGCCGCCTCCGGGCAGCCGTCGTCGAGGAGCACGTCCGCGAAGTCGGTGATCGAACCGCCGAGCAGGGTGAGGACGGGCAGCGGACCCCGGGTCCGCGTCAGGGGCGCGGCGGCGACGAGTGCGCCGTCCCCGCGCCGTACGAGCACCACCCGCAGCGCACCGGGCCGCCCGTACGAGAGCCACCAGGAGTGCAGCCAGGAGTGGGACTGGAAGGGGGTGGCGGAGGAGCAGCGGCCGTACAGCGCCGTCCACTCGGCCGCGAGCCGCCCGAACCCCTCCTCGTCACGGCAGACCTCCGCCCGCAGGGCGCCCGCGGTCACACCGTCTCCGGCTGGTGCGCGGCCACCGCGGGGGCGGGCACCGAGGCCCCGGCCCGGCGGGAGCGACGGGACTCGCCGCGCGCGGCGGCGCGCTTCGGGCGGACGAGCAGGGCCAGGCCGCCGAGCAGGCCGCCCGCGCAGCCGCCGACGAGCGCGGCGAGCGGCGCGGACGGGGAGACCGGGTCGACGGGCTTCGTGGCGCGGGAGAACCGCACGACCTTCACGCCCGTGCTGGCCGCCACGTGCGAACTGTCGAGGATGAGCGCCCGGGCCACCCCGTCGGCCATGGACACGGCCTTCGCGGGCCGCTCGGCCCGCGCGGTGATCGAGATCATCGGGGCGTCCGGTGAGGTCTCCGCCGTCACCTTCTTCCGCAGCGTCGCGGCGGTCACCCCGGCCCACACCTGGGCGTCGCCGGTCACCGCGATGTCGGTGGCGACCCGCCCGTACGCCTGGGCGAAGCCGAGCGCCCCCGCCGGGTCGGACTTCCCGGCCGGTACGACGATGACGTAGCTGGTCGCCGCGTACTCCGGCGTCTTCAGGGCCCCGTAGCCGCCGCCGAGCACGGCCCCGGCGAGGACGGCGGCGGGCAGGACGGCCCAGCGGCCGGGGAGGCGGAGCCCGGCGGACGGGAAGGCGCGGGACGGTGTGGTGGTCTTCATGGGTCGGGCTTCTCTCAGTTCACGCGGGACGGTGTGCCGTGGACGGCCTGGTCGTAGAGGGACAGCAGCTGCCGGGCGCTGCGCGCGATGTCGTAGTGGCGGGCGGCCTCCGGCACCGGGAGCCGGGCGGGCCGGGCCCGGCCGAGGTCGCGGAGGGCGGCGGCCAGCTCGGGGACGCCGCCGCCGGTCCGGCGCGCGCCCGGGGCCGCGTCCGCCGGCAGGTCCTCGATCGCCGGGCAGGCCGCGTACCGGACGGGGAGGCCCGCCGCGAGCGCCTCGACGACCGCGAGCCCGAAGGCCTCGTCGGGGGAGGCGGAGACGAAGACGTCCATCGCGGCGAGCAGTCCGGGCAGCGGGGGCCCGGCCGAGCCGGCGGCCGGCGGGTCCTGGCAGGCGCCGGGGAGCAGCACCCGGTCGGCCGCCCCCAGTTCGCGGGCGAGCCGCAGCAGCCCCTCCCGCTCGCCGCCCTCCCCGACGAGCAGCAGCCGGGCCTCCGGGACCGCCGCCACCGCCCGTACGAGCAGGTCGAAGCGCTTCCCGGGCGCCAGCCGCCCCACCCCGCCGACGACGTACGCGTCCTCGGGGACGCCGAGCGCCGCCCGGGTCCGGCGGCGGGCCTCCGGATCGAAGGCGAACCGGCCGGTCTCGATGCCGTTCGGCACCACCCGGATGCGCTCCTCGGGCACGCCCCAGTCCGCGAGCCGGCGGGCCACGCTGGGCGAGACGGCGACCGTGGAGGTGCCGAGCCGCTCGGACGCCAGGTACAGGGCGCGGGTGCCCGCCGACAGCGGACGGCCCTCGATCTGGTGCTCGCCGAGGGAGTGCTCGGTGGCGACGATCCGGCGCACCCCGGCGATCCGGGCCGCCGTCCTGCCGTACACGCACGCCCGGTACAGATGCGTGTGCACGAGGTCGTAGCGGCCCTGCCGGACGATCCGGGCGAGCCGGGGGAGCGCCCCGAGGTCGCGGTTGCCCGTCATGCCGAGGTGGGTGACGGGGGTGCCGTCCGCCTCGATGCCCGCGGCGACCGCGCCCGGGTTGGTGAGCGTCACCACCCGGCCCTGGACGGGGAGGTGGCGCAGCAGGAGCCGCAGCTGCTGTTCGGCGCCGCCGATGCCGAGCCCGGTGATGACGTGCAGGACCCTCATCGCGCGCCCACCACGGCCGGCCCGTAGGGGACGGGGGCCTCCAGGTCGGCGGGGTGGCGGCGGCGCAGCGGGTGCAGCAGGCGCTTGGCGGCGAGCCGCCAGGAGGTGTCGTTCTCGCCGATGTGGACGCGGGGCAGGGCGTACGCGCCGGTGTGCGGCCCCGGGTCGATCGCGCAGGCGTGGCGGTAGCCGGCCCGGCGCACGGCGCGCATCGCGCGCGGGTCGACCCGCCCGTACGGGTAGCAGAAGCCCTCCACCGGACGGCCCGTCATCTCCTCCAGGAGTTCGCGGCTGCGCCGGGTCTCGGCGACGAGCGTCCGGTCGTCGGCCTCGGGCAGCGCCACGTGCGTCAGGCCGTGCGAGCCGATCTCCATCCCGGCGTCGGAGATCCGCCGGATCTCCTCGCGGGAGAGCAGCCGCTTGCGCGGACCGTCCGCGTCCCAGCCGTTCTCGCCGCCGAGCCGGCCCGGCAGGACGTACACCGTGGCCGTGAAGCCGTGCCGGCGCAGCAGCGGCAGCGCCGAGTCGACGAAGTCGGCGTAGCCGTCGTCGAAGGTCAGGCCCACCAGGTTCCCGGCGCGGCCCTCGGCGGTGGCGGCGAGCAGCTCCCGCACCGACACCCCGCGCAGCCCCCGGTCGCCCAGCCAGCGCAGCTGCCGGGCGAAGCGCGCCGGGGAGACGGTTACCCGGTACGGATCATCGGCGGTGTCCCCGATCGAGTGGTACATCGCCACCCACAGGGGCGGCCTCCCCCACGCGGGGAGGCTCCTTCGCGGGGGCGGGCCCTCCCGCGGCGGAAGGCTTCCCCGAGGGGGCGGGCTCCTTCGCAGGGGCGGCTTCGGCAGCAGACGGCTCAGCGCGGTGACGGCGGGCATGGGGGGTCCTCCGATAGGCGGAGCGGGGCAGGGACGGAAGGCCGGACGCCTCGGGGGCGCAGGCCAGGACGAGCAGGAAGACGCCGACGGCGGCGAGGGCGGCGACGGCGACGGCGAGGACGGCGGGGCCGATCGCGACCGAGCAGAGCCAGCCGGCCCCGGTGGCGCCCGCGCCGGCGGCGGCGAGCCGGAGCAGCCCCGTGCCGAGCCGGCCGGCCCGGACCGGGACGGACTGGCGGTGCGCGCCCCGCAGGAGCAGGACGGCGGTCAGGGTGATGCCCAGCGCGTTGGCGGCGGCGATGCCGACCGCGCCCCAGTACTGGGCGCCGGGCACGCCCGCGACGCCGGTCGCGACGAGCCCGGCGCCCATGGCGGCGGCCGGGTACCAGAGCGGGCGGGCGGCGGAGAAGTAGCAGCGGACCAGGGCGCCCACCATCGTCTGGCCCAGCAGGCCGAGGGCGTACACCCGCATGACGGCGGCGGTCGCGGTGGTGTCCGCCCCGCCGAACTCCCCCCGCTCGAAGAGGATCTCGACGATCCTGGGGGCGGCGGCGATCACCGTCGAGGCGCCGAGGAGCACGACGACGGCGGCGAGCAGCAGGTCCCGCTCGACCCGGTGGCGGGCCGTCTCCTCGTCGCCCGCCGCGAGGGCGCGGGCGACCACCGGGAAGCTGACCGTGCACAGCATCAGGGAGAGGATCATCGGCATCTGCGCGACCTTCTGCGCGTAGTTCAGGTGCGAGATGGCCCCCGCGGGCAGCGGCGAGGCGAGGAAGCGCTCGATCAGCGTCTGGGACTGGCGGCACAGCGAGAACGCGACGACCGGCGCGATCAGGCCGAGCACCAGGATCCGGCCGTCCTGCCCGCCCCGGGACGCCCGGGGCCGGGGCCGGGGCGCGGGCACGGCGCCGGAGCGCAGCACCCGTACCAGGGAGGGCGCCTGGACGAGGACCATCAGGATCCCGCCGACCGCGACCCCCACGGCGGCCGACCGCACCCCCCAGGGCTCGCGCAGGACCAGGATCGTGCCGATGATCCCCACGTTGTACGCCACGTAGATCATGGCCGGCGGCAGGAAGCGGCCGTGCGCGCGCAGCGCGGCCGAGCAGTAGCCGACCAGGGCGAACGAGAGCACGCAGGTCGCGGTGAGCCGGGTGCAGTCGACCGCGAGCGCCGGGTCGGGGAGGCCGGGCGCGAGGGCCGTGACGATCAGCGGGGCGGCGAGGACGAGGACGACGGCGGCGAGCCCGACGGCGAGGGTGAGCCGGGGGAGCGTGCCGCGCACGAGCGCGCGCACCGGGTCGTCGAACACGCCGTCGCCGCGCCGGGCCAGGGCGCGCGAGAAGGCGGGCACCAGGATCAGCGCCATCGCGTCCTCGATGAGCAGCGTCGAGGCGAACTCGGGCACCGTCCACGCCACCAGGAACGCGTCGGTCGCGGCCCCGGCCCCGAAGTACCCGGCCAGGATCTGGTCCCGTACGAGCCCGAGCACCGCCCCGACGGCGGTGAGCCCCGCCGTCACGGCCGCCGCCCTCGCCAGGAACCCCCGCCCCTGCGCCTCCCCGCCCCGCGCCCGGCGCCCGCGCGCCCGCCCGCGCGCGTGGGCCCGGCGTCCGGTGCGGGGGGCGGGGGGTGTCGTCGGCTGCGGTGTCGTCGTCGGCTTGACCGCCGCGGTCGCGGGTGTGGGTGTGGGTGTGGTCGCGGTCGTGCTCCCGGACCGGCCGCGCACGGCGACGGGGCGGGCCCCGGCGAGGCCGCCCGTGGGCACGGCGGCCTCCGGGGCCCACGGGGCGTCCGTGGGGCTCAGGGGCGAGGCCGACCAGGGGTCGGCCGCCGGGGTGCCGCAAGGCCGTCGGGGCGACCACGACGCGGGGCGCGGCCCGTCGGACCGCAGCGGGTCCGCGGGTCCCGCGTCCGTGGGCTCGGGTCCCCCGGCCCACGGGTCACGCACGTCTCGCCCCCACCAGCGACCACCAGGCCGCCAGGCCGAGCACGACCGACATCAGGACCGTCGAGGGGCCGCCGATGTCCGCGTAGAAGAAGTCGACGAGCTGCCAGACGAGCAGGCCCGTGGCGACGAGCGCGCAGTCCGCGCCGGGGCCGGAGCCGGGGCGGGTGCCCTGACCGGGCCGCCGCCGCAGCGCGCCCACCAGCAGCGCCGACCAGCTGCCGACCAGGGCGAGCAGCCCCACCAGGCCCTGCTCGCTCAGGACCAGCAGGTACATGTTGTGCGGGGAGAGCAGTGGCTGCCGCCGGAAGGCCGCGCCCGCGCCCGCCGTGTCGCTGCCCGAGGACAGCGCGACCGAGGCGTGCGCGTCGCGGTACCGCGGGAAGCCCTTCAGCCCGACGCCCGTCAGCGGCTCCGCGCGCCACATCTCCCCGGCCGCCGCCCACATCGTGTACCGGTCCGTCACCGACTGGTCCGGCGCCGCCGTCACCCGCGTGATGCTGGCGACCCGCTGCTCCACCAGGTCCGAACCGATTCCGAGGCCGCCGACGAGGACCACCCCGAGCGCCCCCGCCGCGAGCCCGACCCGCACCGCCCGGAGCGGCCCCGCCAGGAGCAGCTGGAGGGCGCAGGCGAGCACGGTCGCGATCCACGCGCCCCGGCTGAAGGAGAGGACCAGCGGAAGGAACAGCAGCCCCGCGCAGACGAGGGCCGCCGTCCGCGCCCGCCCCGGACCGCTGCCGAGCGCGATCCCGGTGACGACGACCAGACCGTACGAGACGACGGTCGCCATGCCCATCACGTCGGTGGCGCCGAACGTGCCGACGGCCCGGACGTCCTCGCCCTGGTACGAGGCTCCCGTGCCGGTCAGGTACTGGGCGACGCCCACCGCGCCCTGGAACAGCGCGAGCCCGGCCAGGGTCCAGGCGACCACGGCGAAGTCCCGCCGGTCGCGGACCGTCAGGAGCACGGCCGCCGGGACCAGGACGAAGACCTGCACGTAGCGGGCGACGCCCGGCAGGCTCGACGCCGGGTCGTTCGAGGTGATCGCGGCCAGGCAGATCCCGAGGACCGGGAGGCCGAGGACGACGGCCGCCGTGCGGGTCAGCGGCCGGGCCCCGCCGCGCACCACCCGCACCAGGCAGATCAGGACGAGGAGCCCGGAGGCCGCGTCCGCGACCGTGCCCGTCCCGCCGGTGCCGCCCTGCGCCCCGCCGCCGCCCGGGACGAGCAGCAGCGCGATCACGGCGAGGACCGGGGCGAGCACCCCGGCCCTGCGGAGCGGGTCCCGCGCCGCCGGGCCGACCACGGGCGGCGTCGCGACGGTGGCCATCCTCAGCTCCCCGTGGGTCGGACGAGCTCGGCGGCCGTGCGCAGCAGGATGCAGACGTCCTGCCACAGCGACCAGTGGTCGATGTAGTGGTTGTCGAAGCGGCAGCGGTCCTCGATCGAGGTGTCGCCGCGCAGCCCGTGCACCTGCGCGAGCCCGGTGAGCCCCACCGGCATCCGGTGGCGGGCCGCGTAACCGGCGTGGACCTTGCTGAACTGGGCGACGAAGTACGGGCGTTCCGGCCGGGGTCCGACCAGGCTCATGTCCCCGCGCAGCACGTTCCACAGCTGCGGCAGCTCGTCCAGGGAGGTCTTCCGCAGGAAGCCCCCGGCCGCGCTCATCCGCCGGTCGCCCGCCACGTTCCAGCGGGTCGCCGACTCGGTGTCGTCCGAGGGGCGGAGCGTACGGAACTTGAGCAGCGTGAAGTGGCGCCCGTACTGGCCCACCCGCTCCTGCCGGAACAGGATCCCGGGGCCGTCCGAGAGGCGCACGGCGAGCGCGCAGAGCAGCAGCACGGGCAGCGCGAGCACGAGCGCGGGGGCGGCGAGGGCGATGTCCAGGGCGCGCTTGGCGGTCAGGCCGCGCCGCTCGTCCAGCGGGACGACGCGGTGCCAGGCGTGCCCCCACATGTGCTCGCCCATCGGGCCGTCCCGGTGCCGGCCGCCGACCCGCCAGGTGGTGCAGCCGTACTGCTGGAAGAGCGTCACCAGGCCCGGGTCGTCGTCGAGGAACACCGCGTCGCGCACGGTGTTCTGGATGACGGCCCGGTGGATCTCCTCGGTCGTGGTGAGCACCGGGAGCCCTGCCTCCCCGGCCGGCCGGGGAGCGCCGCCCTGCTCGGGCACGCCGACGATCCCGACCGGCAGCACCCCGTACTCGGGGTGCTGGACGGCCGCCGCCGCGAACCGGCGCGCGTCCCCCGTCCCGCCGACGACCAGCGCCGACCGGGGGTGCGCCCGCGCGACCCGCCGCCGCCGCCCGATGACGAGGGCGCGGAGCAGGCAGACGAGCAGGACGTGGACGGCGTACGCGGCGCACAGCCGCAGCGGTCCGATCGCCAGGTGCGGGGAGAACGCGGCGACCCCCGCCGCCGCCAGGCACCAGGCGACCCCGGCGCGGGAGGCGAGCGCGGGCAGCTCGTCCAGGGCCCGGACGTGCGCGGCGGGCCGGTGGAGCCCGGCGTGCCCGTCGAGGACCAGGACGAGGGCCAGGACCGGCAGGACGAGCCGGACGTCGTGGTGCGCCGCGCTCAGGACCGAGGCGGCCGCGACGACCGCCAGGCCGTCGGCCGCCACGAGCGGCGCCCGCCCGGACCGCGTCCGGGAGCGGCGGTGGCGCGGCAGCGCGAGCCGGCCGGGGGCGCCGCGGGGCGGCGCGAGGGAGGCGAGGCCGAGGGCCTGGCCCTGGCCCGCGGCGGGCCAGGGGCCCGGAGAGGAGGGGACGCTGGTGCTTTCCGTGGTCACTGTGCGATCGGCTCTCTGTGCTCGGCCCCCCGCACTCCGGCCAGTTCGCGGTAGAGGTCCGCGACGGCCGCGCCGGTGCGCCGGACATCGAAACTGCTGAGTACGTGCTCGTGGGCCTCCCGGCCCAGGCGGTGCCGCAGCTCCGGCCTGCCGAGGAGGCGGCCGAGAGCGGCGGCGAGCGCGGCCGGGTCCTCGGGCGGGACCAGGCACAGGGGTTCGTGGGCGGGCGGCAGGCTCTCCCGTGCCCCGTCCACGTCGCTGACGACGACGGGCCGGCCGCTCGCCATGGCCTCCAGGGGCGCGAGCGCCATGCCCTCCCAGCGGGACGGCAGGACGACCACGTCGGCGGCCCGGTACCAGGGGACGGTGTCCCCGACGGACCCGGCGAACCGCACCGAGGGCCCGGCGGCGGCCCGCAGCCCCTCCGCGTCCGGGCCGTCGCCGACCAGGACGAGCCGGGCCGCGGGCACCTCCGCGAGGACGGCGGGCCAGGCGGCGAGCAGGACGTCCTGCCCCTTCTGGCGGCAGAGCCGGCCCACGCAGACGACCGTGGGGGCCGGGTTGCGGGGCGGTCCGTCGTTCGCGAACCGGGCCGTGTCCACGCCGTTGTGGACGACCGACCAGTCCGCCTCGACCCCGGCCGCCTCGCCGGTGCGGCGCTCGGCCTCGCTCACGCAGAGGATCCGGTCGGTCCAGCGGGCGCCGAACCGCTCCCAGCGCCGGGCGAGCGCGGCGGTGGTCCCCCGGACCGCCTCGAAGGACCAGGCGTGCGGCTGGTACACCGTGGGGATCCGGCCCCGCAGGACGAGCCGGGCGCACAGCCCCGCCTTGGCGCTGTGCGCGTGGACGAGGTCGGGGCCGACCTCGCGGACGAGCCGGGCCAGGGACGCGGTCTCGCGGACGAGGGCGGGGCCCGGGTCGCGGCCGGCCCGCCAGTCGTGGACCTCGGCCCCCTCGGCGCGGACGGCGGCGGAGAGGACGGTGTCGGGCGGGCAGGCGACCGCGACCCGCAGGCCGGCGGCGCGCTGGGCGCGGACGAGGTCGGCGACGACGCGGGCGACCCCGCCGTCGCCGGGCTGGACCGCGTGCAGGACGGTGACGGACCCCGGGTCCGTGTCGAAGGATGACATCACGTCAGCTCCGGACGTCCGCCCGGGCGACCGGCATGCCGCGGGGCCCGGCAAGAACCGCTGAATTCCGCATACAGGTTCTCCGCTTTGAATGAGAGGAGGAAGGGAAGACCCGCGAAGGCCGGGAGGGGGGAAGGTGTCGTCCGCACGAAATGGGTGAACGCGCGGCCGGCCCGGAAGCAACGTTCGGGAAAGTTATAACCCCGAAGCGGGGCGATAGTAAGCATTAGATGCCCGGTAGTCCTAACTCCCGTATCCATGTGGCCCGTTCCTCGTTGTGCGTGTTGCGCCATTCCGCGTCCGGACGCCCCCGTGACCCCCTTTCGGCCCAAAGGCCGGCCGGACGTCACCCGTTCGGGAGAGCAACCGATGGAAATCCGGGGCGTTGTTGAAGGAGTCGGACCGACCAGTCCGCGCAGTCCGATCCGTGTGAATTCGATCGAGGAGTACTTCTCCATGTCCCGTATCGCCAAGGCCGTTGTCCTGTCCGTGGGTGCCGCCGCCGCCGTCGCCGGTACCGCCGGTGCCGCCGCCGCCGACGCCGGAGCCGAGGCCGCGGCCGTGAAGTCCCCCGGCGTCCTCTCCGGCAACATCGCGCAGGTCCCGGTCCACATCCCGGTCAACGTCTGCGGCAACACCGTCAACGTCATCGGCCTGCTGAACCCCGCCTTCGGCAACACCTGCGCCAACGTCTGATCCGGCACGCCCGATCGGTCCTTTCGAGGCCGGTGCGCCCGCTTCCCGCCGGGGAGGGGCGCACCGGCTTTTCGCTTGTCGTCATGAGGTTCGGCACTCGCTCGGGCGCACTTCCGCGCGCCGCCCGGTGCAACGGCGTACGCCCCTTTCCGGGGCAGGGCGGAGAGGCGGATTCACCCGAACGGATGCGTGGCGCTCCGTAGTTCCGCGATCGCGGAGGGCTATAGCCGCAGGCCCTCCCGGGTGACGGCCGACGGGGCCGCGGGGAGGGGGAACGCGTGTGCGGTCGACAAATAGCACCGGTCTCATCGATCGGGTGCAGTGTCGAGAAATCCTTCCTCCCGGAGTTTCCGGGAAGCGCACTTCTCGTTACAGAAGGAGAACGGCGCACGGGATTCGCTCAAGAAGACTGTGCGAGAAGTGACTTGAAAGCACAGCGGAAGGATTCCTCCCATGAAGCCCACCAAGGTCGCCGCGGTCGTCGCCGGTTCGCTGATGGCCCTGGGTGCCGCCGCGCCCGCCATGGCCACGGAGGCGCTCACCCCCACCAGCCTGAACGGCGGCCTGGAGGCGATCGCCGCCAACGGCCTGAAGACCGACATGCTGAGCAGCACCACCGAGGGCTCCCCGGTGAAGGCCGTCACGGACACGGCGACCCAGCTGAACGAGACCACCAAGGGCGCCCCGCTGCTCGGCGGCCTCCCGATCCCCGGCGGCCTCCCGCTGGGCAGCCTCCCGCTGGGCGGCTGACCCCACTTCAGTACGGGCTGCCCCCAAGGGCATTCCGGAGGCCTTCGTGCCCCGTTTCCCACGGTCGGCTGATCGAATGATTTTCAGATCATCTGCCGTGTGGCCCATGCTCCACGCCCCGCTCCGGCTCCTACTCTCACGCCAGTCCCACGCGCACGTCGGTGGGCACCAGGCCGGTCGGAGCGAGGGGGGAGCCTCGTCGGCCTCTCCTTTTCTCAGAGGAAGAGCGGTATGCGGTCCATCATCAGCAGGAAAGTACTCACCGCGGCGGCAGCGACCGGAATCCTGTCGCTGAGCGGCGGATTCGCCCTTGCCGCGAGCTCCCACCCCGGCGCGGGCGACGGACCGGGCCCGGGTGCGGCCGGCCACGTCCAGAGCCCCCTGACGGCGGACGTCTGCGGCCGGATCGTGGAGAAGGGCGCCGCCGCGGCGGCGACCGTCGGGCACCTCTGCGGCCAGGCGGGAGGCCAGGACGACGGCGGTTACGGCCAGGACGACGGCGGGTACGGCGGGGACGACGACGGCGGTTACGGCGGGGACGACGACGGCGGGTACGGCGAGGAGCCCTCGCACCCGCCGACGAAGCCGCCGACCACCCCGCCGACGACACCTCCCACGACGCCGCCGACCACTCCGCCGACCACACCTCCCACGACGCCGCCGACCACACCTCCCACCACTCCGCCGACGAAGCCGCCGACGACGCCCCCCACCACTCCGCCGACGACGCCTCCCACGACGCCGCCGACCACGCCTCCCACCACTCCGC
>NZ_LGEG01000006.1 GCF_001280125.1 Streptomyces sp. NRRL F-6492
GTGAGCAGCAGGGCGGCACACAGCGTGCCGGCGCTCAGCAGCGCGGGGGCGCCCTTGCGGACGGGCATGGGACGGCATTCCTCCTGGCCGGGGGGACGGTGCAGCGATCCGTACCCGTTCGGCGGGCGGGGCTGCCCTCGTCCCCGCCTCCTCACCCGTAAGGACGCGCCCTCCCGGGTCTCCGCACGGCCCGCGAAAGGCGTTTGACCGGCCGGGCCGGGGGCGGTTGGCTGCCCGGATGAACGATCTTCGTATCGAGCGGGCGCGGAGCGGGGCGCGGCTCGCGGACTGGCGCGCCGTCCACAACACGATCGTCCCCACGGCCGTCCTCTCGCCCGACGAGGTGCGGGAGCGCGCGGGGCGCAACCGGCTGGACGTGGCCTACCTCGGGGAGGTGGTGGTGGGCTGCTCGACGGTGCGCCCGCCGGACGGGGAGACGGCGGCGGCGACCGTCATCGCCCGGACGCTGCCCGGGTTCCGGGGGCGGGGCTTCGGGACGGCGCTGTACGAGCGGGGGCTCGCGCACGCGCGGACGCTGGGCGGCGAGGGCGTGGAGACGGTGGTCCTGGCCTCGAACGAGGAGGGGCTGCGGTTCGCCCTGGCGCGGGGCTTCGTGGAGGTGGAGCGGTACGTCCTGCCGGGCGACACCGTCGCGTTCGTGGCCCTGCGGCTGGTCTGACGGACGCGGCGGGTTGATTCCGGCTCGCGGACGGGCTGGGGGGCTCCGTCCGCGAGCCGGGGTCTTGGGGGGGCTCCGCCGGTCAGGCGCGGGCGGTGACGGCCGTGGCCGAGCGGGAGCCGCCGGTGGCGAGGGCCGGTTCGGCGCGGACCGGGCCGTCGAGGAGCCGGCGCAGGAGCGCGGTGGCGCGGGCCGGGTCGCCGGCGCCGCCCTCTTCGGCGAGGAGCGTGGCGAGGACGGCGATCCGGGCCTGGGCGGCCCGGAGGGTGCCGGTGAGGAGGGCGCCTGCGGCGACCAGGTCGACCGCGCCGCCGCCGGTGTAGATCTCGGCGAGCGGGCCGGCGGGGACGCGGGTGGTGACGGTGACGAGGACGCCCCGGGCGACCGCGTCCGCGACGGCGGCGGCGACCTCCGGGGTGGCGTTGCCCG
The DNA here is from genome assembly GCF_001280125.1 of Streptomyces sp. NRRL F-6492. Classification (GTDB taxonomy): domain Bacteria; phylum Actinomycetota; class Actinomycetes; order Streptomycetales; family Streptomycetaceae; genus Streptomyces. The sequence continues at coordinate 1,109 of NZ_LGEG01000006.1, forward strand.
CACCGGTGGCGACGAGGACGATGCCCCGGGCGCCGGCGGCGACGGCCGCGTTCAGGAGGAGCGGGTCGCCGTCGGAGTGGTGCGTCACGATGTCGACGCGGGGCAGCGGGGCGGCACCGGTGGCGCCGGGCGCCGCCGTGCGCGCGGCGGCGGGGAGGGGCAGCGGGGCGGGGCGCTCGGGCTGCCGCTCGACGTCGACGCGGGAGAAGCCGACGCGGCCGAGGCGCTCGGCGGAGGGGTCGGAGAAGGCGTCGGCGGCGAGGGTCCGGTACTTCACGGTGCCGCGCGCCGCGTGGACGCGCCCGTCGAAGACGACGAGGACGCCGAGGTCGCGGACGGTGGAGGCGACCTGGAGCGCGTCGTACAGGTTGCCGGGGCCGTCGCCGTCGCCGGTGCCGAAGGGGCGCTGGGCGCCGGTGAGGACGACCGGGCGGGCGTCGGTGTGGTGCAGGTCCAGGAGGAAGGCCGTCTCCTCCAGGGTGTCGGTGCCGTGGGTGATCACGATGCCGTCGACGCCGGGGTCGGCGAACGTCTCGTGGACGGTGCGCAGGAGGGCGAGCTGGTGGGCCGCGGTCATGCGCGAGCTGTTGACGTTGAAGAGGTCGACGACCTCGACGGTGACGTCCTCGGGCAGGGGGGCGGTGGCCAGGACGTCGCTGCCCGAGGCGTCGGCCGCGTAGCCGGTGCCCTGCCAGCGGCTGGCGATCGTGCCGCCGGTGCTGATGACGACGATCCTGCGCGCTTCCCCGTCGTGCGTCCGCTTCATGGCTGCCGTCCTCGACTCCGTACCGACGAAAAGGGGCTCCGCCCCGTGGTGGAAGGGCCCTGCGAAGGCCTCTCCGAAGGCCCCCGAGCCCGCAAGGATAGGACAAACGGTGCGCAAGGCGATTGCCGAATGAGCCGCCGAAATGTTTCTTCGTGGCAGGATATTGCGCCATGGACCGAATCGATCTCCACATCTTGCGCGAGCTCCAGAACGACGGCCGGCTGAGCAACCAGGAGCTGGCCCAGCGGGTGGGCCTCAGCCCCTCCCCCTGTCTGCGGCGGGTGCGCCAGCTGGAGCAGGACGGGGTGATCCGGGGCTATCGGGCGATCATCGATCCGGAGGCGGTGGGGCGGGGCTTCGAGGTGCTCGTCTCGGTGGAGGTGCGGCGCGACCGGGAGACGGTGGAGGCCTTCGAGGAGGCGCTCCAGGACGTGCCGGACGTGATCGAGGCGTACCGGCTCTTCGGCAGCCCCGGCTGTCTGCTGCGGATCGCGGTGGCGGACCTGGCGGCGTACGAGCGGCTGTGGATCGAGCGGCTGACGACGCTGGCCGGGGTCACCGAGGTCAACTCCCAGATCATCATGAAGCGGATCAAGGAGCCGAAGGGGATGCCGGTGGGCGTCCGGGGCGTCTGACCCCTTCCCGGGCGGGCACGGCGGACCCGGGTGCCCGCGTATGCGAGAACGTCACGGAAACGCCTCCTCCCGGTTACACGGCGGGCCGCCCGCCCGTGCCACGCTCCCGGCTGACAAGAAGTCAACACGCGTAGAGCGCGGCGCCCTTGAGCCGGACGCCGTGCTCCGCCGCGTGCCCCCCACCGGGAAAGGGCACCCCCATGTCCGTCGCACAGCCCCGCCGCCGCAAGGTCTGGGCGGCTTCCATAGCCGCCGTCCTCGTCACCCTCACCCTCCCCGCGGTCACCGCGGCTCCCGCGAGCGCCACGACCTCCCCGTACGACAGCACGTACTACAAGGACGCGGTCGGCAAGACCGGCCCGGCGCTCAAGTCCTCGCTGCACACCATCATCAGCAGCCAGAGCAAGATCTCGTACGACGCGGTCTGGAACGCGCTGAAGACCGTCGACCAGGACCCGAACAACGCCAACAACGTGGTCCTGCTCTACAGCGGGGTCTCGCGCAGCAAGTCCCTCAACGGCGGCGCGGTGGGCAACTGGAACCGCGAGCACACCTGGGCCCAGTCCCACGGCGACTTCGGCACCTCGGCCGGCCCCGGCACCGACCTGCACCACCTGCGCGCGGCGGACGTCCAGGTCAACAGCACCCGCGGCAACAAGGACTTCGACAACGGCGGCAGCCCGGTCGGCGGCGCGCCCGGCAGCTACACGGACAGCAACTCCTTCGAGCCGCGCGACGCGGACAAGGGCGACGTGGCGCGGATGCTCCTCTACATGGCCGTCCGCTACGAGGGCGGCGACTCCTGGGCGGACCTGGAGCCCAACGAGTCGACCTCCAACGGCAGCGTCCCGTACCACGGCCGCCTCTCGGTCCTGAAGCAGTGGAACGAGCTGGACCCGCCGAGCGCCTTCGAGAAGCGGCGCAACGACATCATCTTCGGCACCTACCAGGGCAACCGGAACCCGTTCGTCGACCACCCGGAGTGGGTCGAGGCGATCTGGTAGGGCGATCAGGTCACCCCGTGCCACGCCACGAAGGCGGCGTGGCACGGGGTGACCCGTACACCTGACCGCTCCTCGCGGCTTCAAACGCGAAACTCGGAATGTTCTCACGCTTTTCGAGGACGCGAACCCCACACTCCGGAGCCGTTACCCATCCGTTATAAACGGTCATTTCGTCCGTCTCTGAGATGATTCGCCGCAGGGGGAAGCAAGGATTCGCCTAGCGAAGGCGAGAGGTGCATCTATCATATTCGGTCGCCTTGAACAACCCCTCAGGCCCAGGAAGTTCCGAGATCTTGTGGGTACCTTCGGCGCCCATGACCACTGCCCAGACCACAGCCCCCACGACGTCCCCGACCGGCGGCGTCTCCGTCGGCCCGGCCGAGATCGAGGACGGCGCCGACCTCTGGCGGATCGCCCGCGGCTCGGGAGAGCTGGACCTCAACTCGCCGTACAGCTATCTGCTGTGGTGCCGCGACTTCGCCGACACGACCGCCGTCGCCCGTGACGCCTCCGGACGCCCGGTGGGCTTCGTCACCGGCTACCTGCGGCCGGAAGCGCCGGGAACCCTCTTCGTCTGGCAGGTCGCCGTGCAGGATTCGCACCGCGGGAGCGGGGTAGCCGGGACCCTGCTCGACGCTCTGTCCGCCCGGGTGGCGGCCGAGCACGGACTCGACCGCGTGGAGGCGACCGTCACGCCGGGGAACCTGGCGTCCGACCGGATGTTCCGGTCCTACGCGCGCCGTCACGGCGCGGAGGTGACGAGGGAGATCCTCTTCCCGGCCGCCTCCTTCCCCACGGCGGGACACGAGGCCGAGGTGCTGTACCGCATCGGCCCCCTGGACTCCGCGGCCTCCTGAGCCGACCGGCGGTCCCCGCCCGCCCGCGCCCGCACCCTCGAACCACACTTGGAGAAGAGACTCCGTGACCCTGACCGACCTCGCCCCTTCCTCCGTCTTCGAGACCGTCGAATCGGAGGTCCGCAGCTACTGCCGCGCCTGGCCCGTCGTCTTCGAGCGCGCCTCCGGCAGCCGGCTGTACGACGAGCAGGGGCGGCCGTACCTCGACTTCTTCGCCGGAGCCGGCTCGCTGAACTACGGGCACAACAACCCGGCCCTCAAGCGCGCCCTCCTCGACTACCTCGCCGACGACGGCATCACCCACGGCCTCGACATGTCGACGACCGCCAAACGCGGCTTCCTGGAGGCCTTCCGCTCGGCGGTCCTGGAGCCCCGCGCCCTGCCGTACAAGGTGATGTTCCCCGGACCCACGGGCACCAACGCGGTGGAGGCGGCCCTGAAGCTCGCCCGCAAGGTCACCGGGCGCGAGACCGTCGTCTCCTTCACCAACGCCTTCCACGGGATGTCGCTCGGCTCGCTCGCCGTCACCGGCAACTCCGCCAAGCGCGCCGGGGCGGGCGTGACGCTGCCGCACGCCACCCGGATGCCCTTCGACCACTACTTCGACGGCCAGGTCCCCGACTTCCTGTGGTTCGAGCGGCTCCTGGAGGACCCCGGCTCCGGCCTCGACCACCCGGCGGCCGTCATCGTCGAGACCGTCCAGGGCGAGGGCGGGATCAACGTGGCCCGCGCCGAGTGGCTGCGCGCCCTCGCGGACCTCTGCCGCCGGCACGACATGCTCCTGATCGTCGACGACATCCAGATGGGCTGCGGACGCACCGGTGACTTCTTCTCCTTCGAGGAGGCGGGCATCACGCCCGACATCGTCACCCTGTCCAAGTCCATCAGCGGCTACGGCCTCCCCATGGCCCTCTGCCTGTTCCGCCCGGAGCTCGACCTGTGGGAGCCCGGCGAGCACAACGGCACCTTCCGCGGCAACAACCCCGCCTTCGTCACCGCCACCGCCGCCCTCGACGCGTACTGGCGCGACGGCGCCCTGCGCGAGCGCACCCTGGGCCGGGCCGACCGGGTGGAGCGCGCCCTGCTCGACCTGTGCGGGGACGACGCGCGGTCGGGCGTCGCGGTGCGCGGACGCGGCCTCGTGTGGGGCCTGGAGTTCGCCGACGGGGAGCGCGCCGGGGCCGTGTGCCGGCGGGCGTTCGAGACCGGCCTGCTCCTGGAGACGTCCGGACCGCACGGCGAGGTGGTCAAGCTGCTCCCGCCGCTGACCGCGACGGACGACGAACTCGACGAGGGCCTCGGCATCCTGGCCCGCTCCGTCCGCCACACCGCCTGATCCACCACCCCGCGGATTCCGCGAAAGGAGACCCCTGTGATCGTCCGTTCCTTCGACGAGCTGGAGAACACCGAGCGGCACGTGAGGGCCGCCTCGGGCACCTGGGAGAGCAAGCGCATCGTCCTGGCCCGTGAGCGGGTCGGCTTCTCCCTCCACGAGACGGTCCTGTACGCCGGGACCGAGACCTCCATGTGGTACGCGCACCACGTCGAGGCGGTCGTCTGCACGGCCGGCGAGGCCGAGCTCACCGACCACGAGACGGGCCTCACGCACACCATCGTGCCCGGGACGATGTACCTGCTCGACGGGCACGAGCGCCACACCCTGAAGGTCAAGCGGGACTTCCGCTGCCTGTGCGTCTTCAACCCGCCCGTCACCGGGCGCGAGGACCACGACGAGAACGGCGTCTACCCGCTGCTCACCGAGCCCGGGCCGACCGACGCGGGCGCCGCGGACGACGCCGCCTGACCCGGCGGGCCCGCACCGCGCCGAGCGCCCCCGCGCACTCCCGTACGAGACGCACGAAAGGAAGGCACACCGCCCCATGGCCTCCGCACCCACCCGCCCCGTCGACCTCTACCCCACCCGCGGCCCCCAGGAGGAGCTGATCGGCCGCAAGGACCCCGTCGTGTGGTCCGAGCCCGGTACGCCCGGCCCCTTCTGGGCGCGCGAACTGGAGGACTACGACCGCGACGGGTTCGTCACGGTGGACGAGCTCGTCACCCCCGGCGAGGTCGACGAGCTCCGGGCGGAGCTGGACCGGCTCGTCACCGACCCCGCCGTACGGACCGACGAGCGGGCGATCGTCGAGCCCGGCTCCCGGGAGATCCGCTCCGTCTTCGAGGTGCACCGGATGAGCGAGGTCTTCGGCCGGCTCGCCGAGGACCCCCGGGTCGTGGGCCGCGCCCGCCAGATCCTCGGCTCGGACGTCTACGTGCACCAGTCGCGGGTCAACGTGAAGCCGGGCTTCGGCGCCAGCGGCTTCTACTGGCACTCCGACTTCGAGACCTGGCACGCCGAGGACGGTCTGCCGCAGATGCGGACGGTCTCGGTGTCGATCGCGCTCACGCCGAACCACACCACCAACGGCAGCCTGATGATCATGCCCGGTTCGCACCGGACCTTCCTGGGCTGTGCCGGCGAGACCCCCCGGGACAACTACAAGAGGTCGCTGCAGATGCAGGACGCGGGGACCCCCTCGGACGAGACGCTCACCACCTTCGCCGAGGCGTGCGGCATCCGGCACTTCACGGGGCCCGCCGGTTCGGCCACCTGGTTCGACTGCAACGCCCTGCACGGGTCGGGCGACAACATCACCCCGTACCCCCGGAGCAATGTGTTCCTGGTCTTCAACAGCGTGGAGAACCTCCCGGAGGCGCCCTTCGCCGCCCCGGTCCGGCGCCCCTCCTTCATCGCCGCGCGCCCGTAACTCCCCCGGCGGGGCGGACGGACGGCCGGACGAGAAGACGGACGGACAGGGCCCGCACTCCGGTTCCCCGGAAGTGCGGGCCCTGTCCGTCCGTCTCCGCGTGCCGGTCGCTCACGCGGTGGCGCGCGGCTGCTCGAACATGCCCTCGCGCAGGCGGTTGAGGCTGCGGGCCAGGAGCCGCGAGACGTGCATCTGCGAGACGCCGAGCCGCTCGCCGATCTGCGCCTGGGTCAGCTCCTCGACGAAGCGGAGGTGGAGCAGCAGCCGGTCGCGCTCGCCGAGGGCCCCCACGAGCGGGGCGAGGGTGTGGAAGTCCTCGAAGAGCGCGAGCGCCGGGTCCTCCTCGCCGATGAAGTCGGCCAGGGCCGCCTCGTCCTCCTCGTCGCCGCCGTTGATCGCGGCGTCCAGCGAGGTCGAGTTGTAGCCGTTCGAGGCGATCTGGGCCTCGACCACCTCCTCCTCGGGAAGACCCATCAGCATCGCCAGCTCCGCGACCCGGGGAGCCCGGCCGAGCCGCGAACTCAGCTCGTCGGTCGCCTTCGCCAGCTCCACGCGCGCCTCCTGGAGGCGGCGGGGGACGTGCACCGCCCAGGTGGTGTCCCGGAAGAAGCGCTTGATCTCGCCCACGATGTACGGCACCGCGAAGGTGGCGAACTCCACCTCGCGCGAGAGGTCGAAGCGGTCGATCGCCTTGATCAGGCCGATCATGCCGACCTGGACGATGTCCTCCATCTCGTCGGCCCGCGCGCGGAACCGCCCCGCGGCGTACCGCACGAGCGACATGTTCATCTCGATCAGGGTGTTCCGGACGTACTGGTACGCCTCGGTGCCCTCCTCCCGCTCCGCCAGCTCGCGGAGGAACACCTTCGTCAGGGTACGGGCGTCCTGGGGCGCGACCTCGTGGGGAGCATCGAGGACCGGTAGGTCCTCACACGTACCGCTGGTCACGTACGTCGCCATCGCCTCGGCAGTCTCGGTCCGCACGCGACAACCTCCTCTTTCTCACGGTCCGTTCGGCAGTTCCGGTGCTCGTACCCCCACCTCCCGAACCCATTCCCCGAAACGGGACATCCGCTGCGGCCGGAGTGGCGTGCATCACTTCCGTACGAACGGGCAGGCGAATTGCGTCACCTGTTGATGAATCAGGAAGAAAGGGACCCGTGATGAACACTCGGAGCGACACCCGGTCCCGTACGCCGGCGGCCCCGACGGCCCGCCCCGGCGCCGGAGCGTACGGGCCGTCGCCGGTCGGTACGCCCGCTCAGGCGCGGCAGCTGGTCTGCCACACGCTCGCGGCCCTCGGCCCGCTGCCGCCGGGCCAGGTCGACGACCTGCTGCTCGTCACGTCGGAGCTGGTCACGAACGCGCACCGGCACGGGGGCGGGGTCACCGACTTCGGCATCGCCGTCGGCCCCGACCGCGTGACCGTGTCCGTGGCGGACGCCAGCGGGGAGGCGCCGCGCCACGCCCCCCGCGGCGAGCTGCGCCCCGGGGGCTTCGGCTGGCCGATCGTGCTGCGGCTGTGCCGTGAGGTCACCGTGGACACCCGGCCGGACGGCAAGACCATCCACGCGGCGGTGACGGTGGACCGGTGAACGGCGGCCGCGCCCCCGGGCGCGACGGAGGACATGACGAGAGGGGTGACCACGCCCGAAGCGTGGTCACCCCTCTCGTGTCGTTTCCCGCGCCGCGCCTCCGGGGACGGGGACGGGAACGGTGACGGTATCGGACCGTCCGTTCAGAGCAGGTCCCGCCGATCGTCCTCGGTGACCGTGGTGGGGGCGGCGACCGGGGGGACGATCATCCGGCGCCGCCGCAGCACGCTGACGTACGCCGCCGTTCCGATGATGCCCACGGCCATGAGGATCAGGCCGACCAGATCGAGGTTGACCCCCTCCATCTGCCAGTCCGACGCGAAAGTGAGAATGGCCCCCACCGCGATCAGAATGATGAAAGCTCCCAGACCCATGATTCCTCCCTAGTGGGTTGGACGGTCATCGGGTACCCCGGACCGGCGTCCTCATCCCCGATCTCCCCCCACGGGTCCGTTCGGTGACCGGGAGTCAGGAACCCGTCCGCACGGGTTCGTCCTCCTTCGGCCGGTCGGGGGCGTGCTCCGGCGGGCCGTGCAGCCGTACGGAGTCGGGGCCGGCGGCGCAGTGGCGTTCGGCCCAGGTCTCCAGGGCGGCACGGCAGGCGTGGTCGAGGCGCTGGAGTCCGGAGAGGTCCAGTTCGACCGGGCGGTCCCTCGGCAGGGATTCGAGCGTGTCGAGTATCTTCGGCAGCCGCAGGAAGGTGACGTTCCCCGACAGGCTGACGCGCACCGGTCCGTGGCCGTCGTCGGTCCGCTCGACGCGGAGGTGGGTGGCGTCCCAGGCCGCCTTGGCGACGGAGAGGGCGAGTCCGATCAGGACCCCTTCGAACATGTTGACGGTGACGATCGCCAGGGCCGTCACGACGAGGACGAGCGCCTCGCCCCGGTGGCCGCGCCACAGTGCGGCCAGCCCCTTGAAGGGGATCAGCTTCCAGCCGGCGTGGACGAGGATCCCGGCGAGCGCGGCGAGCGGCACGTACTCCAGGGTGGCGGGCAGCAGGGCGGCGAAGAGCAGCAGCCACACGCCGTGGAGCACCCGGGAGGCCTTGGTCCTGGCTCCCGCCTGGACGTTGGCCGAGCTCCGCACGATCACGGCGGTCATGGGCAGCGCGCCGAGCGCGCCGCAGAGCGTGTTGCCGACGCCCTGGGCGAGCAGCTCCCGGTCGTAGTCGGTGCGCGGTCCGTCGTGCAGCCGGTCCACGGCCGCCGCGCTGAACAGGGACTCCGCCGAGGCGATCAGCGCGAAGGCGAGGACGGTGCCGAGCAGGGCGACGTCGGCCAGGGCGGTGAAGGCGTCCGCGCCGGGCACGCGCACGGCGTCCAGGACGCCGCTCACCCGCACGGTGTCGACCGGCAGGTCGAAGAGGGCGGTGGCGAGGGCCGCGAGGAGGACCGCGACGAGCGCGCCGGGCACGGCCCGCGCCTTCGGGGGCAGGTGCCGCCAGCCCAGGATCACGAGGATCGTGCCGGCGGCGACGGCGAGCGGGACCAGGTTGGCGGGGGCGGTCAGCGCGCGCACCAGGGCGGCCGGCAGTCCGGCGAGCCGGGCGAGGCCGGAGTCGGGGGCGTCGAGCCCGGCCGCCGCGTAGAGCTGGCCGGCCACGATGACGAGGCCGATGCCGGCCAGCATGCCCTCGACGACCGAGAGGGAGATGGCCCGGAACCAGCGGCCCCATCTCAGCAGGCCCATGAGGATCTGGAGCAGCCCGGCGAGGAGCACGATGACCCCGAGCGCGGCGAGGCCGAAGGCGCGGACCGCCTCGAACACGAGGACGGTGAGGCCTGCGGCGGGTCCGGAGACCTGGAGGCTGCTGCCGCGCATCAGGCCGGTGACGATGCCGCCGACGATGCCGGTGATCAGGCCGAGTTCGGCGGGCACGCCGGAGGCGACGGCCACGCCGATGCAGAGCGGCAGCGCGACGAGGAAGACGACGAGCGAGGCCGCGAGGTCCTGTCGGAGATGGGGAAACTGCCGGAGGCGGAGCGAGGAGGGTGGCATGCGGATCTCCCCTCATGGGATCCGAGGAGCGGGGGGCGGGCCGGCGGTCGCACGGACGGACGGGGCGGGACGGAACGGCCCGTGGCAGGGCACGGCACGGCCCTCCCCGGTGTCCCACCGGCATCACGCTTCACCAAGACATGGTCAAGCGAAGACCAACGAAGGGTAATACGCACTGGTGGGCCGGATCGTGAACAACCCGGTCCCCCACGGGTGTTTCCGACTGGAACCGGACGGAAGTTGACGCGATCACCCCTGCGGAGGGCGCGCGGGGGCGCGGAACGCCGGGGCGCATCGGGTCACAGGCGCCCGCACACGCGCGCGGCGGGAGGGCGTACGGTCGCCCGGCCGGGGCTCACGCGGGTGCCGGGCCCGGTCTCACCACCGGTAGGCGGGGTACTTCGGTGCCGCGCGCCGGACGCGGGAGGCGGCGAACGCGGTGAGGACGAGCAGGACCGTGGAGCCGAGGAGGAGGGCGTCGAGGGCGACGAGCCCGAGGAGGGCGGCCGTGGCGGCGCCGACGCCGGGGCCGGAAGCGGCGGGGCGGGGGCGGCGCCGGGGCCGGAAGCCGTGTCGGGAGCGGCGGGGGCGGTGTCGGTGCTCATCCGATGCGGCGCTTCCGGGGCAGGCGGCCGTGGGCCGGGCGAAGCGGGAACGGATGGCCGTACGGGCCCCCGTGGTCGGCAGTCGGCCCGGTCCCGCGCCCGGTCCCGGTGCGGCGGCGCGACCTCCCACCACTCCAACCAGCGCTTTCGTGGCGCCGCGGGCGGGGGTCGGGGAGGATCCCGGCATGAACGAGACCCCACCCGCCGACGCGGACGGCACGACCGGCACCTCCTCCTTCCACCTCCTCCCCGGCGCCCCGGACTCCCCCGTCCTCCTCCACGTGCCGCACTCCTCCCGCGCGGTGCCCGCGGACGTGCGGGCCGGGATCCTGCTCGGCGACGACGAACTGGCCCGGGAGCTGGACCACATCACCGACGCGCACACGGCCGAGATCGCCGCCTCGGCCGCGGCGGCGGCCGGCACGGCCCCCTGGCGGTTCGTCAACCGGCTCTCCCGCCTGGTCGTCGACCCCGAGCGCTTCCCGGACGAGCGGGAGGAGATGGCGGCCGTCGGGATGGGCGCGGTGTACACGCGCACCACGCACCGGGCCGGGCTGCGGCCGGACGGGTTCGACCCGGCGCCGCTGCTCGACCGGTACTTCACGCCGTACGCGCGGGGCGTGGCGGAGGCCGTGGCCGAGCGGCTGGCGGCGACGGGCCGGGCGGTGGTGATCGACGTCCACTCGTACCCGAGCGAACCGCTGCCGTACGAACTGCACGGCGACGGCCCCCGGCCGCCGGTCTGCCTCGGCACGGACGCCTTCCACACGCCTCCGGCGCTGCTCGACGCGGCGCGGGAGGCGTTCGGCGGGTTCGGCGGGGTGGGGACGGACAGCCCCTTCGCCGGGACGTACGTGCCGCTGCCGTACTACGGCCGGGAGCCGCGGGTCCGGGCGCTGATGGTCGAGATGCGCCGGGACCTCTACATGCGCGAACCGGGCGGGGCGGCGGGGCCGGGGGCGGCGGCCCTGGGAGCGGCCCTGGCGCACCTGGTGGACGCCGTGTCCCGTACGGCCTGAGGGGTGTCCTCCACCGGCCCGGGCAGTGACATTTCCGTACCGGCGTAAAATAGGGCAAATGAGCATATCCAGATACGAGCTGGTGTTCACCGACGTCACGGGCGCCACCCAGGACGTCGTGGTGGTGGAACGCACCCTCTACAAGGGCTCCGGAGGGCATCCCATCTACACCGACCCGACCGGCATCATCCGCGCCGAGATCAGCGACCGGGGCGAGGTGCGCGTCATGCCCTCGGGAGGGCACCAGGAGCCCGCCCACGCCGTGCGCGCCCGGGCCGTGCCCGAGGGCGACGCGGAGGACCCCGCCGGTTCCGGCTCCTCCCCGCCCTCCGCCTGACACCGCGCGCTCCGGGCCCCGGTCACCCCCCGTTTTGGTTTGTCGGACGATCGTCAATACGATCCGGCGATGATCACGAGAAAACGGCTGGCGACCGGGGCCTGCGCGCTGCTCGCCGCTCTGGGCGCCGCGCTCCTGCCGACACACGCGGCCGCCGACGCGCCGGCGGCGAAGGAACCCCCCAAGGTCGAGCTGGTACTCGACGTCAGCGGCTCCATGCGGGCCAAGGACATCGACGGCAAGTCCCGCATGGCCGCCGCGAAGCAGGCCTTCAACGAGGTCCTCGACGCGGTGCCCGAGGAGGTGCGGCTGGGCATCCGGACCCTGGGCGCCGACTATCCGGGGCAGGACCGCAAGCAGGGCTGCAAGGACACCCGCCAGCTCTACCCGGTGGGTCCGCTCGACCGGACCGAGGCCAAGACCGCGGTGGCCACCCTGGCCCCCACGGGCTGGACCCCGATCGGTCCCGCGCTGCTCGGCGCGGCGAAGGACCTGGAGGGCGGCGACGCCACCCGCCGGATCGTGCTCATCACGGACGGCGAGGACACCTGCGCCCCGCTCGACCCCTGCCAGGTGGCGCGGGAGATCGCGGCGAAGGGCATCCACCTCGTCATCGACACCCTGGGCCTGGTGCCGGACGCCAAGACCCGGCAGCAGCTCACCTGCATCGCGGAGGCGACCGGCGGCACCTACACCTCGGTCCACCGCACCGAGGAACTCTCCCGCCGCGTCCGGCAGTTGGTCGACCGCGCGGCCGACCCGGTGGTCACGCCCGTCGCCGCCCGGGGCGCCGCGCGGTGCGCCGACGCGCCGGAGCTGAAGCCCGGTCTGTACACGGACCGCGAGGCCTTCGGCGAGCACCGCTGGTACCGGGTGGACCTGCTGCCCGGCCAGGAACTGCGCGCCTCCGTCAGCGTGTCGGCCGACCGCGCCGTCAACGACGACTACGGGGTGCTGCTGCGCGCCGTCACCCGCCACGGCCGGGAGATCACGCGCGGCTCCGAGGCCGGTGACGGCCGCACGGACGTCATATCGACCGGGCTGCGCTACCCGAAGCCGGAGCTGGACGGCATCGACGCCGACGACCTCAAGCCGGCCGCCGAGACGGTCTGCCTCCAGGTCAGCAACTCCTTCTCCGCTCCCCCGTCGGTCAAGACGACGCCCGGCATGCCGATCGAGCTGACCGTGGACGTCGTCGACGGCCCCGCGACCGCGTCCGACGTGGCCTCGTTCGGTCTCGGCCGGGGCTGGTGGCTGCTCGGCGGGCTGGTGCTCGCCGGCTTCCTGGCCGGTCTGATCTGGGGCTGGCTGTCCCGCTGGCGCGTCGCCGTCTGGAGGACCCACTGATGCGCACCGTACGCACGCTCGCCGCGGCCGCCCTCGCGGGCGCGGCCCTGCTCGGGCCCGCGGGTCCGGCCGCCGTCGCCGACTCGCCCTCCGCCACGGCGACCCCGGACACCCGGTCCACCGGCGGGCCGACGGAGGCGGGCACCACCTTCCGCACCGCCGCGAGGTTCCTCCCGGGGCAGCGGGCGACCGCGCAGGCCGCCACGGGCGACTACCTGTACTGGGTCTTCCCCGCGGACACCGGGCAGCGCCCGACGGTGAACGCCGCGGTCACCCTGCCGGACGCGGCCCTGCGGCACGGGCCCTCCACCTGGCGGATCGACGTGTACGACGGGCTGCGACGCCGTCAGCCGTGCATGTACGGGGCGCAGTCCCGCACGGCGGCGAAGGACGCCGCGAAGGTGGAACTCGCCTGCGTGCTGCGTCCGGTCCGCGCGTCGGCCGACGCCTGGGCGAACGACCCGCTGCCGGGCAGCTACTTCGTGCGCCTGACCGTCACGGGCCTGCCGGACGAGGACCTCGGCCAGCCGTTCGACGCCCGGCTCGGGGTGGACCTCAAGGACGAGGGCGGCGCCCACGCCACGGACGGGGCGCTCGCCGCGCCGCTCGTGCCGGGCGCGACGACCGGCCGCGAGGCGGAGGCGGACGCCGACGCGGGCCGCACGTCCGCCGTCGAGGCGGCGGCCCCGGAGGACGGCTGGTCCTCCGGCTGGTGGTCCGACCGCTGGCTCTGGAGCCTGGCGGGCGGCGTCCTCGCGGCGCTCGCGGGCATCGGCGGCTACGTCCTGACGCGCGGCGCGGGCCGCCCGTCCGGGGCCCCGCCGGTCGCCTGACCCCTCCGGATCCCGTCGAAGGCCCCCACCGCTCCGGAGCGGTGGGGGCCTTCGCACGCTTCCCGGTCGGCACCGGACCACCAGGAAGTTGACCATTCAATATAATTAGATGGATTTACGCCGTTTCCGCCCGATTCCTCTGGTAAGAGGCGTGGATAAGCGAGACGAGAGAGAGCAGGAGGGTCGACATGATCGCCCGAGAGCAGATCCACGCCGTGCTGGACCACCCCGTCTACGACGCCGAGGGCAAGAAGGTCGGCGAGGCGAAGCACATCTTCGTCGACGACGCGACCGGCCTGCCGGAGTGGGTGACGGTGAAGACCGGCATGTTCGGCACCAGTGAATCCTTCGTCCCGATCAAGGACGCGGCTCTGGTCGACGACCACCTGGAGGTCCCGTACCCCAAGTCCACCATCAAGGACGCGCCCAACGTGGACGTCGACGCCGGCGGACACCTCTCCGAGAGCGAGGAGCACCGTCTCTTCGACCACTACGGCATCGCGTGGGACGACGCCTGGCAGCAGGCCAACCAGCCCGGTGAGGGCGGCTGGGCCCACGGCGGCACCGGAACCGGCACCGGCACCGCGGCCGGGATGGAGACCGGCATGGAGACCGGCCCCATGGGCACCGAGGAGGGGTTCGCGGCGCGCGGCGCCGCCGGGCGCGCCGCGCACACCGACGACGACGCGATGACCCGCTCCGAGGAGCAGATGCACGTCGGCGTCGAGCGCACGGAGGCCGGACGGGTCAGGCTGCGCAAGTACGTGGTGACGGAAGAGGTCCAGCAGACCGTGCCCGTGCGCCACGAGGAGGTGCGGATCGAGCGGGAGCCGATCACGGACGCCAACCGTGACGAGGCCCTGTCCGGCCCGGAGATCACCGAGGCCGAGCACGAGGTCATCCTCCACGAGGAGCGCCCCGTCGTGGAGACCCGGACCGTTCCGGTGGAGCGGGTGAGCCTCAAGGCCGACGAGGTCGTGGAGGAGGAGACCGTCTCGGGCGAGGTCCGCAAGGAGGAGATCGAGGTCGAGGGCGAGGGCGTCGAGAACCCCGACGACCCCGACGCCCGCGGCCGGAAGTACTGACCGCCGGAAACACCCACCGGTGCCGTCCCGCGAGCCGGGGCGGCACCCCCCGTACGGGAGCCCCCGCTCCCCGGCGCGAAGGCGAAGTCGCGCCGCGACGGCGGCCCGCCCCTCCTCGGAGGGGCGGGCCGCCGCCTCGTCACGGGCCGCGTGCGGCACCCGTCACCGCATGCGGCGGGCGCCCTCCAGGACGGCCTGCCGGATGCGGTGGTAGGTGCCGCAGCGGCAGATGTTGCGGATCGCGTCGAGGTCGGCCTCGGTGACCTCGCGCCCCGCCTCCCGGGCCCGCCGGACCGTCGCCACCGCCGTCATGATCTGCCCCGGCTGGCAGTAGCCGCACTGGGCGACGTCGAGGTCCAGCCAGGCCTCCCGCATGGGGTGGAGTTCGCCGCCCGCCGTGTCCGGGAGGCCCTCGATGGTGGTGGCCTCGTCGAGGTGGTGACGCCCTGGCCCACCTCGGCGCGGGGCAGCGCGAGGTGGGCCGTGCCGTCGGGGTCGAGGCGGATCGTGATGAGGTGGCTGGTGGGCAGGGCGGCGAGGGTGAGCAGGTCGTTGAGGTCGAGGAGTTCGGCCGGGCCCGGGGGCGAGGGGACGAGCGCCGGGGCCGCCGCGGCCTCGCGGGGCGCGAGGGCCTCGGCGCCGAGCTGCGCGGCGACGGTGAGGGTGGGGGCGGCGAGGACGTACCCGAGGAAACGGCGCCGACCAGTGCCGGTGCCGCGGCCGATGTTGGTGCCGCGGCCGATGCCGCCGCTGGTGCCGTGGCCGTCGCCGGTGTACGGCCCGTCGGCGCCGCTCGCGTGGTGCTCGTCCCGCCCCGGGCGGCGCCTTGTCATCCGGTTGCCCTTCGCCACGGCCCCGGCCCGTACCGCAGGGGCACCTCGAATGCGGTGATCATCGCTCATGCGGGCGGCCCGCGGGGAGTGTTCGGAGGACACGGCCGTAGGGTGCCGCCATGACCGAAGCCGCACGCCTCACCGCCGTCCGCCGCTCGTACGACACCGTCGCCGCCGACTACGAGCGGCTGCTCGCCGACCAGTTGGACGCGGTCCCGCTGGACCGGGCGGTGATGGCCGGGTTCGCGGAGGAGGTGGAGCGGGCCGGCGGGCCCCGTACGATCGGGGACCTCGGCTGCGGGACGGGACGGGTGACGTCCCATCTGCGGAGCATCGGCGCCGAGGCCTTCGGGGTGGACCTGTCGCCGGGCATGATCGCGGTCGCCCGCGCGACCCACCCGGGACTGCGCTTCGAGGTGGGGTCGACCACGGCGCTCGACCTGCCGGACGCCTCGCTGGGCGGGGTCCTGTCCTGGTACGCGACGGTGCACATGCCGGAGGATGAACTCACCTCCTCCTTCGCGGAGTTCCACCGGGCCCTCGCACCGGGCGGACGGCTCCTGCTCGCCTTCAAGGTGGGGGACGGGCGGGTACGGCTCGGGCGGGCGTACGGGCACGAGGTCGCCCTCGACGTGTACCGCCGGTCACCCGACCGTCTCGCGGAGCTCCTCGCCGAGGCCGGTCTCGTCGAGTCGGCCCGCCTGGTGCGGGAGCCGGACCCCCTGGAGAAGACGCCGCAGGGCTTCCTCCTGGCGCGCAAGCCGCGCGACTGAGCCGAACCGGGGGCGCGCGCCGCACCGGTCCTCCGCCCCGCCCCGGAGCCCGGCGGCCTTCCGGAGAGCCGCCCCGCTCCTGAGCTGGGCGCGGGAGATCCGGGCGCGCTGGCCGCCGCCCGCGATCAGGGCGTTGACGGAGGCCATCGGGTCCGCGCCGACCGACCGGGCGAGCAGGGCGCCGACGAGCACCGGGCCGAGGGCCACCGCGAGGGCGGTGCCGGTGGCGGTGACGTGCTGGAGGGGGCGGGTGCGCCGGGCTTCGGAGGTCATGGTCCCAGTCCAGCAGCGGGCGGAAGCCGCCGTATCGGTCGGCGTACTCAGACGTCCGCACCCCGCTACTCAGGTTCCGGCCGTGCGGGCCCGCCGGCCCGCCCCGGCGTACCGTGGGCGGCGACCGTACGAGCACGAAGGAGCCCCGCCGCCATGGCCGACTACCGGATCGAGACCGTCCGCACCGGGTACCGGAACTGGACCGCCCGCAACGACCGGGGCGCGGAGGTGCGGATGGCCACCGCGGACGACGACGGCGCCCAGCCCTCGTTCACGCCGGTCGAGCTGCTGCTCGCCGCGATGGGCGGCTGCGGCGGGCTGGTGATCGACCGGACCGCGCGGGCGGTGGACCACGACGACCTGCGGATCGTGGTGGAGTCGGTCTCCGGCCCCGAGGACGACGGCCGGATCGGCCGGATCAGGGTCAGCTACGAGTTCGACCTGCCGGACGGCAACCCGAAGGCGGCGGAGGTGTTCGCGCGCGGGGTGCGCCTGACGCACGAGAAGTTCTGCACGGTGAGCCGGACCGTGGAGCACGGCGCGCGCGTCGAGGCGGTCCTGCCGGACGGCACGGTCGGCTTCGAGGGCTGAGCCGCGGCGGCCCGGGGCCCGCCCGGTGGACGGGCCCCGGGTCCGTCACTCCTCGATCGCGCCGCCGATCCGGCGCAGATGCCGCCGGAAGGTGTACGAGGGGTCCTCGGCCCGGCCCGCCAGATAGGCGTCGAAGCGGGTCTGGTCGCGCAGGGTCTCCCCCGCCTCGACGCGCCGGGCCTGCTCCCGCTCGGTGCGGAAGAGGGACCGGGCGGTCTCCAGGACGGCCCCGGCCCGGTCGGCCGCCACGAACAGCACCCCGTCGTCGTCGCCGAACACGACGTCGTCCCGGGTCACCTCGTGCTCCCCGAACCGCGCGGAGCGCAGCGCGTCCGGTTCGCGGGGGTCGAGGCGTACGGGGCCGGGGGCGTGGCGGCCGTACGAGAAGACGGGCAGTCCGATCCGGACGAGGTCCGGGGTGTCGCGGTGCAGTCCCCAGACGACGACCCCGGCGACGCCCGCGGCCCGGGCCTCCAGGACGGCGAGGTCCCCGACGCAGGCCTCGTCGCGGCGGCCGGCGTTGTCGATGACGAGGACGTCCCCGGGCTCCGCGCGCGTGAAGGCCTCCAGGAAGACGTCGACGCTTCCGTAGTGCCGGACGGGGAGCGCCCGTCCGGCGACCCGCTGCCCGTCGGTGACGGGCAGCACCCCGGCGGGCGCGGCGCGCAGCGGTTCCCCGAGCCGCACGCAGGCGTCGGCGACCAGGGGCGTGGAGAGCTCGGCGAAGCCGGCGAGGTCCTTCGGCATCGGGCGTTCCGTTCCGTGAGGGGAAGGGCGGGCCCCCGTGATGCTAGAGGGTGTGCCCCGGACGGACGACCGTTCCGGCCGCCCGGCATGCGGGCGGGACCGCGCCTTCCTACGATCGGTGGAGGGACACGTCTCTCTGCTCTGTCCGAGCGGAACGGGAGCGAGGGAACATGGCAACCGAGGACGCCGCACCCCAGGACCGGCCGGCGGATCTGAAGCACGACGCGATCGGCTTCGTGGACGCGCTCGTCATCGGGCTCAACTCCACCTCCCCCGCGTACTCCATCGCCGCCGTCATCGGCCCGATCGTCGCGCTCGCGGGGATCTACGCGCCCGGGGTGATGGTCGCGTCCTTCGTCCCGATGCTGCTGATCGCGTCGGCGTTCTACTACCTGAACAAGGTCGACCAGGACTGCGGCACGACCTTCTCGTGGGTCACGCGCGCGATGGGGCCCTGGGCGGGCTGGCTGGGCGGCTGGGCCATCGCGATGACCGGCGTCCTGGTCGTCGGCTCGCTCGCCGACGTGGCCGTGAGCTTCGGGCTGCTCGCCGTCGGCCTCGACGGCTGGGTGGAGAACGCGTTCGTGCGCCAGCTGCTCACCGTGCTGCTCATCCTCGGGATGACGGCCGTGTGCGTCATCGGCACCGAGCTGTCGGCCAAGGTGCAGAACGTGCTGATCCTGGCCCAGGTCGTCTTCCTGCTCGTCTTCGTGTGCGTGGCGCTGGCCAAGGTGTACGCCGGGACCAGCGCGTACGACTCGGTGGAGCCGTCGTTCGACTGGCTGAACCCGTTCGGCGCCGGCGGCGCGGCCCTCACCGGCGGGCTGCTGCTCGGCGTCTTCATCTACTGGGGCTGGGAGTCGGCGGTCAACCTCACCGAGGAGGTCGAGGACTCCGCGACCGCCCCCGGCAAGGCGGGCCTGTGGTCGACGGTGATCCTGCTCGTGACCTACGTGTCCGTGGGGTTCGCGGTGGTGGCCTACGCCGGTCCCGCGTTCCTCGCCGAGAACGCCGGCGAGGAGGAGTTCGTCTTCGCCCAGCTCGCCGGGGACGTCCTGGGCGGCTGGGACTGGGTGCTGCTGCTCGCCGTGTGCACGTCGGCGATCGCCTCGACCCAGACCACGATCATCCCGGCCTCCCGGACCGCCCTGTCGATGGCCCGCCGCCGGGCGCTGCCCGCCTACTACGGCCACATCAGCCCGCGCTTCCGCACCCCCGACGTCAGTACGTGGTGGGTCGCCGGGATCGCCATCGTCTGGTACCTGACCGTGAACCAGATCAGCGAGAACGCGCTCCTCGACTCGCTCACCGCGCTCTCGCTGCTCATCGCCTTCTACTACGCGCTCACCGGGGTGGCCTGCGCGGTCTACTACCGCCGCCACCTCTTCGAGAGCCTGCACAACTTCCTGCTGATCGGGCTCGGCCCGCTGGTGGGCGCGGGGCTGCTGACGTGGCTGCTCGTGCGGTCCGTCGCCGACATGTCCGACCCGGCGAACTCGTACAGCGGCAGCTCGTGGCTCGGTCTCGGCCCACCGCTCGTCATCGGCCTCGGCATCGCCGCCGTCGGGGTGGTCGTCATGATCGTGTGGCGGCTGCGGGCGCCCGCGTTCTGGGACGAACGCCCGGGGGTGGCCGATCCGGACGTGGTCCGGGGCATCCGGGGCGGCGGGGACGGTCACGGAGGGAAGGGCTGAGATGTCGATCGTGCTCGGGTACGACGAGTCGCCGGGGGCCACCCGCGCGCTGCGGATCGCGGTCGAGGTGGCGGCCGCCTTCGACGAGACGCTCGTCCTGGTCTACGGCGCGGCGGCCCCCGGCCCCACCGGGGAGGAGTACCGCTCCCACCGCGACGCCGTCCGGCAGGCCGGCCGCACCGGTCTCGAACACGCGGTCGCGGAGGCCGACCGGGCGGGCGTGCCGACCGTCGTCGAGGTGATCGACGAGAAGCCGGCCCAGGCCCTCATCGACGCGGCGACCCGGCACGCGGCCCGGGCCATCGTGGTCGGCAGCTGGAGCGAGAGCCCGATCCGCGGCGCCCTCCTCGGCTCCACCCCGCACAAGCTGCTCCACATGTCGACGGTGCCGGTGCTCTGCGTGCCGCCGGAGGAGTGACGTCCGCCCGGGTGGGGGAAGCGCGGGGAGCGACCGGGCGCGCGCCCGGGAGGGAGGGGCGGGCATGACGGCCGGCTGGGTGTGGGACGAGACGCTGTTCGCGGGCGCGGCCCCGTACTACGGGCGCGGGAGGCTGCCCTACGCGCCGGGGCTCGTGGACGTCCTCGCCGGGGTGCTGGGCCTCGACGGGCGGGGGCGCCTCCTCGACGTGGGGTGCGGGCCGGGCACCCTCGCCCTGCCGCTCGCGCACCTCTTCGAGGAGGTCGTCGGGGTGGACCCCGACGGCGGGATGCTCGCCGAGGCCCGGCGCGGGGCGGAGGCGGCGGGGGCCGGCGGGGGGACCCGGGGGGGGCGGATGCGGGCCGGGGGGGTGCCGGGCGGGTGGGGGGGGGTGGGCGGGGGGGCCCTCGGGCAATCCTTCCCCCTGGTGGGCCCG
>NZ_LGEG01000007.1 GCF_001280125.1 Streptomyces sp. NRRL F-6492
CGGGCACGCTCAGGCGGCTGCCGGGGTGGGTGGTGTGATCAAGACGGTGATGGCGTTGCGGGCAGGGGTACTGCCGAAGACGCTGCACGCGCGGGAGCCTTCGCCGTTCGTGGAGTGGGAGGGCTCTGGGGTCCGGCTGCTGGGGGAGCAGGAGGTGTGGCCCGAGCGCGGGCGTCCGCGCCGGGCGGGGGTGTCCTCGTTCGGGATCAGCGGCACCAACAGCCACGTCATCCTCGAACAGGCCCCCGACGAGGCCGGATCCACCGCCCCCGACCTCGGCTCCGTCCCCGCCGCACCGCTCGTGCTGAGCGCGCGGACCGAGCCGGCGCTGCGCGCCCACGCCGCCGCGCTGCACGACGCCCTCGCACGGGACAACGCCCCGCGCACGTCCGACGTCGCCCACACGCTCGCCCGCCGGACCCGGTTCGACCACCGGGCCGTCGTGGACGCGGACGGAGACGTCCTGGCCGCGCTCGCGGCCGTACGGGACGGCCGACGGCACCCCCGGGCGGTCACCGGACGCGCCGAGCCCGACGGCCGGCTGGCGTTCCTCTTCTCCGGACAGGGCTCCCAGCGCGTCGGCATGGGCGCCGAACTGCTCACCACCTCCCCGGTGTACGCCGCCGCGTTCGACGCCGTCGCCGCCCACCTCGACCCGCTCCTCGGCACCGCACTGCGCGACCTGGTCACCGGGGCGGACGGGGCGCTGCGAGAGACGCGGTACGCCCAGCCCGCGCTGTTCACCGTCGAGGTCGCGCTGTTCCGGCTCGCCGAGTCCCACGGCCTGCGACCGGACTTCGTCATCGGCCACTCGGTCGGCGAACTCGCCGCCGCGCACGTCGCCGGGGTGCTGGACCTGCCCGACGCGGCCGTCCTCGTGGCCGCACGGGGCCGGCTCATGCAGTCCGCCCGGGAGGGCGGGGCCATGGCCGCCTTCGCCGCGACGGAGGAGCAGGCGGCCGGGCTCGTCGCCGCCTCGGACGGCACGGTCGGGCTCGCCGCCGTCAACGGACCGGACTCCGTCGTCCTGTCCGGGGACGCCGACGCCGTCGACCGGCTCGTCCGGCACTGGAAGAAGAGCGGACGCAAGGCGACCCGGCTCAAGGTCGGCCACGCCTTCCACTCGGCGCACATGGACGACGTCCTCGACGAGTTCCGCGCCGTCGTCACCGCGCTCTCCTTCTCCGCCCCCCGCCTCCCGGTCGTCTCCACCGTCACCGGCGCCACCGCCGACCCGCTCGAACTGACCGCCCCCGACTACTGGGTGCGCCAGATCCGGCGCCCCGTGCGGTTCGCCGACGCCCTCCGCACGGCCACCGGACTCGGCGTCACCCGGTTCGCCGAACTCGGCCCCGACGGCACCCTGACCGCCCTCGCCCGGGAAGCCGGGACGGACCGCGTCGTGGCCGTGCCCCTGCTGCGCCCCGGCGCCCCCGAACGCGACACCGTACGGGCCGCGCTGAGCCGCCTCCACGTCGCGGGCGTCGACGTCGCCCTCGTGCCGGACCTTCCCGGCGCCGGGATCGTCGACCTGCCCCCGTACCCCTTCGAGACCCGCCGCTACTGGCTCGACGCGCCCGAGGAGAACGGCAGCGCCGACGCGTACGGACTCGACGACGTCCGGCATCCGCTCCTCGCCGGAGCGACCGGACTGCCCGACGCGGGAACGCTGTTCACCGGATCGCTGTCACCGCGTCGGCGGCCCTGGCTGGCCGACCACCGGATCGACGGCCGGACCCTCGTCCCCGCGGCGGCGCTCGCCGAGCTCGCCCTGGCGGCCGGCCGCGCCCTCGGCCTGCCCACGCTCCGCGACTTCCTCGTCCGGTCCCCGCTGGAGCTCGACCCCGCCGCCGACGCGCCGCTCCAGGTCGCCGTCGACGCCGCCGGAGAGCTCACCGTACGGGCCAGGGCCGCCGACGGGCAGTGGACCGTCCACGCCACCGCCCGGCTCACCGACGACCCCGTCCCCGCCGGGCCCGCTCCGGACGCGCCCGCCGGCGACCGGATCGACCCGGGCGACCGCGCCGCGACCTACCGTCTGCTCGACGACGCCGGCTACGCCTACGGACCCGCCTTCCAGGGCCTGGCCGCCGCCCACCGCGACGCCACCGGCGCGCTGCGGGCCGAAGCCGAACTCCCGCCCGCCCTCCACGGGACCGCCGGCTCCTTCGGGATCCACCCGGCGCTCCTCGACGCGGCCCTGCACGTCCTGCCGCTGCACGCGCCCGACGGCCCCCGGCTCGTCCCGTACGCCCTCGACGGCGTCCGGCTGCACGAGCGCGGCGCCTCCCGGGTGACGGCCCGCCTGACGCCCGTGGGGCCCGGCGCCCACCGGCTCGACCTGACCACCCCGGACGGCCGGCCCGTCCTCACCGTGGAACGCCTGACGCTGCGCCCGCTGCCCACCGGGTCCGACCTGTACCGGACGGTGTGGGAGCCGACCGGACCGCTTGCCGCCCCGTCCGCCACCCCCGACGTGTTCGCCCCCGACGTGTCCGCCCCCGACGTGTCCGCCCTCGACCTGCTCCCCGCCGGCGCGACGGCGGACGACGACCCGCTCGCCGCCGCGGACGCGGTGCGGACCGCCGTCGCCGAGCGGCTCGCCGCGGACGCCACCGGCCCGCTGGTCGTCCTCACCCGGGGCCTCGCCGTCACCGACGGCGAACCCGCCCGCGCCGGGACGGCCGCCGCGTGGGGTCTCATCCGCGCCGTCCAGGCCGAACACCCCGGCCGGTTCACCCTGGTCGACACCGACGGCAGCCACGACGACGCCCTGCTCGCCGCGATCGCAGCCCAACTGCCGCAGGCCGCCGTCCGCGACGGCGTCCCCTACGCCCCGCGCCTGACGGCCGTGCCCGACACCCCGGACGCCGCGCCGGTCCCCTGGCCGCGCAGCGCCGCCGGCGGCACCGTCCTCGTCACCGGAGGGACCGGGGCACTCGGCCGGGCCACCGCCCGCCACCTGGTCACCCGGTACGGGGCCCGCACCCTGCTCCTCGTCTCCCGGCGCGGCCCGGAGCACCCGGACGCGGACGCGACCGTCGCCGAACTGGCCGCGCTCGGCGCGCGGGCCGAGGTCCGGGCCTGCGACACCGCCGACCGCGACGCGCTCGCGGCCCTGCTCGCCGGACTCGACGCCCCGCTGTCCGCCGTCGTGCACACCGCCGGGATCGCCGAGGACGCGATCGCCGAACGGCTCACCCCCGAGGCCCTGCGACGCCTGTTCGCACCGAAGACGCTCGCCGCGCACCACCTCGACGCACTCACCGGCGACGCCGCACTCGACGCCTTCGTGCTCTTCGGATCGGTCGCCGGAGTCCTCGGCACCGCCGGCCAGAGCGGCTACGGCGCCGCCAACGCCGCGCTCGACGCCGTGGCGCACGGACGACGGCGCGCCGGCCGGACGGCACTCACCGTCCACTGGGGCCTGTGGGACGCCGACGGCGGCCTCGCCGAAGGCCTCGGCGCACGGGACGTCACCCGCCTGGCACGGGCCGGGATCAGGCCCCTGCCGGTCGCCGACGCGCTCGCGCTGCTCGACCGCGCGCTGCGCGCGGACCTGCCCGTGGTGACGGCCGCCGCGCTCGACGCCCGCGCGACCGGACCGCGCCGGCTCCCCGCCGGCCCCGCACCGCGCACGCCGGACGCCGGCACGGGCCCGCGGGCCGCCGGCGGCGACGTGGCCCGGATCGTGCTCGACGCCGTCGC
Source organism: Streptomyces sp. NRRL F-6492 (assembly GCF_001280125.1). Classification (GTDB taxonomy): domain Bacteria; phylum Actinomycetota; class Actinomycetes; order Streptomycetales; family Streptomycetaceae; genus Streptomyces. The sequence goes on from NZ_LGEG01000007.1 coordinate 3,709, forward strand.
CGACGTGCTCGGACACGCGCCGGACACCGTCCTCGACCCGGACCGCCCCTTCACCGACCTCGGCTTCGACTCCCTCACGGCCGTCGAACTGCGCAACCGCCTCACCACCGGCCTCGGCGTCCGGCTGCCCGGGACCGTCGTCTTCGACCACCCCACACCGACCGCCCTGATCGGCCACGCCACCGCCCTCCTGACGGACCCGGCCGGCGCCACGGACGTCACCGGCGCCGGCCCGGAGCCGTCGCCCGCCGTCGCCCCGGACGACGACCCCATCGCGATCGTCGGCATGGCCTGCCGCTTCCCCGGCGACGTCCGCACCCCCGCCGAACTGTGGGAGCTGCTCGTCTCCGGCACCGACGCCATCACCGAGTTCCCGGACGACCGCGGCTGGGACCCGGACCTCTTCGACCCCGACCCCGACCACCCCGGCACCTCCTCCACCCGGCACGGCGGCTTCCTGCACGACGCCGCCGAGTTCGACCCCGCGTTCTTCGGGATCAGCCACCGCGAGGCCCTGGCCGTCGACCCGCAGCAGCGCCTGCTGCTGCAGACCGCCTGGGAGGCCGCGGAGGACGCCGGCATCGACCCCGCGAGCCTGCGCGGCACCGACAGCGGCGTGTTCGTCGGCGTCATGTACGCGGACTACGGCGCCCGGGTCCACCAGCACCGGGGCGCGGCCGCGGACCTGGAGGGCTATCTGGTCAGCGGCAGCGCCGGCAGCGTCGCCTCCGGCCGGGTCTCCTACACCCTCGGCCTCCAGGGGCCCGCGGTGACCGTCGACACGGCCTGCTCCTCCTCGCTCGTCGCCGTCCACCAGGCGGCCCAGGCCCTGCGGCTCGGCGAGTGCTCGCTGGCCCTCGCGGGCGGCGCGACCGTGATGGCGAGCCCCGCCACGTTCGTCGAGTTCAGCCGTCAGCGCGGGCTCGCCCCCGACGGCCGCTGCAAGCCCTTCTCGGCCGACGCCGACGGCACCGCCTGGGCCGAGGGCGCCGGCCTCCTCGTCCTGGAACGCCTGTCGGACGCCCGCCGCGCAGGCCACCGCGTCCACGCCGTCCTGCGCGGCTCCGCCGTCAACCAGGACGGGGCCAGCAACGGGCTGACCGCCCCCAACGGCCCCGCCCAGGAGCGCGTCATCCGCAGCGCCCTGGCTTCCGCCGGACTGCGCCCCGGCGACGTCCACGTCCTGGAGGCGCACGGCACCGGCACCCGCCTCGGCGACCCCGTGGAAGCGGGCGCGGTACTGCGCACCTACGGCCGCGAACGCGCCGGGAGCGGGCCGCTCCTGATGGGCTCGGTGAAGTCCAACCTCGGTCACACGCAGGCCGCGGCCGGCGTCGCCGGGATCATCAAGTCGGTCCTCGCCATGCGGCACGGCCGGGTCCCCGGCACGCTCCACCTGGAGCGGCTGAACGAGCACGTCGACTGGACCGAGGGCGAGGTGCGCGTCCCCACCCGCGCCACGCCGTGGCCCGGGGGCGAAGGACCGCGCCGCGCCGCCGTCTCCTCGTTCGGCATCGGCGGCACCAACGCCCACGTGATCCTGGAGCAGGGAGAGGACCCCGCCCCGCCGCCCGCCGCCGGACCCCCGGCGGACGACGCCGCCCCGCGCGTCGTGCCCTGGGTGCTCAGCGCCCGCACCGAGGAGGGACTGCGGGAACAGGCCGTCCGGCTGCGCGGGCGCGTCCTGGACGAGCCGGCGACGCGCCCCGCCGACGTGGCGCTCTCCCTGGCGACCACCCGGACCGCCTTCGAGCACCGGGCCGTTGTCCTCGGCCGTGACCTGCCCGAACTCCTCGCCGGACTCGACCACCTCGCGGCGGGCACGAAGCCGGAACCCGCCGGTTTCCCCCTCGTCGTCACCGGAACCCCGGTGCGGGGCGAGACCGCGCTGCTCTTCACCGGCCAGGGCAGCCAGCGCGTCGGCATGGGCACGGCGCTCCACGCGGCGTTCCCCGCCTACGCGCGGGCCTTCGACGAGGCCGCGGAGGCGGTGCGCCGCGCGGGCGGCCCCGACGTCGCCGCGGCCGTCGCGGGACCCGACGCCGCCCACTCCGCGTCCGGCCCGGACCCGGACCTGGACCTGGACCTGGACCTGGACCGGACGGAGAACACGCAGCCCGCCCTGTTCGTGGTCGAGGTCGCGCTGTACCGGCTGCTCGCCTCCTGGGGCCTGGCCGCGCCGTTCGTCGCCGGTCACTCCGTCGGCGAGATCGCGGCGGCCCACGCGGCGGGCGCGCTGAGCCTGGCCGACGCCGCCCACCTGGTCGTCCACCGCGGCCGGCTCATGGGCGAACTGCCCGAGGGCGGTCTGATGGCCGCGGTCCAGGCGGATCCCGCCACGGTCGGGGCCGCCATGGCGGAGACCGGCCTGCGGGTGGACGTCGCCGCCGTCAACGCGCCCGGCTCGGTCGTCCTCTCCGGCGACGCCGAACCCGTCACCGCGCTCACCGAACTCCTCGCCGGACGCGGCCACCGCACCAAGCGGCTGACGGTCAGCCACGCCTTCCACTCCGCCCGGATGGAGCCGATGCTCGACGCCCTCCGGGACCGGCTGGCCACCCTGACCGCCACGGAACCGGCCGTCACCGTGGTCTCCACGCTCACCGCCCGCGAGGCCGGGGCGGACGTCCTCGGATCCCCGGCGCACTGGGCCGACCAGGTACGCGGCACCGTCCGGTTCGCCGACGCCCTCGACCGGCTGCGCGTCCTCGGCGCCACCCGCTTCCTGGAGATCGGACCGGACGCCGCCCTCACCGCGACGGCCGGGCAGACCGACCTCGGCCCCGCCGTGGCCGTACCGTCCCTGGACCGCCGGAAGGACGACCTCACGGCCCTCTGGTCCTTCGTGGCCGCCGCCCACGTGGCCGGCGTCGCCTGGGACTGGCACGCCCTGCTCGGCCCCGACGCCGTGACCGTGCCGCTCCCGACGTACCCGTTCGCCCGGGAACGCCTGTGGCTGCTGCCCCCGGCCGGCGGCGACGGCACCGCGACGGACATCGGTGCGGACGACCCCGGCCACCCGCTGCTGTCCGCCGCGCTCGCCGACCCCGACGGCGGGCGGACCGCGTACACCGGCGTCCTGTCGCACCGCCGGCAGCCGTGGCTCGCCGACCACGCCCTGCACGGCTCGCCGCTGCTGCCCGCCGCCGCCCTCGTCGACCTGCTGACCCGGCTGGCGCGGCGGCACGACGCGGACGCCCTCGCCGAACTCACCCTGCACGCCCCGCTCGTCATCGGCCCCGACACCGAGACCCGGCTGCGCGTCACCGTGGCCGAGGACGCCGTCCGCGTCCACGCCAGGACCGGCGACGCGCCCTGGACCCTCCACGCGGAGGCCCTGCTCGTCGTCGGGGAGGACACCGGGGAGGACGCCGGGGAAACCGCCCCGGACGTCTGGACGGGCGACCGGCCGCGCGGCGCGCGCCCCGTCGAACTCGACGACGTGTACGGAGCGTTCGCCGCGCACGGATACGACTACGGGCCCGCCTTCCGAGGCCTGCGCGCCCTGTGGTCCGACGGCGACACCCTCTACGCGGACGTGGACACCGGCGACCCCCTGGCCGCCGGCCTGCTGGACGCCGCCCTGCACCCGTGGATCGCCGACGCGCTGCGCCGCGGCGACGGCGGCGACGGGACCGACGTGAACGTGCCGTACAGCTGGCACGGGATCCGCGCGTACGCCGAGCCGTCCGGGCCGCTGCGCGCGCGGATCCGCCGCCTGGGCGAGACGGCCTTCGCCCTGGACGTCACCGACGACCTGGGCCGGCCCGTACTCGGCGTCGACGAGGTCCGGCTCCGCCCGGTTCCGGTGGCCGCGCTGGGCGCCGGTCGGCGGGAAGGCGGCACCCCGCTGCACGAGGTCGTCTGGAGGCCGGTCCCGCTCGACCCCACCGGACCGGCGGCCCGTACGGTCGCCCTCGTCCTGGGCGACCCCGGCGCGGCCGGGGGAATGCCGTTCCCGGTGGTGGCCGCGCCCGACGGGACCGAGGACACCGTCGTCGCCGTCGCCGCGCACGACGACGTGCGCGCGAACCTGCGCGCGGTGCGCGAACTGATCCTCGCCCTGCCCGAGCACACCCGTCTGGTCGTACTGACCCGGGACGCCGTCGCGGCCGACCCGGCCGACGCGGTCACCGGGCTCGCCGAGGCGTCGCTCTGGGGACTCGTCCGCTCGGCACAGCACGAACACCCCGGCCGGATCGGCCTGGTCGACACCGACGGCCACGCCGACTCGACCGCCGCGCTGCCGCGCGCGGTCGCCGCCGGGGCCGACCAGACAGCCCTCCGGCGCGGCACCGCCCACCGGCCCCGGCTCGCCCCCGTCGCCCAGCCGGCGGGCACCGCGCCCGCGTTCGGCGACGGCACGGTGCTCGTCACCGGGGCGGGCGGCGCCCTCGGCTCGGCCGTCGCCCGCCACCTCGTCGCCCGCCACGGCGTCCGCGGCCTGCTCCTGGCGAGCCGGCGCGGCGACGCCGACCCCGCCCTGCGCGCCCTCGCCGAGGAACTGCGCACCATCGGCGACGGGCCCGTCGAGGTCCGCACCGCGGCGTGCGACCTCGCCGACGCGGCGGCGGTCGACCGGCTGGTCGCCGGTGTCGACCCCGCCCACCCGCTCACCGGGGTGTTCCACGCGGCCGGCACGCTCGACGACGCCGTCCTCGCCAACCTGACCGACGAGCGCCTCGACCACGTCCTGCGGCCCAAGGCCGACGCGGCCGCGCACCTCCACCGCGCCACCGCCGGACTGCCGCTCACCGCGTTCGTGCTGTTCTCCTCCGTCGCCGGCGTCCTCGGCAACGCGGGCCAGGCCGGCTACGCCGCGGCCAACGCCCACCTGGACGCCCTCGCCCAGCGCCGGGCCGCGGCCGGGCTCCCCGGCGTCTCGCTGGCCTGGGGCCTGTGGGAGAGCGACGACGCGTCCGGGATGGCGGGCTCGCTCGACACCGCAGCCCGGGCCAGGATCGACCGGCTCGGCATCCGCCCCCTGTCGACCGCCGACGGACTCGGCCTGCTCGACGCCGCCCTCGCCCTCGGGGACAAGGCGCCCGCCCTGCTCGTCCCGGCGCGGTTCGACACGGCGGCCCTCGCGCGCAGGCCCGGAGGCCCGCCCCCGCTGCTCGCCGACCTCGTCCCCGCGCGGCGCGCGACGGCGGCGGAGCGCGGTCCCGCGGCCGTCCCGCTCACCGAGCGGGTGGCGGGCCTCGGACCCGAGGCCGCGCGCACCCTCGTCCTCGGCGTGGTCAGGGCGTGCGTCACCGAGGTGCTCGGCCTGCCCGGGAGCGTCCACGTCCCCGACGACCGGGGCCTGTTCGACCTGGGGCTCGACTCCCTGACCGCGATCGAGCTGCGCAACCGGCTCGGCGCGGAGGCCGGCACACGGCTCCCGGCCACCGTCCTGTTCGACCACCCCACCGTCCGGGACCTCACCGGCCACCTGCTGGAGCTCGCCGCCGGGGAGCGGACGGTGTTCGACGCGGACGCGCTGGGCGACTGGGTGAGCGCGGCGTCCGGCCTCGGGGCCGAGGACGGCCGGCGGGCCGGACTCGTCCGGGCCCTCAAGTCCGCCCTGGGGCGCCTGACCGGCCCGGACGACGCCGACCCCGCGGCCGCCTTTGGAATGGATTCAGCCTCCGATGATGAACTCTTCGGGCTGCTGGACCGAGAACTGAACGACTGACCGACCGAGTACCGACCGGGCCGGACCCGGCACCGACCGGGCCGGACCCGGCACCGACCGGGCCGGCCCGGACACCGGCCGAGCACCGAAAGGGCCGGGGCGGACCGAATACCCGCCCGCACCGGCCGCCGACCCGCACCAGGTGCCGGTCCGCACCGGGCGCCGGCCCGAACCGAGTACCGGCCCGAACCGAGTACCGGCCCAGCCGAACTGAGCACCGACCGAGCTTCGGAGAGCGGTTTATCGATGGCGAACGAAGACAAGCTCCGCGACTACCTCAGGCGGACCACCGCCGACCTGCTGCGCACCCGCGCGCGGCTCGACGAGGTCGAGCAGGCCGCCGGCGAACCCCTGGCGATCGTCGGCATGGCCTGCCGCTATCCCGGAGGCGTCCGGTCGCCCGAGGACCTCTGGCGGCTGGTCGCGTCGCGGACCGACGCGATCGGACCCTTCCCGCGCGACCGCGGCTGGCCGCTCGACCGGCTCGTCGACCCCGACCCGGCCAAGGAGGGCACCACCTACGCCGACCAGGGCGGCTTCCTCCACGACGCCGCGGACTTCGACGCCGAGCTGTTCGGCATCAGCCCCCGTCACGCCCTCACCGTCGACCCGCAGCAGCGGCTGCTGCTGCAGACCGCCTGGGAGGCCTTCGAACGCGCGGGCATCGACCCGCGCTCCCTGTCCGGGCAGTCCGTCGGGGTCTTCGCCGGCGTCATGTACGGCGACTACGGCTCCCGCCACGCCCGCGCCCCCGAGGGCTTCGAGGGGTTCATCGGCACCGGGAGCGCCGGCAGCGTCGCGTCCGGCCGGGTCGCGTACACCTTCGGGCTCGAAGGCCCCGCCGTCACGGTCGACACCGCCTGCTCCTCGTCGCTCGTCGCCCTGCACTACGCCGCCCAGGCGGTCCGCCGCGGCGACTGCCGGATGGCCCTGGCCGGCGGGGCGACGGTGATGGCCACCCCGGCGACCTTCGTGGAGTTCAGCCGGCAGCGCGGACTGTCCCCGGACGGCCGCTGCAAGGCGTACGCGGCGGGCGCGGACGGCACCGGCTGGGCCGAGGGCGCCGGGCTCGTCCTGGTCGAACGGCTCTCCGACGCGCTCGCCGCCGGCCACCCCGTCGTCGCCGTGCTGCGCGGCAGCGCCGTCAACTCCGACGGTGCCAGCACCCAGCTGTCCGCTCCGAACGGCTCCGCGCAGCAGCGGGTCGTCCGGGCCGCGCTCGACGACGCGGGGCTCGGCGCGGCCGACGTGGACGCCGTCGAGGGCCACGGCACCGGAACGGGCCTCGGCGACCCGATCGAGGCCGCGGCGCTGATCGCCGTGTACGGCGGCGAGCGCACCGCCGGCGATCCGGTGTGGCTGGGCTCGCTGAAGTCCAACATCGGGCACACCCAGGCCGCCGCCGGCATCGGAGGCGTCATCAAGATGGCCGAGGCGATGCGGCACGGCGTGCTGCCGGCCAGCCTCCACATCGACGCGCCGTCCCCGCACGTGGCCTGGGCCGACAGCGGCGTCGAACTGCTCACCGAGGAGCGCCCCTGGCCCGAGAGGGACCGGCCGCGCCGCGCCGCCGTGTCGTCCTTCGGGATCAGCGGCACCAACGCGCACGTCGTCATCGAGGCGCCCCCGGAGCCCGTCTCCGAGACCGGTCCCGAGTCCGCGCCCACGCCGGCGTCCGGCACCGCGGATCCCGCGCTCGCGTCCGGGTCCGGGTCCGGCACCGCGGATCCCGCCCTCACGTCCGGGTCCGGCACCGCGGATCCCGCGGACCCGCCCCCGCCCGTCTCCTGGGAGCTGTCCGGCCACACCGAGCGGGCGCTGGACGACCAGATCGCCCGGCTGCGCGCCCATCTCGACGCCCACCCCGGGCTCGCCCCGGCCGACATCGCGCACACCCTGCGCTCCGGACGCGCGGCCCTGCCGCACCGCGCCGTGGCCGTCGGCCGCACCCCGGACGACCTCGCCCGCGAACTCGCGGCCCTCGCCGACGGCGTGCCCTCCCGCCGCACCGCGCGCGGCGAGGCGCGCGGCGGCGCCCGCCCCGTCTTCGTGTTCCCCGGGCAGGGCTCCCAGTGGGCCGGCATGGCCCGTGGACTCCTCGCCTCCTCCGAGCCGTTCCGGGCCGAGCTGACCCGCTGCGCCGAGGCCCTCGTCCCGCACACCGACTGGGACCTGCTCGACGTCGTGTCCCGGGACGACGCCCCCGAGCTCGCCCGCGTCGACGTCGTCCAGCCGGCCCTCTTCGCGGTCATGGTGTCGCTGGCCGCCGCCTGGCGCTCGCTCGGCGTCGAACCCGCCGCCGTCGTCGGCCACTCGCAGGGCGAGATCGCTGCCGCGTACGTCGCCGGAGCCCTGTCCCTGGACGAGGCCGCCGCGCTCGTGGCCCGGCGCAGCAAGGCCCTCCTCGCCCTCGCCGGCACCGGTGCGATGGCCTCCGTCGAGCTGTCGGCCGACGACGTGCGGCGCCGCGTCGGCGACCGGACGGACCTCGGCGTCGCGGCCGTCAACGGCCCCCGCTCCACCGTCGTGTCCGGGGACACCGACGCCGTCGCGGAGTTCGTCGCCGCCGCCCGGGCCGACGGCCTGCGGGCCCGCCCGGTCCCGGTCGACTACGCGTCCCACTCCCACGCCGTCGAACCGCTGCGGGACGCCCTCCTGGACGAGTTCGCCGGGCTGCGCCCGCGCGCCTCCGCCGTCCCCTTCCACTCCACGGTGACGGCCGGGCCCGGGGCGAGCGACACCACCCGGCTCGACGCCGCCTACTGGTACGCCAACCTCCGCGAGCCGGTCCTGCTCGCCGACACCGTGCGCGCGCTGGTCGACGCCGGCCACCGCCACTTCCTGGAGGTCAGCGCCCACCCCGTGCTCGTCGCCGCCCTCACGGACACGGCCGAGGACGCCCGCCCGGACGAGGAGGCGCCCGTACACGTCTCCGGGACGCTCCGCCGCGACGACGGCGGCCCCGACCGGCTGCTCACCGCCGCCGCCGAGCTGTACGTCGCCGGCGCGGAGGTCCGCCGCCCGGCCACCGGGGGCCGGACGGTACCGCTGCCCACGTACGCCTTCCAGGAACGCCGTTACTGGCTCGACACCCGCACCGGCGGGGACGCGCCCGCCCAGGCCGACCCCGGCGGCCATCCGCTGCTCGGCCCCGCGGTCGAGCGCGCCGACGGCGGGGGCGTGCTGTTCACCGGCGCCGTCCCCGAGGGCGGCGCGGAGCGGAGCTGGACGCGCGGACACCGCCTCGGGGACCGGACGCTGCTCGTGTCCGGCGCGCTGACCGAACTCGCCCTCGCGGCGGGGGAGCGCGTCGGCCTGCCCCGGGTGCGGGAGCTGACCCTGCTCGCCCCCGTCGACGTCCCCGAGGACGCGCCCGTACGGCTGCAGGTGTCCGTCCACGCCCAGGACGACGGCGACGCGGCGGTCACCGTGCACGCGCGGCGCGACGACGGGGTTCCGGACGCGCCGTGGCTGCTGCACGCCACCGGCGTGCTCACGGCGGAGGGGACGGAAGAGGCGACGGGGGAGGAGGACGCCGTCGGCGTCGCGTTCCCGGACGGCGGCGAGCCCGTCGACGCGGCCGCCGGCTACGCGGCCCTCGCCGAGCGGGGCGTGCACTACGAGCCCGCCCTCCGGTCGGTGCGCGAGGTCCGCACGGACGGCGTCACCGCCGTCGCCGACATCGTCCCCGGAAGCCCGGTGCCGGGGTACGCGATCCATCCGACCGTGCTCGACGCCGCACTCCAGGCGTCCTTCCTGGCAGGGCTCACCAACGGCGACACGAACGGCGGCGCCACCGGCGACACGAACGGCGACACGAACGCTGGCGCCACCGGCGACACGAACGGCGGCGCCCGGGAGGAGGCCGCCGTCACCGTCCCCTTCGCCTGGACCGACGTCCGGACGCACGCCCCCGGCACCCCCGTGGCCCGGATCGCCGTCACCCGGCGAGGCCCCGGGGAACTCGCGGCCACCGCCGTCGACGCCGACGGGCGCGTCGTCCTCACCGTCGGGGGGATACGGCTGCGCACCCTGGACGGCCCCCTGCCCGAGGCCGCGCCCGCCGCCCCCGCGCCGGCCCGCCGCCTGGGTGTCGTCGGTCCGGCCGGCCCGCCCGCCGCCCGCCCGGCCGACCCGGCCGACCTGCTCGCCGCGGTCTCCAGGGCGGTCGCCGGCATCCTCGGCTACGACTCGCCCCGGGACGTCCGCCCCGACCGGCCGTTCCGCGACCTCGGCATCGACTCGATGACGGCCGTGCAGCTCCGCGACCACCTCGGCAGGGTCGTCGGGCGCCGACTTCCCGCCACCCTCGTGTTCGACCACCCCACGCCCCGCGCCGTTGCCGCGTACCTGTCCGCCGGGACGGCCCCGGCCGGCCGGGAGCGGAACCGGACCGGTCCCGTCGCGCGGACCGACGACGACCCGATCGCCATCGTCTCCATGAGCTGCCGCTATCCGGGCGGCGCCGGCAGCCCCGAGGAGCTCTGGGACCTCCTGGAGCGCGGCGGCGACGCCATCGGGGAGTTCCCCGGGGACCGGGGCTGGGACCTGGACCGCCTCTTCCACGACGACCCCGACCACCCCGGCACCTCCTACGTCCGGCGCGGCGGCTTCCTCCACGACGCCGCCGACTTCGACGCCGACTTCTTCGAGATGTCCCCGCGCGAGGCCCGGGCCGCCGACCCCCAGCAGCGGCTGCTCCTGGAGACCTCCTGGGAGGCGTTCCAGCGCGCCGGCATCGACCCGGCCGGCCTGCGCGGCTCGCGCACCGGCGTGTACGTGGGCCTGATCTACACCGAGTACGGCGGCCGGGCGCAGACCGACCCGCGCGAACACGGCGGCTACCTCGGCACCGGCAGCGCCGGCAGCGTCGCCTCCGGCCGGATCTCGTACACGTACGGCCTGGAGGGCCCGGCCGTCACCGTCGACACCGCCTGCTCCTCCTCGCTCGTCGCCCTGCACCTGGCGGCGCAGGGACTGCGCTCCGGGGAGTGCGACCTCGCGCTCGTCGGCGGCGCGACGCTGATGGCGACGCCCGCCACCTTCGTCGAGTTCAGCCGGCAGCGCGGACTGTCCCCGGACGGCCGCTGCCGCGCCTTCGCGGACGCCGCCGACGGCACCGGCTTCAGCGAGGGCGTCGGACTGCTGCTCGTGGAGCGGCTGTCGGACGCACGGCGCAACGGCCATCCCGTCCTGGCCGTGCTCCGGGGCTCCGCCACCAACCAGGACGGCGCCAGCAACGGCCTCACCGCCCCCAACGGCCCCTCCCAGCAGCGGGTCATCGAGGAGGCGCTGCGCAGCGCCGGGCTCACCCCCGCCGACGTCGACGCCGTCGAGGCCCACGGCACCGGCACCACCCTCGGCGATCCGGTGGAGGCGCAGGCGCTGCTCGACGCGTACGGCGCGGGCCGGGACGGCCGGCCGCCGCTGTGGCTCGGCTCGCTGAAGTCGAACATCGGACACACCCAGGCCGCGGCGGGCGTCGGCGGGATCATCAAGATGGTCCAGGCGCTGCGCCACGAGACGCTGCCGCGCACCCTCCACGTCGACGCGCCGACCCGGCACGTCGACTGGGAGCGGGGCGGACTGGCCCTGCTCACCGAGAACACCCCCTGGCCCGCGGGCGACCGCCCGCGCCGCTTCGGCGTCTCGGCGTTCGGGATGAGCGGCACCAACGCGCACGTCGTCATCGAGGAGGCCCCGGCGCGCCCGGAGAGCGCACCGGACCACGGGCCGGACGGCGGCGCCCCGTACACGCTGGTCCTGTCCGCGAAGTCGGCGGGCGCCCTGAAGGGCGAGGCCCGGCGCCTGCTGGCCCACCTGGAGGCCCGGCCGGACACCGGACTGGGCGCGATCGCCGCCGAACTCGCGGGCGCCCGGAGCGTGTTCGCGCACCGCGCGGTCGTCGTCGCCGCCGACCGCGCCGCGGCCCTCGAAGGACTGGCCGCCGTCGCGGACGACACCCCGTCCCCGCACGTCGTCACCGGCCACGCCCCCGCCGACCGCGCCCCGGTCTTCCTCTACCCGGGCCAGGGCGCCCAGTGGCCCGGCATGGCGCGCGAACTCCTCGACCGCTCGCCCGCGTTCGCCGGACGGATCGCCGAGGCCGCGGCCGCCCTCGACCCGCTCACCGGCTGGTCGCTGCTCGACGCGCTGCGCGGCGACGCCGACCTGTCCCGGGTGGACGTCGTCCAGCCGGTGCTCTGGGCGACCATGACCGGCCTCACCGCGCTGTGGGAGTCGTTCGGGGTGCGCCCGGCGGCCGTCATCGGGCATTCGCAGGGCGAGATCGCCGCGGCCCCGACGGCCGGGGCGCTGTCCCTCGCCGACGCGGCCGCCGTCGCCGCGCTGCGCAGCAGGACCCTGCGCGCCCTCGCGGGCAGCGGCGCGATGCTGTCGGTGGCCGCCGACGAGACCGCGGTCCGGGACGTGCTCGACGCGACGGGCGCGACGGCGGGCGTCGCCGCCGTCAACGGCCCCCGGTCCACCGTGGTCGCGGGCGAACCGGCGGAGGTCGAGCGGGTCCGCCGCGCCTTCGACGAACAGGGCGTCCGCGTGCGGCTCATCGACGTCGACTACGCCTCGCACTCCGCCCAGGTGGCGTCCCTGGAGGCGGAACTCCTCGCCGTGCTCCCCGACACGGAGCCCCGCGACGCCTTCGCGGCGGAGGTCTTCTCGACCGTGACCGGCGGGCCCGTCGCGCCCGGCGACCCCGAGTTCGGCCGGCCCGCCTACTGGTACCGGAACCTGCGCGAGACCGTGCGGCTGCGGACGGCCGTGGAATCCGCCCTGGCGGCGGGCCACGAGGTGTTCGTCGAAGTCAGCCCGCACCCGGTGCTCGGCGTCGGGGTCCAGGACGTCCTCGACGCCGCGCCCGGCGGCGACGCCACCGCCGTGCTCGGCACGCTCCGCCGGGACGAGGGCGGCCTCGACCGGGTGCTGCGCTCCGTCGCGGAGGCCTGGGTCCAAGGCGTGCCGGTCGACTGGACCGTCCACACCGGGGCCCGGACGCCGGGGCTTCCGCCCCTGCCCACGTACGCCTTCGACCGGCGGAGGCACTGGCTCGACCCGGCCGCCCCCGGCCCCGCGGCCGGGCGGGCGCCCGCCGGCCTCCGCCCGGCCGGCCACCCGCTGCTCACCGGCGCGGTCCGCACCGCCGGGACCGACGGACTGCTGCTCCTCGGCCGGCTCTCCCCGCACGACCAGCCGTGGCTCGACGACCACGCGGTGGACGGCACGGTCCTCGTCCCCGGCGCCGTCCTCGCCGAACTCGCCCTGTACGCGGGCGGGCTGACGGGCGCCGGGCAGCTGGAGGAGCTGGTCCTGCGGGAGCCGCTGGTGCTCGCGGGAGACGGACCCGACGGCGGCGCGGTCGAGATCCAGGTGGCCGTCGGACCCCCGGAGCGGGACGGCACACGGTCCCTGACCGTGCACGCCCGGCCCGCCGGCGACGCCGACGACGATCCGCTCGGCGCGCCGTGGACCGCCCACGCCGCCGGGACCCTCGCACCCGAGGGGGAGCGCCCCGGAGCCCTCCCGGGCCCCTGGCCGCCGTCCGGCGCCGACCCGGTCGACGTCGACGCGCTGTACGACGACCTGGCGCTCAAGGGCTACCGGTACGGCCCCGCCTTCCGCGGCGTCCGCGCCGCGTGGCGGTCCGGCGGCGAGGTGTACGCCGAGCTGTCCCCGACCGGGCCCACGGGCTTCCGGATCGCCCCGACGCTGCTCGACGCCGCCCTGCACGCCACCGGCGTCGCCGGGCTCTTCCCCGACGACGGAGCCGTCCGGCTGCCCTTCAGCTGGCGCGGCCTGCGGCGGTACGGCGACGTGCCGGACCTCGTGCGCGCACACCTGCGCCGGGGCGGGGACGACACCGTGTCCGTGTCGCTGACCGGCGCCGACGGCGCCCCCGTGGCGGACCTCGACGCCGTGGCCTTCCGGGTCGCCGAGCCCGTCCGGGCGGACTCCCTGTACGCCCTCGGCTGGGAGGCGGCACCGGGCACGGACGTCCCCGTCGCCGCCTCCGTACCGGCGGTGTGGGAGCTGGGCTCGCCGGAGCACCCCGACCCGGCCGCCGTCCTGGCGGCGCTCGACGCGGGCGCCCGGCCGCCCGGGGCCCTCGTGCTGCCCGCCCCGGACCCCGGCGACGACCGGCCGGAGGCCCTGCGCGGCGCCCTGGAGGCGCTCGTCACCACCCTGCGGGCCGGACTCGCCGAACCGCGCCTGGACTCCGCCCGTCTCGTCGTACGGACCCGGCGCGCCGTCGAGGCCGTGCCCGGCGAGGGCGTCGCGGGCCCGGTCGGCGGCGCGGTCTGGGGCCTGGTCCGCAGCGTGCAGACCGAGGAACCCGGCCGGGTCGTCCTGCTCGACGCGGACGGCCCCGGCGGGGGCCTGCCGCCGCGGGTCCTGGCCGGCGACGAGAACCAGTTCGCGCTGCGCGGCACGGAACTCCTGGTGCCCCGGCTCCGCCCGCACCGGCCGGCGCTCGACCCGGCCGCCGGCCGGGACGGGAACTGGCGCCTCGCCACCGGCGGCAGCGGCTCGGCCGACGACCTGGTGCGCCGCCCGGTGCCCGAACGGCCGCTCGGCCACCACGAGGTGCGGATCGCCGTCCGCGCCGCCGGACTGAACTTCCGCGACGCCATGCTCGCCCTCGGCATGTACCCGGGCGAGGCCGAACTCGGCACCGAGGCGGCCGGCGTGGTCCTCGACACGGGCGACGCCGTCGTCGGACTCGCCCCGGGCGACCGGGTGATGGGCCTGGTGTCCGGCGGGATCGGCCCGGTCGCCGTCACCGACCACCGGCTGCTCGCCCCGATCCCCGACGGGATCGACTTCGCGCGGGCCGCCACCGTGCCCGCCGTCTTCCTCACCGCGTACTACGCCCTGAGCGACCTGGCCGACGCGAAACCCGGGCAGTGGCTGCTCGTCCACTCCGCCGCCGGCGGCGTCGGCGGCGCCGCGATCCAGCTCGCCCGCCACTGGGGCCTGCACGTCTTCGGCACCGCCGGCCTCGCCAAGCACCCCGCCGTCGAGGCCGCGGGACTGCCCGCCGACCGCATCGGCAACTCCCGCGACCTGTCCTTCGTCCCCGCCGTCCGCGCCGCCACCGGCGGACGCGGCGTGGACATCGTCCTCAACTCCCTCGCGGGAGAGTTCGTCGACGCCTCCCTCGAACTGCTCACCCCTGGCGGCCTGTTCGTCGAGATGGGCAAGACCGACCTGCGCGACGCCTTCCGGGTCAGGGCCGAACACGGCGTCGGCTACCGCTCCTTCGACCTGATGGAGGCGGGCCCCGACCGCATCCAGGAGATGCTCGCCGACCTCGGCGAGCTGCTGCGGACCGGCGTCCTCGCACCGCTGCCGGTGACCGCGTGGGACGTGGCCCAGGCTCCCCGGGCCCTGCGCCACCTCAGCCTCGCCCGGCACACCGGCAAGGTGGCGCTGAGCATCCCGCGGCCCCTCGACCCGGACGGCACCACCCTGATCACCGGCGCGTACGGCGGCGTCGGCCGGCTCGTCGCCCGCCACCTCGCCGCCCGGCACGGCGCCCGGCACCTGCTCCTGGTGGGCCGGCGCGGCGCGCACACGGAGGAGGCCCGCGCCCTGCACGACGAACTCGCCGCCCTCGGGGCCGGGGTGACCTCCGTCGCCGCGGACGTCGGCGACGAGGCGGAGGTCGCCGGACTGCTCGCCGGCATCCCGGCCGAGCACCCCCTGACGGCGGTCGTGCACGCCGCCGGCGTCCTCGACGACGCGACGCTGCGCACCCTCGACCCGGCCCGCCTCGACGCGGTGCTGCGGCCCAAGGCCGACGGCGCCCGGCACCTGGACCGGCTCACCCGGGACGCCGACCTCGCGGCCTTCGTCCTGTTCTCCTCCGCGGCCGGCCTCGTCGGCAGCGCGGGCCAGGGCGCGTACGCCGCCGCCAACGTCCACCTGGACAACCTGGCGACGGCCAGGGCCCGGGCGGGCCTCCCGGCCACCTCGGTCGCCTGGGGCCTGTGGCGCTCCGACAGCTCCATGACCGGCGGACTGTCCCGAGCCGACCGGGCCAGGATGAACCGCGGCGGACTCCTTCCGCTGTCCCCGGCGCACGGCCTCGCCCTCCTGGACGCCGCCCTGGAGGCGGGCGAGCCCGCGCTCGCCGCCGTACGGCTCGACGCGGCCCGGCTCGCGGCGGAGACCGAACTCGCTCCGCCGCTGCGCTCGCTGGTCCGCCCGAGGGCCGCCGCGGCCGCCGCCGAGGAGGCGCCGGCCGGCGACGGGCTGCCCGAGCGGCTCGCGGCGGCCGAGCCGACGCGGCGGCGGGAACTGGTGTCCGACACCGTGTTCCGGCACATCGCCACCGTCCTCGGTGCCGCGCCCGGCGCGGACGGCGGCGCGGACGGCCGGACCTTCAAGGAGCTCGGCTTCGACTCGCTCACCGCGGTCGAGCTGCGCAACCGGCTCGGCCGGGCCACCGGCCTGCGGCTCCCGGCGACCCTGGTCTTCGACCACCCGACGCCCGAGGCCCTCGCCGACCACCTCCTGGACCGGCTGGCCCCCGAACCGGCGACGGCGGACCCGGACCCGGCCGGCACGGCCGGTGCCCCGGCGACGGCGGAGGAGCTCCTCCGCTTCATCGACTCCGAGTTCCGGTCCTGACCCCGACGACGAGAGGAGGCCGCAGTCATGGCCGACGAGAAGAGACTGGTCGAGTACCTCCAGTGGATGACCGACGAACTCGCCCGCACCAAGAAGGAGCTGGCCGAGCACGCGGCGCGGCTCGCCGCGTTCCGCGAGCCGGTGGCCGTGGTCTCCATGGCCTGCCGCTACCCCGGCGGGGTCCGCTCGCCCGAGGACCTCTGGGAGGTCGTCGCGCGGGGCGCGGACACCGTCGGCGACCCGCCGAAGGACCGCGGCTGGGACCCGGCGGCTCTGGAGCACGCGCGCGCCGGCGGCTTCCTCGACGACGCGGCCGGCTTCGACCCCGCGTTCTTCGGGATCGGCCCCACCGAGGCCCTGGCGATGGACCCGCAGCACCGGCAGCTCCTCGAACTGTCCTGGGAGGCGCTGGAGCGGGCCGGCATCCTGCCCGGCGACCTGCGCGGCAGCCGGACGGGCGTCTTCGCCGGGGCGATCTACCAGGAGTACGCGCCGCCGCCCGGCACCGTCCCCCCGGACGTCGAGGGCCATCTGATGACCGGCAACGCGGCCAGCATCGTCTCGGGACGCCTCGCGCACACCTTCGGCTTCGAGGGCCCCGCCCTGACCGTCGACACCGCCTGCTCGTCGTCGCTGGTCGCGCTGCACCTGGCCGCCGAGTCGCTGCGCCGGACCGAGTGCGACCTGGCGCTGGCGGGCGGGGTGACCGTGATGGCGACGCCCCGGGTCTTCACCGACTTCGCGGCCCAGGGCGGGCTCGCCGCCGACGGCCGCTGCAAGGCCTTCGGCAAGGGGGCGGACGGCACGGGCTTCGGCGAGGGGGCGGGCCTCCTGGTCCTGGAGCGGCTCTCCGACGCGCTCCGCCACGGACATCCCGTACTGGCCCTGCTGCCGGGCTCGGCGGTCAACTCCGACGGGGCGAGCAACGGGCTCACCGCGCCGAGCGGGCCCGCCCAGCGCAAGGTCGTCGAGGCGGCCCTGCGCGCCGCGGGGATCCCGGCCTCCGCCGTCGACGCGGTCGAGGCCCACGGCACCGGGACGGCCCTCGGCGACCCGATCGAGGCGGGCGCCCTCATCGCCGCGTACGGCGAGGACCCCGCCCGTACGGCCCCGCTCTACATCGGCTCGGTGAAGTCGAACCTCGGCCACACCCAGGCGGCGGCCGGCGTGGCCGGCGTGATCAAGACGATCCAGGCCCTGCGGCACGGCGTCCTGCCCGCGACCCTGCACGCCGAGGAGTGGTCCGAGTTCGTCGACTGGCCCTCCGCGCGCGTGGCCGTCCTCAGCGAGGCCCGCCCCTGGCCCGCCGTCGAGGGCCGCCCGCGCCGGGCCGGCGTCTCCTCGTTCGGCATCAGCGGCACCAACGCCCATGTCGTCGTGGAGGAGTACGCGCCGGCAGCCGCACCGGCCCCGGAGCCCGCACCGGCCCCGGGAGCCGCACCGGCCCCGGGAGCCGCACCGGCCCCGGGAGCCGCACCGGCCCCGGGAGCCGCACCGGCCCCGGGAGCCGCACCGGCTGGGCCCTGTCCGGGCGGTCCCCCGAGGCGGTGCGGGCCCAGGCGGGACGGCTGCGGGCGCTGCTGCGGGACCGGCCGGACACCGATCTCGGCGCCGTCGCGCGGACGCTGGCCACCCGCCGGACCTCCTTCCGGCACCGCGCCGCCGTCCAGGGCGCCGACGCGGCCGGACTCGGCCGGGAGCTCGACGCGCTCACCGCCCCGTCCGCGCCCGTCACGAGCGCCGGCCCCGCGCCCCGGATCGCCTTCGTGTTCAGCGGCCAGGGCACCCAGCGGCCCGGCATGGGCGCCGAACTCACCGACCGGTTCCCGGTGTACGCCGAGACCTTCGACGCCGTGTGCGCCGCCCTCGACGCGGCCCGCGGCCCCGACGGGGGGCCCGCCCTGCGGGACGTGGTGCTCGCCGCGCCCGGCAGCCCGCGGGCGGCGCTCCTGGAGCGGACCGAGTACACCCAGCCGGCGCTGTTCGCCGTCCAGACGGCGCTCGCCCGGCTCGCCGAGTCCTTCGGCCTGGTCCCGGCCGCGCTCCTCGGCCACTCGATCGGCGAACTCACGGCCGCCCACGTCGGCGGCGCCCTGACCCTGGACGGCGCCGCCCGGCTCGTCGTCGCCCGGGCCCGCGCCATGCAGGCCGCCCCCGGGGGCGGGGGGATGGTCTCGATCCGGGCCTCCGAGGCCGAGGTCCGGGCCTCGCTCGCGCGGGCCGGGGGAGCGGTGGCCGTCGCCGCCGTCAACGGCCCCCGGTCCACCGTGGTGTCCGGCGACGCCGACGCCGTGCGCCGGCTCGCGGCGGTCTGGCGGGCGGAGGGCGTACGGACCAAGACGCTCAAGGTCGGCCACGCCTTCCACTCTCCGCACATGGAGCCCGCGCTCGCCGCGGTCGACGCGGCGGCGGCCGACCTCGCCGTCTCCCGGCCCGAGGTCCCCCTCGTGGCCAACCGCACCGGCGCGGTCGCCGACGCCGCCGAACTCGCCGCGCCGGGCCGCTGGTCGGCCCAGGTGCGCGACGCGGTCCGCTTCCACGACGGCGTGACGGCCCTGCGCGGCCTCGGCGTCGACACCTTCGTCGAGATCGGCCCCGACACCACCATGACCGGCCTGGTCGCCGACTGCCTCGCCGACCGGCGGGACGAGGCCGCCGTGATCCCGCTGGTCCGCCGCCCGGCCGCGGAGGCCGCCTCGGTCGTCCGGGCCGTCGCCCAGGCGCACTGCCGGGGCGTCCGCGTCGACTGGGACCGGCTGCTCGGGACGGGACCGGTCGCCGACCCCGCGCTGGTGCCCGTCTACCCGTTCCAGCACCGCTCGTACTGGCTGCACGGGGCCGCCCCCGCCCCCGTACCCGACGCGACCGCGTTCGCCGCCGAGCGGGCGGAGCCGCCCGTCCTGGCGCTGCACGAGGTGCCCGAGGAGGAACGGGAGGGCGTCGTGCTCGCCCGCGTCCTCGACGCCGTCGCCGCGGCCCTCGGCTACGCGCCCGGCGAGGTCGACCCGGCCGCCGACCTCACCGGGATCGGCATCACCTCCTTCGGCTCGCTGGAGATCGCCGCCCGGCTGAACCGCGAGACCGGGGCGGAGGTCCGCCCCTCCGTCGTCCTGGAGCACCGCACCGCACACGAACTGGCCGCGCACCTCCTCGCGTCGCTCGACCCCCGCACCCCGGAGACCGTCCGATGACGACCGACCCCGCTCCCACCCCCTCGTCCGCCGCCCTCGAAACCCTGCGGGCCCTGCACCGCGACGGCGGCCTGGACCGCCACTTCGGCCGCGTGCCCGCGCTGCTCGCCGCGCTCGACCGGACGGACCTCGCCCGCGCGGCCCGGCTGCTCGCCCGCGTCGACCCGGCGCGGGCCCGCGCGCACCACCCCGGGCTGCCCTCCGTCACGGTCGCGCTGACCGGCGGCGGCACCCTGGACGCGCTGCGGACGGCACTGCTCGCCGAGCTCGCCCGCCACGGTTTTCCGCCCGAGGTGCGGCTCACCGGCTTCGGCTCGTACGTGCACGAACTCGGCGATCCGGCGAGTTCCCTGCACACGGAGCCCGCCGACGTGACCGTGTGCGTCCTGGACCACGCGACCGTCTTCGACGAGGTGCCGGTGCCGTTCACGGTGGAGGACGTCGCCGACGCCCTGCGGCGCAAGCTGGCGCTGTGGCGGGGGCTGGCGACCGGGTTCGCCGCCCGTTCCTCCGGCACCCTCGTCCTCAACACGCTGCCGCTGCCCAGGAACCAGCAGGTGCAGCTGCTCGACCTGCCGTCCCGCGCGCGGCTCGGAGCGGTCTGGCGGACCGCCAACGCGGAACTGCTCGGGTTCGGATCCGGCGAGGGGCCCGGCCGGGTCGTGGTGCTCGACGTCGACCCGCTGCTCGGCGAGCCCGTCGCGCTCGCCGACGCCCGCTTCGACACGTACGCGGGCGCCCGGTTCTCCGACGCGTTCCTCGCCGGGTACGCCCGTGAACTGGGCCATCTCGTGCGGGCGGTGACCGGCCGGACGAAGAAGGTGCTGGCCGTGGACCTCGACGAGACCCTGTGGGGCGGTGTCCTGGGCGACGACGGCGTGGAGGGGATCGAGGTGGCGCACGGCCGCCGGGGCGAGGCCTTCCACCGGGTCCAGGGGGTCGTGAAGCAGCTCCAGTCGCAGGGGGTGCTCCTCGCCGCGGTCAGCAAGAACGACCGGGACGCCGTGGTGGCGGCGCTCCGCGACCATCCCGACCTGCGGGTGCGGGAGGAGGACTTCGTACGGATCCTCGCCGGCTGGCAGCCCAAGCCGGAGTCGCTGCGCGCCCTGGCCGGCGGCCTCAACCTGGGCGGCGACAGCGTGGTGTTCGCCGACGACAACCCGAGCGAGTGCGCGGCGGTGCGCGCGGAGCTCCCGGAGACGACGGTGGTCCCGCTGGACGGCGACCCGGCGCTGCACGTGACGCGGCTGCTCGCGGACGGCTGGTTCACGACGACGGAGGTGACGTCCGAGGACCGGGTCCGTACCCGCCGCTACCGCGAGGAGTCGGCGCGGGCGGACTTCCTGTCCGCGGCGGGCGGTGCGGAGGAGTTCCTCGCCGGGCTCGGCGTGACCGTCCGGCTGGCCCCGGCCGCCCCGGCGGAGATCCCCCGGCTGTCCCAGCTCACGCTGCGCACCAACCAGTTCAACCTCACGACGCGCCGGCTGTCGGCCGAGGAGGTGCGGACCAGGGCCGCCGGCCCGGACACCGCCGTCCTCGGGCTGACGGCGGGGGACAGGTTCGGGAGCAACGGGCTCGTCGGCGCGGTGTTCCTGCGCGCCGAGGAGAAGGTCCTGCACATCGAGAACCTGCTGCTCAGCTGCCGGGTGTTCGCGCGGGGCATCGAGCAGGCGTGCCTGGCGGCGCTCCTCGACCGGGCCGCCGCGGCCGGGTTCGCCGAGGTGCGCGGCGCGTACCGGCCGACCGCGAAGAACGCCAAGGTCGCCGGCCTCTACGCGCATTACGGGTTCGAGGCGCTCGGGTCCGGCACGAGCGGAGCCGGCGACACGGGCGGTCCGGCCGGGACCGCGTTCGCGCACCGGCTGGAGCGGCGGCCCGAGGTGCCCGGCCACCTGGTCCTGGACGTGGCCGAAGACCTGCTCCCGGCCCCGGGAGCCCCGGCATTGACAACCTGAGGAGTGCTCGACTTAACTGCCCGGGACGACAACATGAGGTCGCCTCAGGATCGCGTCCGCGAGACCGGTGACCACCCAGCAGCAGGAGGAGAACCCGGTGGCCGAGGGAATCGCGATTTCGGTGCACGACACGGTCCCGGTCTGGCGGGGCGACACCCCCGGCGACGCCCTGCGCCGCTCCGTCGACCTGGCCGCGGCGGTGGAGGGCTTCGGCTACCGCCGCTACTGGGTGGCGGAGCACCACGGCACCCCCGCCCTCGCCACGTCCAGCCCCGCCGTCCTCGCCGGACCCCTGCTCCAGGCCACCCGCACCCTCACCGTCGGGTCCGGAGCGGTCCTGCTGCCCAACCACTCCGCCCTCGCCGTCGCCGAGCAGTTCGGCGTGCTCGCGAGCCTCTACCCCGGCCGCGTCGACCTCGGACTCGGCCGGGCCACCGGCGGCTCGCCCGCCTCCGCCGCCCGCCTCGGCGACCCCCGCAGGCTCGGCTTCGACGCCCAGTTCGACGAGCTCCGCGGCTACTTCGCCGGAGGCCACCAGGGCGTCCGGGCGGTCCCCGAGCCGGAGATCCCGCCCCGGTTCTGGCTCGTCGGCTCCAGCATCGGCAGCGCCGTCCACGCCGGACGGGCCGGACTGCCGTACGTCTACGCCCACGCCATCGTCGGCGGCGGCGCCCCCGAGGCGCTGGACGCCTACCGCGAGGCGTTCCGGCCCGCCCCGGGCCGGCCCGAACCGCACGCCTGCGTCGCGGTGATAGCGGTCGCCGCCGACAGCGACGCGCGCGCCCACCGGCTCGCCGAGGCCTTCGTGTACGGACAGATCCTCATGCGCACCGTCGACCCGGAGAGCGTCCTGCCCACCGAGGAGGAGGCCGCCGCGCACACCTACACGTCCGCGGAGAGGGACTTCCTCCGCTCGCGCGTCGACCCGCAGTTCGTCGGATCCCCGGAGCGCGTCGCGCCCCGCCTCGCCGAGTTCGTCGCCCGCACCCGCGCCGACGAGCTGTTCGTCCTCACCCAGGTGCCCGACCACGAGGCCCGGATCCGCTCGTACGAGCTCGTCGCGAAGATCGCCGCCTCCCTCTGACCGGCCCGGCCCGCGCCCCCCGTCGCGCCCCCGTCCGTGTCCGGACCGCCCGCCGTCCGCTTTCAGACCCGCTTTAGGCGGGCCGTGCACCGTGACTCACCGAACGTCACGGCACAAGCGATGAGGACGACGAGCATGCACTCGGGTACACGGACACGGACGAAGAGATCCGCCACCCTGGCGGCGGGGACCGCCCTCCTGACGACGCTGGTGGCCGCGTGCTCCGCGGAGACCGGGACCGGCGGCGGGCCCGCCGGGGGACCGCCCCGCGACGGGGGCACCCTGCGGATCGCCATCGCCAAGGAACCCGAGTGCCTCGACCCCCACCAGAGCCCCACCGAGGCCGCCCGGCTGCTGTCCCGGCCGATCCTGGACTCCCTGGTCCACCAGACCCCGAAGGGCGCCTTCGAGCCCTGGCTGGCCAAGAGCTGGAAGCTGTCGCCCGACGGACGGACCTACACCTTCGTCCTCCGCGACGACGTCACCTTCACCGACGGTGCCCCCTTCGACGCGGCGGCCGTGGTCGCCAACCTCGACCACGTCGCCGACCCCGCCACTAAGTCCCTGCTCGCCTCCAGCCTCATCTCCGCCTACAAGTCCTCCCGGGCCGTCGACCCCCACACGGTCGAGATCACCCTGAAGCAGCCGGACTCGGGCTTCCTCGGGGCCCTCGCGCTGCCCAACCTCGGCATCGAGTCCCCGGCCGGACTCAAGGGATCCACCGCCGAACTCTGCAAGAAGATCGTCGGCACCGGCCCGTTCCGCACCGCCACCGGACTCGTCGCGCAGAAGGGCATCGACTACACCCGGAACCCCGACCACGACTGGGCCCCCGAGTCCGCCGGCCACTCCGGCCCGGCCCACCTCGACGGCATCCGGGTCCAGGTCGTCCCGGACAACGCCTCCCGCTTCGGCGCGCTCACCAGCGGCCAGGTCGACGCCGCCACCGGCCTCGACCCCACCAGTACCCGGCAGCTGGCGAAGACGCCCGGCTTCACGCTGCACAGCACCAGCTTCCCCGGCGCCAACTACAGCTACTGGCCCAACACCGCCAAGGGCCCGCTCGCCGACGTCGCCGTCCGCAAGGCGCTGCGCGCCGGCATCGACTGGTCGACCATCGCCCAGCGCGTCCACTTCGGCCAGTACCCCTCCGCCAAGGGCCCGCTGTCCGTGACCACCCCCGGCCACGACGCCTCCCTCGCCGCCGCCTACGCCCACGACCCCCAGGAGGCCGCGCGGCTGCTCGACGCGGCGGGCTGGACCGCCCGCGACGCCCAGGGCTACCGCACCAAGGACGGCAAGCGGCTGCGCGTCCGGCACCTGTGGTCCGACCCGTCCATCACCAACCTCGCCGTGCAGATCCAGTCCGCGGGCAAGAAGCTCGGCGTCGAGTTCGTCGAGGAGAACGTCGACGGCGGCACCTTCGTCGAGCGGCTGCTCGCCGGCGACTACGAGATCATCGACACCAGCTTCTCCTCGCCCGGACCCGACGTCCTGCGCGTCCTGTTCGGCAAGGAGAACATCCCCACCCCCACCCGCGGCATCAGCAACAACATGGCCCGCTACGACGACCCGGACGTGCAGAAGCTGTTCGCCGACGCGCAGCGCGCCACCGACCAGAAGGAACAGTTCCGGATCTACCGCGAGGTGCAGCGCCGGATCACCGAGGACGCCGCCGTCCTGCCGGTCTACTCGCCCGTCTCCACCCTCGCCGCCCGCGACGCGGTGCGCGGCACCGGCTTCACCGCCGACGGCTCCGCGGGACTCTACGCGACATGGCTGGCCTCCTGACCGGCGACGGGCCCGCTCCCGGCGGCACCGCCCGGGAGCGGGCCCGTCCCGTCCGCCTCCTCCGGCTCGTCCTCGGCCGCGCCGCCGGCGCCGTCGTCGTCCTGTGGGGCGCGGTCACCCTCGCCTTCCTGGTCCTCCGGATCATGCCGGGCAGCACCGCGGACGTGCTGCTCGCCCGGTCCAGCGTCTCGCCCCGCGTCCGCGCCGAGATCACCGCCGAGTACCACCTGGACGACCCGCTGCCCACCCAGTACCTCGACCACCTCGGCCGGATCCTCCGCGGCGACTTCGGGGACTCGTACGTGCTGCGCCGGCCCGTGTGGGAGGCCGTCGGCTCCCAGCTCCCCGCCACCCTCACGCTGATCGCCTCCACCCTGCTCGTCACCGCGGTCGGCTCGGTCGTCCTCGCCGTGCTCGGTGCGCACCGCCACCGCTGGGTGCGGACCCTCTTCACCGCCGCCGAGTCCGTCGTCGTCGCCCTGCCGCCGTTCTGGCTCGGCCTGCTCCTGCTGACCTTCTTCTCCTTCGGCCTGGGCTGGTTCCCGACCGTCGGCACGTCCGGCCCGAGCGGTCTGGTCCTGCCGACGCTCGCGCTCGCCGCGGCGCCCACCGCCGTGGTCGCCCAGGTGCTGCGCGAAGGGCTGCTCCGCGCCCTCGGCGAACCCTTCGTGGTGACCGCCCGCGCCCGCGGCACCGGCGAACTCGCGCTGCGCCTCCGGCACGTGCTGCGGCACGCCCTGCTGCCCGCGACGACCCTCCTGGGCTGGATCGCGGGCTCCCTGATCGGCGGGGCCGTGATCGTCGAGATCGTCTTCTCCCGGCAGGGCGTCGGCCGGCTGGTGCTGTCGGCGGTCCAGAACAAGGACATGCCCGTCGTCATGGCCGTCGTCCTGCTCGCCGCCGCCGTCTTCGTCCTCGTCAACCTCGTCGTCGACGCCCTCCAGTGGCTCGTCGACCCGCGGATCCGCGACACCGGGAGGCCGGCGTGACCCGTCCCCGCATCGGCCTCTGGACCGGCGTGGCGGTCCTCGCCGTGCTGACCGCCATGGCCGCCTTCCCCGGCCTCTTCACCTCCGTCGACCCCGACGCGGCCGACGTCGACGCCCTGCTGCTCCCGCCCGGCGACGGGCACTGGCTCGGCACCGACCAGAACGGCCGCGACCTGTACGCGCGGATCGTGTACGGAGCGCGGCCGTCGCTGCTCATCGGCGTCGGCGCGGTGGTCCTCGCCCTCGTCGGCGGCGCCCTCGTCGGCGTCGCCGCCGCCCAGCTCGGCCGGTTCGCCGACCAGGCCATCGGCCGGTTCCTCGACGTCCTGCTCTCCGTGCCCGGCCTCCTGCTGGTCTTCCTCGTCGTCGCCGTCCTCGGCCCGGGCGCGGGCGCCGCCACCGTCGGCCTCGCCGTCGGCGCGCTGCCCGGCTTCGCCCGGGTCACCCGCGCCGAGGTGATCTCACTGCGCGGCCGGACGTACGTCGAGGCCGCGTACGGCTTCGGCTGGACCCGCCCCCAGGTGGTCCTGCGACACGTCCTGCCCAACGCGCTCGGACCGGTCCTCGCGCTCGCCACCGTCTCCCTGGGCGCGATGATCGTGGCGAGCTCCAGCCTGAGCTTCGTCGGACTCGGCCCCCAGCCGCCCACCGCCGAGTGGGGCGCGATGCTGGCCGGCAGCCGCGACTTCCTCGCCCTCGCCTGGTGGCCCGCCGCCTTCCCGGGCGCGGCCATCACCCTCGCCGTCCTCGCGATCACGACGGTCGGCCGCCACCTCCAGCGCACCGTCGACGGGAGCACCGCATGAGCACCGAGTCCCGCACGGCACCGGCCGGGGCCCCGAAGACGTCCGAGGGGACGGCCGCCGCGCGCGAGCTGGTCCGGGTGGAGGACCTGACCGTCTCCTTCGGCCGCGGCCGCCGCCGGGTGGAGGCGGTGCGCGGGGTGTCGTTCACCGTACGGCCGGGCGAGATCGTCGCCGTCGTCGGCGAGTCCGGCTCCGGCAAGAGCGTCACGGCCCGCAGCCTCGTCGGACTGGCCGGCGACGGCGCCGACGTGCGGGCCGCCGCACTGACCTTCGACGGCGTCGACCTGCGCGGACTCGACGGCCGCCGGCTGCGCGCGCTGCGCGGCCGGCGCGTCGGGTTCGTGCTCCAGGACGCGCTCGGCTCGCTCGACCCGCTCCGCCGCGTCGGCGCGGAGGTCGCCGAACCGCTGCGCATCCACCGGACCGTCCCGCCCTCGCGGGTCCGGGAGGAGACGGAGCGGCTGCTCGACGCGGCCGGCGTTCCCGACCCCCGCGCCCGGGCCGCCCAGTACCCCCACCAGCTCTCCGGCGGCCTGCGCCAGCGCTCCCTGATCGCCTCCGCGCTCGCCGCCCGCCCCGACCTGCTCATCGCCGACGAGCCCACCACCGCCCTCGACGCCACCGTGCAGCAGCAGATCCTCCGGCTGCTGCGCGCCCGCGCCCGCGACGGCACCGCCGTCCTGCTCATCAGCCACGACCTCGGCGTCGTGGGCGAACTGGCCGACCGAGTCCACGTCATGAAGGACGGACGGTTCGTCGAGGAGGGCCCCGCCGGGCGGATCCTGTCCGCGCCCCGCCATCCGTACACCCGGGCCCTGGTCGCGGCCGTCCCCGGCGAGGAGACCAGGGCCGCGCCCGAACCAGGCCCCGTACTGCTGCGCGCCGAGGGCCTGGTGAAGCGGTACCGGCTGCCCGGCCGGCCCGAACTCACCGCCGTCGACGGGGTGTCGCTCACCGTCCGGGCCGGGGAGACCCTCGGCGTCGTCGGCGAGTCCGGCTCCGGCAAGACCACCGTGGGCCGGATGCTGATGGGAGTCGTCACGCCCGACGCGGGCCGCGTGGAGCTCGACGGCCGCACCTGGACCGAACGCACCCGCGCCGAACGCCGTACGGCCCGCCGGCGCGTCCAGATGATCCACCAGTACCCGCTCGGCTCCTTCGACCCCCGGTACACCGCCCGGCAGTTGCTGGAGGAGCCGCTGCGGGCGATCGGCACCCCCCGGGAGGCCCGCGCCGCCCGTGTCGCCGAGCTCCTGGACCACGTCGACCTCGCTCCCGACGTCCTGGACCGCCGGGCCCGCGACCTGTCCGGCGGCCAGGCGCAGCGCCTCGCGATCGCCCGCGCCTTCGCGCCGGACCCCGACGTCGTCGTCTGCGACGAGCCGGTCTCCGCCCTCGACGCCTCCGTCCAGGCCCAGGTCCTCGACGTCCTCGTCCGCGTCCA
Organism: Streptomyces sp. NRRL F-6492; assembly: GCF_001280125.1. GTDB lineage: Bacteria > Actinomycetota > Actinomycetes > Streptomycetales > Streptomycetaceae > Streptomyces. The sequence goes on from NZ_LGEG01000007.1 coordinate 31,293, forward strand.
GGAACGCCTGGGCGTGGCCTACGTGTTCGTCTCGCACGACCTGGGCGTGGTGCGCCGGCTGAGCCACCGGGTCGCCGTGATGAAGGACGGACGGGTCGTCGAGTCCGGTACGGCCGAGCGGGTCCTGCGCGCTCCCGGACACCCCTACACCCGCGCCCTCCTCGCGGCCGTCCCGCGCCGGCCCGGCACCGGACGAAAGGGGTTCTGAAGCGGCGCTTAACCGCGCTTGCCCGGCGCCCCGGAGGTCAATAGCGTCGCCCTCCACGGTGCCGAAGCCCACCGGCCTCCCGGCCGCGGCACCCCTCCCGACGACCGGATCCCGACGACTCCGGTCCCACGATCCCGGTCCCCACGAGTCCTGCTCCTACGGCTCCGGTCCCGACGGCCCCGACGGCCCCGACGGCCCCGACGGTCTGATGAACCCGACGCTCCTGACGGTCCCGGCTCCCACGACCCGGCCCCCGAAGCCCCCGGTTCCGAGCGGCCCGGCGACGGCCCGGACCCCGGACGCCCCGGGGGTCCCCGAGGCCCCGGAACCGCCGGCCCCGGAGCCGCCGGCCCCCGATCCCCGGCCCCCGGTCCACGGGGCCGCCCCCGCCACCCGTATCCCGGCGT
>NZ_LGEG01000008.1 GCF_001280125.1 Streptomyces sp. NRRL F-6492
GGAGTGGGCCGGGGGCGGTACGGAGCGGGTCGGGGCGGTACGGACCGGCCGGGCGTCCGGTACGGGCGCGGGGGCCGTCGGGGTGGCCCTCTCGCCGTGGTCGGCGGCGGGCCCGGCAGCGCGAAGGTCCCGGACCCCGAGGGGGGCCGGGACCTTCGCGGGCGGAAGCGTCAGCCGGGGATGAGGCCGTCGTCGGAGAGCATCTTCCTGACCTCTTCGAGGCTCGCGTCCGGAGCCGGGAGGATCAGTTCGGACGGCTCCAGGACGTCGTCGGGGAGCGGGTCGCCGAGGCGCCGGACCGCGTCGAGGAGGGCGCCGAGCGTCCGCCGGAAGCCGTCCGTGTCCCCGGTCTCCATCTCCGCGAGCAGTTCGTCGTCGAGCCGGTTCAACTCGGCGAAGTGGCTGTCGGCCAGCTTCCACTGGCCCTCCCCCATGATCCGTACGATCATGACGCGTCCTGTTCTTCCGGAGAACCGAGGGTTACTTCTCGAAGCGCGGGTGGGACTGCTGCTGGTTCTGCTGCTGCGGCGCCGCCGTGCCGTTGCCGCCCTCCAGCGCCTGCTGCTGCGCCGACGGGCCGCCGGCCAGCTCGGCCTTCATCCGCTGGAGCTCCAGCTCGACGTCCGTACCGCCGGACAGCCGGTCCAGCTCCGCCTGGATGTCGTCCTTCGCGAGCCCGGACTGGTCGTCCAGGGCGCCCGAGGCGAGCAGCTCGTCGATCGCGCCGGCGCGCGCCTGGAGCTGGGCGGTCTTGTCCTCGGCCCGCTGGATCGCCACGCCGACGTCGCTCATCTCCTCCGAGATGCCGGAGAAGGACTCCGCGATCCGGGTCTGGGCCTGGGCCGCCGTGTAGGTCGCCTTGATCGTCTCCTTCTTGGTGCGGAAGGCGTCGACCTTGGCCTGGAGACGCTGGGCGGCGAGGGTGAGCTTCTCCTCCTCGCCCTGGAGCGTCTGGTGCTGCACCTCCAGGTCGCTGACCTGCTGCTGGAGCGCGGCCCGCCGGGACAGCGCCTCGCGCGCCAGGTCCTCGCGGCCGAGCGCCAGCGCCTTGCGGCCCTGGTCCTCCAGCTTGGCGGACTGGCCCTGCAGCTGGTTCAGCTGGAGTTCGAGCCGCTTGCGGGAGGTGGCGACGTCGGCGACGCCCCGCCGCACCTTCTGCAGCAGCTCCAGCTGCTTCTGGTAGGAGTAGTCGAGCGTCTCGCGCGGATCCTCGGCCCGGTCAAGGGCCTTGTTCGCCTTCGCGCGGAAGATCATCCCCATACGCTTCATGACACCGCTCATGGGCTTCGCGCGCCCCCTTCTGACGGACTCGGCTCCAGCTCTTCGACAAGGTCCACAGTACGGGCCCCGACTCCATTACCGCACTGTTCGGAGCGGGATGCGCTCCTCCCCAAGGACGACCGCGTGCGGCGCCCCCTCCCGCGCAGGGAGTAGACGGAGTCGGGGGAAACCCGTGGCCCTTCCCCGTACGTACCGCCCAAGACGCAGTCCGTTAGCGGATCGTTCCCGCCCGGCATGGGGTTCATGCCCCCCACCCCGTACCCTTGGGTTTTGTGTTCCGTAGCCGTTCGAAGGACGAGAAGGCCCCCACCGACAAGGTGACGGCGGACCTCTCCACCCAGCAGCCCCGCGACCCCGAGGCCCCCAAGGGCCGCCCGACACCGAAGCGGAGCGAGGCGCAGTCCCAGCGCCGTCGCGCCTCGACGGTGCCGCTCGACCGCAAGGAGGCCGCCAAGCGCCAGCGCGAGGCACGCCGCTCGGACCTGGCCCGCCAGCGCGAGGCGCTGGCCAGTGGCGACGAGCGTTACCTGCCGGCCCGCGACAAGGGTCCGGTGCGCCGCTTCGTGCGCGACTTCGTGGACTCGCGGTTCGCGATCGCCGAGTTCTTCCTGCCGATGGCCGTGGTGATCCTCGTGCTGTCGCTGTTCGGCAACGCCAACCGGGCGCTGCAGAACATCTCGCTGCTGCTCTGGCTCGGCGTGATCATCCTGATCGTCATCGACTCGATCGGCCTCTGGATCCGGCTCAGGAAGCAGCTCAACGCCCGCTTCCCGAACGAGCCGAAGCGCGGAGCCGTGGCCTACGGTCTGATGCGTACGCTCCAGATGCGCCGACTGCGACTGCCGAAGCCGCAGGTCAAGCGCGGAGAGCGACCCTGAGCGCCGACCGCTCGGAGTGGGGCGGCCCCCCGTTCGAAGGGTCCGCGTCGGAGGCGGCCGCTCCCGTGCTGCCCGTCGTCTCGCACTGGCCCGCCGGGACCGGCGGGCTGCGCGACACCATCCGCCAGGAGATCGTCGCGCGCCAGCTCGACGAGCAGATAACCGGCCGCTACCCCGTGGGGCAGCGGCTGCGGATCCTCGACGCGGGCATGGGGCCGGGCGCGCAGGCCCTGCGCCTGGCCAGGGCCGGTCACACCGTGACCGGCCTCGAAGCCGATCCCGGACTCCTGAAGGCGGCCCGCGAGTCGCTGGCGACCGAGCCCGCCGGGATCCGCGAGCGGGTCCGGATGATCGAGGGCGACGGGCGCGAGACCGGGGTGCACTTCCTGCCCGGCAGCTTCGACGTGGTCCTCTGCCACGGCGTGCTCATGTACGCGGACGAGCCGGACGCGCTGCTCGCGGGCCTGGCCCGGATGCTGGCCCCCGGGGGGCTGCTCTCCCTGGTGGTGCGCAACGCCGACGCCCTGGCCATGCGGCCGGGGCTCGCCGGGGACTGGGCGGGGGCGCTCGCGGGCTTCGACTCGGACGTCTACACCGACGACGACGGGGTGAAGGTGCGGGCCGACCGGCTCGACGCGCTCACCTCGACGCTCGCGGGGATCGCGGCGCCGCTGCACGCCTGGTACGGGGTGCGGGTCTTCACCGACGGCGTCCCGGCCGAGGTGGGCCTGCCGGCCGCCGACGAGCTGGACCGGCTGTTCGCGGCCGAGGAGCGGGCGGGCCGCACCGACCCGTACCGGCGGATCGCGGCGCTGCTGCACCTGTGCGGGGTGCGGGGGTAGCGGGGCCGGGGGCGGCCCCCTGATCGGGTGCGCTCGCCGGGCCCGGGTCGGGGAGGAAACGGATACTCCGGACATGGACGTCTCCCGTGCCCACGCCCGTACCCGTCGCATCCTCCTCTCCCTGACCGCCGGGGCCTGCGCCGCCGTGCTCGTCGGGGGCTGCTCCTCCGGCGGGGACGCGGCCGGTCCCGAGCGGTCGACCCGGGCGGCGGCGCCGCGCTCCGCCAACGAGCTGGAGGACGACTACCGGGCCGTCATCAAGGACGTCCTGCCGTCGGTCGTGCAGATCGACGCGGCGAACAGCCTCGGCTCGGGGGTCGTCTACGACGACAAGGGGCACGTCGTCACCAACGCGCACGTGGTCGGCCAGGAGAAGAGCTTCAAGGTCACGGCGGCCACCGGCGGGCAGCCGGTGACGGCGCGGCTGGTCGCCTCGTACCCCGAGCAGGACCTCGCCGTGATCCGCCTGGAGAACGTGCCGCAGGGGCTGAAGGCGGCGAGGTTCGGGGACTCCTCCACCGTCGACATGGGGCAGATCGTGCTGGCGATGGGCTCCCCGCTCGGTCTCTCCGGCAGCGTGACCCAGGGCATCGTCTCGGCCACCGGCCGGACGGTCAGCGAGGGGCGGGCGGGCGGCGGTACGGGCGCGACCATCGGGAACATGGTGCAGACGTCGGCCGCGATCAATCCGGGGAACAGCGGCGGCGCCCTGGTGAACCTGGACGGCGAGGTCGTCGGCATCCCGACGCTCGCAGCGTCCGACCCGGAGATGGGCGGCGGCTCGGCGCCCGGCATCGGCTTCGCCATCCCCGCGTCGATGGTGCGGACGGTCGCGGACCAGATCGTCAAGGACGGCAAGGTGACGGACTCGGGCCGGGCGGCCCTGAACATCACCGGGCGCACGGTCCTGGACGACGACTACGAGCCGGCGGGCGTCGCGGTGGTCGAGGCGCCGGCGAACGGGGCGGCGGGCCGGGCGGGCCTGAAGCCGGGCGACGTGATCACACGGCTCGGCGACACCGGCATCACCACGATCACCTCCCTGTCGGAGGCGCTGGCCTCGCGGAAGCCGGGCGAGAAGGTGCAGGTGACGTACGTGCGGGGCACGGAGACGGAGAAGACCGAGGTCACGCTGGGCGAGATGTGACGGGTGCCGGCCGGACCGCGAGGCCTCCGGCCGGAGAGGCCACCGGGCGACTCGCTCGCGGATGCCGAGGGGGTACGGGACCCGGCGGCTCCGGAAATCGAGAGGGCGCGGGGTCCAGTCGACCTGGGAGCCGAGAGGGTGCGGGGCCCGGTCGGCCCCGGGAGCCCAGGAGACGCGAGGTCCAGTCGGCCCCGGGAGCCCAGGAAGCGCGGGACCCGGTCGGCCCGGGAGCCGAGGGAGCGCGGGGTCCAGTCGGCCCCGGGGTCCGCGAGGGCGCGGGGCTCACCGGCCCCGGAAGCCGAGGGGCGGGCCCCGTCGGTCCCGGAGCCCAGGAGGGCGCGGGACCGAGGGCCCCGCGCCCTCCCCCGGCCGCCGGGCGCCCTAGCCCTCCGCGTTCAGGGGCATCGGGCCGTAGATCTTCGTGCCGTCCTCCGAGAGGGTGACCTGGTCGGCGCCGCCGCCCAGCAGGTCACGCCAGTGTTCGCCGATCCAGCTCTCCGCGTCGCCCTGGGTGGTGAACTCCTCGGGGGTCACCACCGGCTCGACCTCCGTGCCGTCGGACTTCTCGAACCGCCACGTCCATGCCATGTCCGCCTCCTGGCGCTCACCGGATGATCGGTTTCCTGCCCGCAGCGTAGCCGGGCGCGCACGCCTCGCGGCGGCGCGGGAGGATCTGAGGGTGGAACTGACTCTGCTCGGCACCGGCGCCCCGCTCGGCCTCCCCCGTCCCGACTGCCCCTGCGCCGTGTGCGCGCTCTCCCGGGGGCCACGCGCGCGCGGCGCGACCGCGCTGCTCGTGGACGGGGCCCTGCTGCTCGATCTGACCCCCGGGGCCGCCCTCGCGGCGGCCCGGTCGGGGCACTCGCTCGTCAACGTCCGCCAGGTGCTGCTCACGCATCCGCACGACGGGCCGGCCGTGGAGCTGCCGGCCGGACTGCCGACGGCCGGGAGGGTGCCGGACGGACGCGAGTTGACGCTCATCAGCGGACACCGGGTGCGGGCGGTGGCGATGGACTCCCCCGGCACCGGGTACGAGGTGACCTCGGCGGACGGCGAGCGGCTGCTGTACCTGCCGCCCGGCGGGGCCCCGGCGGGCCTCGGGGACGACCACCGGGAGCAGTACGACGTGGTGGTGGCCGATGTGACGGGCCGTCCGGACGGGCTGGCCCGGATGCGGGCGAGCGGCGCCGTCGGCCCGGCCACGGACGTGATCGCGGCGCACCTGGACCACGACGCGCCGGCGGGCGCCGAGCTGGACCGGCGGCTCGCGGCGGCGGGGGCGCGGGCGGTGCCGGACGGGGCGACGCTGTACACGGGCGAGTACCACGAGGCGCCGGACGTGCCCCGGCGGACCCTGGTGACCGGCGGGGCCCGCTCGGGGAAGTCGGTGGAGGCCGAGCGGCGCCTGGAGACCTTCCCCGAGGTGCTGTACGTGGCGACCGGCGGGACCCGGGAGGGGGACCCGGAGTGGGCGCAGCGGGTCGGACTGCACCGGGAGCGGCGGCCGGGTTCGTGGCGTACCGCCGAGACCTGCGACCTCGTACCCCTGCTGGCGGCGGACGGGCCCGCGCTGCTCGTCGACTGCCTGTCGCTGTGGCTGACGCACGCCATGGACGAGGTGGGCGCCTGGGACGACGAGGCGTGGGCGGGCGGCGGGGAGGAGGCGCTGCGGAAGCGGACGGCGGAGCTGGTGGCGGCGGTGCGGGCGACGCGCCGCACGGTCGTGGCGGTGACGAACGAGGTCGGCTCGGGCGTGGTGCCCGCGACGGCTGCGGGGCGCCGCTTCCGGGACGAGCTGGGCCGGCTGAACGCGGCCTTCGCGGACGAGTGCGAGCAGGTGGTGCTCGTGGTCGCGGGGCAGGCGCTGGTACTGCGCGGGTAGGGTGCGAGCACCGATGGCCCTCGCTGATGTGTTTCAAGGCGGAACCGTGAACCTGGACGACTTCTCCGATCTGATCGAGCGCCCCGACGGGGGGATACGGCGTGACGCCGAGGAACGCCGGGAGCGTCTCGTGGTGCCGCCGGGGGCGCTCGGCCGCCTCGACGAGCTGGGCGAGTGGCTGTCCGCCGCGCAGGCCTCGGTGAAGGTGCGGGCGATCGAGCAGCCCAGGGTCGTCCTGTTCGCGGGCGACCACGGGGTCGCCTCGCTCGACGTGTCGGGGCGCCCGGCCGGCACCGCGCACGAGCTGGTGCGGGCGGTCCTGGACGGGGCGAGCCCGGTGGCCGTCCTGGCCCGCGCGGCGAACGTGCCGGTGCGGGTCGTGGACGCCGGTCTGGACTGCGACCCGGAGCTGCTGCCCGCCGAGGTCGTGCGGCACCGGATCCGGCGCGGCAGCGGCCGGATCGACGTGGAGGACGCGCTGACGCCGGAGGAGGCCGAGGCCGCGATCCGGCTGGGTGTCGCGATCGCGGACGAGGAGGCGGACTCGGGCACCGATCTGGTGGTGCTCGGGGACCTGAGCGTCGGCGGCACGACCCCGGCGTCCACCCTGATCGCGGCCCTGTGCGGGACGGACGCCTCGGTGGTGACCGGCCGGGGCGGCGCGGGGATCGACGACCTGGCGTGGATGCGCAAGTGCGCGGCGGTGCGGGACGCGCTGCGGCGGGCCCGGCCGGTCCTCGGCGACCAGCCGGCGCTGCTCGCGGCGGTCGGCGGGGCGGACCTGGCGGCGATGACCGGCTTCCTGCTCCAGGCGTCGGTGCGGCGGATGCCGGTGATCCTGGACGGCGTGGTGGGGGCGGCCTGCGCGCTCGTGGCGCAGCGGGCGGCGTTCCGGGCGCCGGACTGGTGGCTGGCGGGCCAGGTGAGCGGCGAGCCGGCGCAGTCGAAGGCACTGGACCGGATGGCGCTCAACCCGTTGCTCGACCACGGCGTCCATGTGGGTGAGGGAACCGGGGCACTGCTCGCGCTCCCCCTGGTCCAGGCCGCGGCGGCGTTCGCCGCGGAGCTGCCCGAGCGTCCGGATCCGACCACTCCGGACGGCGGGGGCGACACCCCGGGAACCCCCGGGGCCTGACGGGGAGGACGGCGGACTCATCTCGTCTCCGGGGCGGCCGCACGCGACGCGCGTGCGGCCGCCTCCGGCGTCGCCGCACGGCAAGCGGTGCCCCATATGATCGCTTTTCATGGGAGAGGTCCGTTTGTCCGCCGAAGGAGCGCCCCGGGGCACCACCGCCCGTTCGCGGCGCAGCGCCGCGTTCGCCGTCTGGTACCTGCGCGTCGTCACGTTCATCAATTTCCTGAGCGCCGTCTGGGTCTCGTTCGGACAGGACCTGCGCCGCCACAACGAGGACGACTACTTCACGCCGTACCTGCTCACGGCCGGTTTCGCCTCGGGGGTGTTCACCCTCTTCCTGGCGATCACCATGCGCCGCCGCAAACGGGCCGCGTGGATCCTCAACCTGGTGCTCGGCGGGCTCTTCCTGCTGCTCTTCGCGCTGGTGATGCTCTTCCCGGAGATCCGGCGGCACGCCCAGAACTGGGTCTCGCTGGTCCTGACCGCCGCCTTCGTGCTCGCGCTGCTGCTCGGCCGCAAGGAGTTCTACGCGAAGGGCGACCGCTCCAACCCGCTGCTCGCCGCGGTCGTGGCGGTCGGCGGGCTGCTCGTCACCTCGCTGCTCGCCGCCCTCCTGGTGACCGTCACCAACACCTCCTCCGGCCGTTCCACCTTCCCGGACCGCTGGCGGTACGGCCTGATGCGGCTCGTCACGCTGGCCTCCGACGACTCGCGGTTCCCCGGGATCGCGCCCCCCGGCTGGGTCGACGTCACGATCAACGTCCTGTCCACGCTGCTGCTCGTCGCGGTGCTCTTCGCCGCCTTCCGCTCCCGCCGGGCCGTCGACCCGCTGACCGAGAAGGACGAGGAGCGGCTGCGGGCCCTGCTCGACAGGCACGGGGACCGCGACTCGCTGGGCTACTTCGCGCTGCGCCGCGAGAAGAGCGTGGTGTGGTCGCCGAGCGAGAAGGCGGCCGTCGTCTACCGGGTGGTCGGCGGGGTCTCCCTGGCGTCGGGCGACCCGATCGGGGATCCCGAGGCCTGGCCGGGCGCCATCGAGCCCTGGCTGGCCGAGGCGCGCGAGCACGGCTGGATCCCGGCGGTGATGGGCGCGGGCGAGGAGGCCGGGACGATCTACGCCCGGCACGGCCTGGACGCCCTGGAGCTGGGTGACGAGGCCATCGTGGAGACGGACGAGTTCACGCTCGACGGACGGGCCATGCGGACGGTCCGGCAGGCCTTCAACCGGGTCAAGCGGGCCGGGTACGAGGTCCGGATCCGGCGCCACGAGGACATCCCCGCCGAGGAGATGGCCGCGCTGGTGCGCAAGGCGGACGACTGGCGGGACGGGGCGACCGAGCGCGGCTTCTCGATGGCGCTCGGCCGGCTCGGCGACTCCCGGGACGGCCGCTGCGTGATGCTGGAGTGCACCGACGGGGAGGGGGAGCTGCGGGCGCTGCTCTCGTTCGTGCCGTGGGGGCCGAAGGGGCTCTCGCTCGACCTGATGCGCCGTGACCGGGAGTCCGAGAACGGTCTGATGGAGTTCATGGTCATCGAACTCCTCCAGCGCGCCGAGGAGATCGGGATCACTCAGGTCTCGCTGAACTTCGCGATGTTCCGCTCCGTCTTCGAACGCGGCTCGAAGCTCGGGGCGGGGCCGGTGCTGCGGATGTGGCGTTCGCTGCTCAGCTTCTTCTCCCGGTGGTGGCAGATCGAGTCGCTGTACCGCGCCAACGCCAAGTACCGACCGATCTGGGAGCCCCGATTCATGCTCTTCGAGAAGAGCGCCGACCTGTTGCGCATCGGCCTGGCCGCCGGGCGGGCCGAGGGCTTCCTGGAGGCCCCGGGGCTGCCGAAGTGGCTGCACCGCAGACATCTGGAGGGCGGGCGTTGAGCGGGACCTCCCGGGGCGGCGGCGTCCGGGGGTTCGCCCGCCGCGAGTGGGGGCCGCTGTTCACCACCGTGCGGACGGCGCTCGTCACGAAGCGGTGGCGGGCGATACCCATGACGCTGGCGGCGGTCTGCCTGACGGCCCTGTTCCAGGTCGTGCAGAACCAGGACCGGGGTTACGGACCGGTCCACGACATCGGCTTCGTACGGGCCGAGGACCCGCTCTGGCTCGCGCTGCTCCGCACCCCCCTCTCGCTCTTCGTGCCCGCGCTCGACCTGCCCGTGTGGGGCGCCCTCGCGCAGGTGCTGCTCGTGTTCGGGATCGCCGAGATCTGCCTCGGGCGCCGGCGGACGCTCGCCGTCGCCTATCTGGCGACGCTGGCCGGCACGCTCTACGCGCGCGTGGGCATCGCGATCGGCCCGGACAGCCCGTTCGGCCTGCCGGCCTCCGACGCGCTCGTGGTCGACACCGGCCCGTCGGCGGCCGTGGTGGGCCTCGCCGTCTACGTCTGCTGGCGTTACCGCGCCCGCTGGACCGGCGGCCTCGTGGTCCTCGCGATGGTCGTGGAGGTCGTGATCAAGCCGAACCTGGCGGGCAAGGAGCACCTGGCGGCCATCGCCGCCGCCCTCGTCCTGATCGCGGTCGTCTCCTGGCGCGAGCGGCGTCAGGGCGGGGTCGAGCCGGGGCCCGAGACGCGCTCCTGGAAGCCGCCGATCAGGTCCTGAAGGCGGCGGCGCACCTTGGTCCAGCGCCGGTCGTGGCGGTACGTGCGGAGCCGGGAGCGGGCCCTGGCCCGGTGGCGGCGGCGGTAGAAGCGCTTGGACCACCAGGAGCCGGGGCGGGCGAGCCGGGCGGCGCCGACGAGCGCCACGAAGGGGACGAAGACCCCCATCACGGCCATCCGGAACTTCCCCTTCACCAGACTGACCAGGATGAAGAGGAAGTTGAGCACGATGGTGGCGATGAAGGCGGCCCGGTCCTGGCGCTCCTCCTCGGACACGTCGTTCACGCCGAGCGGCGAGAAGCCGCTCAGGGCGAGCATGACCAGGGCCGCGGTGAGCACGACCACCTCGACGCTCTTGCGGCCGTCCTCGCTCCAGTACACGTCGTCGAGGTGGAGGATCAGCGCGAACTCGTCCAGGACGAGCCCGGCGCCGATCCCGAAGACGACGGCGAAGACGGCCGCGCCGACGCCGTGCCGGCCGCTGCCCACCGCGCCGAAGCCGCCGACCACGGAGAGGACCACGCCGGGCACGACATGATGGATGTGGAGCCCGCCCGAGGAAACGTTCCCGAAGGGCCCCTTCCCCGCCCGGATGAGACGGGTGATGGTCCGTGTGACCAGGAACGTCACGACAAATGAGGTCAGGGCGAGGAACAGGGGGAGCTTCCCCGGTTCGAGGATGTTCCGCGAGAACCAGTGACCCATGCCACCCCCTTCCGAAATGCGCGTTATGCGCAATCTACCGCCCGGAAGCGACGATTACCCTGCCCGGATGGACGGCCTGCGTTTCGCCTTCGGCACCCTCACGGTGCTCCCCGCCCGCATCACCCGCTGGGACCGGGACGCGGCGCGCGCCGGCATGCTCTGCGCCCCGCTCGCCGGGCTGACCGTCGGTCTGGCCTCCGCCGCGCTCGGCGGGACGTTCCTGCTGCTCGGCTCGGGTCCGCTGCTCGCGGCCGTCGTCACCGCCGCCGTTCCCGCCGTCCTCACCCGGGGCCTCCACCTCGACGGCCTCGCCGACACCGCCGACGGCCTCGGCAGCGCCAAGCCCGCCGAAGACGCGCTGCGCATCATGAAGCAGTCGGACATCGGCCCGTTCGGCGTGATCGCCGTGGTCCTCGTCCTGTTCGCCCAGGTCGCCGCGCTCTCCCACCTGTACGAGGAGGGCTGGGCGCACGGGGCCGTCGCCGCCGTCCTCGCCGCCGCCGTCGCCCGCCTCGCCCTCACCCACGCCTCCCGCCACGGCGTCCCGGCGGCCCGCCCCGAGGGGCTCGGCGCGATCGTCGCCGCGACGGTCCCGGTCCGGTCCGCGACCCTGGTGACGGCCGCCTTCCTGGCCCTGGCCGCCGGGGCGGGCCTGCTGCTCTCCCCGTACGACGCCGTCCGCAACGTCCTGGCGGCCGGCGCCGCCCTGGGCGCGGCGGCGCTGCTGCTGCGCCGGTGCGTGCGCCGGTTCGGCGGGGTCACGGGCGACGTGTTCGGGGCGGTGGAGGAGGCGGCGGCGACGGCGGCCCTGATGGCGCTGACGCTGGGCTGAGGGGCCTCAGCAGGGCCTGCGCCAGACCCCGAGTTCGTACTTCTTGAGCATGGAGCTCAGGCCGAGGCGCCGGGACCGCGGGCAGAACCGGTCGGTGGTCAGCTCGTACTCGACGTGGAAGACGGCCTTGCCGGCCTTCACGAACGGGGTGAGGCGGTCGCACTCGTCGTACTGGGCGCACTGCTCGTTGACCGCGAAGTCGAAGTCCGGGAGGAGCTCGGGGATCTGGTCGAGGTCGTTCTTGAGGCCGACCGCGAGGCCGCGCTCGTGGGCCAGACGGGCGATCAGGCGGTTGTAGCGGAGCTGGTCGGCGGCGGTGAGGGGGAAGCCGGTGCGGTTCTTGTAGCCGTCCATGTTGTCGGGCTCGACGGCGTCGAAGCCCTTGTCGCGGCACATGTCGAGGCGTTCGGCCATCAGGGGGCCGAGGACGTCGGTGCGGCGGACGTCGAGCCAGCGCTCGCCCTTCCAGCCGTTGCCCCGGCCGAGCAGGGCCTTCGGGAAGCGGTCGGCGTCCGGGCGGAAGTCCTCCCAGGCTCCGGTGGAGAGGTAGCAGATCACCTTGCGGCCCCGGGCGTGCAGGTCCTCCACGGCGGAGGCCGGGTGGTCGAAGCCGTCGATGTCGTACACGGGGACGTCGACCGCCGGGTCGAGCCGGCCGCTGAGCTGCCACTGCCAGGCGAGGCCGGGCTTCGGCCGCCAGCGCTCCTCCGCGCGCTTGGCGTCGGGGGGAGGGGCCGTCGTCGTACAGGCGGTGGCGAGGAGCAGCAGCCCCGCGAGCAGGGGCGCCGAACGTCTCATCGGGCGGGCTCCAGGAGGTGCGGGAGGGTGCCCCAGGGGTGTGCGCCCGTGCCGGGGACGGCGCAGTGCACCGGGGTGGCGGGGCGGAATCCGGCGGGGGCGGCGTAGACCAGGTGGCAGTAGTGGGCGGCGACCGGCAGGTCGAGGGTGCGGTAGGTGTCCCAGGGGCCCTCGAAGGTGACGAGCAGGTCGGCCTGGGCCTCGTAGCCGGGGTCCGGCCGGGCCCCGTGGTTGAAGACCAGGATCGCGGCCCCGGCGGCCCGGGCGGCGACCGCGATCCGGCGGTAGTGGGCGAGGGCGCCGCGCGCGGTCGCCACCTGGTCCAGGAAGGCGCCGTCGGTGCCGTACCAGTCGCGGTGGCGCAGCAGTTCGCCGACGACCTCGGCCTGCGGGCGGCGCCCGTAGGCCGTGTCCACGTAGCCGAGGACCCGGACCCCGGCCGCCCGCAGCCGGCCGGCCGCTCCGGCGAACGCCGGGTCGGGGGCCGGGCCCGCGCCGCTCGCCGGGTTGAGCACGACGCCGTACAGGGAGGGCGCCGCGCCGACCAGCGCCGCCCAGGCGTCGGGGCGTTCGGCCGGGTGCTCGTAGAACGGCACCAGGAGGGACGGGGTCGTCATCGCATCCTCTACGCGCGGTGGGCGGTGGGTCGTACCAGCAGAACACAGGTGAGGACGGCCAGCGCGGCCGCCGCTCCCCCGGTCGCCGCCGGGCCCGCCGCGGGCAGCGCGGTCTGCGCGGCGGCCGCGAGCAGGCAGACGGTGGCGGCGCCGAGCACCGCACCGAAGGCCTGGAGGAGCAGTCCGAGCCAGAGCGCGGTCCCGACGAGGAGCAGGGCGAGCAGGCGGGGGAGCGTCGGCCAGGGCGCCCCCGGCCAGGCCAGGGTCACGGCGAGGGCGAGGGACACGAGGACGGTGAGGTAGCCGCCGAGGCAGAGGACGAGGGTGCCGGTGACCGCCCGCCGGAACTCGCGGGCGGTGGTGAGGGTCCGCAGCCGGGTCAGGCTCTCGCCCCGGAAGCGGTGCAGCAGCCATTCGGCGGGCCCCATGGAGAGGGTGAGCGCGACGACGGCGCCCGCGCCGCTCACCGGGGTGGCGCCGACGCCCGCGTGCAGGACCAGGAGGCCGCTGCCGAGCCCGAAGAGCCCGTACGGGAGGGAGGCCGCGCGCGGGGGTCCGCCGCGTCCCGCCGCCGTCCGCCGGAGGCCCGGCCGGAGCACGAGCGCGGCAAGGACGACGGCCGCGGCGAGGGAGGCGAGGAGGAGGCCGATCCGCAGGGGTCCCGGCAGGTCCCAGCGGAAGGCGGGGACGGCCCCGGCGAGCGGCACCAGGGCGCCGAGCAGGGCCCGTTCGCGGCCGAGGACCAGCAGGACGGTCGCGGCGGCGAGGTAGAGCGCCTGTCCGGCGGCGAAGACGGCGGCCGGGGTCTCGCCGGGCCCGGCGGCCGCGAGGGCGACGCCCGTCCCGGCGAGGACGCCGGGGGGCGCGCCGGTGAGCAGGGCGCGGGCGGCGGCGGGCCGGTCGCCGAGGCCGAGCCAGGTGTACGCGCGGTGGGACAGGGCCTGGTTCCAGACCCAGCCGGTGACGGCCCCGGCGAGCAGCGGAACCGTTCCGCCGGGTAGCCCGGCCCGGCTCTGCTCCCCCGCGAGCAGCGGGGCGGCGAGGACGTACGCGAGGCCGGGCAGCGCGAAGACGAGCCCGCGCAGGAGGCAGTGCGCGAGGCCGGCGAACCGGGCCCCGGCGGGCGGCGCCTGCGGTGCGGGGTGGCGCCGCTCCACGCGCGCGTAGAGGTCCTCGGCCAAGGCGAAGGAGTCGGCGCGGCCGTAGGTGAGCCGGATGTGGTCGTCGGTCATGCCGTCGGACTCCAGGAGCGCGGCCACCTCGTCGGGGTGCACGGCGGCGGCGACGAACCCGTCGATCCGCCGGGCGAGTTCGTCGAGGGGGTCGGGGGCGAGGTCCGGGTCCGGGGCGTTCTCCGGGTGCGGGGACTTCTCCTGGTGCGGGGTCCTCTCCGCGTACAGGTCCTTCTCCGCGTCCGGGGTCCTCTCCGCGTACAGGGCCTTCGGTGCCTCCTCCCGGCGGGGTCTCGGGATCGCCGGGAGGGTGGCCCCCTCCTTCGGGGGTTTCAGCCAGAGGGAGCCGCTCATGCCGGGGTGCCTCCCGCCACGAGGGCCGCCGGGGTGCGGCGGGGCGCGGACGTGCCGGCCGTCCGGGTCCTCGGGACCGGGCGGTCGGGGCGGTCGGGGCGGTCCACGCGGGCGCGTGGCCGTTCGTCCGCCAGTTCGCGGTAGATCCGGCGGAAGCCGTCCACCGACCGGTTCAGGGTGAAGCGGTCGACGACCCGCTGCCGGGCCAGGCGGCCCAGTTCGGCGCGGCGGGCGCCGTCGCCCAGGAGGGCGGAGAGGGCGGCGGCCAGGACGGCCGGTTCGCGGGGCGGGACGACGAGTCCGGTGTCGCCGACGGCCTCCCGCACCCCTCCGACGTCCGTGGAGACGGTGGCGCGGCCGCAGGACATGGCCTCGATGAGGGAGAAGGGGAAGCCCTCGCTGATGGAGGAGAGCACGACCACGCTGCCGGCCGCGTAGGCCGAGGGGACGTCGGAGACGCGGCCCTCGAAGGAGACGCCGTCGGTGACGCCCAGTTCGGCGGCGAGCTTCTCCAGGCGGGTCCGGTAGTCCTCGTTCCCGGCGGGCACCGGGCCGAACAGCCGCAGCCGCAGCGCGGGGAGTTCGGCGCGGCAGATCGCGTACGCCCGGATCAGGGTCTCCAGGTCCTTGATGGGGTCGACGCGTCCGCACCAGCTGAGGGTGGGGGTCGCGGGCTCGGGGCCGGCCTCGGGGAAGAGGGCCGGGTCGACGCCGTTGTAGACGGTGCGGATGCGGTCGGCGGGGGCGCCGCCGCGCTCCTCCCAGCGCCGGTTGTACTGGTTGCAGGGGGTGATGAGGTCGGCCTTGCGGTAGCCGAGGGTGTTGAGCTCGCGGTAGAAGGCGAGCATCAGGGCCTTGACGGGCCAGGGCTGCGTCTCGGTGCGGTAGCCGAGGTACCGCTCGCGCAGGTAGATGCCGTGTTCGGTCAGCAGGAAGGGGACCCCTTCGAAGTGCTGCGCGGCGAGGGCCGGCAGCGTGGCGAGGCCGCTGGAGACGGCGTGCGCCACACCGCCGGTGGATATCCGGGCGGCGAGCGGGCGCAGGGCGTGTTCGAGCAGGTCGGTGGCGGTGAGCGCGTCGTGGACGGTGGGCCGGGCCGCGCGGGTCGGCAGGTGCGGCATGCTCCACGTCCACATCAGGGAGCGCAGGGCCGCCTCGGAGCGCAGGGCGGCGGTCAGCCGTCCCCGCCGGGCGAGCGCGGCCAGTTCGTACAGGCTCGCGCCGAAGTCGTAGCCGGTTCCCGGGTCGAGGAGGGAGAGCAGGAGCCGCTCGTAGGTGTCGAGGAAGCGGCGGTGATCCCGCCCCCGCGGGGCCCGGCGCGCGCGGACGGGCGCGGCCGGGCCCCGCGAGGGGCCCCAGAGGGGGAACGCGGTGTGCCGGGTGACGTTGGACGGCAGGTCCCAGGTGACGGGCTCGCGTCCGCTGCCGGTGAGGGCGAGGATCTCGAAGTCCACCTCGGGCATGCCCCGGACGAGTTGGTCGCACCAGGTGCTGACCCCGCCGTGGACGTGCGGATAGGTGCCTTCGGTGAGCATGGTGACGTGACTGCCACTGCTCGGCATGTTCGGTTCCCCCCGGAACGTGCTGGGTCAGGTGGTCGGGATCGTGAGGGTGACGGCGGTCTGGAGCGGTTCGGGCGAGGTCCACGCGGAGCGGGTGCCGGCGTAGGCCGTGCCGAAGGCGGTGGTGCCGAGGAGCAGCTTCTTGCGGGTGCCCTCGGGGGCGGTCACGGGGGCGGTGACGCCGGAGGGCGCCTTGACGGTGACGGTGGTGCCGATCCGGTAGGCGGTGACCTTCCCGGCGGCGAGGGCCTGGTCCCAGGCGGTGCGGAGGGTCAGCTCGGTGCCGACGTCCCGCTGGGCGGGGTTGACCAGGGGCGCGCTGGGCGCGAACAGGGCCCGGTAGTCGGCCAGTACGCGGTCGAGGACGGGGTAGAGGAGCCGCTCCTCGGCCAGGTTGGACTGGTGCACGTAGTGCGGGCGCGGGTCGTTGCCGAGGACGTGGGAGAGCGCGGTCCGCGCCTCCTGCGGGACGATGTGGTCGGCGTAGCCGGTGGCGGGGGGCAGCGGGGCGGGCAGGCAGGTGGAGGCCGGGTTGGACTCGCAGATGCCGCTGCCGCCGTCGGCGCGGGAGGTGTAGACCCAGTTGTACTCGTCGGCCATCTCGGCGGCGGTGCCCACGTTGTAGTACACGTTCATGGGGTGGCGGGGCACGGTCTTCGCGGCGCCGGAGGCGGTGGTGAGCGCGCGCTGCCGCGGCTCGCGGGAGTTGTCGCTGCCGGTCCACTTCACGCCGTTGTCGGCGAGGGCGCCGGCGAGGTGGGGGTTGTCGACGGGCTGCTGGGGCAGGGTCCTCAGGCCGGAGTGCTCGCCGGTGACGAGTTCGGAGCGGTCGACGGCGATGCCCTTGCGGACGGCCCAGTCGTGGTTGTCGCGGATCTGCGCGGACAGTTCGGCGCGGCTCACCCAGAGGGTGTCGCCCTTGGCGTCCGTGGCGCACCGCCAGGGCACGACGGTGTTGTCCTGGACGCAGCCGAGGAAGGGGTGGGTGTAGGTGTGGTTGATCCACCGGTACTGGGCGCGGTCGGCGACGAGCCGGTCGGTGAGCGGGTCGGAGCCGCCGTGCTCGGTCTTCCACTGCTCGCCCTGGCCGCCGTTGTAGACCATGTCGAGGGTGAGGCCGGAGGCCTTCTGCCAGGCGGCGGCGTACTGGGCGTCCGCGACGGTCATGCGGATCGGGTTCGCGCCCCCGCCGTCGTCGCCGGCGCAGTCGAAGTCGCCGGGGGTGCAGTTGAGCGCGGAGTCCCAGCGGGCGTCGGGGGCGAAGACGTCGTCGACGTGGACGGAGAGGTAGTTGCGGCTCCGGCCGAGGTGGACGCCCTGGGTGAGCCATTCGACGATGCCGCGGGCGAGCGCCCGGTACTGCCGCTGGTACTGGTTGTAGGCGAAGGTGACGACGAGTTCGCGGCGCCCGTCGGCGGCGTACTCGCCGACGAGGCTGGCCCGGCCGCCGCCCGCGCCGTCGACGGGCACGTCGAGGTAGCTGGTGTAGCCGGCGCGGGGGCGGCCCGCGTAGCCGTAGCTCTCGGCGATCGTGGGGTCGTTGTCCTCGAAGGTGAGCGAGCCGGCCAGGTAGCGGAAGGGGCCCGCCTTCCCGGCGGGGGTGACGGAGGTGGTGACCCCGTCGAGGACGCCGGACAGGCCGCCGTCGCTGGTGTAGTCGAGGCCGACGCCCGGGTGCGACCAGGTGTAGGCGTCGACCTGCGGGATCCCGAAGGTCCGCTCGTAGGCCTGGAGCGCGGTGTGCTCGGCGGAGTCGGGGCCGAAGGCGGTCTCGTGGGGCAGGACGACGCCCTGGTACTTGGCGCGGGGCCGCCCGTCGACCGTGTCGCTGAGGAAGGCCTGGTTCAGGACCGGGCGGTTCGGGTCGTTGAGGTCGATCCTGCGGTACGGGACGCCGGAGCCCTTCAGCTCGGCGGTGATCGCCCCGACCGCGCTGCCGCCGTCGTCGACGACGAGGACGGTGAGGTCGACGCGGGGCGCCGGGGCGGTGGCGGCCTGCGCGGACGGCACGACGGTGGCGATGAGCGCGGCGGCGGCGAGGGCCGCGATCCGGCCCGTACGGGATCCGGTGCGGGCGGTGCGGGACGGGGCGCGGTCGCCCGGGGCGGTGCCGGACGCGTTTCTGGGCATACGGATTCGGCCGGATTCCATCGGTGGTTTCCCCCCTCTGCAGGACCGCGCCGGACCGGGACGGGACCGGGCGAACCTGTGGAGATGTTGCAGATGGTGCGAAGGCGAGGGCGTCGCCCTTGCGTGAATGAGGTGAGTGTGAGGGGAGCTCCCCGACCCTGGCCGGTAAACATGAAAGAGACACCACGGATGAGTGAATCAACGTCGCCGTGAGCGAACCGGGTGAGCGAGCGTAGGCTCGTTCCCGGCGCTCTCCGGGCCGAAATACGATGCGGCGGGCACGGTCGGCCCATCCCTCGACCGCCACAGAACTCAATGGAAGCGAGAATTCACCACCGTGACTGCTCTCACTCTCAGCACTGCCGGTGCGGCGACGCTGCGCGCCGACGCCCTCGTCGTCGGCATCGCCAAGTCCGGGAAGGAGCTGATCGTCGCTCCCGGAGCCGAGGCCGTCGACAAGGCCTTCGACGGCCGGCTCGCCGCCGTCCTGGAGACCCTGGGCGCCTCGGGTGCCGAGGGTGAGGCGACGAAGCTGCCCGCCCCCGCCGGCCTCAAGGCCCCCGTCGTCCTGGTCGTCGGCCTGGGCGGTGCCCCCGAGGACGGCGAGGCGTACGGCACGGAGACCCTGCGCCGCGCCGCCGGCACCGCGGCCCGCGCGCTCTTCGGCGCGAAGAAGGCCGCGTTCGCCCTGCCCGTCGCCGAGGCCGAGGCCGTCTCCGCCGTCGCGGAGGGCGCCCTGCTCGGCGCGTACGCCTTCACCGCGTACCAGGAGGTCGGCAAGGACGCGAAGCGGCCGCCGGCCGAGGTCGCCCTGCTCGGCGCCAAGCCGCGTGACAAGGCCCACAAGGCCGCCGCCGAGCGCGCCCAGGCCGTCGCGGAGGAGATCAACCGCGCCCGTGACCTGATCAACACCCCGCCGAACGACCTGACCCCGGCCGCCTTCGCCGCCGCGGTGCAGACCGCCGGCAAGGAGCACGGCCTCAAGGTCCAGGTCCTCGACGAGAAGGCCCTCGCCAAGGGCGGTTACGGCGGCATCCTCGGCGTCGGCGTCGGCTCGGAGAACCCGCCGCGCCTGGTCCGCGTCGCCTACACCCACCCGAAGGCGGAGAAGACCCTCGCCCTGGTCGGCAAGGGCATCACCTACGACTCGGGCGGCATCTCCCTGAAGCCGGCCGGGCACAACGAGACGATGAAGTGCGACATGAGCGGCGCCGCCGCCGTGTTCTCCACCGTCGTCGCCGCGGCCCGCCTCGGCCTGGAGGCCAACGTCACCGGCTGGCTGGCGCTCGCCGAGAACATGCCGTCCGGCTCCGCCACCCGCCCGGGCGACGTCCTGCGCATGTACAGCGGCAAGACCGTCGAGGTCCTGAACACCGACGCCGAGGGCCGCCTGGTCCTGGCCGACGCGCTGACCCGCGCCTCCGAGGAGAACCCGGACGCGATCGTCGACGTGGCGACCCTGACCGGCGCGATGATGATGGCGCTCGGCAGCCGCACCTTCGGCATCATGGCCAACGACGACGAGTTCCGCTCCACGATCCACGAGATCGCGGAGGAGGTCGGCGAGGCGTCCTGGCCGATGCCGCTCCCGGCGGACCTGCGCAAGGGCATGGACTCCCCCACCGCCGACATCGCCAACATGGGCGAGCGGATGGGCGGCGGCCTGGTCGCCGGCCTGTTCCTCCAGGAGTTCGTGGGCGAGGGCATCACCTGGGCCCACCTGGACATCGCGGGCCCGGCCTACCACGAGG
This sequence comes from Streptomyces sp. NRRL F-6492, assembly GCF_001280125.1. Taxonomy (GTDB): domain Bacteria; phylum Actinomycetota; class Actinomycetes; order Streptomycetales; family Streptomycetaceae; genus Streptomyces. The sequence goes on from NZ_LGEG01000008.1 coordinate 19,681, forward strand.
GCGCCCCGTACGGCTACACCCCCAAGGGCGGCACCGGCTCCTCGGTCCGCACCCTGGTGCGCCTGGCCGAGCGGGCCGCCGAGGGCGAGCTCTGAGCGGCGGGTGACCCCGTGTGACGGGGACGGCCCCGGGCTGCGCGCCCGGGGCCGTCCCCGTCCCGTTCCTCCCGTCCGGCCCGTCCGGTCCCGTTCGCTCACGGCGTGATCGCGACGGATTCCGTAGGTCCGCACACCGTCCCGGCCCCTCCTCACGGACGATCGGCCGTCTCGGAGAACGGCCCCGCGTCCCGCCATCCGTCAACAAGTGCGAAGATGGGTTCTCGGCAGGACAGGGCCCCCATCACAGGGCCGAAAATAAGCGGCCGAACACCAGCCGCCGCCCGGTCATGGACGACCGGCGACGAGCGCACATGCATGGAGGACGTGACGTGGCGAACGACGCCAGCACCGTTTTCGACCTAGTGATCCTCGGCGGCGGTAGCGGCGGTTACGCCGCGGCGCTGCGCGGAGCGCAGCTGGGCCTGGACGTCGCACTGATCGAGAAGAACAAGCTCGGCGGCACCTGCCTGCACAACGGCTGCATCCCGACGAAGGCCCTGCTGCACGCCGGCGAGGTCGCCGACCAGGCGCGCGAGGCGGAGCAGTTCGGTGTCAAGGCCTCCTTCGAGGGCATCGACATCAAGGGCGTGCACAAGTACAAGGACGACGTGATCGCGGGCCTGTACAAGGGTCTGCAGGGCCTGGTCGCCTCCCGCAAGGTGACCTACATCGAGGGCACCGGCCACCTCTCCTCCCCGACCTCCGTCGACGTCGACGGCCGCCGGGTCGAGGGCCGTCACGTCCTGCTGGCCACCGGCTCGGTGCCCAAGTCGCTGCCGGGCCTGGAGATCGACGGCAACCGGATCATCACCTCCGACCACGCGCTGGGCCTGGACCGGGTCCCGCAGTCGGCGATCATCCTGGGCGGCGGCGTGATCGGCGTCGAGTTCGCCTCGGCGTGGAAGTCCTTCGGCACCGACGTCACCGTCATCGAGGGCATGAAGCACCTGGTGCCGGTCGAGGACGAGAACAGCTCGAAGCTCCTTGAGCGCGCGTTCCGCAAGCGCGGCATCAAGTTCAACCTCGGCACCTTCTTCCAGTCCGCCCAGTACACCGACAACGGCGTCAGGGTGACCCTGGCCGACGGCAAGACCTTCGAGGCCGAGGTGCTGCTGGTCGCCATCGGCCGCGGCCCGGTCTCGGCCGGTCTGGGCTACGAGGAGCAGGGCGTCGCGATGGACCGCGGCTACGTCCTGGCCGACGAGTACATGCGCACCAACGTGCCGACCATCTCGGCCGTCGGCGACCTCGTGCCCACCCTCCAGCTCGCGCACGTCGGCTTCGCCGAGGGCATCCTGGTCGCCGAGCGCCTGGCCGGTCTGAAGACCGTCCCGATCGACTACGACGGCGTGCCGCGGGTGACCTACTGCCACCCGGAGGTCGCCTCCGTCGGCATCACCGAGGCCAAGGCCAAGGAGATCTACGGCGCGGACAAGGTCGTCGCCCTGAAGTACAACCTCGCGGGCAACGGCAAG